>JAZNSX010000054.1:0-3524 GCA_045591425.1 Acutalibacteraceae bacterium | reverse complement strand
TCTTGCAGACGGAAAAATAGCCAATGTTCAGCGACACAATGAACGTGAAAAAGAGTCTTATGTGAATTCCGATATCGTCACGGAAATGACTCCGTTCAATGTTCACTTCAAAAAACCGAACGACACTTACGAAAACATTTTTAATAAAATGCTCGAAGAAAAAATCATTTCCACAAGAGGTCTGAAGCCCGATGCAAACAAATACGGAGAACTGATTTTCGATGTCAACTCCGCTTACTTTTACAATCACGGCGGTTATGAGTTCGCAAAAAAATTCTATGAGGATGCTTACAAAGCGGCAATAAAAATCGTTGGCGGTGAAGAATATATTCTCTCCGCAGTCATGCACGCCGACGAAAGAAACAAGGCAATGTCCGAAGCACTCGGAGAAGATGTTTACCATTATCATCTGCACGTCGTGTATATTCCCGTTGTCGAAAAAGAAATTCTCTGGTCAAAACGGTGCAAGGAAGAAAGCCTCCGAGGCACGGTCAAGGAAAAAATTATGCAGGTAAGCAGCAGTAAAAAATGGATTTCAAAACCTGCTCTCGATGAAAATGGCGACCCGATTTTACAGAAGAACGGTAAGCCCGTTCTCAAAAAATCCTACAGCGTTCTGCAGGATGATTTCTACGAATATATGCGAAAAGCAGGCTACGATGATGTGCAGCGTGGCGAGCGTGGAAGCTCGGAAGAACATCTTACCGTCACGCAGTTCAAGGTAAAAAAAGAAACGGAACGTCTTGAAAAATTACAAAATCAGATTAAGAAAAGCAAATCAAATCTGGAGTCCCTCGAAGAAAAAACCAAAGTCCGCAAAACGATGAAACGGAATTTTCACGAGATAGAAGACATCGGCAAAACAACCTTTTTCGGCAAGGTTGAAATGACAAAAGATGAATGTACTTATCTGAAAGAGCAGGCAAAGAAAAGCATAATTCAGGAAAGTGAGATTTCCCGTTTGAAGGATGACCTTGCAACCGCAAGAAGAGGCAGCGACATCTGGCACAGTCGTTACGAAGCTCTTTATGAGCAGACCAAGGAGTTCATTGCGGCATTAAAACGCTCACCGGAAATTGTCAGAGAATTCATCAGAAAAATATTACAACCCGAGAAAAGCATTCCGCATACCCGTCACAAAACCCGTGACAACTCACGAGAAAGATAACTGCAAGAGCTGTAAAAATTGCAAAATTCCGAATAGCAACAGTTCAAATGAACTCTGCATCGTTTGGGCTGTTGCTATCGGAAAACCACCTCACTTTTACAGCTTTAGAGACGAAATAAATACACAAAAATCACACTATTTTCCCAAGGAAGGAGGAATTTAATGAGGACAGGATTGAAGAAAAGGCAGAAGCACACAGAGGTCTATTTCAATGAAGAAAGTCCGATTGTAGAGATTTACACACACAACACCGACCTCAAAAACCGACTGACAGCATACGCAAAAAAACATCCCGGGCATTGCCGTCAGTTTGATGATGACGGTCAGGGCGGCTTGAGATTTGAAATTGAAAAAGGCAGATTCGGTTTCAGACTCACCGCCCCCTACTCCGACGAACGGAGAACAAAATCAAGCGAAAATGCAAAACAAAACGGAATACACAGGAGGTAACAAAAATGAAAAAGCATATTGTCAACGAAGCAACAGGTATCAGCTACACTCTCGTCGGTGATTATTACATCCCCGACCTGAAGCTCCCCGAAACGGAAAACAAGCCGATAGGAATATGGGGCAGAAAGCGGCTCAACTATATCAAAGAGCACAAGAAATTTCTTTTCAATCAGCTCGTTCTCAGTTGGAAGCTCAACAGCCACCTTGCCGAGATTAATGAACAGGCAACCGAAATGCTCGACAGACTAACCGAGCAAATGGCAAAAACTGAAGGTGTAACCGAAAAGCTGAAAGAAGAAAACCAGATGCTTTGGGTTGCCCGTATGAACAGCATCCGCAACCGTGCCGAAGAAATCGTCAACGCAGAATTGATTTACAGTTAAACGGTGAAACCGCAATATCAATAGTTTACGGAGGTTTTCAAAATGTCAGGATTCATCGAAGAATTCTACTACGGCAACATTGAGCCGCAGGCGTGCAACTCTGAACTTAATAAGGAACTGAAAAAGATGCTGAACGCACTCACCGAAAAAGAAGAACTACTCACAGCAAAGCTGAACGGCGAAGAAAAAGATTTGTTTGCAGAGTATGTTAACTCATACAACGAGTTTTTAGCCTTCAGCATCGCAGACGGGTTCATCTTAGGCTTCCGCCTCGGCGCAAGGTTTACTTATGATACGTTTGTTGAAAGCAGCGGTTAGCATTCATCAAATATGACAAACGGCAGGGAGAAATAATCTCTCTGCCGTTTTTATTGTTTGATATTCATTCGAATGATATTTCCATTAAATCATCATTGTTACAGAAATAAAATACAACATCTTCCAATGCGTAGTCATAGGTTTTCGGAGACCCCGTATACAATGCTTGAACTGCAAATTCTCTTTCTTCGCCCGGAGCTAAAGAATAATACTGTGAAAATTTCTGACTTTCCTTATCTGATTTCCATTTTGTGTGAGAATTATAACCTATATTTACTTCTTTATCACCTTCAAAATAAGAACCAACTATAAAGCTGTTATATTTTGTAGTTGTAAATTCGGTTGTTTCTGAAGAATTGTTTTTTACCTTTCCATATATTCTGTAAATGTTAGTTGCATTCTTTTTACTACTACCCTGCGATACTACACTTATCTCATCAATTGAAAAAGAACAATCACCAACAGTATAATTTGCATCATCATAATAAAAAACCAAAGGATTCTCATCTGATATTATTTCGTTTTTATCAGGTTGCAAGACAACTGTTGTTGCAAGTGTCGTTGAAGGAATTAACTGTGCGGTTGAATCGGTATATTTTGTTGTCGTTTGATTAGTTGAAGTTAGCTCAGCAGATGTACTTTCTGCTGTCAATTTATCCTTGTATTCTTCACTAACATTCGAATAACAACAAATCACAGATATAAGTGAAATCGCAAAAATAACGCTCCAAATTAAAATGTGGTTTCGAGCCTTTGATGATTTTATAAAAGGAATTTTATTTTTTAGTCCTAAAAAATTCAGTTCAAGAAGCAAGCCTACTTCAATCGGAATAAACATCAAAAACACTGCAAGGGTTGATAGAAAATCATCTCTTGTCAGATTATCCTTTTCGGAAATTAATATGATTCCCAAAGAAATTATAACAAGTGAGCACAACACCAAAAGTGTCCATAAAATTATTTTTTTCAAAACTTTCATAATAACTTTTCCTTTTCTTTGCTAAAAACATCGCTTGTAAACATTTTTATAATATCATAAATCCATAAATTATTCAATAAATAATATTTTATTAAGCAAAAGAACTTGCTAAAGTATTTAGATTTTTTAAAAATAAATTTAGCTTTCGCTTTATTTTTTGATGCAAAAGCTATTCAGAATTGGTATAATATATGAGTATAATTTTATTCAATTCAGAGGTGTAATT
>JAZNSX010000053.1:0-5256 GCA_045591425.1 Acutalibacteraceae bacterium | reverse complement strand
GCCCATTTTTTGCACGGGATAAGAAAATTTTCGCAGAACGTTCTGCTGCATAAATCGTACCAGCGGTGCAATATATGGACGTTTTCTTCTGTCGGCACTGTGTTACCTGCAATCAGCGGCAGATACGGCAAAACTGATTCGCCGTAAGCTGTTTCGTATTTCTCCGCAAGCTCTTTATTAAACGCTGATGACGATGCTTTCGGCTCGTCTGTGAATACAGCTGTAACGTTTTTACCTGATGCGTATTTTTCGTGAGTGATTTCAATAAAGTATTGCGTTGCGGCAACGTTGAGCAAATCGGGATAATCTGTATTGCCGTTGATTACTTTTTTCGTTAAGTATTCGGTAACAATAGCGTCAGAATCGGATTCATATCCGTCTTCTATCATTTCTTCGTTATTGAGAAACGCCGCAAGAACATCGGGCGTTGATTTTTTGTATACGTCTCCTGCAGATAAAGTGCGCTCGTTTGTTTTGAGCACTTCTCTTGCATATTCGGGATGGTCCTTAAGAACTTTTCCGCAAGCGCCGCCGGAAGGCCAGCCGCCCTCATCATAAAGCCAGCAAAGCATACCGAGCTTTTCTGCCTTTCGGACAGCATAAGCACAAAGCTCAAAGAATTCATCAGAAAGATATTCGGGTGTAAGATTGGTCGGCATACTGTCTGGTCGGAAATTCTTCGGCTCGGGAAGGATGTAAAACGCTCTTATGCCGAGATTCTGCATCTCAATGAGCTGTTCATCTATAATTTCGCAGTTGCATACGTCATTCCACACCCATACATATACAGGGGAGTGCAGAATATCGGGAGATACAAAACTGTTTATGTCAAACTTATTTTTGTGTTTCATTATCAGTCATCCTCAGAATTCAGACGTTTGCGTTGTACTTATTCTGCTTTTTAAGTCTGTTTACAAAGCACTTAAGAGCAATAACCATTATCACATAGAGCACTGCAAGCAGAACGGGATATATTTTAATTCCGAAAAGTCCGCTTATCAGGCTGACCGCGGGCGGTGCAAGCATAACGCCGATATATGCAAATGCTATCTGTGAGCCCATAATCGACTGTGAAGCTTCTTTTCCGAAATTGTGAGGGGTCAGGTGTATCATATTCGGATAGATTGAGCCGTTGCCCAAGCCTACAAGGAATAAACCTGCAACGGTAACCGCACCGTGCAGGGGGAGAAGCATAATTGCAATTGCGGGTGCGAGAATTATTGTGCCGATAACGATGCGTTTCCACGTGCTGATTTTTTCGGAAAGCAAGCCCGAGACAAAACGGCCTATTGACATTCCTACGTAATATACGGTCAGAGCAAGTGCACCGTGTTTTGCCTCAAATCCTTTTTCTTCAACAAGATATGTGCTTCCCCAAACTCCGCAGGCATATTCGATTGCGTTCGTTGCAAGCATAATAATCCATACCTGACGGACTTCGGGCATTTTTGCCATTTGCAAAAGAGAGAGGTTTACACTGCTTTCTTCTTCAGCTTCTTCGGCAGATGATGACTTTTTCCACATAGGAACTGATATGATTAAGAGCAGCGTGATTGCCGCTTGAACGTAAAAAGCATAGCGATAACCGCTTCGCCATCCTGTATTGCTCAACGCCTGCGACATAAGATAGGGGCTGAGCGATACTCCAACACCGTAAAAACAATGCAGGAAATTCATATGGCTTGCTTTAAAATGCAGAGCAACGTAATTGTTAAGCCCCGAGTCAATCGCACCTGCGCCGAGTCCGAGGATAACGGCAAGCGGAATCATAAACCAAAAGGACGGCGCAAAAGAGAAGCCGAGCAGAGCCAGAGCCGTCATAGCCGTGCTGAAAGCAGTGACTCTGGCAGTTCCGAGCTTGTTGAGAATTCCTGCGCTGAACATACTTGATAAAACTGTGCAGCCTGAAATGATAAACGTGAGAATGCTGACCGCTTCAACGGGAATATTCATTTCAGAATGTATGGCAGGCCAGGCAGAGCCGATCAGTGAATCGGGAACTCCGAGACCTATAAATGCAACGTATATAACAACCAATAAAAAAACCATAAAACCTCCACGGAATTATCTCAAAAAATTCTTGTTTGTCTGATTGAAATTTATCATAACACAAGCGTTTTTTGCTGTCAATCAAAACCCCCGGCTGGGCCGGGGGTTTTGATTATCGGATAAAATTTATTTTATTTCAAAATCAAATAACCTGAACTGTTCCGAGCCGAAAGTGGATATCGGGACAAAGCGGATTGTTTTCACGCACCAATCAACGGAATGTTTCACAAATCTCTGGTGATTATCGGTGACGTGGATTTCTTTTATATCGCCGTTTTCGGCTATACCCTGAATTTTGTATTCCTTAATCAGCGTTTGGGGCAATTTGAATTTTGTCTGCACCAAAGGATAGTTGCACGGCATATTATGATATTTGCGATTCAGGTCGCTGTCGAAAACAAGTCGGATTCCGCTTATTTCTGTATCGGCGTCAAAACGGTATTCGATAACATCGTTTTTGCTACCCGTCCACAGATTTTCTTCGCCTCTGTCAATTCCGTTTCGGATTATTTCGGCTGAACACTTCGCTTTTTGCGTGAGCTCGGATAATTTTCTGTTATGCCACGGGATATAACAATCATCATCCATCAAGGTTTGCTGAAGCTTGTTTATATCAACGTTTTCGGGTGCAACGTTGTCTTTGATCGCCTGAGCAACGGCGGTTCCCAAAGCCTGACCCAGAATCGAGCAGGTTGCCATTACTCTTGAAGAACTTAATGCCGTATGGGTAACGCTGATGTTTCTGCCTGCAAAGCAGAGATTTTTAATGTTCTTTGAAAGCATACATCTCAGCGGCAAACCCCACGGGGTGGGAGCGGGGTGAAAAATTGTGGGGTAACCTTTGGTATAATAAAAGCCTTCGGGGAAGTGATCGTCCATACTCCAGCCTGCATAAGCAACTATATCTTCAAATCTGCCTTCAGACTCAACGTCGTTCTGGGTCACTACGTATTTTCCTATATACCGTCTGCTTTCGCGTTTACCCGGCAGGAAGCCAATCCATTCAAGCTCCCAGTTTTCGACACCGTGGTCTCCGTAATTTTTCATATGATCCCAAACACCGTAGCAAATCTTAATCAGCTCTTCACGGCATCTGTCGGGCTCGTGAACGCAGTCCCATTCACCGCCGATTTCTATCCACCAGAAGTTATTGCCTCTGTCGTGGTCTTTGAACGGCAAATCTTCATCCGAAGTGTATTTATATGCCCATTCGGGCGCGATGAACGGGGCGGGATGGTCAGTTTCCCTTATCTGAAAAAGGCAACTCATACCCATAGTCTTTTTATCGGAAACATCGGGAGGAATTGTTTCACCAAAATCGCTTTTTGCTTCTCTGCCGTACATAAATTCAGCACCCGTAAGGGTTGAAAGAACGGAATCTCCCGAGCAGTCGGCAAAATATTCGGCGCTTACAATATGAAAGGTTTCAGCGTTGGATTGCCACGCTTTAACGCTTGTTATTTTGTTTGCGTCCATTGTGCAGTCAAGACAGCTTGAATTGAGAAGGAGAGTGAGGTTTTCTTCCGCCATAGCCTTCTGATAAAGCACGCTGTCCCAGAGGGGATATTTAAGAGACGGATTCTGATAAAAGTTTTCAAGCATAATCTCTTCAATTATGCCGCCCTCACGGTTATCTTTTCCGTGACAGCCGCCAATCCACATACGGATTTCGCTTGACGCATTGCCGCCAAGAATGGGGCGGTCATGAATTAAAACAACTTTGATGCCGTGTCTTGCTGCGGCAACAGCACAGCAAAGCCCTGCCATACCTCCGCCGATAACACAAAGATCTGTTTTATATTCAAGCGTTCTCATCTGAATTCTCCTCTGCTATCAGTTCATTCATTCTTTCAAACCGCATTCTTTATACAGTTCTTCGATGCATGGGGATTTATATTCTATGTATCCGTCTATATCATCGGGAAATAATTCAGCGGCTTTTTCTTTTGTCAAGCTATACTTTCTAACCGCTTCGGGATTGCTTCGGAGAAAATCTCTGAATGTAATATGACGATGCAATTCCTCAGAATACTGCGGACATACGTACAAATGGTGCATCATCAAATGTGGCTTGTCTGCGTATTTGAATGCTTCTCTGTCCTTGATGCCGAGGTCGCCCTCGTGGATATATCCAACAGCTCTGAGCCTTCTGACAATCTCATCAAACACCGAATAATCCTTGATAATCACATCAATATCAATGCAGGGTTTGGCAGACATTCCTTCTACGCAGGTGCTTCCGACGTGCTCAATGCCAACGATTAAACCGTCAAGAGCTTCTTCAAGTTCACCCTTAATTTTTTCAAAAGCCGATTGCCAAGCTATATCGTATGGCAGAACAATAACTTTCTTTGTACGCATATACATCACCTACAGATTTTTGCTTGTTAACAGTTTTATAAATTGGAATTTAGAATACTCATTGCGTCCGTTACTTGATAAAAAACACCACGATTGCACAGATAAAAATGAATATCGACGTGCCAATGCAAAAACACGCCACTTTTCGGTTCGTATTCCATTGCATATATGCTTGGCAAAGATTAACTGCACCCATAAGTGGAATACATACATTGATTGCATATACCCAAATCTCAAATATTTGCAATATTCCCAAGACAACAATGGATAGACTTACTGCAATAGATATAATCGTTACAATCTTATGCATCAAGGGCACATCTTTCCATTTTGATTTCATAGAGAAGCCTCCTTTTCTCCAAATTGGAATTTGATTAACCAAGATTATTTTCGTAATCAGATGCATCAATAATCAATCGCTTACAATTTGGACAGCAATCGCTCTCAATTTGATGTGGGGACATCATAGGAACTTCCAAATGCAACGCATATTTTTCTTTGCTGTCGGGTTTTGTACTTATTTTATGTTTTCTTTCGCTCCAAATTGCTGTGCCACAATTTAAGTAGCCGTGAAGCATTTCTGTGCCGCAAAAAGGACATTTCATACAATCACACTCCTTTGTCAAATTCTTATTTACTTAATTTTTCATAACCTGAAGCAATACGATGCAGCTCAACTACGTGCTTTTTCAGAAATTTGTATGTTTTATTGCTTTTACAATACTTTTATCGGATGCTTCAGGCTGGCTTGTATAGTGCCTTCGCCGAAAACAACGTTTTCTGTTTTTATCAGAACTTCCGGATAAATGATTTTATCAGCTTTCTGCACGGCATCAAAGCAAAGCT
>JAZNSX010000052.1:0-27936 GCA_045591425.1 Acutalibacteraceae bacterium | reverse complement strand
AGAACGGCAAGTCGGATCGTAGCCATGTCGTTCTGTGAGCCAAGGAGTTGTCAGTGAGTCTTGTCTTCCTAAGACCGCTAGGCCTCCGACTTTAATCCGTGGGGTAAGTTCGCTCGCTGAGCGAGCTTACCCCTCTTTGTTCAGGGGTGAAAACAATGAGATTTAATAAAAACAAAAGAAAGAACGGCGAAGACGGACAGGCGATGGTTGAATTCGCGCTCATTCTTCCGATATTCCTTTTGATTTTATGCGGAATCATCGATTTCGGCTGGCTCTTTTACAATCAGCTTTCGCTCAACAATGCCTGCCGTGAAGGCGCAAGATATGCTGTTGTTAATACTGCGGAAAATGCGGACACATCCTCGATAATCAGCCATATAGAAAAAACAACCACAACCGTTTTCGCCAATGACGGAATAGATATTGCGGTTAGCTATTCATCACCGTCAGACCCGACTGCGGGCGATATAACCGTCAGCATGAAAGCGGATATATCATTTTTTACCCCCGTGCTCAGCACGGTTCTCGGAAAAGAAAAAACAATAACCTCAACGGTTATAATGAAAGTTGAATCATAGGAAGGTGACTGTCTGTTATGAAAAAAATATACCTTATAGCGGTTGTTATCGCTCTGGCGGCAGGCGTCGCTACTTACTTTTTTGCAAATGAGCTTAAAACAAGCAAGATAGTTACGGGCGTTAATGAAGCATCGGTGCTTATCGCGCTCGAGGATATAGACGAAAATACGGTGCTTACCGAAACAATGTTTCAGGTTGTAAAACTGCCGGTTACAGCGGTTTCCTACGGCACGGTATGCAATGTTAACGATATAATCGGTTATATGGCAACAGATAAAATTTTCAAGGGCGAACAGCTTATGGCACGCAAAATTGCTGAAGTCGGTAACGGAATGCCGCAAAACCGTTTGTCGTATGAGCTTTCAAACGGAATGTACGGTTATTCGATTTTCATTAATTCCGAAAACGCGATTTCATATTTCCTGAAAGAATATGATTATGTTAACATCTACAGCACTGTTTCGCCGTCAAACGAACCGCTTCTTGAAAAGGTTCAGGTAATCAGAATAAGCGATTATGTTTCGAATATTCAGCAAGAAACAGGCGTTGAAATAACCTCATACACCGTCATAACCCTTGCGCTGACAAAGGAACAGATTCCGAAACTCATGTCTGTTGAAGCTCCCGATGCACAAAGCAGCCCCGAAAACTTCAGAATAGTTCTTGTTTCTCACGCGGAAAGCCACGGTATCGCAAACGAGATTGAAAAGATTTCCGTTCCCGAGAGCAGAAACAAAGTTCCGCAAACAAACTACGGCATGGGTGAAATAACAACCTCTCCCCCAACAACAAAAGCAAGCTGATAAGGTGAATGGAATAATCCGAACCTAACGGATTGGAGATGAAACTGCTATGGAAAAAATGAATTTACTTGTTTTGTCCGATGACCTTGATTTAAGGATAGAGATAAAAAACCTCGTAGCCGATGAAGCATTTGCAATCAGCGGTTATTCGGGATTCACAGCGGAAGGAAAGACCAAAACAGTCAATAAATACCCCGAAATAGTTCTTTGCGCGGTCAGAGGAGATGTTCCCGACACGGTTTTCAATTTCGTTCAGGATTTGCTTACGGTTGCAAGAGGAATGATAGTAATTCTTGCAAACGACAAAATAAGCGTTGAGCTTGTTAATAAGGCGGCGCAATACGGAATAAGAAAAGTTCTCCCGATTGACGGAATCGAACCCAAAGAATTCTCCGCAAACATAAAAACGGTTTATGAGCTTGAACAGCAAAGAGTGCTTGACACAAACGAAGGGAAAAAGGTGCGCTGCAAGGCAATCGGATTCTTCGGCGGAAAAGGCGGCACGGGAAAAACAACGCTTGCAATAGGCGTTGCCGCCCAGCTTGCAAGAGCCGGAAAAAGAGTCATGCTCCTTGACCTTGACCTGCAATTCGGCGATGTGCTCATGGCACTTGACCTTGACACCAAAAACTCAATAGTTGACCTTGTTCAGGACAGAGGCGGCATAACAATTGAAAATATCAACAGCTTTTCTGTTGAACACAGCACGGGAATGAGCGTTCTCTGCGCTCCGAAAAGCTCGGAATATGCCGAGTTTGTTACAGCGGCGCATATTGAGAAAATAATCGATATCATGCGCCCCTACTATGAATATATCATTATCGATTTGCCGTCTTCTTTCAATGACACAACAATAACCGCCTGTGAAAACTGCGAAGAAATATTTCTTATATATAATAATGAAATGCTTTCTCTCAACAATGCAAAGGTCTGTTACACAATTCTTGACCAGCTTCATCAAAGAGAAAAAATAAGAATAGTCATCAATAAGGCGGAAAAAAGTCTGATTAAGGCAGAGGATTTTGAAGAAATGTTTCAGATGCCTGTATTTGCAGCCGTTCCCGCGGATTATCCCGCCGCGCTGCTCAGCATAAACAAAGGTCAGGCAATAACGGTTACACAGCCGAAATCGGCAGCCTCAAAAGAAATTTCCCGCATGGCAGAAAAAATAGTTTCACTCCACACGGGAATTGAGCCGATAAAAGAAAAAGTCGAAAAAAGAAGCCGTTTCCAACGGACAAAGAAAAAATCATAAGCATTGTGAGGTGCGGTTATGGGACTTTTGGACAGAATAGACGGACAGAAAAAGCTGCAGGCGCAAAGAGCCGATGCGGTTTCCGAAGCGGAAGAAACGGTTGAACAGAAAGTTACCGATGAAATTGTTGAAGACCCGTACCTTGAAGTAAAACGTCAAATCCACTCGGCAATCATTGACGAAATGAATCGAAGCGGCAAAACGATTACCGACCGCGAGGCCATGTATAAAATCGTTGACGACAAGGTCAACGATGACGAGTTTCTGATTCCGAGAATGGACCGCGAAAAGGTTTCAGTTGAGCTTTTTAACGACATTATGGGTTACGGACCTATCGAGGCACTTGTTCAGGACCCTGCCTACAGTGAAATCATGGTGAACGGTCCCGATAAAATCTATGTTGAGGATAAAGGCAAGCTGAAGCTTACAAACCTTAAATTCAGAGACGAAGAGCATCTGATGAACATTATCAACCGCATAGTTTCAAATGTCGGCAGACATGTTGACGAGGCAAGCCCGATGGTTGATGCAAGACTTGCGGACGGTTCCCGTGTCAACGCGATTATTCCTCCCCTTTCACTTGTGGGACCCGTCCTCACAATCCGTAAATTCGGCAAAAAACCGATTACGGCGCAGCAGCTTCTGAAGTTCGGTTCTCTCACGCCGCAGATGCTTCAATTCCTTGAAGCGTGCGTAAAAGGTAAGCTCAACATAGTTGTTGCGGGCGGTACAGGCAGCGGCAAAACAACGCTTCTCAATGTTCTTTCGTCATATATCCCCGAGGATGAGCGCATTGTCACAATTGAGGACGCTGCAGAAGTTCAGCTCAAGCAGGAACACGTTATCACTCTTGAAGCAAGACCCGCAAACCTTGAAGGCAAGGGTGCTGTGACAATACGAAACCTTGTAAAAAACGCGCTTCGTATGCGACCCGACAGAATAATCGTCGGCGAAGTCCGTTCGGAAGAAACGCTTGACATGCTTCAGGCAATGAACACCGGTCATGACGGTTCTTTGACAACGACCCACGCAAACTCGCCGAGAGACACCGTTGCAAGACTTGAAACAATGGTTCTCATGAGCGGCATGGAGCTTCCTCTGAAAGCAATAAGAGACCAGATTTCATCGGCAATAGACATCATCGTTCAGCAAAGCCGTCTGCGCGACGGAACAAGAAAAATAACCTCCATAACCGAAATCATCGGAATGGAGGGCGATATAGTAAGCATGCAGGACATATTTGTTTACGAAACCGACGGCACGGTTGACACAAACGGAAAATTCGTCGGCAAATTCCAAGCAACGGGAGTAAGACCGAATTGCCTTGAAAAAATCAAAGGAAACGGAGTGACGGTCAACAATGAATGGTTTGCAAATTAGTATTGTTATTCTTTCTGTCACCTTCGGTTTGTTCAGCTTCTTTCTGATGGTCAGCATTATGGGAACCGTGACGCAGGATAAGCGTCAGGTTGAAAAACGCATTGATAAAATTTCAAGCAAAAAAAGCGGGCTGACCCTTCAGATACAGGAGAAAAAGAAAAGCAGAAAATCCTCGCTCGTTAACCGCGCGATGAACGGCGGCAAGCAGTCCGTTAAACGCAAAAAGCTTATGGAAACCATTTTCAACGAGCTTATTCTTGCGGATATAATGATGAAGCCCGAAGAATTCTGCCTGATATGGGTTGTGCTCACCTTCGTTCCCGCAGGTCTTGCGGCGCTTTTTCAGCTCGGCATGATGCCGTCGGTAACTCTCGCCGTAATCGGTGCATTCTTACCTCTGATTTTCATCAAAATCAAAAAAGGCAGACGAACCAAAGCTTTCGAGGCACAGCTCGGCGACACGCTTATAATGATGTGCAACGGTCTGCGCTCCGGATTTTCGTTTCAGCAGGCAATGGAAAACGTTGCAAACGATATGCCCGCGCCAATCGGGATTGAATTCGGCAGAGTCTGCAACGAAATACGCTACGGCGCAACAATGGAAGAAGCACTCAACAACATGGTTGACAGAGTAAAAAGTCCCGACCTGCTGCTGGTTGTCTCTGCGGTTCTTATTCAGAGAACAACAGGCGGAAATCTCTCGGAAATCCTCTCAACAATTTCAAATACTATCCGCGAAAGAATAAAAATCAAGGGTGAAATAAGCTCAATAACCGCGCAGGGCAGAACCTCGGGGCTGATAATCGGCTCTCTGCCCGTCGGCATGGCGGCAATTCTCATGGTTGTAAATCCCGATTATATGTCAACATTCTTCACCACAACGGCAGGTAACATTATGCTTATCGTTTCCGTTGTTATGGAAGTTCTCGGTTTCTTCGCTATAAGAAAGGTTGTTTCAATAGAGTATTGACGAGATAACGAGCATAATCCCAACCTTATTTTCTGTCGGATTATTTTCGTTATCCTATGGAGGTGAGCTTTTTGGAAATTCTCGTTATTACCTATTCGTTTCTCGCATTCATTCTTTTTGTTCTTATTGCTTCGCCGTGGGGCAAAAAAAACGACCAAAAGCAAAGCCGTATAGATAAGATAAACAATTCCGTGGGGCAGCCCGCATTTCAGGAATTGCAGCTTTCGTTTTATGACAGATTCATATCAAAGGGAGTCAAAGCCGTTTCCGAAAAGTTCGGACGGTTTGCACCGAAAAAGAAAAATGCCGGTAAAACCAAAGCACTTGAGGCCATCCGAAAAGAGCTTCGCTATGCGGGAATATTCATGGAAGCATCGGATTTTCAGCTTATAAAAAAGGCTTTCCTTGTAGGCGCGGTTTTTCTGACATCGGTAATAATTTTGGTTATAAAACCCGAACCCATGATCGCGCTGCTGATTTTCATGGTCGGTATAACCGTCGGAGTAATGGGACCCACAATGTATCTGCGCTCCCGCGTTTCAAGCCATCAGACAGGCATCAAAAAGCAGCTTCCCGATGCCATGGACTTGCTCTGTGTCTGCATTGAAGCGGGTCTCGGATTTGATGCAGCCTTGCTTAAGGTTTCGCAAAAGCTGAGCGGTCCCTTTATTGATGAACTGCTGATAGTATACCGTGAAATCCAGATGGGCAGAACCCGAAGAGAGGCTTTGCAGAATCTCTGCGATGCAACCAATCTTGACGAGCTTAAAACCTTCGCTTCGGCGCTCGTTCAGGCTGAACAGCTCGGCATTCCGATTAACAATGTAATGCGCGCGCAGTCAGAGCAGCTCCGTACAGAAAGAAGCCAGCAGGCAAAGGAAAAAGGTATGAAAGCATCAATTAAAATGCTTCTGCCGATGCTGATTTTTATTTTCCCTGTTGTGTTTATAATACTCATGGGACCGACGGTCATGAACATAATCGAAACATTTTGAAAAGACAATGAAAAAGATAACGGTTTTAAATAATAATAATGTAATAACACGCAATGCCGAAATTGCCGACACTTTTTTCAGCCGCTTCAAAGGGCTGATGTTCCGCAAATCAATCGATGATGACTATGCACTGTATATAACGCCGTGCAATCAGATTCATATGCTGAACATGAGGTTTGCTATCGATGTTGTTTATCTGAACAATTCGGATGAAGTAATTAAAATCGATGTAAACGTTCAGCCCGGCAAAATATGCAAAACGGTAAAAAACGCAAAAAGTGTTATAGAAATGAAAAGCTTTGCGGCGGAAAAGCTCGGTATTTCAACAGGCGACACAATAAAAATAACCGTACTGTGAGGGATTGAATATGAAGAAAAGCAAAAATGAAACCGTAAAAACGGGCAAGCCGAATGCAGAGGCAAAAACAGAATCGGTTGTTAAAAGTGATATTCCCTCCGAAAGAGCCCACGGTAATAACATTGAAGAAAGGGAACTTCCCTTCAAAAAAGTGCTTTACGGCTACAGCCCCGATGAGGTTGCCGCCTATATCAGCGAGCTCAACGATGCCCACGAAGCATCGGCAAAGCTTCATGAATCAAAGCTTTCATCTCTCAAGGAGGAGCTTGCGCTTTCAAACCGAGAAAGAGATTATTATATCCAAAAATGCAAAAGCAGCAAAGCAGAAGCAGCTTTGCAACCCCCCTCCCATGCCGACAACAGAAACGATGAACTCGAGGCGGTTATTTCCCGCCTTAAGGAAAGAGTTAAAGAACTTGAAAATGAAAATAAGATTTTGAATGAAAAGCCGGCAGAAAACATCGGCGAATTAACGGATACTTATGCCGCAAAAATTTCCGAGCTTGAAAAAGCTCTGGCTTCGTCTGAAAGCGAAAAACTGCAGCTGTCACAGAAGTCGATAAAATATGATGCTTTGTTTGATGAGCATAAGTCTGCTCTGGCACAGCTTGAAGAAACAAAAGTGCTTCTTGAATCGGGTCGGAAAGAGCTCATTGAAAAAGAAGAAGAAATATCGGAAAAATCAGAAAAAATAAATACACTCTCTAAAGAAAAAGAAAATCTGGATAAAAAACTTTCCGAAGGTGAGATTCAGAACCATATCCTCTCACAACGCATAGCCGAAGCCGAAAAAGAAGCTCTCGAACTGAAAGAATCAAACAAAAACCTCGTTTTTGAAAACGCAGAAAAAATAAATAAGCTTGAAAACGAATACGCAAAAAGCAAGCTCGCCGTTCAGAAAGAAATCAAGCTCTACCGGTATTATGTTGACAGAGCAGAGCTTACTGTTGCGGAGCTGACAAAGCAAATGGAACAAATCAGGCAGTCAATGGAAAAATCGGAAATATAAAAACACAATGCCTTTCAGAGAAAGGGGCACTGTTTTTGATGTTTAATAAGAATAAGCAAAAGAAGAGAAAGAAAACGTTTTTCGGGAATGAAGACGGTGCCGCCATGGTTATTGCGGCATTCAGCCTCGTTGCATTTTTATCGATTGTTTCTCTTGTGACCGACATGGGGCTTAAATATCACCAAAAAAGCAAGCTGCAAAGCGCAATGGATGCCGCGGCTCTTGCGGCTGTCAGATATATGCCCGATGAAGCAACCGCAAAAAGCGTAGCTCTCGATTATGTCGAAAAAAACGGATTTTCCTCAGACAGCGTTATTGTTGAATTTCCGTCCGATGAAATTGTAAGGGTAAGCGATTCGGTTGAAGGCAAAACGATTTTTGCAAGCCTTTTCAAGGTCGATTCTGTTCAAATCAACGCCAAGGCAGCTGCGAAATATGTTAACAAAAACATGGAGCTAGGTTTCGAATATCTCATGTTTCACGGTGATAACTCCCAATTCACGCTGAACGGTCATTATAATATCGGCGGAAGCATTTTCGGCAACGGAAACGTTCATGCCGACGGCAGCGGAAGCACAGTAACCGGCACAGTCTTCTCTGCAAACAATGCAACCTATAATTCCTACAGCGTTACGGTAAATCATCTTGAAAGCAACGTGAAAAGCCAAGAAATGCCCGATTTTGACGAAACAATAATGGCAGTTGCCCCCGAAGCCGATGAAGCAATGTTTGTCAAAGCCTATGCTCCGATAAGCAAATCAAGCTTCTACCTCAACCGCTATCCTGCCGGGCATGTGATAAGCTCCTCAGTTTCCATCAACGGCAACACCTATTGTTCGGGCACACTTTCAACAAGCTACCATTCCGATGTGCTTATCATTTACGGCGATTTGTATGTCTGCGGAGATTTCAACCCTCAATGCCCCGTCTATGTTAAAGGCAATGTTTACGTCGGCGGAAATCTCACAACAACATGGGATAAATCTCTGACCGTCGGCGGTGATCTGTATGTTGAGGGCACAACAACATTCAACGGCAACACAACAATAAACGGGAACTTTTTTTATACAGGCGGAGACCTTATCAGAGGCTCAACATATTCTCTGCATTGCAACTGCGAAACCTATGCCGGCGGAAACATAACCCTGAACGGTTCGACCTCATTCAACGGCCCGGTTTACTGCATGGGTGTTTTTGACAAGCAGGGCAGCACACAGCTGACAGTCAACGGAAACGTTTATGCCTATGACACGCTGAAGCTTCAGAGCGGAGGCACAACCGTAAACGGCGACATTTTTGTGTGGGGCAAAAACGCCTCCGAATCCGACACCGCAGCCGATATAGCAGGTCCCTTCACCCTCAACGGAGATTTATATAACCGAAAGGGCAAGCTGTCGCTTTCCGGGCAGGGTAACTATAACATCAAGGGAGTTCTTTACAGCGGCGGCAGCCTTTCAACAAATCAGGGCTCAAGCGGCATAACTCTCAGCGGATGCATGATAGCGGAAAAGGATATTTCAATCGGCGGAAGCACCCACACATATAATGAAGCGGGAGCGACCCTTTCAATATATTCAAGAAAAGGGGACATAACGCTTTATTCTCAGCAGGGCGGTTTCGATTTGTGGGGAATCGTTTATGCTCCCGAAGGCAATGTCGCTCTCGCCTCAGGTGATTTCGACATTCACGGAAGCATAATCGGCAGCACGATTTCCTGCAGCCCGGGAGGTCTTAACATGACATATAACGACCGTGAATTGCCATATTCAAAAAAAATCAAAACCGCCATCCTTGTCGAATGACGGTTTGCCATACTGTATCTGACAGAACTCCCTCTGCAGGGCAATGAGCAGAGGGAGTGTTTTTGTTAAGACAGAATATTTCCTGCCGCTCTGTAAATTTCATACCATTCTTCGCGGGCAAGGGTAAACTCGGTCGCTTTGAAGCTGTCCTTCAGTCTTTGGAGATTTGATTTATAACGTTTGCAAGACAAACGGGAATATGTTATAATGTCAAAAAATCCGTTTGGCAGAAAGGGTGGGCAAAATGTCAACCAAGCTTTGGCATGAGGACTATGAGCGAGATTGGATGAGGGCTTTTCCGTTGGGAAACGGCCGTATCGGCGCAATGCTTTACGGTGACCCATACGAGGAAACAATTGAAATTAACGAGGAGTCGCTCTGGAGCGGCCGCCGTATTCGTGAAAAGTATAACAGCTCTCCTGAAATGCTTGCAAAAATTCGGAAGCTTTTGCTTGATGAGGAATACGAAGAAGCTGCCGAGCTTTGCGGTAAGACTTTTATGGCAAGCCCCGAACGGGTACGTTTTTTTGAAAGCATGGGCGAATTGCGAATTGAATTTCCGGATAAAAGACGCTACGAAAATTACCGTAAAGAGCTTGAGCTCAGCGAAGCTGTCGGCCGAGTGTCGTATAAAAAAGGCAAAACAGAATTTCTCAGCGAAACCTTTGTAAGCGAAAAATATGACTGCCTTGTATATAAAGTGACGGCAACGTCCGAATTCGATTGCTTCGTAACAATGGAACGGGGTCAGGATGCCTATACCTCGGCGCTTCGCAACAACCTGCTTTTTATGAATGGCCGTGTAACATATTATGATGAGGATATCTACGGCGAGGGCGGAGAAGGGATGTCATTCGGAGCCAATGTTTTTGTTCGTACAGACGGCAAGCTTCTGAATGACAAAAAACATATCATTGTTCACGATGCAACATGGGTTATCGTATACGGCGTTTTTGAAACGAACTACAATGTTGAAAAATTCGATATTGATGAATCTGTCGACTACCGTGCAATTCTCAGACAAAAGCTGGATGCTGTTACGGCTGCGGATTACGAAGCCGTAAAGGCAGAGCATATTGCCGCACACAAGGCTGTGTTTGATAAAGTATCGCTAAGGCTTAATGCACCGACCTATGATGACATCCCTGTCGATTGGCGTCTTTATTTTCTGCAGCGCAACCGTCAGGAAGATCTCGATATGTATGAGCTCTATTATAATTTCGGTCGTTATCTGCTTATTGAAAGCTCAGGAAAAAATGCAACTCTTCCTGCCAATCTTCAGGGCATCTGGTGCAACGGTTTTCGTCCCGAATGGGGCAGCGACTATCACACAAATATCAATATGCAAATGAACTATTGGCCTGCGGAGCCTGCCAACATGGCGGAAACCATGCGCCCGTTCGTGCATTTTATGAAGATGATCAGCAAGTTCGGCAGGCAGACTGCCGAGGAGCAGCTTGGCTGCGGCGGCTGGGTTATCAACCACACGACCGATATTTTCGGCCGCACCGGTCCGCATGACACGATTCATTGCTTCTTCCCGATGGCAGGTCCGTGGCTGTGCCTTAATTTGTGGGAGCATTATGAATTCTCGGGCGATACGGATGTGTTAAGAGAAATTTATCCCATTCTCAAGGGCGCATGCGAATTTATCCGTGACTATCTGACAGAAGACGGGAAAGGCAGACTTACCACGGCGCCCTCAAATTCTCCGGAAAACTGGTTTTATTATTATGATAAAAACGGCGAGAAAAAGAGCAGCATGTTTACACACGGTGCAACGATTGACTTTGAAATCATTTATGCACTTTTCACCCGCATGATTCATGCGTGCCGAATTCTTGGGGATGATACAGAATTTGCGGCTTGTATGGAGGGCATTCTGGCAAAACTGCCTGCACTGCGTGTGAGCGAACGCTACGGAACGCTTTGCGAATGGAACAGTGACTATGAAGAGGTTGAGCCCAACCACCGTCATATTTCGCACATGTTTGCTCTTTATCCGGGCGATCAAATAAACGAAACAAACCCTGAAATCTATGAAGCCGCCAAAAAGACGATTGCACGCCGTCTTTCACGCGGCGGCGGTTCCACGGGATGGTCGCGTGCGTGGACAGTTAACTTTTACGCCCGCCTCAAAGACAGCGAAAACGCCTGGGAGCATCTGCAACAGCTGATAACAAAGTTTACCGCAAACAATCTTTTCGACATTCATCCGCCCTTCCAGATTGACGGCAATTTCGGCGGTGTGGCAGGAATCAACGAAATGCTGCTGCAAAGCCATCTTGGCGAGCCGGATAAGCGTATCATTGAAATTTTGCCGGCACTGCCCGACGCATGGAAAAGCGGCTCCGTCCGCGGCTTGAAAGCGCGCGGCAACTTTACTGTTGATATTATATGGGATGAGAATAAAGCAACAAAAGCTTCCGTAACTTCCGCGCGCAACAATGTGTTGCGATTAAAGCTTAACGACAGAACAGGCAGAATTGAAACAGCAAAGGAATATACCGTTGAAAACGGCGTGTTTATGACAGAGCTTTCCGCAGGCGAAACCGTTGAGATTACGTTTTCGTAAACATCAGGTAAGCTTTTCAGGGGAGTGTATCGGAAATCCGTTTCGCCCGATTACGATAAGGCGGCAGCAATCCGCAAGCAGAAAGAACTGCAGCTCAAAAAGAAGCGGTCGGAAAGGTTTATTTCACCTTTGACAAAGCCGAAAAAGGAGATAGCACAGTGAATACATTTAATAATAACGAACACGAAATTGCACACAGAGAATATGCCGAAGAAGCAAAGCGGCGTTGGGGCGGCACGGATGCATACAAAGAATGCGAGCAAAAAACCGCCGGATATTCCGCCGACAAATGGAACGATGTCAATGCGGCTCTGAATGCAGTTCTTGCGGAGTTTGCAGATACATTTAAAAACGGGTCATCACCGGAAAGCGAAGCAGCACAGTCGCTTGTCAAAAAACTGCAAGCCTGCATAACCGATAATTTTTACACCTGCACATCCGAAATCCTGTCGGGCTTGGGGCAGATGTATGCCGCCGATGAGCGTTTCAAATCAAACATCGATAAAAACGGAGCGGGAACGGCAGAATTCATATCGGAAGCGATTAAATTTTATTGCATATAAAAGCAAAGGCACCTGCCATAAAAGGCAGGTGCCTTTGTCTGTCGACAAAATACGACGTCAGATTTTTTAATGGTTAAAGCCTTCGGAATTTTGCCTGTGATAAAGGCAGGTTTTTCCGAAAAAGGCTCTTGATGTGAACGCAGCTACGGCAAATAAAACAAATCCGTTTGCTCCGAAAAGCTCAACCGCAAGCACTGCTGAAGCTATCGGGCAATTCGTAACTCCGCCGAAAAACGCCGTCATGCCGATTGCCGCACAGAATCCGACGGGCAGACCGAAAACGGTTGCCAATGCGGCTCCGAGAGTTGCACCGATAAAAAATGACGGAACAATTTCGCCGCCCTTATATCCTGCGGAAACTGTTATAACGGTAAAAATAATTTTCAGCAAAAAAGCCTCGGGACGAACCATTCCTTCCTCCAAAACTCTTTCTATAACAAACATTCCTCCGCCGTTATAGTCCGTGCCGAATATCATTGTCAGAATAATCACCGCACAGCCGCCTGCAAATACTCGCAAAAACGGATTTTTGAAAGCTTTTTCGGCAAGCTTTTCGCCGCCGTGAAGCATATTGCAAAAAACACCTGCCGCCAATGAAACAACAACCGAAACTCCCGCTGTTTTCAGCAGCACGGAAACCCCGAAATCGGGCACCGCATCAATATGAAGTCGCTCGGGAGCCACTCCCATTGCAGTTGAAACACAGTATCCTGCAACGCTTGATAAAATCGCAGGAAACACCGCAGACACATTAATTTTTCCGACAATTGCAACCTCAAGCGCAAACACACACGCACCGACCGGGGTTCCGAAAACGGCGGAAAACACAGCCGCCATGCCGCAGATTGTCAGCATCGAGTGCGTTTTCACATCTGCCTTTATAAGCTTTGAAACCGGCTCCGCCATGCAGCTTCCAAGCAGAAGCGCGGCACCCTCTTTACCTGCCGAGCCGCCGAAAAGATGCGTTATAACGGTTGCCGCAAATATAACCGGCATCAGCAAAACGGGAGTTTCTGTATCACCCGCAGCAGATTCAAGTGCTCGGTCCGTGCCGATACCTTCCGTTTTAGTCAGCTTATACAGCGCAACAGAAACCAGCCCTCCGAACGGCAAAAGGAAAATAAGCCACTCATTTTCTGCCCGGAGTGAGGTAACGAAGCTTATGCTTTGCGCAAAAGCTCCGCCGAGCGCGCCGCCAATTGCTCCGACTGCGACTGCACAAATTATCAAAACCAACCGTTTTAAAAAAAAGGCAGTTCCTTCCGATATTTTTTCTTTTCTGTTTGTAAAAAAATCCATATGCCACCTGAAACAACAAAATATGAAGAGATTATACCATTCCAAAAAACAAAACGCAATATAGTAAAAAACTGATATTTCTCTATATCCCGATGTCTGTCAGTGCCTGTACTAAGGTTTTATTTTATGAACAGGCTCTTGAATTATGCATAGCCAAGCGCAGAAGCTCCGCTTGCCGATTGCCCGGTAAACGGAGTTGATTTTCAGATAATCTGTTTACAAGCTAATATTTTTGAACCCGGCAGGAAAGCTCCACGGTATCACCGCTTCAAGCAACGGCATATTTTCATGCTCTGATGCTTTTGCTTTGAAAATGTTGCCTTCTGTGTCAACCAGGTAATATAGCCAACCATAAACAAATCCCATACTATTGCAAAATTTCAATTTGAAAGCTATAATGGAAATGTAACAACCAAGTTGCCTGAAATGTTATAATAATAAAGTTTTAAAGGTGATGAAAATGTTTTCACGAATAATCGCGTTCATAATGAGCATTGTTTCTGTTTTTACCGCTCTGTTTTCACCGCTTTTCTCTGAAATCGAGCTTAAAAGTGAGCTTGCAAAGGGCAACTATGAAAGCCCGTATATCGTCAGACCTCTTGAAGAGATAACCGTAAACGGTGTGTCTGTTGACGAATACTGCGTTGTTGCTCCCGACGGCGAACTGTATTCCGATGCCGCACAAACCCTTTGCGATAAAATTTATGAGGCTTGCGGCAAAAAGATTGCCGAAAAAAATGTTGAGAAAAAAGCTTTTATAATTGAAGAAGCTCTGAATGACTCTGACAATTTCAGTCTTAAGGTAGAAAACGGTAATGTTTGTATCAAGGGCAGTTCCAAAGCGGGAATTTCAAGAGGAATAACCGCATTTGCAGATGAGGTTCTGCTCAATTCAGAAGGTGTTTATGACCTCAAAGATGGTTATGAGTTTAATAAAACCTTCTCCGATTATGTAACATATGAGGATTTCGGGGCTGTGGGCGACGGTAAAACAGACGACTTTGAAGCTGTCGTAAAAACCCACGAATATGCAAACGCAAACGGTTTGAGCGTTTTTGCAAATGAAACCGCAGCATATTATATCGGCGGTGCAGACAAAACTGCCTGCATCATGACCGATACCGATTGGTCAACCGCACGCTTTATAATTGATGACACTCAGGTCGAAAACAAAGGTGCGTGGATATTCAATATCGCTCCGTCACAGGGCGTAATAAATATAACCGACAAGGTCTCCCCTCTTAAAATTGATGCGAAAAATACGGGCACAACGCTTAACGGTGAAAGCCTTGTTGTGCTTACGGATTCCAATGTAAAGAGGTATATCCGCAAGGGTGCAAACCAAAATTCGGGCAGCAATCAGACAGATGTTATTCTTGTTGATGAAAACGGAAACATTTCGCCCGAAACTCCGCTCATCTGGGATTTTGATTCAATCACATCTGCGGTTGCTTATCCCATCGACACCGAAACTCTGACCGTCAAAGGCGGCAGATTCACAACTCTTGCAAACAACGCAGCTTCCGAATATAACTATTACGCAAGAGGTATTCAGGTCAGACGTTCAAATACCGTTATTGACGGATTATATCACGGCATTGAAAACGAGGGCAAAACGGGCGCACCGTATTCGGCTTTTGTCAGTCTTTCGTGCTGTGCCGATGTAACTGTGAAAAACTGCACGTTCACGGGTCATAAAAAATATTCAACAACAGGTTCTGCAGGAACATCCGTAACAATGGGCACTTACGATATAGGAGCGGCAACGGCGGTCAATGCAAAATTTATTAACTGCAATCAGACAAACGATATAACCGATATCGATTATTGGGGAATCGCCGGCACAAATTATTGTAAAAATCTGATATATGACGGCTGCGCGCTTTCGCGCTTTGACGCACATCAGGGTGTTCTCAACGCAACCGTTATAAACTCCGTTCTCGGTCATCACGGAATAAAGCTGATAGGAAGCGGAACGGCTCTGATTGAGAACACAACCGTTTTAGCCGAAGATTTTGTTGACCTTCGTTCGGATTACGGCTCAACATGGAACGGTGAACTGATTATCCGCAACTGCAAGTTTTATCCCACAGGCATATCAAGCCATATTATAAAAGCAGAAAATTCGGAAGACCACGATTTCGGTTACACCTGCTATCTGCCTCAAAGAATAGAAATTGACGGCTTCTATGTTCACAGAATCGGATATAATTATCTTTTCACCAAGGTCAATTCAAAGCATACCTCCGATTCATACAAAGCAGAATATCCCGTTGTTCCTCCCGAGGAAATAAGCGTTAATAATTTCAGCAATTTGCTTTTCGGAAAGCTTTTAGTATCAAAAAACAAGGCGATATTCAAGACTCAGATTTCATAAAGCTGAACATAAAATCAGATTGACTGCAGGATAGCAAAGCTCAAATTCCATTTTCGCCCTCCATCATTCCGTACTTCTGCTTCACTCTGTCAAGTTTTTCAAGGAGAGGTTTGCCGAAAATAAACATCATAATTGCGGTGCAGATTCCCTGGCTGACATTAACGGGGAAGCCCGAGGCAAGAGAAGCCGTTATTGTTGCGAAACTGATTTCGGGCATCATAATGAAGATATGTGATGTGTCGAGCAGAGGGCCAACCCAAAACACAACCGCCAAAAATCCGAATATCGCCATAACCCACGGCTTTTTCGGAATTCTGTTTTTCATAAACACAAAACCTGCGAGCATTCCGCCTGCACCGTAAGCCATCATCTGCCAAGGCATATATGCACCCTGTCCGTAGAAAAAATTGCTTGCAAATGCAGTTAATGCTCCGACAATAAATCCCGCTTCGGGGCCGAAGGCAATGCCCGTAAGCATGATTATCGCAAACGCCGCTTTGAAATGCGGGACAGGAATTGCCACACGCCCGATAACCGCAAGGGCAATCATAACCGCAAGAACAACAAGCTCTCTTGCCTGCGGTTTTCTTTTTTCAAACATCATAAAGAACGGAACGGAAAGCTCAATAATGATAAGAACGCCCGTTATGTAATAGCCTTTTCCGGGAAGCTTATCTCCGAGAATCAGAGTCAGCGGAATCAAGGCGAGAAACACAATCAGCATTGCTATGTTTGATTTTTTCATGCTGTTCCTCCTCTGTTTTTTCGGTAAAGCTCAACAACATTTTCAGCCGTAACCGCATTCTTAAAAATATGCTTACTCATGCGGTTTGCCCCCGTTGTGTAGAAGCTGTTTCCGCCGAAAAATTTCTGCGGTGTGTCGGTTGTAAGTACCTGACCGTCAAAAAACATGCTCACTCTGTCTGCATATTTCGCGCAGAATTCCACATCATGGGATACCATAAGAATTGTTATTCCCTGATTTTTCAGTTTTTTGAGAATATCTGCAAAGGTTTCTTTGAAGAAGCTGTCCATACCCTTTGTCGGTTCGTCGAGAAGAAGAATTTTCGGCTCGGTGAGAAGAACTTTTGCAAGGGCAGCCCTCTGCTGTTCACCGCCCGATAAATCATAGGGATGATTATTCATAAGTTCCGTTATCTGACAAATTTCCGCAATCTCATTTATCTTGTTTTTATCCTTTGTCATTTCTTCAAGATCTTCTTGCACAGTCTTTTTGACAAACAGACTTTTCGGGTCTTGCGGTAACATGGAAACGCAGTTTTTGAAGAGTTCTCCCGATTTGAATTTATCGACAGCTTTACCGAAAATCTTGATTTTGCCTCTGTAGGGTTTGCAAATGCCGCAGATTGCTTTCAATGTTGTAGATTTTCCCGCACCGTTACCGCCGACTATTGCAGATATACTGCCTGACGGAATATCCATACTGACACCTCTGAGAATATCGGGGGTGTCTTTTTCATATCTGAACCATAATTCTTGGAGCGACAATGCAGGATTTTTTATATCTTCTTCAATGCTATCACAAGGAATTTCTTTGATTTCGGGTTCGGTTCCAAACTCTTTATTCAGCCACGCCCTGCCTTCTCTGACGGTTAAAGGACAGTCACCGTTGCCGTTTGCGTTATAGAAAACACGAACGGGTGTGGGCATCGCGGTAAACATCGAATTGTTCTGTTCAAAAAGAAGCCTGCCGATATTTCTCGGCGTATCATCGGCAATGATTATGCCCGAATCCATAACAATTGCTCTGTCGGCATAAGGAAAAATATCTTCAAGGCGGTGTTCGGTTATGATAACGGTTGTACCGAGTTCGGTGTTGATTTTTCTGACTGTGTTCAGAAAATCCGATGCCGCAATGGGGTCAAGCTGGCTTGTCGGTTCATCGAGAATGAGAACTTCGGGCTGCATCGCCATAATTGATGCAAGATTTAGAAGCTGTTTCTGACCGCCCGAAAGAACGGCAACATCTCTGTGAAACCAATCCTGAATGCCGAAGTAACAAGCCATTTCTGCAACTCTTGAGCGCATTGTTTTTTGGTCACAGCCAAGACTTTCAAGACCGAACGCAAGCTCGTGCCATACTTTATCCGTCACAATCTGATCATCGGGATTCTGCATTACATAACCGATTTTTGATGACTGCTCACGGTTATCAACATCTTTCAAAGCAACACTGTTGAAATATATTTCACCGCTCCTTTTTCCGTGGGGAGTAAGAACGGGTTTAAGATGTCTGAGCAAGGTTGTTTTTCCGCTTCCCGATTTTCCGCAGAGAACGATATATTCTCCTTTTTCTATTTTAAGCGACACATTATCAAGTGACTTTTTATCTTTTGAGGTCGGATACGAAAATGTTAAATTTTCGATTTTAAAATGTTCCATTGTATAACCTCCCTGATGTTTAACGCGGCAGGAATCATAAGATAACCGAAATATGCGATAAATCCGATTATGTTTTTGCCGTTAATCGGAGCGATATTTCTTTCGGGCAGAAATTCCGCATACATTCCGCCGTTTGCGACAAAAAACACAACAACACCGAGCAAAACAAGCATAATTAAAGCAAAAATCCAATCGTTTTTTGTCATACGGTAAACCATAAAGCTTGTCCGTTTCGATGTGCCGTAGCCCCTTGAACGCATTGAATCGCTCGTTGTGATGCTTCCTTCGAGTGCCCACGAAGTCAGAACTCCGATAACGGTCATTCCTGAACCCAGTTTATCTTTTATTGATGATTTTTCTGCCGTTCCTTTGCCGATTGAACTTCTGACACCGATAATCTGCTTTGCTTTTTGAAGAAGATTCGGAATCAAACGAAAAACCATCACAAGAAGCAGCGATAATGACGGCGCAAGGTTGCTGAAAAGGCAGGTGAATTTATCGCCCGTCAGCACTTTTCCGTAGCACCCGAACCACAAAAGCATCAGCACGAATGTTGCCGCAACGGCAACTCCGTAAATAAGCGCTTCGAGGGTATAGGGTCTGTCGAAATATGTAAAAAGAACAGTTACACCTCTTGTATTCACTATCGGATTGAAAAATGTAATAAATATAAAAAGCGGTATCATCAATATTATATTTTTGATTCCTTTTCTGCCGTTAAGGAAAAAGTAATACACTCCGCTTGCGAATATGCCCACAAGCAGATAAACAGGGTGCTGCAGAAGAACACCGAAAGCTATTGCTCCGACGAAAAACAGCAGATTCACCGCAGGATGAAGTTTTGAGAATGCGTCTTGTTTCATAGTTTCACCGTTATTTTTTCTTTGCTTCTTTCAGCCCTGCGGCCTCCAAGGCTCTCGGCCACGGACCGAGAAAAGCTTTTATTCGTGACATTGTTGCCACATCAAAATCAGTTTTTTAGGCAATCTGCCGAGCTCTTCGCTTTTTTGCCGAAGGGCTTCTGTTGCCCATTCTTTCTTTTTGTTACTTATCATTATTTTTCCACCAAATAAAAAACTCTTTCAACACAAATGGCTGAAAGAGTAAAAAAGATATAATTATACAGCGGAATTCACCCGAAAAATTCAGGCTATAAGTCGGCTGCACTCTTCCATCCAAAAAGATATTAAACCGGAGTTACGGCAGGTGTTCCGACTGATATGCCGAAGCATAAACACGGTAATGGCGGTTGCTCGGGAGTCTGACCCGATTTCCCTTTTAATCTACTCCGCAAAGCGTTTCGAGCCGTAGTCTGATTATATTATTTTTCAAAACTAATGTCAAGGTCTCTGCCCATATCGCAGGTATAATGCCATTCGATTTTATCACCATCCGAAAGTTTATAATTTGCGCAACCGACAGACGGCGATTCACCGTTCACAAAATATATCCAACCCGAAGATTTGCCGAAATCCATTTCGTAAATATTATTGATTCCTTCAATATATCCCATATTTGCAGAAAACAGAATTTTATTATCCTTGCATACTTTGGCAAAAACATCGTAAACCGTGTCGCCGTTTTCAATTTCAATTCCGGTTTCTTCAAGAATAATTCCGTTTTGGGGGATGTAGCTTTTATCTTTATCTTTTATCACATCACAGCTTATGCTTATGGTAACAGAGCCGATTGTGTCTGTGTCATTGTCGCCTGATATTCCTATAACCAAAGCAATAACAGCAACTGCCGCCACAATAACCGGCACTATGAATTTATGCTTTTTAGTTACAAAAAGCACAGAGCATATCAATATTGCAGCAACACAGACAGAGATAATTATTAAATAAACAGAATTTGTTTCAGCTTTAACGGTTTCGGTCGGTTCCGTTTTTGTTGTGTCGGATTCAGAGATTGTTGTTACGCTTGCAGTTTCCGAAGAGCTCTCAACCAAAATCGTTGTTTCGGTTGTAACGGCATTTGTTGTTGTTTCTTCGGAAATTATTTTATTTTCGTTGAAAATATAGAATGGCGGATTGCCGTTTTTCGCATTCTCGTAAGCAACCGATGCACAGAAAACCTGAGCCGTTGCCGTTGAATCGGAAGCACCGCCTTCTTTGTGACAAAAGCTTCCGTCAGACAAAAGAAAACTATTCATTCCGTCAAAAACCGTGTTGCCGTTTTTTATGAATCTTTTATCATCACAAGCACTGATACCCAAAGAAGAAAGAGCTATTATAACCTGTGCCGCACTTTCAGGGTTAGCAACTCCGTATCCCGAATATCCGCCGTTTTCAAGCTGATGGCAAGAAAGAAATTCGAGAGCATTATTGACTGAGGATTTAACGTCAGAATTATCATTGTAATGAACAGCCAATGCCTGAACTGTCATTGCGGTAACATCAACGTCGCCGTATTCTCCTGCAACAGCAAAACCCCCGTCGGTAAGCTGTAAAGACAGCAGTTCATCGATAAGTCCGTTCAGGGAATAATCGTCACTCTCATATCCGTTGTTAATCAGATGCAGACCGAAAACAAGGCTCATTATTCCTTGCTCGCCGATTGAATTGCCGAGAACCTTGTTAATATACGGATTTGCTTCATCGCCGATTGCGATATAGGTGAGTGCATATTTCAGACGGGAAGATGCAGCACCCACCTCGTTTTCCGAAAGATAATTATTTAAAGCGGTATTGTAATTCGAAAAATCATATTTGCCGTGATTACTCAACGCAATAATATACCACTCGGAGCCGCCTCCGGCATAACGGGTCAAATCGCCGTCAATCCATTCCTGAACAGAATTTGCAGATGAATTTTGCAGATTATATTCAATTATTCCTTCAATATATTGTTTTGCGTTGCTCCCGTGTGCGACAGCAGGAATAAATCCTACCGCCGCAATAATCAGAGCAACAGCAAAAACCTTCAGCTTATAGAACATTTTCATAATTTAAGCGAAAATTGAAAGGATGAAGCTGATGATTGCAGAGAAAAATGAGGTTATTGCAGAAATAACAGATGCAATTATTCCGCCGTTAATCTGAGCTGTGCATACAGGAGGAACAAGAGTTTCAGATGAGGAAAATGCACTTATGACATGATTTCCCGCTCCGCTTATCTGTATTGTCGCTTTCCCGTTTGCATCGGTTTTCACTTCCGTTACTTTGCCGTCAACAGTTATTTCCGCGTTGGCTACAGGAAGTGTTACGGAATTCCAATTTGCATCATAGCCCGCACTGCTGAGAGTCAATTCAATGTTCGAATTTGCATCTGCCGTAATTGTAAAGTTATTGAAGAAGCAATATTTATCCGAATAATTTTTACTGTCGGAATAAACGAAAGCATTAAGATAATCACCGTTTTTCACCGGATCTGCAAGGCTCCAACAAGACGAATTGTTGATATAGTAGCCAAAATTTCCGCTGGTATCGCCCCAAAGCTTGCCGATTGAAAGACCGTAATCTTTGTGAGTGTAATAGCTGTAGCCTTCTTTTGCACCGCCTGAATATGCAGCCTCATGTGCCGCATAGAGAGCGTCGTTAACCGTAAGAGCATTATCGCCGTCAATATCGGTAACGGTAACCTTGGCTTGGGCTGCAACAAGCTGTCCTTTGTTTGAAATTGAAACATAAACGGTTGCGGAAGCATCATCCGCAAAGGATGTTATGCTCATACATCCCATAATCATAAGAAACGCAAGCACAACAGAGAATAGTTTTTTCATTCCGAAAACTCCTTTAATGAATTTTATCAAAACAGTGGCCACTGATTTTGAACATAAAAAAATACTCTTTTAACCCGAAAGTTAAAAGAGTACAACAGACAAACGACTCAACAAAGGCAACAAAAAATGCACACCCGATATACTGTTAAGCAGTTAATCGGCTGCACTCTTCTCACCAAAGTTGTGTTTAACCAGAATTGATACGGCAGGTGTTCCGACTGATATGCCGAAGCATAAACACGGTAATGGCGGTTGCTCGGGAGTCTGACCCGATTTCCCTTTTAATTTACTCGGCAAAAGCCTTTCAAACCGTAACTTATCAATTCATATTCAATTGTTAAATATTATAATCACGTTTGCTGAAAATGTCAAGACTTAAAAGCCGTTTTTGGGCGTTTTCAAGAAGGTGCCATGGCAAAGAAAGAGAAAACCAAAGACTTCCACACAATAAAACAAAAAACAACTCGAATATGAAGATTAATCAGTACCTTTGTATATGAACGGAGCCAAAAATTACGGTGGAATTCTTTGCTTATCTGTGATATGATTAGTACAACAAACAAGAAACCGTTTAAGAAGGTAAAAATATGAAAAATCATAACTCTCTGCAAATCCTTTTTATAAGACATGCCGAAACGAATTACAACGATATCGGCGACCGCGACCCTAGCGACGGGGAGCTTACCCCAAACGGTGAGCTGCAATGTGTTGATTTGGGCGAAAAGCTTAAAGATTTGCCAATCAAAGCATATATTACAAGCTCTTTGCTGCGCAGCTTTAAAACCGCTGCCGGCGTTTGTAACGCGAAACCTGACAAGCCCTTGCTTGAAATCTGCCCCGAGCTTGTTGAATGCGGATGCACACCCGGATATTACGGCTGCAGCGAAGAGTATCTTCAGAAATATTATAAAAACACAAAAATGTGCGAAAAGCTTTTCGGCACGGAAAACTATGATTTCGGCTGTGAAGCGTTTGAGGATAATGTCATTCGTGCTCAAAAAGTGATTTCTTACATCAAAAACAGATTTTCATACGGTGACCGTGTTGCGATTTTCAGCCACCACGGATTTCTTGAGTATCTTATTCCCACAGCTTTGGGCGTTAAGCCGCATATATTCAGATTTTCTCTTGATAATGTTTCTGTCACGGTTGTTGAATTCTGCCGTGACGGAAATGCGGTGCTTCGCTGCGTCAACAAATAGGGTAAACTTGCTTTTTTCTCGTGAAACAATTATAATTATGAGTATAAAAGGAGGTACTCATTGTGTTAAATAAAATTCATACTTCAGAAGGGATCCGCAGTTTTGTTGCAAATTTCGCAAAGCAGAACGACGAACAGAGTGATTATCGCTTTGATTCCTCTGAAACGAAACAAGTGATGTTAATTTGATGATTTATAAAGGTGCTGCACGGGATTTTTCACTCCCGGAGAATGTGTTGTGACCTTTATAATACAGCTTCGGGATGAAGCTTGATATGCTGATAAAACCTTGGTGAAAAATCCCTATGCAGATTTAATGCTTAATCTGTATTTAAAAATTTCATCCGAGGTGTTTAGTATGAAAAAATCAAAAGCAAATAAATTATCAAAAACCAAGTATATTCTTTTCCTTTTAAAGCCTTATTGGAAATACGGTAAAGGGTACATTATTACCGTTTTACTTATGTCTGTCGTACTTCAGCCTATAGCCGCATATCTTACGGCAATTTTACCTCAAAAGGCTATTGATGCTGTTATGAACGATACTCCTCTCAAAGAGGTTGTTTTCATAATCATCACGTTCACTCTGTTTATTGTTTTGGTTTCTGCACTGGAAAAAGTTATCCAAATGGCATATACCCAAATGACACTCGTAAAGGTCAGCAATAAGATCAAAAATGATGTCAACAAAAAAGCACTGTTCACGGATTTCAAGTACTATGACAGTCCCGATTTCTTTGTTAAATTCATTTTCGCACAGGACAACTATCCTATTCATGCTCAGAATGTTGTGATGATTCTTCCCGATGTTCTGCGCGGAGTTGCAACGGTAATTGCTATGGTTGCCATTATTGCAACAACGGGTCCTGTTCTGCTTGGAATTACAGCGTTTTTTGTTATATTGAATGCCATTGCAGGACTTCCTATCATAAAACCGACAGCAGATTACGAAGTAAGTCTTGCCGATGCATGGCGCCCGATGGAATATTCAAGCAGGGTTCTGAAAATAAAAGAAAATGCTGCTGAACTGCGTGCATCAGGTGCCGGATTGAAACTTTTAAGCTCAATTAATTCGGCAATGAACAACTTCCAAAAAACATATAAACAGTACATTAAAAAAGTTGCACCTTTTCACCTCTTGCAAGGTGCTGTTTCTCCCATTCAAGCTGCTTGTATTCTTGCATACATTATATTCTTTGTTATTGCCGGCGATAAATCACAGATAGGATTATATGCATCACTTACCGTAGCTTCAACAGCATTGGCTTCAAGTCTGAACGATGCCGCAGGCAGTATAATTCAGATGATTCAATGCATAGCAAACGGTGAAAAAATCGCAGAATTCTTTGAAGCTGAATCGGGAATTGAACCCAACAACGATAAAGCTCTGTCTGCTCCCGAAGAAAATTATGAAATTGAATTTAAAAATGTTTCGTTCGGATACGATGATAATTCTATGCTGTTCAAAGATTTCAATCTTCATATAAAACCCGGACAGAGAATAGCTATTGTTGGCGAAAACGGTGCAGGTAAAACAACATTAACCAAACTGCTGTTACGTCTGTACGATGTAAATAACGGCGAGGTTCTTGTTAACGGAAAGAACATAAAAGAATATGACATTCACCAGTTAAGGTTGAATACGGGCGTAGTATTTCAGGACATCCGGGTTCTTGCAATGAGTCTGCGCGACAATCTGACGGTATATAACGATGTGTCAGACGAGAAACTGTTTGAAGTGCTTGACAATATCGGTTTAAGCGAAGTGCTTAAGAAAGCAAACGGAAATCTGGACACCATGGTTTCCCGTGAGTTCACAGAAGACGGTATCTCTCTTTCCGGCGGTGAAGCACAGAAACTTATGCTTGCAAGATTGTTTACAAAATCTTTCGGAATGCTGATACTTGATGAGCCTTCATCTGCTCTTGACCCATTGTCCGAGGTTAAATTAATGCAAAACATTCTTGACATATCCAACACAGCAACAACGATTATGATTGCTCACCGTCTTTCAACGGTGCGAGATTTTGATTGTATTTACCATATTGAGAATGGAAAAATCATTGAAAGCGGAACGCATGATGAATTGATGGCTGACAAGGGAAAATACTACGAAATGTTTGTTAAACAAGGCGAAAACTATCAGAACTAAAGTATCTAAGACAGAATAGGATAACACATTCATCTACTATTCTCAACAACAATATTATACATACGCAAAAACTCCGGTTACCGATTGCTCGGTAACCGGAGTTCATTTTTATATAAAACTTTATTGCCATTCCTTATTTTTAATTTTTGCGGAAAGCTTATCAATTCCTTTATACGCGACGGGGAAAAGGAATTTTACAATTAACACTGCGATAAGTCCGCAGATTATGCCCGCGACAATGCCGCCAAAAACGTCTGTGCAGTAATGCACCTGAACATAGATTCTCGAAAATCCCATAACTGCAGCAAAAACTATTGTGGGAATCCCCCACTTTCTGCTGTACCAAAGAAGGGCGGTTGCCGCCGCAAAGGCTGATGCCGTGTGTCCCGACGGAAACGAGAAGCTCGAGGGTTTATACACAAGCTCGGGGAAAACATACGCCGTACCCCATACGGCATACTTTTCGGGATTTGACTCAAAGAGATTAAACGGTCTGACTCTTGCGAAAAACTCTTTGAGGAAAATGTCGCTGCAAAGAAGCATTACAATAAGAGCAACAAGTACTGCAAGTCCTGCCTTGCGGTATTTTTTTGTAAACAAAAGCACAAAACCGAGAACAATAAAAATCGCACCCGCATTGCCGAGAGTTGTGACGCCGACCATAAGCGCATCAAGAAAACCGTTCTGAATGCTCTGAATCCATTGGAATACGCTGAGGTCAAAACCTAAAAGCGAATCAAAAAACAATTCCATATAATCTCTTCTTTCTGATTTTCATGAATATATTGTATCAAAAAAGATATCGGATTGCAATAATTTCATATGTCCACGCAGCGTAGGTTGTGATTTTGCCGATGATAAGTTATACTGTAACCGTAAAGGAGAAACGGATATGGATAATTATATTACTGGTGCAACAATCAAACGCTTGCGTGAGGCAAAGGGAATCACGCAGACCCAGCTTGCCGAGCAGATAGGTGTCAGCGATAAGGCCGTGTCAAAGTGGGAAACGGCAAAAGGTCTGCCCGATATTACGCTGATCGAACCGCTTGCAAAGGCTCTCGGTGTTTCGGTTATAGAGCTGATGTCAGGCGATACGGTTATCAATAAAAATATTTCGTCAAATATACTGCGTTCAAAATTTTACGTCTGCCCCGTATGCGGTAACGTTATTCGTACAACTGGCGATACTGTTATAAGCTGCTGCGGAATCACGCTGCCTCCGCTTGAAGCTGAAGAAGTTGATGATGCTCACGAAATAACCGTTGAAAAGGTTGAAGATGAGCATTTTATCACGGTTAACCATGAGATGACAAAAACCCATTTTATTTCGTTTATCGCTTATCTGACATCCGACAGAGTGCAGTTTGTCAAATTCTATCCCGAAGGCAACGCAGAAACACGCTTACAGCTCCGTGGCAGAGGATATTTGTATATCTACTGCAACAAACATGGACTGATGAAAAAGATGATATAATGCAAAGAGCCGTCCGAGTTTACGCTCGGACGGCTTGATTTTTTAACCGACAATCTGCTTGCACGATAATATTTTCGAACCTGAGCAGGAAAGTTCAACGATGTCGCCTGCTTCAAGGAGCAGCATATTTTCATGTTCAGATGCTTTTGCTTTGAAAATGTTGTTTTCTGTGTCAATCAGATAAATATAGGTGTTTCCGTCAATATCAATATACTTTACGGAAACGATTGTAACGGTAACATTCTTCGCTTCATCGGTCGGAGTCTGAACTTCGCTTATACCGAGCATCGCTTTGTATTTTGCGATACATTCCGCCTGCGTTGCGGCAGTTGTTACGATGTTGTACTGCTCAACATTGACTGCGGCGTAAAGCTTCACAAGTCCGCCCGAATCCTTAAGCACCATAATATATGTGGGATTGCCTTCAACGTTAATCAAAGAGGGGAACGAAGCCTGATAGCCTTTTTCCTGAACTTCGCCCTCTGCGGCTGCCATCGCAGATTTTTCATCGGCACCTGCAATCGCATAGTAGCGGCTTTCGCCCGTTCTTTCGTTGGCAAGAAGGAAACCGATGTTCGAGCTGTCGCCGTTAACCGAAGTTACGCCCGTATATATCCATATATCGCCGTCTTTGGCAACATAACCGTAATCGGAAACGGGAGTTTCGTCAGATGAATCATCTTCTGAACTGTAAGTTGTAACCTGCTTGCAGCCCTTTTTGGCAAACAGACTGTTCATATATCCGTTCTGATACATTCCGTACCAGTTATACTGTTCGCAGATAAGGTCGCCGTGGAAAACAACATCAATCCATCTCGGAATATCTGCAACATCATATCTCACGGTTTCACCCGATACGGGGTCAAGCACTATACAACCGCTGACGGTTTTTCCGCCGAAAAGAGAAATTGTTTTATCAACGATTGATGCAACATAATAAGGCTTTCCGCTTTCATCGATTTCAAAATGAAGATTTTCGGTCATCAACGTGGGATATTCCAGCCAGATGTGTCTT
>JAZNSX010000051.1:0-3128 GCA_045591425.1 Acutalibacteraceae bacterium | reverse complement strand
GGTTCAGGCAACCTTACAGAATTAGAAACTGTTATTAATAAGCAAGCTGCTAAAGGTTATCGTTTGCACACCATTTCTACTGCGACCGGCCGAAGTAAAGGTCTTGGCGGTGGAGATCGCATTCAGGCAACAATGGTTTTTGAAAAAATCTAAACAAGAAACTATTATCAAATTCGACAAAATAGAACCTCCTTGTAAAATGGTATTGCCAAATTCAAGGAGGTAATTTTTATATTCATTACACATAAATCAAGAGTCTGTTCACAAAATAAGACCTTATCAAATTCAAACTTGAATGATATAATCATATCAGAAGCTTCGAGAAAAAATGAAAAGGTGAAAACGATGAACAACATATTCAGCGACAATCTTAAAAAATTCCGTCTTGCAAAGGGTTTGACCCAAGAGCAGGTTGCAGAAAAACTGAACATTAATTCTCAGAGTGTTTCTCGTTGGGAATGCGGAACAACTCTGCCCGATGTTCTGACCTTGCCTGAACTTGCAAAGCTCTATGAAGTAACTGTTGATGATTTCTACAAAAAGAACACCGTTGCTTACGATAACTATGCTCAGCGACTTGCTTCGGTTTTTGAGGATACACACGATATTGAAGATTTTATCCGTGCAGATGCAGAGTTTAAAAAGCTGATAAAAAGTAATTCTTTAACAACACGCGATATGTGGGAGTATGGAATAATTCATTATTTTTTGATGCACTATGGCAAAGAAAATGCTTTCTATTGGTTTGACAAAGTTTTAGAACAAGGTGAAATCGCCGATGAATTTGCTTATTGGAAAACCCGCACACAGAGAATGAAGCTTTGCTCACAGCTTGGCAAAAACGAAGAAAACATCAATGAACAACAAAAAATCATTGAAAACAACCCCGGCAATGTAAATGAGTGGAGTCTTTTGCTCGCTGCATATATGTATGCAGGACGTTATGAAGAAGCCTACGAAGAATTTAAGAAAGCGATTACAAAATTCCCTGATGAATGGGAGTTGTACATTCACGGCGGAGATATTTCCAAGAAGCTCGGAAAATATGATGAGGCTATGGAGTATTATGACAAAGCAGGTGAAATAGGCTCATGTTTCTGCGATGAACTTTACTGCAAGGCAAGCTTATATGAAGCTTTGGGAGAATACGAAAAATCCGTTGAAATGTATATGAAAATTGCCGATACTCTCCGCCAAAGAGGTTATGATGTTGAGGCTGATATGGCAGAAAAAGATGCAGAAGAAGTTAAAAAGAAAATCAAAGAATAAACATCAATCCGTCCGACTTCTCGGACGGATTTTACATTATATCTTCTTTTTCATAAGTCCGTGTTTGTTGCAATAAATATAAAGATATCCCCTGCCACGCAGTTGCAAGCGAGTTTCTGCGTTTCCTTCGGGATAGAATTTGACAAACTGCACTCTGTCGGATGTCAGATATGCGATAAACGAAATAAAATGAGTCTTTGTCATTTCGTGGCTGACCGTTATAAAGTGTTCATCTTCAACTTTTTCAACGGTTATATCGTGCGCCTCGTCAGTTTCTTCCGCTTCAAGCGGAGGCAGAGTGATTCCGCAGCAGCTTATAACCGTATCTCCCGTTGTGCGGATAACGTTACCGCATACGGGGCATACATAAAACTTTGAACGCAGAATGTTTGACGAAATGTTTTTATTGATAACCGTGTCGCCTGACATCAGCTCCATAACTGAGACTCCTAGTGCCTTTGCAAGAGGCTCAAGCAGCGTAATATCGGGCAGACCCTTTGCGGTTTCCCATTTTGACACAGCCTTATCGCTGATGCCTATCTGCTCTGCAAGCTGAGTCTGAGTAATGCCTTTTGCTTCACGCAAGCGCTTGATTGTTGCACCTGTTATATAATTATCCATAGCCGTTTCTCCTTTACGGTTACAGTATAGTTTATCTGAAATAAAATCTCAACCTACGCTTCGTGGATATATGAAATTATTGCAATCCGATATCTTTTTTGATATAATGTAATTATAAAAACAGAAAGAAGAGATAGCATGGAGTTATTTTTTGATTCGCTTTTAGGCTTTGATCTGGGTGTTTTCCAATGGATTCAGGGTATTCAGAACGGTTTTCTTGATGCTCTTATGGTCGGCGTAACAACCCTTGGCAATGCGGGTGCGATTTTTATTGTACTCGGTCTTGCGCTTTTGTTCACTAAAAAATACCGCAAAGCAGGGCTTGCCGTGCTTGTTGCACTCATTGTAATGCTTCTTTGCAGCGACCTTTTCCTTAAGGAGTTTTTCGCAAGAGTAAGACCGTTTAACCTTTTTGAATCCAATCCCGAAAAGTATGCCGTATGGGCTACGGAATATATTTTCCCTGAGCTTGTTTATAAACCCTCAAGCTTTTCGTTCCCGTCGGGACATACCGCATCAGCCTTTGCTGCGTCAACCGCTCTCCTCTGGCACAGCAGAAAATGGGGTATTCCCACAATGATTTTTGCGGCTGTTATGGGCTTTTCCAGAATCTACGTTCAGGTTCATTACTGCACAGACGTGTTCGCCGGAATTATTGCAGGCGCAATATGCGGACTTATCGCAGTATTAATTGTAAAGTTCCTTTTCCCTGTTGTGGACAAAGGACTTGATAAACTTTTTGCAAAATTCAAAAAGACAGCTTAACCGTAATTTTAATCCCTCTGCAAAAACGGCAGAGGGATTTTTTCTGGGCAAGATTCAAAAGTGTGTATATTAAATACAAGAAGAAAAAACTCGGAAAAGTTAAATGAGCACTATGCCTTTTCTATGCATATTGTAATAATCCGTCACAGATGCTATAATTGCCGCAAGAGGTGGTATTATGAACCGTCATGCATTTGACAGACTTCCCAAAAGACTTACCGTCAGTTTTCCGCTTTGGCTGATTTACGGCACAAAGGGTGATAATTCACCGTATTACGATATTGATAAAGCTGTGCGTGAGCACGTTGAAAGAGGCTTCAACTGCATACGAATTGACAGCGGCGCAGGACTTATCCACGACCTTGACGGCAATCCGCGTGGACCGTTTGACATAGGTGATATGTTCGGAGAATATGAAAAAATCCCACGTCAGGAAGTCGGAGGCCAAGCGGTCTTAGGAAGACAAGACTCAC
>JAZNSX010000050.1:0-45564 GCA_045591425.1 Acutalibacteraceae bacterium | reverse complement strand
CAGAGAATCGCCATTGCCCGTGCACTTGCAAACAAGCCGTCAATCCTTTTTGCCGATGAACCTACGGGTAATCTTGACGGCAAAAGCGGACGTGAGGTTCTTTCGCTTCTCAAATATGTGAGTAAAGAATTCGAAATCACTCTTATTCTTGTTACCCACGATCTCAATGTTGCAGAGCAAGCGGAGAGAATCATCTCAATCGAAGACGGAAAAATCGTTCGTGACACAAAGGCGGGAGTTTAAGCAATGAACAAGAAAAAACTTACCGTCAACCGTCTTGCATTGGGCAACCTCAAAGCAAGAAAAAAGCAGTATACATTAATGATAATCGGCATTGTTCTTGCGATGATTTTTTCATCGGGTGTTATGTTTTTCGGATTTACAACGCTTTCATCATTGCAGGAGATAACAAATATATCTTACGGCACACAAAACATATTTCTTCACAATGCAGAAGAATTTGATTTCGATGCCGCAAAGAATAATAAAGTGATATCCGAATACGGTATTGCATCTTCAATCGGATTCATTTATACAAATGATGACGAGGGCGGCGGCACACCGCTTGCAAAACTTGATGACAAGGCAAAAGAAATTTCATATCTCACCATAAAAGAAGGAAAGTATCCCGAAAACATCGGTGAAATTGCACTTGAAAAGGATGCACTCTTAAGATTGAAAATGCTTGGCGCAAAAGTCGGCGACGAAATAACCGTCACAATGAAAATTGCCGACGGTGAAGGTTATCTCCCCGAAACCGTTGAAAAAACATATAAGCTCGTCGGAATTCTTGCCGATAAAAGATGCAATCTTGAAGATGCGTATTCAGGAAATAACTATCCCGCTGCATTTGTCTGCGACAGCGAAAAAGTTGAACTTGGCGGAAAAGAAAATCTTTCTGCATATGTCAAGTTCTATTCGAAAACAAACGGTTATGATAAATTCAAGGATGAATTTATTAATCAGGGTTTTAAAAATGAATATGGCAATGCCGATAATGATCTGTATTATTTTACATTTGCAAATCAACACATTTTTTACAGTGGTACAGATGAAAAAAGCGATATTACTTTAACAATGATTTTTGCGCTTATTCTTGCAGGTGTACTGATGATCGCTTCCTGCACGGGAATTGTCAATGCGTTCAATTCAAATCTTCAGGAACGCAGAAAACAAATCGGTCTTATGCGTGCTGTCGGAGCAACAAGAAGACAGATAATAACCGTTTTCGGCAGAGAAGCTCTCATAATCAGCCTTATGACCGTGCCTTTAAGTCTGGTGATTTCCTATTTTGCTTCAAAAGGCATTATCTCGCTTATGGGCGAAAACTTCATTTTTATTCCTAACTTTTTTGTTCTGATTGCGTGCGGAGCGTTCAGCGTTATTTGCGTTATGGCTTCGGCAATGATTCCTCTGTTAAGGGCATCAAGAACACCGCCAATGCAGGCTATCCGCAACACAGACCTTTCAAGAAAAATGAAGAACAAACAAATCCGTTCAAAGAAAAACTTCAATGCACCGAAGATTCTTGCAGGCAGAAATCTTATGTTCTACCGTTTCAAGCATATCGGAGTAAGTGTTGTTCTTGCGGCAACAATCGTTGTATCATGCTTCGGTTTTCCCTGGATTACAAGGGAGCTTGAATGGTCGGAAAATTATATCAATGAGTCCGAGGATTATGAAATTGTTTGTTCTGGCGGCTCGATGAACTCCAATCTTATTAATCTGAATTTCAACTATTTCACAAGCGGATTCAGTGAAAATGACAGACAGGAAATTCTTTCCCATCCTTATGTCGGCAGTGTTGAAGGCGTAAAAAGATGCAATGCCAACCTGCTTGTTGATGAATATTCCGAATATATGACCGTTCTTGATTACGGCGGTTCTGCACGGTATGATGATTCAGTTGACCGTTGGTCAATTCCCTTTGAAGAATATAAAGAAAAATACGATGATACAGTCAGTACTGAATATTCTGCTGTCAAAGAAAAACTCAGATACACTCAGGAGCTTTTCCCTGTTTCGATTCACGCATTGGATTGTAATGAAATCATATCCGAAATTGATAAGGACAAAATTGAAGGCGAAATAAATATTGAAAAGCTTAATTCTGGTGAAGAAATAATTCTTTTTGTATGTGATGAAATCGGATTTTTTAAAGATGACAAGCAAGGTAGTATGGGTAGCGGCAGCATTGACGGCGATGAAACTGAAGAAAGACTTGCTGCTTTGAAAGCAAGAGCCAAAAATGAATATAAAGTCGGCGATACCGTAACCTTGAGTGTTCTCAGAAGCGGAATATCCGAAGAGAATTATGTGCCGAATTCAGTTCCCGCTGATACAACAAGAAAAGATAAGGAATTCCGAATCGGTGCGATAATCAAAGAATCGCCTTCTTCGATACATCATAATGATTATCTGGATTTTTACACAACCGTTGAAGGCTTTTCATCTTTCGTTGATAATTATCCTTATCTTGATCTGGACATCACCTTGAAAGAAGAATGCACATCTGAAATTGACGGTGAAATGATGCAATTCCTCAATCAGTATGTTTCAGGCTCAAATCATTATCTGCGTTCTCAATTTGAGCGCAATGAGGAAAACAAAAACACCTACAGAGGCTTACTTATCGCTCTTCTTTCGGTTGTTATCCTTTTCTTCTCAATCTGTGCAAGCGTTATCAACAATTCATTGACTGCACAGATTCGTGACGGCAAAAGAGAAATCGGAACTCTGCGTGCAGTCGGTGCAAGCGCAAGAGAGCTCACGCAATCTTATTTCAGACAGCTGCTTTCAATGTTTGGCTGGGGCTGCGGTGCTGGTTTTGGCTTATATACTTTCATCTGGATTCTTATGTATTTTGCCGCAAAATCATCTGACAGAACTCTTGATTACAATTATGAAATCTGGCAGGCGGCACTCATCTGCATCGCTCTGCTTGCGGTTTGTTTTGTTAATCTTTATTCCAAAGTCAAAAAGCAGATGAAATACAGCATTGTTGAAAATATCAGAGAATTATAATTTTTACTCCGATGAAAGGAGGATAAAATGAAACACAAAAATTTAACCGTAAATAAATTAGCTTTCGGTAATTTAAAAGCAAGAAGAAAGCAATATACATTAATGATTATCGGCATTATTCTTGCGATGATTTTTACAAGTGCATCAATGTTTTTTGCTGTATGCAATGAAGATTCGGCAGAACAGCTGAAACAGCGTTCTGTCGGTAAGCAGGACTATATTCTGAGAAAATGCAACGATTTTGACATTGAACCCTTTGTGAAAGACGGTTCAATCAGAAGTTATGCAACCTTTGAAGTTATTGCCTACGGTTATTCACCCGATGATGATTTTGATGACGGTATGGGTATAGCCGTTCACAACGATAAATCAAGAGAACTGTCCTGTTTTCATTTTCTTGAGGGCAGATATCCGGAAACCGAAAATGAAATTGCAATCGAGAGCGATGCACTTTACAGAATGAACATCACCGATGCAAAGGTTGGCGATGAAATAACGCTTAATCTCTGCACAACAAACATCGGTGAAATTCTTGAAAAAGAAACCCGTAAAACTTATATCCTTTCAGGCATACTCAAAGACAGACGTTATACTTATGAAGAATGGGCAGGTCTCGGTCTGGGAAATGAATGTCCCGAATATCCTGCCGCCGTTGTATGTGACGGAACAAAGGCTGATGTTGGCGGAAATCCCGAAATAATTGCATTGGTTGACTTTAATCATGAAGAAATAATATGGAACGGTATACGCAAATCCCACAGAAGCAATGTAGAATTCAGCGATGCATATAAAACATATCTTTATCAAAGCGGAATTATGCCGCTTTCTCCCGATATTACGGTTGATGCCGATGGCAAGCCTCTTATAATGGAGAGCATAGATGCCGGATATTGGATATACACAAGGAGTTACGCTTCTGATAACGATAATATGACATATTATGATATGAAGTCCGTCACAACCCTCGGAACAGTCCTTGCTGTTGTGCTGGCAATCGCATCGTGCTTCGGAGTTATAAATTCATTCAACACCAATCTGCAGGAAAGAAGGAAGCAAATCGGTATGCTCCGTGCAGTCGGTGCAACAAAGAGGCAGATAATCAAGGTTTTCGGCAGAGAGGCTCTTTTAATCAGTCTGATTTGTGCTCCGATAAGCGTTACAGTAGCTTATTTCGGATTGAAGCTTTTCTCGTATTTAATGGGGGATCTGTTTATTTTCAATCCTGAGTGGTATCTGATAATCATTGTAGGTGTTGTCGGAATTCTGTTTGTTATGGCGGCAGCGCTTATCCCGCTTTTCCATGCTGCAAGAGTAACCCCGATGCAGGCTATCAGAAATACCGAACTCGGAAGAAAAATGAAGAATAAAAAAATAAAGTCCGTTAAGGACTTCAACGCACAAAAACTTATTTCCAAAAGAAGCCTTACTTTCCACAGATTCAGGCAGGTAAGCGTGAGCCTTATCCTTATTGCAACAATAATTGTAAGCTGTTTCTGCGTTTCGCTTCTTGAGTATTATTTAGATGACTATAATAAATATTATGAGTCAGATTATGTTGTTTTCAGGGACGACACATTAGGGCTTAATACAGCTTTTGCAAATTTTTATAAAGATTATGATGCCATGGTCGATAACAGCGATATTGATACGATTACATCAAACCGTTATATCGGAAACGCTGTCGGCAAAATGAGACTCACCGCAAATTGGCTGATTGACGGTGAATATCCCGGGTATCTCAGGCTTGCAGAATTCAACAGAGCGGAAAACTACGATAAATACGGTTATCTGCTCGAAACTCACAAGGAAACTCCCGAAGAAATAATTGAAATTTACAACACTATGGAGTTTTCGAATGAATACAAAGAGCTGATGGAGGTTGTCGGATATGAAGCTGAGCCCTTCGGCACTTCAATCGAAACCGAGAGAGAAGAACATCTGGAATTGCTTGAAGAATATGTTCTTGACGGTGAAATCAACATTGAAAAGATAAATTCGGGAGAAGAGATAATTCTCGTTGCACCCGAAGAGATAGCCTATGAAGTTGCATATCACAAAGACGGTTATCATTCGAGCGTAAGAAAGCAATTAATCACTAACGGTCTGAAAAAGTATAACGATATCAAAGACTATGTTGAAATTCTGAGAGAATCAATGCCGTTCAAGGCAGGCGAAACGGTAAAACTCAGTATTCTTATATGCACCGAAAAAGCAAACGAAATGTATGACAAAAATGCTAAGGCGTATGATTACAAGTATAACAGATATGAGCGTGAGGTTAAAATCGGTGCAATAGTCAGTCAGGCTTATACCGGAACATTTTATAACAGAATACCCGCTTTTTTAACAACCAATGAAGGTTTGTCAAAATTCGGCTGTCCGCTTCGGTATGATTATATTGATGCGTTTGCAAACACCAAAATAACACCTGAAATTGAAGAATCGCTTGAAGCCTTTTTCCGTGCGGCAGATTATGATACAGATTCGCAATACCGTCTTAATGAGTCAAATAAAACAGAATTAATTGCAACAGTTGCAGGTATTGCTTCAATCATTCTGCTTCTTTTCTGCATTGCGGCAAGCCTTGTCAATAATGCTCTGACGGCAAAAATCCGTGAAGGCAAGCGTGAAATCGGAACTCTACGCGCCGTCGGTGCAAGTGCAAAAGAACTGACGATGATCTATATTCATCAGTTGCTTTCGACATTCGGAATGGGCTGTGGACTCGGATTCGGAATCTACACAGCAGTTTTCTTCTCCGCAAAGCTGGTTTGTTTTTACGGTCTTCATATGGAGTTCCCGTTTGAATTCCGTATTCTTACAGCGGTAGTGATATGTCTTGTTCTGTTTGCAGTTTGCTCACTCAACCTTTATTCAAAAATCAAAAAGCAGATGAAATACAGCATAGTTGAAAATATCAGGGAGTTATAATTTCTATGAAAAAATTATTCAGTTTAATTATGTGTTTGCTGTTTTGCTTTGTACCGATAACAACCGCTTTTGCAGAGGAAATACCCTCACAGCCGAAAGTTATGGTTACGGATTACAAAACCGATGCTGAACTCAAAGCGGGCAATACGGCGAAAATTTCAATCACACTCACAAATAAAAGCAAAACCGATTATGTAAATAATATGAAGCTGACCTTCTCCGATTCAAGCGGAGATATTGTTCCTGTCGGTGTAGCATCGGGTTATGTTGACAGACTTAACGCAAAAAGATCCGTAACGTGGGATATTGATGTCAAGATTTCAGAAACTGCCGCAGACGGCAATCACGCTGTAAACATAATGTGTGAATTTGAAAGTGAAGCAGGCAGTGGTTCATCCTCTGACGTGATTAATCTCAATATAATCGGTAAAAAAGAGATTGAAACAACTACCGCACCGCAGGACACATCTCAGCCCCGACTTATGGTAACGGGTTATACCGTCGAAAACGATAGTATAATTCCGGGCGAAAGTCGAAATGTGAGCATCACAATAAAAAACACAAGTCCATCAAAATCAGTAAGCAACATAAAGCTTTCACTTGCTGATGAAAGCGGTGAACTCAAAACGGATGGAATGGGCACCGCTTATGTCAAGAGCATTTCTGCAAACGGCACTTACGTATGGACTGTCGGATTAACTGCTGTTCACACAGCGAAAACAGGCGAACATCCTCTGACCCTTTCAATGGAATATGAGGACTCAAATCATTCGGGATATTCTGCAAGCGATACAATCAGAGTCAATATTAAACAGAGCGTGATGCTGAAATACGATTCCGCAAGACTGCCTTCGAAATCAATTCAGAGCGAAACCATAACCGTCAGTATAAATCTTATGAACACGGGCAAAAGCACAATTCATAATGCAATGATTGATATTGATGTCAAAGGTCTTGACAGCGGCGGCACGGTTCTTGTCGGTGAAATTCCGCAAAGCGAAAGCAAAACAGGAAGCGTTAATCTTCGTGTCAGCAATGAAATTCTCGGCAAGGTCGAAGGTACAATCACAATAAACTATGAAGATGATTTCGGTGAAACCTATACCGAAACAGTCGATGTTTCAACTGTTATCGAAGAAAAGGTTATCAAAGCCGATACCGAAGAAGATGAAGAAAAGAAAAATCCTCTCTGGTGGCTGTTTATGCTCATCGGCGCAATAATCGGCGGTGCTCTCGGCTTCGGAATTCCTTATGCAGTCCGTTCAAACAAACAGCGTAAAGAGGATGAAAAAAGATTGTGATAATTTCTTATATTTTTGATTTCATTTTCATTTCAAAACAATAAGAATATATTTAAAAACATAAAAATCCCGTTGCTTCAAACGAAACAACGGGATAATTTATTGGTAAGCTGCCACGCAGCGCAAGGTTTACCTTGTCTGATGTAATCAGCGGAACGGTGTTCCGAGAATTTTGAAAAAATCACAATTGCACCGCAACGGTGTATAATTGTGCACTTTTACAAAGTGATTTTTTAATCAAAAACTTATTTATTGTTTTGTTTTAAATGATGCAAATTAAGTTTCTTTGACTTTATCCAACAAACTTATTATTGCTGATTTTTCTTCTGCTAATGCCTTGTTGGTAATATCAATAGCTGGCTGAAAAATACTGAGATTACCTTCAAAATGGTTAAATTCATTAAGCAAAGTTTTCTTGGATGTCAAACGTATTCTGTTTCTCATGTTTTCAACATCAGTTCTCGGAAATGCCTTGTCAATGATTGCACCTAACTTTTTGGTTTCTTCGGTATCAATATTAAATTTTTCAACAAGTGTTTTTTCTACCAAAAGTCTTAACACGAGATAAGTGAGCGAGTGTTGAAGAGTCTTATTTAACGTCGGGTACTCTTGCTTATCAACAATTGCAATTATATCTGAAGACCTTCTTATGATATAATCCACATTAACAATGAGTTCATCTGGGAAAATAGATTTACCTTTATCACCAAACAAATCAAAATATATCTTAACAAGGTCAATGCTTTTGGTTTTATAACCATGCATAAGTTCAGTAAGGTCGTCTACGCAATTGTTATTGCCTTTTATTGCTGCATATCCTCTCATAAAAGGAATCATAGAAAGCAAAAACATTTCAACATCTTTTATGTGATCATAAATTTCCTCTCTGAATGTGTTGATTAAATCCGGTATACTTATCAACATTTTCTGTTCTTTTGCTGAAATGCGTATAAAGCCGTTAGTTTCATCAGGTGTATTATTCAGTATATACAGACTATATGAGTGGTTATACTGACTTTCTAACAATCTTATCATATCAGTATTGTGGGTAAGGATTATTCGCGATTTGCCTTCTAAAGATTTAACAATAGAATAAATGATTTTATTTTTATAAATAGAATCAAAGCTTGAAATCGGGTCATCCAACACTACAATGGGTTTATCGGAATTCTTTGCTTTTAAAAGTTCAAAGGAAAGCGAAAGAAAATTTTGTTCCCCTGCACTAAGCGGGAGTTCAAAGCGATCTTTTTGAATAAATTCATCGTTGCCCAAAAGTATCTGTATATGTCGGTTGTTTGCGCGAACGATATTGATTTCTTTGTGCATACTGTTAGAAACTATATCCTGTAAATAAACGATATCATCATCATCTATTTTAAGGTCTTTTGATATCAGCACCTTGTATTCTTCATAATCTCTAAAGAATGTAGAATACTTTGCGTTATCCAAAAATGCAAAAGCAATTTTTAATTCAAAATATTGAAAATATTTTTTTATTTCAGATTGCAAATTTTTAATAAGGTTAAAATCACCCTTATCAATAGCATTAAGTATAATATTTTTGATACCAAAAGGATCGTGTTCAATAGGCAAATCAATTATTTTATTAATGACATCTTTCAACTGTTCCGTCAATGAATCAATAATTCTTTGCCTGTTTTCTTCTTTCTTTTTTGAAAGAACCTCAACATTAATACCGTCATAATCACACACAACGCAAGTGTTAATGTGCGGAAACTTTTTCAAAACATCAAGAGCAACCGTATCTTGTTCTATTTTATCCGCATCATCTACTTGTATCAAGTTCGGTTCTGTTAATTTTAAAACTTTGTGCAATAAAGAGTTTTTATCAGAAAATTCAGCAATAAAAAACTTCCATTTATCTTCATCAAAGTCAGAGTCCAAATCATTTGACGGCAATGATTCGATCATAGAGATGAACGAATCAATTGATATATTTTTTCCTTTAGACTGATTGTTTATGAAATCTTGTACAGTTGTTTTAAGGGAAGAGACACTTATCAAATCTAACAAAGGATTGGTTTTTGTTGAAATGTTAAACGCTGTCTTTAAAGTTTTTCTCAAGTCCTCAATTATCTCTGTATAAAGTGAAGAAACACTTTCCTCAAGTTCATACTCTCGCCTTATATCATCGCCTAAAAGAAAATCTTTTGCTTCTCCTTTGATAATATTCCTGTTGTTTTGGTCGTTGATTACATAGAATAGCTGAGTTGCATCGGAGTAAACTTTACCCTCGTATTCGCATGATATACTTGTTTCTTTTTCACCACTCAACACTTTCGCTAAACTGGATTTGCCAGTTCCGTTAGGGCCATATAACACCGCAATACCAGTGTGAGAAAAACAAATTTCATTATTTGAAACGAATGGAGAAAAATCGTTAGTGAAAATGCTCCTATTTTCAATTTTTGAAAAAGTTATTTTAGGAAATGCCATAACTTCACCTTACCTTCTTTTAGAACATTTGTTCTTACTGATTATAGCACTATTTTTCAGAAAAATCAATACCTTTGTATAAGTTGTTGCTAACCAATTTACATATATCCAATATTAATTTATAAAAGCTTTGGTTATATCATATCCGATAACGGAGTGTAATCTGTACTGTTTCGCAGGTATTCTTCCATCTTTCCACTTAACAGTAATCTGACATAACTCATGGGTTCGTTGTAAATAAGAAAGTCAAGTTCTGATGTTTCGTACATATTGTTTGCATATTCGTTTTCGACGGCGATGCAGTCGATTGATACCATTGAGCCATCGGTGAGTTTGACTTCAACGCAAGCGGTGTCGATATTAAATTCACAAGAAATAATGTTGTTAATCATAAATAAAAAACTCCTTTTGTTAGCTTAAAAAAGTGGAAAAAGTAGAGCCTGAAATCGTTGATACATAAGGGATTGAAAGTGCGGTAATCGAGGGGTACGTATAGTTTGACCTGTAACCCCAATTTTGCGGTTACTTTTCCTACACAACAAATTTTTTAGTTGCAAAAACTAAGAAATAAAGAACTCTTTCATTACAGTTAAAAATTTACCAAATAGAGGTTCTGAAACCGTTGCATATCAACGGTCTCAGAGTGCGGTAATTGAAGGGTGCGTATAGTTTGACCTGTAACCCGGATTTTGTGGTTCTATTGTTCCAATGCCAATTTTTAAATTGTAAGAATCGGGATAATTGCAAATTTGCAAAAAATTGACAAGACTTCAAAATTTGATTATAATATAAATTAGATAAGAAATTATCTCAGCGAGAACAAAGACATTCTCTCGGTCGAATGGTCGAGGGGTTCAATACGGCGGGAAAGGAGATTTTAGCAACAGCCAACGAAGCTTCGCCGTTGAATTCCAAATGCAACGTCGAGCTGCCGCAGTCGGTAATCGACTCATTCGCAAGGTTTCTTGTGCCGGAGATACGAAAGTATTATGAATCCGAAGAAGGCAAAAAAGCGTTTGAAAAATGGCAGCAAGAAAATGGGTAAGACAGTAAGTCTGTGGTGACATAGCAACATATAAATAAAAGAGAGCCAAGGCATTAAACCTTGACTCTCTTTTCTGTTTTGCATCAGATCGGAACCCTTACGGCGAAACCGCCTTTGAAATAATAAGTGTTCATCCAATGCCCGTTTGGTGGACGTTAACGGACTTGAACCGCTGACCCTTCGCACGTCAAGCGAATGCTCTACCAGCTGAGCTAAACGTCCAAAACCGCACTTTTCGTGTGCAGGAGCTATTATATATGAAACAGCCGTTATTTGTCAAGTGTTTTTTCAAAATTTTCAATACAAAAACAGTTCGCGCTTGCCATCATGCGGTTCATAATATGTCTTAAGATATTCTGCTATTTCACGAGCTTCGCGATGCTGAGCATAAAGCGTTTTCAACTCACTTTTTAAAACATATGCCTCATTTGAACACAAACGATTTCGGAGCAAACACAACCGAGACCTCTTTGCGGAAATAATTTCTTTGAGACTGCGTTCAGCAGTTTCATATTCTTTGGCAAGCTCCGCCAAGCTTTTATTTTCGGTCATCACATTCTCCTTTCAAAACATAATCGGATGTCACATCAAAAAAAGCTGAAATAGCCACAAGCTCATCTGTCTTTAAAGCTGCACCATTTTCAAGTGCTTCGATTCGCTTAAGAGGAATGTCAGCAGCGCGCGCGAGCATGGCTCGGCTGATACACTGACCTTGTCTGAGATTGCGAATTCTCTCACCCGAATTTTCGCCCGCAGAATTTCTTGCCGCAGCAATAATGCGCGCCCTGCCCATAGCAAGAGAAATTATGTTGTCAGAGCAGATATCACGCTGATAAAAAAATACATATTTCAAAACTCTTTCCAACTTTTCGGTTGACCGCTTGATTGCGGCACCAACAGCAGCAGAGCTTATGCCTCGCTTCTGAGCGATGTACACCTTCGAAAGTGAATTGAACCAATGTTCAATTACAATTTCACGTTCCGCATTTGTAAGTTCATTTTTAATGGCTTCCTCAAGCAGAATTGCCATATCCACCTCCCGTTTGCGCCACGCATAGGCAGCGGGAGTTTCGCACTCCTGACAAAATCTTCCGCAGCACGCAAGCTGTGCTGCCTTTATTTCTTCCTCGCTCGGATAAACAAAAGTTGGCTCAGTATTCAGATTTTTAGCTATTTCAAACCGCCTCCAAAACAATAGTTATACTATTGATTATAGTGAACGTATGTTCGTTTGTCAATAGTATTTTGCTAAATTATCTGTTTTATATTGACATTTTAAATAGTTGTGCTAATATTTATCTGTTGATATCAAGTTTTGTCAAGATGATAAGCTTTACAAGTTGAGGTGTTTGAAATGAACATAATAAGAGAACTGAGAAAGCAAAAAGCTTTATCTCAGAAGGAGCTTGCCGAAATCTGCCACGTTCATCAGACTGCAGTTAGCCAATGGGAAAAGGGCAGAACTCAGCCGGACACTGAAAGCCTGAAACTCCTTGCAAAAACATTTGACGTTTCAATCGATATGCTGTTGAACGTGGCGCAGGAAGAGGCTGACGAAGATAACCGGGTTCCCGTTTTTGATTTTGCAAGTGCCGCTGAACTATGCGCCAAACTTGGTGAAAAAGAATACTTTGCACTTACAGTAGCCGACAACAGCATGTCACCCGCATTGCTTAAAGGTGACATGGTTGTCATTGCACGCTCCCCCGATTTGGCAAGCGGCGATCTTGCTGCTGTTGCAATCGGCAGCGGAAATGCCATTGTTAAAAAAATAATAAAAAAAGACACAAGCATAATGCTTGTGTCTGAAAATACAAATTATGAACCGCTTATTTTTTCGAAAGCGGAATGTGAAACACTTCCGTTATTTATTTTAGGCAAGGCAATCGAGCTTCGCCGCAAGCTGTAAAAACTCTATGCAGCAAGCATGTTCAAAGCGGTTTGAAGCTGATTATCCTGCTCATCAGTGAGCAAATCCAGATTCAGATCATCGCCTGTTGTCAAACTGACTTCAACCGAAGGAGTAATTCCGATGCCGTTATAAACTGCATCTGCGCCCGCTTTGGGCTCAATCATTGCAACGGTGAGAAGAACCGCACCGCCGTCCTCAAGCGGAAAAAGCTCCTGCATTGTGCCGACCCCTGCGGTTTTTGTTCCGATTATTTGTGCCTGACTGATGTCGCGAAGGTCGCACGCAAAAAGCTCCGCAGGACCGCTTGTGTATCCGTTAACCAAAACAATGAAAGGCATTGTTATACTACTGTTTTCGGCTGTATAAACCTTGTTTTTATATGTGTTACCGTTTTTATCTTTAACAACAGCAATGTTTCCGGAAATCGCCGGAACAACAACATCGATAACCTGCGCCGCATAATCAACGCTGCCGTCTGAAGTGTTTCTCACATCAAAAACGAGGCTTTCCGCGCCCTGTTCGATAAGCTTTTGCGCTGATTTTCTGAATTCATCTGCGGTGTTTTTATAGAACCCGCTGATTCTGATATACCCTACATTGCTGATAAGCTCGCCGCTCACGCTCGGAATCGAAAATCCGAGCATTGGTTCGACAACCTTGGTTTCGCCGTTTCTTTCAAATTCAACCTTAACGGTGGAAAGCTTGTCGCCGTAAAGCTGCTCGCGGAGCTGAGAAAAGTTAAACATACTGACAGCTTTGTCTCCGATTGCAGTTATTACATCAAGTTTTTGAAGCCCCGCATTTTCAGCAGGCGAGCCTTCATACACATGAGTGATTACAAAACCGCCCGTCTGATAGTTGAAAGCTGTTTCAACACCGATGCCTGTCACGCCGCCCTCAAGCTTTGCGGCATATGAAGCATATTCAGAGGCGTTTAGATAAAGGCTGTTAGCATCATTAAGTCCGTTAACATAGCCTTCGGCAAGCGCGGCGTTGAGATTGCTTTGATCTTCAACTGTACCGTAAAAATAGTTAACAACAATTTCATTGATTTCTTCAACCGATTTGTAGGTTTGCGAACGTTTGGAAATATCACTTATAATGCTGTCATAAATTCTTCCTGAAAGAACCATCGTTATTGCAAAGGTCGCCGTTATTGCAATAATTATTAAAGAAATGCATATTCCCATTGAAATTTTTTTATTCATAAAAATAACCTCTGTAATACATATAACCGCCGACCGAGAAAAAACTCAGCCGGTGGTTATTGATTATATCATCTGATTATATTACGTATGACGGCTTTGAAACGTAGTTGAGAGGATTCTCTCTGCTGACGCTGCCGTCGGCATTTTTTATTCTTACCTCAAAATGAAGGTGAGGACCGGTAACGTTGCCCGTGTCGCCCATCAGACCAAGCTGCTGACCCTTCTTTACAATGTCACCCTTGCTGACATTCAGTGACTTTGAATGAGCATAAAGAGTCTGCTTGCCGTCGCCGTGGTCAACAACAACATAGTTGCCGAAGCTCTTATGCCAGTCGGCAATAATTACCTCGCCGCCCTGAGCTGCATAATAAGGCTGACCGTATGAAAGGCTGTTGCCATTGGAATCTCTTGTGCTTCCGCTTTTGGTGCAAAGGCATATATCAATTCCCCAATGGCGGCCGCCGCTGGGATAATAGGGATAGCCCGCAGTAATTGTGCATCTCTCTTTAAGCGGCCATGCAAGCTTGCCGTCGTTTTCATATTCCTCATCGGGAATATCGCCGACGGTAGAACCATGCTGTTTGATATAATCATCAATCGCGTTTTCAAGTGCCTCGCGCTCAGCTTCCTGCTTTTTAATCTGAGCCTTGTATTCTTCGCTCTCTTCGTCAAGCTCGCTGATAATGTTCTGAACTTCCTTATATTTTGAAGCAGCGGTTTCCTGCTTGCTCTGCTGAGTTTTTCTGTTACTTTCAAGCTCATTTTGCCTGTCGCTCAATGTATCCATCTGCGAATCAAGCTCGCCTTTTTTTGTTTCAAGCTCTGTCTGCTTTGTTTCAAGCTCAGTCTGAAGCTCGTTGAGCTGTTCAATCTTATCGGAAAGCTCTTCGATAAGCTCCTTGTCGTTTTCTGAAACTCGGGTGATAAGCTCCTTGCGGGCAAAGAAAGTTGAAAGGTCCTCACTTGTAAGAAGAAGCTCAACGGTTGATGCATTACCGGACATGTAATTCTCACGGATTCTTGCAAGAAGAATTTCTCGTGTTGAATCCATAAGCATGTTTGTTTCGGAAATTGTGATTTCTGTTTCAACAATTTTGGAATTTATTTCATTGATATCTCCCTGAGTTATATTAATATCGCCTTGAAGCGAATCGATATCGCCGTTAATGATGCTGATGCTTTCATCAAGCAAATCCATCTGCTTTGAGATGCTGTCAAGCTGCTCATTGAGCGAATCAAGCTTCTTTTTATTTGACTTTATATCGCTTTGAACCTCGTTATATGCCTGCTGATTCTTTTCAATCTCTTTTTCAATTTCCGCATACTGATTTTTCAAATCTTCAAGACTTTCCTGTGCGGAAACCGGCTGAGAATAGGGAATGACAACGGAGAAAGCGCAAACAACAGCCAGCAAAAAGCAAAGCAGCTTCTTTTTTGTGCTTAATCTCTTAGTCTTCAAGCTCAACAAACTTCCTTTCCTTAAGATATTTTCTTATTGATGTTGCACTGCCGAAAATACCCGTGAAAACGCCGATACCGACAAAAGCCGCAACAAGATAAAGAGCATAATCAAGGAAATCGACCTGAGCTTCTCCGCCGAAGCTCGTAAGCATTGCAGTAAATGAACGGAGAGCGAATTCATAAACACCCCATACCGCTCCAGTTGCAAGCAGACCGGCTATGACTCCGATGATAACACCTTCAACCATAAACGGCCAGCGGATAAACGAATTGGTTGCGCCGACACTCTTCATGATGCTGATTTCAAGGCGGCGGCTGAACATTGTAACTTTGATTGTGTTAGAAATAATAAACAGGGAAACTACAAGCAGCAAGGCAATCATGCCCGCGCTGATATAGGTTACGGAATTTCTGATACCTGCAAGCTGTCTTGCAAGAGTGCTGTTTTCATAAACGCGCTCGATTCCGTTAAGAGCCTTGACCTTTGAAACGACATCTTCAAAGCCTGTCATATCGGCAACAGTAACTCTGTATGCATCAGGCAGCGGATTTTCGTTAAGCCCGCTCAGATAAGTCCTGAGCCCTTCGTCGAGTTCTTCAAGAATCTGCTGATAAGCAATATCCTTGTCAACACTTTCTACAGAAGCAATATTTTCTATCGCTCTGATGTTGTTGCCGAGGCTGATATAATCATAGCTAGAGGACTCCAAATCCGCATAAACCATGATTACGTTTTCGGCTTCAATGCTTGAAATAAAGGTTTCGATATTAACAAGCAGCATAAAAGCAATTCCTATGAGCATAAGGCAGCTGAAAAGCACTGTTATCGATGCCACGGACATAAGCTTGTTAACTTTAAGGTTGCGAAAACCTTCTTTAGTAAGATAACCGAGTTTTCCCATCAGTTTTCGCCTCCGCTCGTTATGAATTCTTCTTCGATAACAAGAATTTCGTTATCCGAAGTTTCCTGCACACCGCCGATGCCGGCATATGCAGAATAATCCTCCTCGGGAGGCACGACATATTCATTTGAAATTTCGCTGACAGGGTTGATATGAGAGGTTGCTGCTTCTCTGATGAGCGCACCGCCATCCGAAACAACGCTGCCCTTATCAAGAATGATAACGCGCTTGTCAAAGCAGCGGACAAGGCTGTGTTCATGGGTAACCATGATAACCGTTGTGCCCGCTTCGTTAAGTCGCATAAGCAAATCAACAATTTCATAGCTCATCTGCGGGTCAACGTTGCCCGTGGGCTCGTCCGCAATGATGATTTCGGCGTTGTTTGCCAAGGCACGCGCAAGAGCAACTCTCTGCTGCTCGCCGCCCGAAAGCTCCTTGGGATAGTTTCTTGCCTTGTCATTAAGACCCATAAGGCTGAGAACATAGGGAACTCTTCTGCGGATTTTCTTTTCTTTTGTTCCGATAACACGCATTGCAAATGCAACGTTATCAAAAACAGTCATATTCGGAATAAGCCTGAAATCCTGGAAAACGATGCCGAGTCTGCGGCGGAATTTGGGGATTTCGCGCTTTTTTATTTTTGTTAAATCTATGTCATCGACTACTATTGTTCCCGTTGAGGGCACTTCTTCGCGCATCATGAGCTTGAGGAAGGTGCTCTTGCCTGCACCTGAAGAACCGACAACAAAAACAAATTCGCCTTTATCAATCGTTAAGTTGATATCCTTCAAAGCATGGGCGGGTGCACCGTCATACTTTTTGGACACATTTTTAAATTCAATCACAGTATCATATCCTTAAAATTATTGATTTAGAACGAACTCGTGACAACCATGAGGATTAATACTTGACGGGCTTTGCGTCAAGATATTTCTTAACCATGAGAGCTACTTTGAAAACAATCGCATCATCAAACTCTCTCAAATCCAGACCAGTGAGCTTCTTGATTTTTTCAAGTCTGTAAACAAGTGTGTTTCTGTGAACAAACAGCTTTCTCGAAGTTTCGGAAACATTAAGGTTGTTTTCAAAAAACTTCTGAATTGTAAACAGAGTTTCGTGGTCAAGGCTTTCGATTGAGCCTCTCTTGAACACCTCTCTGAGGAACATGTCGCAAAGAGTTGTGGGAAGCTGATAGATAAGGCGGGCAATACCGAGATTTTCATAGCTGACAATGGTTTTCTCGGTGTCAAACACTTTACCGACTTCAAGAGCAATCTGAGCTTCTTTAAAGGAACGGGCGAGATCTTTTATGCCCTCAACCGTTGTGCCGATGCCGACAAGAACATGGGTATAAAGCTCGGTGCTCAGAGAATCGGAAATTGAGCGGGCAAGCTTTTCGAGGTCCTTGGGTTCTATGTTGCTGCGCACTTCCTTGACGATGGCAATATCATGCTCATTTATGTTAATAACATAATCCTTACTCTTGTCGGGGAAAAGATTCTGAACAGCATCAAAAACAGCCGCATCGTTATGGTCAGTTATTCTGATAAGCAAAACAACTCTCGTTGCTTCGGATGTAAATCTAAGCTCTCTGGACTTGATGTAAATATCTCCTGGAAGAATGTTGTCAAGAATAACATTCTTGATGAAATTGCCCCTGTCAAACTTTTCTTCGTAATACTGCTTGAGACTTTCAAGCGAAACACAGCAAACAGCCGCAAATCTGCCCGCAAGCTCGTCTGAACCTTCAACAAAAACAGCATATTCCGTCTGAATATGTGAGCCGAAATTGCAGAAAGTATAACCATTGATATAGTGAAGCTCGTTATCGGCAAAAACATCGTTTGCGGTTGAAATAACCTCGCCGATTTTGCTAAGCTCACTGCACGCAATAATTGTTCCTGTTTCGTCAATTACACCCAGAGTTCTTCCCACAGCATCTTTCATCTGGTGAACAAGGCCCTGGAAAATTCGGTTAGACATAATAATTACCCCTCAATTCAAATTCTTTTGACTTCTTTTGTGAATTTATACAAAATGACCATCGGGACATCTACATTTTACACAATAGCAGCTTGTTTTGCAATAGAAATATTCGCTTTTTTTCAATATTTTTTTGAATTTATTGTGAATTTTAGGTGCTTTTTATTGAAATTTACCAAATTTTTGCATTTTTTATGGTGTCAAAAGTCTTTCATGTTCTTTTCAAAGTGATTTCATTTTTTAGGTGTTTGCTACAAAAAACACTCTCAAAACTTGTGAAAAAATCACAATTGTTTTTCTTTTTATTTTTCAAAACAACAGTTCATTATGTTAAAAATGCCGATAAAAACTTTGACAAAAATACGTTTGCCATAACCAACAAAAACACATTCATTTTTTTGTGCGTTTTAACAACAAAATTTAAATATTTTACAACATATATGCATCTTATTTTGCGGCAATCTATATATGAGCATAGCGCCTGTTTTTTGCGTTTTCGAAAACAAGACCATCAATATTACAGAAATATTACAAAAAAAAGACATATTTTTTAAAAATAGGGCTTTTCAAAACAGAAAAGTAGTGATATAATGTTTTAGGTTTTGAACAATTATCTTATTTTATATATTAGAAATTCATTTGAAAGAGGGAACACTCTTGGAGAAATTTGTTATCAACGGCGGCACTCCGCTTCACGGCGAAATTGAAATAAGCGGAGCCAAAAATGCAGCTCTTGCCATAATTCCCGCCGCAATTCTCTCACAGGATGTTTGTGTTATTGAGAATCTCCCCTGCTCCATCAGCGATATTGGCTATATGATGAAGATTCTCAAACAAATCGGTGCACAGGTTAAGCTCATCAACAAAAACACAATCGAAATAGATTCGCGCTATGTTAACTCATATGTTATTTCACATGACATGACAAAGCATCTGCGCGCTTCATATTATTTCATCGGTGCCTTGCTCGGCAGATTTTCAAGAGCCAAGGTTTCGATGCCCGGCGGTTGCTATCTCGGTCCCAGACCCATCGACCAGCACATCAAAGGCTTTGAGCTTCTCGGCGCAAAGGTTTCTGTTGAAGACAATGCAATCGTCGAAGCGGAAGCTTCCAAACTTGTCGGCAGCCCGATTTATCTTGACATGGTTTCCGTCGGTGCAACCGTCAACATTCTTCTTGCTGCAGTTAAGGCAAGCGGGCTGACGGTTATCGAAAACGCCGCCAAGGAACCCCATATAGTTGACCTTGCAAACTTCCTTAACTCAATGGGCGCAGACATCAGAGGTGCGGGCACAGACGTTATCAAGGTCAGAGGCGTTGAGCAGCTTCACGGCTGCACATATTCAATCATCCCCGACCAGATTGAAGCCGGCACATATATGGTAGCCGCTGCCGCAACCTACGGCAATGTGCTGATCAAAAATGTTATTCCCAAGCATCTTGAATCAATTTCAACGAAGCTTATCGAATGTGGCGCAGTTGTCGAGGAATTTGACGACGCCGTCAGAGTTTCACTTGATAAAAGACCGGGCAAATGCAACATTAAAACAATGCCGCACCCCGGCTTCCCCACAGACATGCAGCCTCAGATGGCAGTTCTTCTCGCTCTCGCAGAGGGAACAAGCATCATTTCCGAAAGCGTGTGGTCAAACCGTTTTAAATATACCGAACAGCTTAACAGAATGGGTGCCAACATCAAAGCAGACGGTCAGCTTGCCGTTGTTCAGGGTGTTGAACAGCTTAAAGGGGCACCGGTTAAAGCAGATGACCTGCGCGCGGGCGCGGCAATGATTATTGCCGGTCTTGCTGCCAAAGGCACAACAGAAATCGAAGACATTCTTCATATTGACAGAGGCTATGAAGATGTTGTCGAAAAGCTTCGTGCCATCGGTGCAGACATCAAGCGAGTTTACTGCCCCGAACCCGACAGTCTCACAAACGTCGGCTGATTTACGATAGTATAATGTATATTTATATTATAAAGATTCAGCATCCGCGACGGCGCAAATATAATGATTAATAATAAAAACCGCCGTAAGCTCAGTTTCAAGAGCTTTGGCGGTTTTTCAAAATGAAAAGGTTGTAAATATGGCAAAATTTTGTTCTTTATATTCATCAAGCAGCGGCAACTGCACATATATCGGCAGCTCACACGGCGGAATTTTGATCGATGTCGGAGTCAGCGCAAAAAGAACATCCGAAGCTCTTGCGGGAATCGGCGTTGACCCTGCGTCTGTAGCCGCAATATTCGTTACTCACGAACATACAGACCACATCAACGGAATCCGTGTTTTCGCCGAACGCTTCGGAACAAAGGTTTATGCTTCGTCAGGCACTCTTGAAGGAATGGACGACCTCGGTGTCATAACGCCGAAGGTCAATGCAGAAATTATGCCCGCAGGCGGAATTGAGGCAGGAGGAATGTTTGTCAAAGCATTTAAAACACCGCATGACAGCCGCGAAAGCACGGGTTACAGCATTGTCACCCCTGACAGCAAACGAATAGCCGTTGCAACAGATATCGGCGAGGTCAATGATACGGTTATGAACGCGATTTACGGCTGTGATCTCGTTTTGCTTGAATCAAACCACGATGTCGGAATGCTGCAAAACGGGCCGTATCCGTATTTTTTAAAGGAAAGAATCCTTTCAAACCACGGTCATCTTTCCAACGAAAACTGCGCAAAAACAGCAGTTAAGCTGGTTGAATCGGGAACAACGCGCATCGTTCTCGGGCATCTCAGCAAAGAGAATAACATACCCTCTCTCGCATATGAAACAACCCATGCAGCCATGTCAATGGCAGGTGCAAGGGAAAATATCGACTATCTTCTCACCGTCGCAGGCGATTTGAACCCGGTCATTTCATTCTGAATTCTCATCCTGTGATGAAAAGCCTGCGGTTGTTATATGACGCATATCGTCCGGATATGACGAATCAAAAACATCATAAACCCGTTTGTATTCCCCCGTTTCTTCGTTTTTGATAACGGTTGATTTGTTTTTATTAAGAAGTTCAACAAGTGCATACATATCAAGCCAAATCTGGTTTGTTCCTTCCTTCTGAACCTCATTAAAAACCAGCTGCATTCCGAGATGAAGATGAGGCACTGTCATCCCGTTAACATTTTCCTCAGCTGAATATCCCGTCATTCCGAGATAGCCTATAACATCCCCCGCTTTCACCCTTGACCCTATTTCAAGCCCCTCTGCATAAGGCTTGTTACGCCTGAGATGAGCGTAGTAATATGATCGCTTTTTGTCAAAACTGCGAACGGCAATTCTCCACCCGCCGTAACGGTTCCAACCGATAGCCTCAACCGTTCCGCCTTCGATGGCAACAACGGGCGTTCCGATAGAACCCATCAAATCGTTGCCGAGATGACGTCTTTTATAGCCGTATGAACGCGAATCCCCGAAATCGTCATAATGGCTGAACCAAAAGCCCTCGGCAACAGGCGAATACGCCTTCATTCCGTAGCCTTCGATAACCTTGATACCACCGTATCCGTCGGGAGATGCTTTGGTATATTCTCCGAGGATTCCCGAAAGCACCGCAGAAAACGCTTCTTTATGAAACGCATAGTATTCATTTGTTTTCATCAGATCGTCGGGTGTCATATCTTCGCCGAGAGCTTCAACAAGCTTATCAAGCTGAGAACGCTTATACTTATCCCAGTTTCCGCCGTTTTTGCAGGCAAGATAAGAGAGAGTTTCAATCCATGAAAGATGCCGCTTGGTGCCATAGGTTGATATATCAAGCTCCATTGCATCGCGCAAAGCATTATATGTAACGGAAAAGTCCACCCATTTTATATATTTTTCAGTTGTTTCGGCATTCGTATTTGTTTTCTCTGCTGCAACATCTGTCACCTTGTCCGCCAGTTGAACACCGAACACACAGCATACAACCGTAAACAAACAGAAAAAAAGAACAACAAGCCTTTCTCTGAGCATCTTCATTCTACCACTCCCTTTGTAAAAATATGCAATCACGGAGGCAATAATGATTAACATAAATATTATATGCGTCGGCAAGCTGAAAGAGGATTATCTTCGCATGGCATGCGCCGAATACGAAAAAAGGCTCGGAGCCTTCTGCAAATTAAAGATAACCGAGCTTGCACCTGCAAGGCTTCCGGAAAACCCCAACGATTCGCAGATTGAAGCCGCATTGAATGATGAAAGCAGCAGAATTCTTTCTAAAATCTCGCAAAATGATGCTGTTTTTGCGCTCTGTATAGAAGGTAAAGAGCTGTCATCCGAGGGGCTTTCAAAAGAGATTGAAAAATGCGCCGTTTCAGGCTTCGGCACGCTGACTTTTATAATCGGCGGTTCGCACGGTCTTTCACCCGCAGTCAAAAGCCGGGCAAAGTTCAGGCTTTCAATGAGCCCCATGACCTTTCCCCATCAGCTTGCAAGGGTTATGCTGCTTGAGCAGATTTACCGTTCCTTTATGATTTTGAGCGGTGGAAAATACCATAAATAAAAATCAAATTGCATAAAAACACGCTGATTTTTTTGTTAGTTTTGCACCGTTTTTGTCTTTGATTTTTGTAATTTTGTTCAGTTTACCAAAACTTTGAAAAAAGCAAAAAATTAATCAAAAAAAGGTTGCATAATTGTTAAAAAATGTATAAAATATATGTGGTCAAAAATAAAAATTATTTTTTGGAGGTAATTCACCATGGCAGTTAAAGTTGCAATCAACGGCTTCGGCCGTATCGGCCGTCTCGCATTCCGTCAGATGTTCGGCGCAGAAGGCTACGAAATCGTTGCTATCAACGACCTTACAAACCCCGCAATGCTTGCTCACCTTCTTAAGTATGATACAGCACAGGGCAGATATGCTCTCGCTGATACAGTTGTTGCAGGCGAAGACAGCATCACAGTTGACGGCAAAGAAATCAAAATCTATGCTAAGGCTAACGCTGCAGAGCTTCCCTGGGGCGAAATCGGCGTTGACGTTGTTCTCGAATGCACAGGCTTCTACACCTCAAAGGCTAAGAGCCAGGCTCACATCGATGCAGGCGCTAAGAAAGTTGTTATTTCTGCTCCCGCAGGCAACGATCTTCCCACAATCGTTTACAGCGTAAACGAAGGCACTCTCACAGCTGACGACACAATCATCTCCGCTGCATCATGCACAACAAACTGCCTTGCTCCCATGGCTAAGGCTCTTAACGATTACGCTCCCATCCAGAGCGGTATCATGACAACAGTTCACGCTTACACAGGCGACCAGATGGTTCTTGACGGTCCTCACAGAAAGGGCGACTTCAGAAGAGCAAGAGCTGCTGCTGCTAACATCGTTCCCAACTCAACAGGCGCTGCAAAGGCTATCGGTCTTGTTATTCCTGAGCTCAACGGCAAGCTTATCGGCTCCGCTCAGAGAGTTCCCGTTCCCACAGGCTCAACAACAATTCTTGTTGCAGTTGTTAAGGGCAACGACATCACCAAGGAAGGCATCAACGCTGCTATGAAGGCTGCTTCCTCAGCTTCCTTCGGCTACACAGAAGAAGAGCTCGTTTCAAGCGATATCATCGGCATCACATACGGCTCACTCTTCGATGCAACTCAGACAATGGTTACAAAGATTGAAGACGGTCTCTATCAGGTTCAGGTTGTTTCATGGTATGACAATGAAAACAGCTACACAAGCCAGATGGTTCGTACAATCAAGTACTTTGCAGAGCTTGCATAATTTAAGCTAACTGAAAAATTAAAGGGTCGGCATTATCCGCCGACCCTTTTTGTATGGTGATGTTATGGGATTAAAGCGTCTTGATAAGTTAATAGCTCTCAACTGCAATGTGTCACGAAAAGATGCAAGAAAACTTATAAAGGATTCTGCGGTGTCGGTTAATTCGCGTGTTGTCCTGCGCGCGGAGGAACTTGTTGACCCCGAAATCGATGACATACGCGTAAAGGGATATAACTTTACAGCAAAGGAGCATATTTACATTATGCTCAACAAACCTCAAGGGGTCATCAGTGCAACAACCGACCCCGCAAAAAAGACGGTTATTGATATCATTCCTCCCGAGCTTAAAAGGCGCAGCCTTTTTCCTGCCGGCAGACTGGACAGAGACACCGTAGGTCTTTTAATTATAACGGATGACGGTGCTTTTGCCCATAAAATAATGAGCCCTGCCCACCATGTTTTTAAAACCTACGAAGCTACCCTTTCCTTTCCGATTGACGAAAACGATATAAAAAAATTAGAGGAAGGAATCACTCTGGGAGACGGCACGGAATGCCTGCCTGCAAAGGCGAAGGCCTTTACAACAAGCGAAGGTCTGCCCGCCGCCGAAATAAAAATCAGAGAGGGTAAATATCATCAGGTAAAGCGCATGTTCCATGCTCTGGGCAACAATGTTGAGCATCTGAGAAGAATTCAGATAGGTTCGCTTAAGCTGGACACCTCTCTCGCCGAGGGTGAATGCCGCGAACTGACTGAAAGAGAGCTTGAGCTGGTTTTTATTGATGAATAATACAGAATAATTAACACATTATCATGCGTTTCAACGCATAGTCTTTATTATATGACTTTGTGCTTGAAAGGTGCGATAATGTGTTTGTTGTTTTAAGGATTAAATCCCCCGAAAAAAGCTTTGCAAAACGCCTCAGACAAAAAAAGCGGATAGAACGTTCGGAGCTTCAATTGTGTCATTCAGAAAAAGGTCTGCCTTTTTTTATGCTTGATGTCCTTGATGAAAAACGCGGAATAGACTGGGAATCGGTTGCCAGAAAATGCGGAAGATATGCTTCGCGTATAGTCGCTCCGCGCAGCCTGCCGCTGCCTGACCATGACAGACTCAAACGCTTCGTTCCGCTGTCTATGAACTCCCTGCTGATTTTTAACACAGCAATGGAAACAATAAAGAAGGCTTGTCTTCCTCCTGAAAAACTGTCACTGACGCTGACTGACAGAAATGCAGTTCACTATTCACGGGTTTGCGAACTCCTTCCCTATGCTTCATCCGTCAGGGTTGTAACCGCGCATCCGGAACGATATGCCGCCGCATGCACAAAAGCTTTTGAAGAATTCGGAGCATCTCTTATAGTTCGCACCTCCTATGAACCATCCTTAAAGCCCGACATTATTATCTGCTGCGACGGTGCCGTTTCGGCAAGCATGAAAAACGCCGCGATAATAACTTCAAAGCGAAAAACCGGCGGCATAATAAGACTGTGCGGCAACGGAACGCTGCTTTCCGAAAGCCATCGCACCTTGATTGCCGGCAACATTGACCCGGTTGATTTTGCCGGGGCATTGACAGAGCTTTGCGGAAGCTCCGAATACAAAAACGCCGTATTTTCGGATATAGACATCAGCTGCCCGCTCTGCAGCGAAAGCTCGCCGGAAAAATGTCTTGCATGCTACTGTTCGGGCGACCTGTTCCAAGGTAATTAATACTTGACATTATTATTTATATTATATATAATATAGCAGAAAATGGATTTCTACACCTATTATCAAATTAAAGGAGATATATCAAAATGGAAAAAAAGACAGTCTTTACCCGTGAAGATTATAACAAGCTCAGCGCGGAGCTTAACAGACTTAAAACCGAGGGAAGAGACGAAATAGCCGAAAAAATCAAGGAAGCCCGTTCACACGGCGACCTTTCTGAAAACGCCGAATACGATGAGGCTATGAACGAGCAGGCAAAGATGGAAGCAGAAATTGCAAAGCTCGAAGCAGACCTTCGCAACGCAACCATTCTTGACGAAGAAGAAATCTCAACAGAAATCGTTCACGTCGGCTCAAAGGTCAAGCTTTACGACGAAGAATATGACGAAGAAGTTGAATATAAGATTCTCGGCAAAAGTGATATCACTAACGGAATCATTTCCGACCTCTCACCCGTAGGCTCCGCAATAATGGGCAAAAAGGTCGGTGATGTTGCCGAGGTTCACACACCCACAGGCAAGGTTATCAAAATGAAGATTCTTGAAATCTCAAAATAAACACACCAAGCAGTCAGCGGAGCCGCAACGGCTCCGTATGTCGCTTTTTTACCAAAAAGAAAGGACTAAATATAAATTATGGCTGAAGAAAAAATTGTCAACACTGCTCCCGAGGAAGAGCAGGTTCAGGACACAAATGAGCTCAGACAAATCAGGGTTGAAAAGCTTGAGGCTCTTCAGGCTGCAGGCAATGACCCGTTTCAGATTACTCTTGCAGAGCTGAGCATTCACAACGCAGAAATCGTTGAACGCTTTGAAGAGCTTGAAAATACAGATGTTTCCATCTGCGGCAGAATGATGAGCCGCCGCGACATGGGCAAGGCAAACTTCATTGATGTCAGAGACCTCAGCGGAAGAATGCAGGTTTATGTTAAGATTGACGAGATTGGCGAAGAAAACTTCGCAGACTTCAAGAAATGGGATATCGGCGATATCATTGAGGTTAAGGGCTTTGTTTTCAGAACAAGAAGAGGCGAGGTTTCCGTTCACGCAAAGGCTCTCCGCCTTCTTTCAAAATCACTCCTTCCCCTCCCCGAAAAGTTCCATGGTCTGACCAACACGGACACAAGATACCGCAGACGTTATCTTGACCTTATCATGAATCCCGAGGTTAAGGACACCTTCGTTAAGCGTTCTCTCATTCTCAGAGAAATCAGAAATTATCTTGATTCACAAGGCTTCCTTGAAGTTGAAACTCCCGTTCTTGTTTCAAATGCGGGCGGTGCAGCTGCAAGACCCTTTGAAACCCATCACAACGCTCTTAACGAAGATTTCAAACTCAGAATTTCTCTTGAACTTTATCTTAAGAGACTCATCGTCGGCGGCATGGAAAAGGTTTATGAAATCGGCAGAGTTTTCAGAAACGAGGGTGTTGACACCCGCCATAATCCCGAATTCACACTTATGGAACTCTATCAGGCCTACACAGACTACAACGGCATGATGGAGCTCACCGAAAATCTTTACCGCCACGTTGCACAAGCTGTTCTCGGCACAACAAAAATTTCATACAACGGCGTTGAGATGGATCTCGGCAAGCCCTTTGAGAAGATCACAATGGTTGATGCTGTCAAGAAATATGCAGGCATCGACTGGAACGAGGTTGAAACTCTCGAAGATGCAAGAGCTCTTGCGGACAAGCATCACATCGATTATGAAACCAGACACGGCAAGGGCGATATCCTTGCAATGTTCTTTGAAGAATATGCGGAAGAACATCTCATTCAGCCCACTTTCGTTATCGACCACCCGATTGAGATTTCTCCCCTCACAAAGAAAAAGCCCGAAGATCCCAACTTTGTTGAGCGCTTCGAGTTCTTCATGAACGGCTGGGAAATGGCAAATGCTTATTCCGAGCTTAACGACCCCATCGACCAGAGAGAGCGCTTCAAGGCTCAGGAAGCTCAGCTTGCTCAGGGCGACGAAGAAGCAAACACAACCGATGAAGATTTCATGATGGCTCTTGAATACGGCATGCCCCCGACAGGCGGCATCGGTTTCGGCATCGACAGAATGTGCATGCTGCTGACCGACTCGCAGGCTATCAGAGACGTTCTTCTCTTCCCCACAATGAAGTCGCTCGGTGGCTCTGAGTCACCCAAAGCTGCTGAAAAAGCAGAAGAAAAGGCTGACGAGCCCATAAAAGAAGTAATCGACTTTTCAAAGGTTAAAATCGAACCTCTGTTTGAAGAAACCGTTGATTTTGAAACCTTCAGCAAATCCGATTTCAGAGCCGTTAAGGTTAAGGAATGCGTTGCAGTTCCCAAGAGTAAAAAGCTCCTGCAGTTCACTCTTGATGACGGCACGGAAAATGAACGCACAATTCTCAGCGGCATTCATGCTTTCTATGAGCCCGAAGAGCTTATCGGCAAAACACTCATCGCCATCACCAATCTTCCCCCCAGAGCGATGATGGGCATTGAATCCTGCGGCATGCTCCTTAGTGCAATTCATGAGGAAGAAGGCGAAGAAAAGCTCCATCTTCTTATGGTTGATGAGCATATCCCCGCAGGCGCAAAGCTTTATTGATTATATGAAAATTTCAGTTGCGCTTGCCGCTTATAAAGGCGAGCAATATATCACCGAGCAGCTTGACTCCATCCTCAGACAGCTCGGCGAAAACGATGAAATTATAGTTTCGGACGATTATCCGCAGGGCAAAACCCGCGATGAAGTTCTGAAATTCCAAGACAAAAGAATCCGTTATATTGAGGGCAATGGTGAGGGCGTTGTCAAGAATTTCGAAAACGCTCTCCGCGCCTGCACGGGCGATGTTGTTTTTCTTTGCGACCAGGATGACGTGTGGCACCCCGACAAGGTTGAAAGCGTTATGAAGGAAATCAAAAACGGAGCTGACCTTGTGCTTCACGACGCAGCAGTCGCAGACTCTGCGCTCAACATAACCGAGCCGTCTTATTTTGCAATTCACGGTTCAAACTCTTCTTTTTCGGGCAACATTATCCGCAATTCTTTTGTTGGATGCTGTATGGCATTCAGAAAAGAAACCCTGCTCGCTTCTCTCCCTTTCCCCGAGGGGCTTGCAATGCACGATTGGTGGATTGCACTTGTTGCCATGAAGAAAAAGCAAAAGGTTGTTTTGCTTGACAAACCGCTTATCAAATGGCGCAGACATGACTCAACCGTAACCGGCGGCAAAACAAGCTTTTGGCAAAAAATCAAATGGCGGTTGAATATTATTTTGTCTTTGGCAAGGATAAGGTAGTATTTTCAATAACTGACGAGAAATGATGGCGGATGGCGTTTTTCTCGCCTGCAGGCGTATCGGGTATACGTCAAAGGCGAAAAAACGTCAAATAAACATCATATTATTGTGGGCGATTCGTGAATCGTCCCTACAAAAGATATGTTTATGTTCCGGCGCATTTATCGGCAGTCTGCAAAAATTAAATTACCTGCAGTTTCCAATATGTGCCTTGGAAAGGAATAAATTAAATGAATATAACCGTAACCGGATGCATTGTGACTTATAACAATATGGCAACCATTGACAATGCCGTAAGCTCCCTTCTCAGATGCACCGAGGTTCCGTTTCACCTTTATGTCGTTGACAACGGCTCAACCGACGGAACGGTGGAACATATAGAAAAAAACTATCCCGAGGTTACGCTGATACGCAGCGGAGACAATATCGGGTTCGGAAAAGGGCATAACCTGATTCTGGACATGCTCGATTCCGATTATCACGCAATAATCAATCCCGACATCGCCATAAGAGATGATGTTATTTCAAAGCTTGCACGGTTTCTTGAAGACAATAAGGATATCGGCATGGCTTCGCCCGAAATTCGTTTCCCCGACGGAAGGCTTCAGGTTCTCGGAAAACGCAGACCCCGCCTTAAATATCTTGTTGCCAGCCGAATGAGAGGCAGCGGGGAACCCGGAGAAGTGCTCAGAGAATACGCTATGCTGGACTGCGATTTGAGCCGCCCCGTCGACATTCAGAATGCCACCGGCTGCTTTATGTTCATCAGAACAAAGCTTTTCAAGGCAATCGGCGGTTTTGACAAACGCTATTTCATGTATTTTGAAGACAGCGACCTGACTCTTGAGGTCAATTCGAGATGCCGCACCGTTTATTACCCCAAGGCGACGGTTTATCACGAATGGGGCCGCGAATCCAAAAAGAATTTCAAGCTTAAGCTTGTTCAAATCAACTCCATGCTCAATTATTTTGCAAAATGGGGCTTGAAATAACAGGCAGAAACGGAAATATTATGAAATATTTGAAGAATTTTTATAAATACAGATTTCTGCTTTATGAAATCGTTCGTAAAAATATAAAGCTGCAATACAGGAACTCCATTCTGGGTGTTTTTTGGACATTTTTGCAGCCCTTGCTGACAACCCTTGTGCTTGTCGTTGTTTTCGGCGGAGTTTTCGGTGCGGACCGTTCATACACCGTCAACTACCCCATTTATCTGCTTTGCGGACGCCTTATTTACGAATTCTTCTCGCAGTCCACAAAACGCGCAATGAGGTCAATCAACAACAGTGCAAGTGTCATCAAAAAGGTTTATGTTCCTAAATATATTTATCCGATTTCAAACGTGCTTGCAAACTTCGTAACATTTTTGATTTCACTGTTAGTGCTCGTGTGTTTTATAGTTTTCTACTACTTCTTCACAGACAAACAGCCTGTAATCAACGCGCATGTTTTGCTTGCATTTGTTCCCATCGTAATCCTTCTTATCCTTTGCATCGGCGTTGGACTTATTCTGAGCACGCTTGCCGTTTTCTTCAAGGATATTGAATATCTTTACGAAGTGTTCTGCATGCTTCTTTTCTATCTGACCCCGATTTTCTATCATGTTGACCAGCTCAAGTTACCCAATCAGATTTTCAGATATGCGCTGATGGGTAACCCGCTTTATTCCATAACGGAAATGTTCAGAAGCTGCGTGCTTTACGGCGAAATGTTCAACATCAACCACCTGCTTTATTCGCTGGGCTTCAGCCTTGTAACCTTGCTTATCGGACTTTATGTTTTCTACAAAAAGCAAGACAAGTTCATCCTCCATATATGATGAAAGGAATATCTTATGAGTAAACCTGCAATAGTTGTTGATAATATGAGCATGATGTTCAACCTCAACAAAGAAAAGGTTGACAACATAAAAGAATATTTTATAAAGCTTGTCACGAGAAAACTGCATTTTACCGAATTTTGGGCACTTAAGGATATCAGCTTTACGGTTGAAAAAGGCGAAAGAGTCGGTGTTCTGGGCTTCAACGGCGCAGGCAAATCAACTCTTCTTAAGGTTATCGCCGGCGTTCTCAAGCCTACACAGGGCAGCGTTAAAGTTAACGGAATTATCGCTCCGATGCTTGAACTCGGCGCAGGCTTTGATATGAACTATTCCGGCAAGGAAAATATTTTTCTTTACGGTGCAACCATGGGCTATTCCAGAAAATTCATCGAAGAAAAATATGAAGAAATCGTTGAATTTTCAGAGCTGAAAGATTTTATTGAAGTTCCTGTCAAAAACTATTCTTCGGGAATGCGCGCAAGGCTCGGCTTTGCAATCGCAACGGCTGTTGAGCCTGAAATACTTATCCTCGACGAAGTTTTATCTGTCGGTGACGCAAAATTCAGAAAGAAGAGCGAAGCCAAGGTTCGCTCCATGTTTGACAAAGGGACAACCGTTCTCTTTGTTTCTCACAGCACCCAGCAGGTGCTCAACATCTGCAATAAAGCAATTATCCTCGACCACGGCAAGCTCATTGCGCAGGGCGATGCAAAAGAAATCTGCGCCAAATATGATGAGATGGTCAAGGGCGGAAAATAAGCTGAAAGGAAGATTTATATGGTTTTCGCAGCAGTTTTTGCAGGCGGCATCGGCAGCCGCATGGGCAATTCGGACACGCCCAAGCAGTATCTTGAGCTTGGCACAAAGCCCGTTATCATTCATACAATCGAAAAATTCTTTGTTAACAATAAAATTGACGAAATAATCGTTCTCTGCCCCAAGGCATGGGTTGCACATACCCAGGACCTTGTGAAAAAACACATCCCCGAAGGCAAGAAAATAACTGTTATCGCAGGCGGTTCTTCAAGAAACGGAACTCTTGAAAATGCTATTGAATTCATTGAAAGCAATTATGAAACCGATGAAAACACGGTTATCGTGACTCACGATGCCGTCAGACCCTTCCTGACCCACAGAATAATAGAAGAAAATGTTGAAGCTGCGCTTAACTACGGAGCTTGTGACACCGTTATTCCCGCAACGGACACCATCGTTGAAAGCATGGACGGCAAAATTATTTCTTCCATTCCCGACCGCAGCAAGATGTATCAGGGCCAGACACCGCAGTCATTCCGCCTCAAGGAGCTTGAAAGAGTTCTTTCAAGCCTCACAGAAGACGAAAAAGCCATTCTCACCGATGCCTGCAAAATATTCTCAATCAAAAACAAGGATGTTTTCATGGTAAACGGCGAGGTTTTCAATATCAAAATCACTTATCCGTATGACCTCAAGGTTGCTCACACTCTTTTGGGAACAACCGATTAATTCCGAAAGGCAAGGATTCAGATGATTAATTCAGTTTACAGGCTCACCGCGCCGGGCATGATTGAAGTTGCCTGCACAGAGCCGGATATAAAAAGCAGCGTTATTCTGCGCCCTGTTTATCTTTCAATATGCAAGGCAGACCAGCGCTACTATCTCGGCAACAGAAGCCGCGAAGCTCTCAAAGCAAAGCTTCCCATGGCACTCATTCACGAATGCGTTGCCAAGGTTGTTTTTGACCCCACGGGCAATTTCAAGCCCGGAGAAATGGTCGTTCCCGTGCCCAATACTCCCATGGAGGAAGACGATGTTATTGCTGAAAACTACCGTATTTCCAGCCGTTTCTGCTCCAGCGGATATGACGGATTTTTAAGAGATTATATCGATATCTCGCCCGACAGACTCGTCAGGGTTCCCGAAGGCGTTGATTTGCGCATTGCATCCTTTGCCGAGCTTATCAGCGTTGCTGTGCATGCAATTACCCGCTTTGAAAAGTTCTCTCATGCCAGAAAAAATTCCATCGGCATCTGGGGCGACGGCAATGTGGGCTTCATTACAGCTCTCGTGCTCAAAGCGCTTTATCCCGACACAAAGCTTTATATTTTCGGCACGGTTTATGAAAAGCTTGCGTATTTCGCATTTGCAGACGGCGCATATCATGTTGACCATGTGACCGAAGGGCTTAAGATTGATCATGCGTTTGAATGCGTCGGCGGCGAAGGCTCCCGCTTTGCCATAGCTCAGATTATTGACATGATTAACCCTGAAGGCTCCGTCGGTCTTATGGGTGTCAGCGAAAGATTTGTTGACATAAACACAAGAATGGTGCTTGAAAGAGGTCTTAACCTTTTCGGTTCAAGCCGCAGCGGTGTCCAAGATTTTCAGCGCACAATGGACCTTCTTGCACAAAACCCCAAAATTTCCGCTTACCTTGAAAATCTCATAGGCAGCGTTATTGAAATCAAATCAATCCCCGATATCCACAAGGCATTTGCTCAGGATATCAGCCGCAATTTCGGAAAAACGGTTCTCAAATGGGACAAGTAATATATAAGGATTATAATAATATATGAAAATATCGGTCATTATCCCTGCTTATAACAGCGAACTGTTTCTTGCCGAAACGCTCGACTGCATGCTGTCGCAAACACTCAAGGATATTCAGATAATAATCGTTAATGACGGCTCAACCGATTCTACGGCAGATATTATAGCGCACTATGCTGCAAGCAATCCGAACATTGTCTCGGTTTATCAGGAAAATGCAGGAGTTTCCGCCGCAAGGAACAACGGTATAAGCCGAGCAGAGGGCAAATACACAATTTTTATTGACAGCGACGATTTGCTCGCACCGGATGCGCTTGAAGTGATATATAATTCGCTTGAAGAAACCGAAGCGGACCTTGCAATTTGCCGCACGATGCGCTTCGGCTACGGCGGAGTGGAATATAATCACATCGTTGACTCGCTTGTGAAAGAAAAAAACATAGACTGCTTTGACAAGCGTCTGCTTTGGAACTTTTTGATAAGCAACAAGTGCTTTAAAACATCGCTGATTAAGGAAAGCGATGTCCGTTTCCCGCCGCTGAAATACAGCGAAGACGGTGCATTCACAATGCAGTTTGTTTATGCCGCAAAGCCGAAAATAACCGGCGTTTACGATGCTGTTTTCAAATATCGCCGCCACACTCCGAAAGAAGGATTTTCGGTCAGCCAGAGCATCAGCAGCGAGCTTGTAAGCCATTTCATGCAGTCGCTCGATTTAGTTTATAGGACGGCAGAAAAAGTCACCGATTCCGAAGAATATCTTCAGGAAATAATTTATAAAAACTATGCGGCACTGATTACAGAGTTTTACAGAATGCTGTGGAAGGCAGACAATAAAACCGTCAACGAAATCGGCAGTTACTGCAAAGAGCTTAAAAACCGCATGAATGAAGAAACGCTGAAAAGATGCAGCGAAATTCAAAAGGATATCGGCAACCCGATTTTTGACAAAAACGAAATTGCTCAAAAGCCGTTTGTGAGCGTTATTGCAAAAGAATGCTCGCCCGAATTCATTGACTCGCTTTATGCCCAGTCAATGCCCGTTTTTGAGCTTATTACAACTCAGAAAAACATTTTACCCGATGCCGAAAATTTAACCGTTCTGCCCGAAAAGGGATTTTCTGCCGCATCGAAAAAAACTGCAAAAGGTAAAATTGTAATAACTCTCGGCGGCAAAAAGCCACTCGACACGCGTTTTTTAAAGGTTGTTTCGCTTCTTAAGCGCTCGCCGAAATTCCGTGTGTTCCCCGATTTCACAATCGGTTGGGGAGCATCTCTGTTTCTGAAAATCAAAAAATAACCGTTGGTGTTTATTTTGAAAAAACTTTTTTATTCTTTATATGCTCTGTTTTTCAACATCTGCCGCGTATTTCCTGTTAAGAAAAATCGGGTTGCATTTGTTGCACCGCATAACGGCGGCGAAAACGATTCTCTCGGAATTCTGCGCTCATATGTTAAAAAAATTGGCGGCTACGATATCGTGAATATTTCAACAAGGGATTTACAGCTTAATTTTTCCGGCGTAAAATCTCTCGTGATATCCTGCCTCAAAGCGGCGGGATTTTTCACTTTAAAAGCCAAAGCACTCGCCACCTCAAAATATGTTTTTCTCAACGATAACTTCATGCCGATGGCATCGCTCAATTTCAGCCCCGAAGCGGTTGTCACTCAGCTTTGGCATGCCGAAGGCGCATTCAAAAAATTCGGTCTTTCCGCTCCTCTGACAGATGACGTTGCGGCGCGCGAAAAGAAATGCTCCGAAAAGCTTACATACGTTGTCTGCTCTTCAAAAAACGTTGCTCCTGTTTATGCCGAAGCCTTCGGAATTGACGAGAGCAAAGTTCTTTCACTCGGTGCTCCGCGCATTGATTCTCTGCTTGCTGAAAGAGATGTTGCCGCTCTGCGCGAAGAGTTTGACAAAAATCATCCCGAATGCAGAGGCAAAAAGCTGATACTGTATGCGCCCACATTCCGCGATGCGCCCGAAGCAAACCAAAAGCTTCTTGATAATATCAACATGGACTTATTCAGCCGCGAATTGGGTGATGATTATTACCTGCTGATAAAGCTTCATCCTCAAATTAATTCGGGAATAAGCCTTGACGGCACAACCGATGTTACAAGCGGCTGCGACATCAGTGATTTAACGCTTATCTGCGACATGCTGATAACGGATTATTCCTCCGCCTGCATGGATTTTGCGTTGCTTTCAAAACCCTGCGTATTCTTTGCCTTTGACCTTGAGGAATATGAAAAAGAGCGCTCCTTTTATTTTGACTACGAAAGCTATGTTCCCGGTGCTGTTGCGCGAAGCTTCGGTGAGGTTATCGAAACAATAAAAAATCCCCGAAACGACGAAGAAAAGCTTCACCGCTTCAGAGATTTCAATTTTGATTATATTGATTGCAACAACACCGAAAGAATTTTCAATTTTATTATTTCAGCCAACTCCTGATAAGCTCAACCGCACGCTCGGTTGATTTACCATCACAGGCTATCATCTGCTCGTTTCTGAATTTTTCGATTTTGGAAACGGGCGGATTTTCTTTTGCGTTGCGGATTGCCAAAAGCAGCTTTTCGCCATCTGTCACCATTTCGCCCGGCAAATCATCGGGAAAGTCAAGATAAAAACCGCGCTCGTATTCTTTATAATCGGGGCAATAGAAAACCATCGGCACATCAAGCAGGCATGCATCATAAATCACCGATGAATAATCAGTTATCATAACATCACATGCCGCCGTCAGCGCAAGAGTTGATTCTTGAGAAAGGTCAATTATATTTGCAAATTCCCCCTCGCACAGGCTGTAATTCATCAGCGGGTGGCGGCGGATAACCAAAAGCTCATCACAAGCCATGTTTCTGCTGACTTCTAACCAGTTGATAGCCGCATCAAACTCGATTCGCTTGCCGTCACGCTCCCTGAACGTCGGACAATAAAGATAGATTTTCTTGTTTCTGAACTCGGGATATTTTTCAAAAATGCTTTTTCGCATTTCGGGAGCTTCTTTAATCAGCTTGTCTGTTCTCGGCAGGCCGATGGGCAGGCAAATATCCTCGCTGATTCCGAAAGCGCCAGCAAAGCTTTTGCCGCATTTTTCGGCAGTTACCGCAACGGCTGAATATTGGGAATGGGTCGCCCTCTCCTCTTCCTTTGAAATCTGCGACGGAGCATCAAGCCCGAATTTTTTAAATGCACCGCAGGCATGCCAAATTTGAAACAGCTTCTGACCACTGCGCAGCTTCACGGCGCGCATATAGCGCAGATAGTCGTCGGTAACGATAACTTTGCTTGTGAGCAGATAATAATAAACAATAGGTTTAATTTTAATTGAATGGGGCAACATATGAGCAAAGATAATTTTCTCGGCATCAAGCGCATCATAAACCGCTTTGGCATTGTCAAGAAGCTTACCGTCGGCGCGGATTGTGTAAAACAAAACCCTGTTTTTAATCGGAATCAGGCGGCAGAATGCGCACCATAAATGATTAAGAAAACCGAGAATCTTTCGCCTGGTTTCAGCGTTTATGATTTTTTTGAGCAGATTTTTCATTGAAAGCCTCCGCTTATTAATTCTTTCCTTATTTTAATATAAATGTATAGATTTTACAATAGAAAACAAAAGAAATAAAAAATTAAAAAAATCCATTTTTTTCTTGAAAATGTGTTGACTTTTTCGTTTGATTGTGTATAATATATATCCGTAGCCCACATGCGAGTTACATTGGGGAATAGTGTAACGGTAGCACGACAGACTCTGACTCTGTTTGTTGGGGTTCGAATCCCTATTCCCCAGCCAATAAATCCCGTTCGTATCAACGAACGGGGTTTTTACTTATCACGTTAGTGTTTGTCGGAATTTTTTGAAAGGAATGATAAAATGAAAGAAATATTTTTCTCAAATCTCCCCGCAGGTATTGCCGTTATTGGTCTTGTTCTCTACTTCTTCGGCATGGCAATAGTTTTTATTTCAAGCCCTATAAAAAACGCCGAAAAATTTGCCGTTAAGCCCGTTGACAATGCAGGCAAAACAGAAATCCGTGTTTATTACGGCGGCATTTCCTTTGCTTTGGGTGCTTTTCTTCTTTATCTTACCCTTGCGCTCAAAACTCCCGTATATTCCCTTGTCGGCGGTCTGTTTTTTGCAACAACCGTTCTTGTAACAAGAACAATTTTTCTCTGCGTTGACAAAGGCTGGAAATGCCCTTATACAAAGCTTGCAATCCCCGCCGAATCAGCATTCGTTGTTGCGCTGTGGGTTTGCTTTTATCTTTCAAAAACCTTATATTAAACAAAACGGAGCGGCTGATAACCGCTCCGTTTTTATGTTCACATTGCCATTATAAAATTCAGCATCAGCGCACCGATAACTCCGGGCAATCCGAGAATTGCAAATGCCGCCATGCTGTACCAGTTGACGGCTATGGTAACGCCCGTAACAAGCCCCGCAAGGTTAACGGCAAACATCGCCGCTAAGCCCTGAAGGGCAGAAAGGATAAAGCTTGTTCCTCCCTTTTCGCTTTTTATCATCCACCATAAAACACAAACCGCGCTGGTAACCGCCGCCGCAATAAAAAACCAATTCATCAGATGACCTCCCTGCCGAAAACAGAGATTTCAGCGCATTCAAGCCCCGTTTCCTTTGCCTGCTTCAAAAGATATCTGTAAAGGGCTTTGAGCGACTGAATTTCATATATTATTGAATCAAGCAGGTCTTCGTTGCACTCATTTTCAAAGCGGCTGTATGCACTCTGAAGCTTTTGGGAAGTGTCTCTTATCTGAATCAAAAGGCTGTCATAGGCAGGCGGTTCGGGCCTTCTTATCTTTTCATAATAAAAAATCTTAGCAGATTTAAAATATTTTTCCATATTTTTCGTCCTCCCGTAAATATCCTATGGAAATTGTTGGACAAATATGATAGAATAATACAGAATAGAGCAAATTTTTATTGGAGGATTAAATTTATGAACTTATATCCCATAAAGCTTATCCCCTTTGTTTCCGAAACAATCTGGGGCGGCAAAAAGCTTATTGAAGAATACGGAGTTAAAACCGAAAAGAAAAACGCCGCAGAGGGCTGGATGCTTTCATGCCACGAAGCAGGCGCAAGCACGGTTGAAAACGGTGAATTTGCGGGCATCTCTCTTGCAGACGTTGTTAAAAGCAATCCCGCTCTTTGCGGTGAAAACGCAAAGGAATTTACCGATTTCCCTATTCTTATAAAGTTCATCGATGCAATGGATAACCTCTCGGTTCAGGTTCACCCCACAAAGGAATACTGCGAAAAAGCAGGCAAGGGACAGAGCAAAACCGAGTGCTGGTATATCATCGACTGCGATGAGGATGCATACCTTATTCTCGGATTTGAAGACAAAATCTCTCCTGAACAGTTCAAATCCGCTATCGAAAACGGCACTCTGACGGATTATGTTGCCAAGGTGCCTGTTAAAAAAGGTGATTTCTTCTTTATCGAATCGGGCACTCTTCATGCTATCTGTAAAGGCATTCTACTTGCCGAAGTTCAGGAAAGCTCCAACACGACCTACAGAATATTCGATTATAACAGGGTCGGAAACGACGGAAAGCCGCGAGAGCTTCATGTTGAGGACGGAGTTGCCGTCACGAAGCTTGAAAAATACTCTCAGCCCGACTTTTGTAAAGGCGAAGAACTTGACAGAGATGAAAGAAAGCTGCTTGCAGACTGCCCGCTTTTCAAGGTATGGAAGCTTGACACAGACGGCGAATTCAGCGCAAATGCAAACGAAAAATCCTTCGTATCCCTGCTGATAATGGCAGGCGAAGGCTCTCTTGATTGCTGCGGCGAAACGCTTTCGCTCAAAAAGGGCGACAGCATCTTCATTCCTGCAAATGCAGGCGATTATAAGCTCTGCGGCAAAATGGAAATAATCGAAACAAGGATTTAAAATGGCTATTGTTAGTATCCAAAACTTAAGAGTTGATTTCGGCGGCAAGGTGCTGTTTGAAAATGTTTCGTTTGATGTCAATCCCGGTGACTTCGTTGGTCTCATCGGCGCAAACGGGACAGGCAAAACCACGCTTTTCAGGGTTATCCGGGGCGAAATCGAACCCACCGAGGGCGGTGCGTTTGTTTCAAAAACCACCAAGGTCGGCTATCTTGAGCAGCATGCCTGCCACGGCTCGATGCGCACGGTTTATGACGAAGCACTCAGCATTTTTGAGCCGCTGATGAAAATTGAAGACGAGCTTGAGGAAATCGCCGTTGCAATCGATGCTCACATCGGCAACCGCGACGAGCTGATTGAAAGGCAGAACAAGCTCCATGAGCAGTTTCAGGAGCAGGAGGGCTTAACATATAAAAGACGCACACGCGCAGCGCTGCTTGGCCTCGGCTTTTCCGAAAATGATTTTGACCTCACCTGCGACAAGCTCAGCGGCGGTCAGCGATCAAAACTCAGCATGTGCAAGCTGCTTCTGAGCGGGGCAGATGTGCTTTTGCTCGACGAGCCGACAAACCATCTCGACATCGCAGGCACAGAATGGCTCGAAGGCTTCCTTTCCGCTTTCAGAGGCACGGTTATTGTTATTTCACATGACCGATATTTTCTCGATAAGGTAACAAACAAAACCGTTGAACTTTCTCACGGAAAATGCCATTATTCAAAAGGCAATTATTCCGAATACCTTAAGCTCAAAGAAGAACGCCTTGAAAGTGAAAGACGTCAATACGAGAATCAGATTGAAGAAATCAAACGCATTGAGGGAATTATCGAGCAGCAGCGTTCTTTCGCAAGAGAGCGCAACTTCATAACCGCCGAAAGCAAGCGAAAAATGCTTGAAAAGAAAAAGGCGGAGCTTGTTGTGCCTGACCCTCCCCTTTCAAAAATGCGAATGAAATTCACGCCCTCATGCGAAACGGGCAACGACGTTTTAACCGTCAGCGGACTTTCCAAAGCATTCGGCTCAAAGCGTCTCTTTGCCAATGCAAACATGCAGGTTTTCAAAAATGACAGGGTGTTCATGCTCGGCTCAAACGGCTGCGGCAAAACAACTCTTCTTCGTATATTAACACGCCAACAACCCGCCGATTCGGGCAGCTTCCTTTTCGGTGCAAACGTTAAGGTCGGATACTTCGACCAGAGCCTTGAAAATCTTCATAAAGGCAAAACCGTTATTGACGAAATCTGGGACGAGCACCGTTCCTTTACCGAAACAACGGTGCGCAGCTATCTTGCGCTTTTCCTTTTCAGAGGCGACGACGTTTTCAAAAGCGTTGATAACCTAAGCGGCGGCGAGAAAGCCAAGCTCTGCATGCTAAAGCTCATGCTTTCGGGTTCAAATGTTTTGCTGCTTGACGAGCCGACAAACCATCTTGACATTCCTTCAAGAGAGGTTCTGGAAGCCGCTCTTGAAGATTTTGACGGCACAATAATCTGCGTTTCACACGACAGATATTTCATCAACAAGCTTTCAACCAAAATCTACCGCATGACCGAAAACGGCTTTGATAAATTTGACGGTGATTATAACGATTATGCCGAGGTTGCTCTCGCTCAGGCAAAAGAAAAACCGAAAAAACCCGAACACAAAGTCAATCTGTACAAGCTGCGCAAGGAACGCGACAGCGAAATCAACCGTCTAAACGGAAAAATAAGGCGTCTCGAAGCGGATATTGACCGCCTTGATTCTGAAATAGCCGAGGTTAACGGCATCCTTTCTTCTCCCGAAGCTTCGGCAAACTATGAAAAAATTATTGAGCTTACAAACAAGCTTGAAGGTCTTACCGATGAACAGTTGAAACTCATGGACGAATGGGAAGGCTGCAATTCAAGACTGAACGAACTTAATAATATGGAGGTTTGATTATGACAAGCGAACAAATTTTTAAAAACGCAAAATGGATCGAATGCACCGGCAGCGAAGCACCTCTTTTCAGAAAAACATTCAATGCCTTCAAGGGCGAAAAAGCAGAAATTGTCATCTGCGGTCTCGGCTTTTTCAAGCTTTTCATAAACGGAAAAAAGGTGAGCGAGGATTTGCTTGTGCCCAACGCAACCTGCTACGGCGAAAGAGATCTTCAAAAGCTCATTTTCAAACTTAACGATGAGCTTTCATACAGAATATATGCCATGAAATATGACGTTACCAATTATCTTTGCGAGGGCGAAAACACACTTGCGGTCATGATAGGCAACGGATATTATAACCAAGTCAGTCGACATGCGGAAGGTGTTGTTACCTTCGGCACCCCGAAGCTCTGCTACCTTCTTGAAAAAGAGAGCGGAAACGTTATCAGCGACGAAACAACCCTTTCTCACAAGGGCTTCATCACCTTCAACAACCTCTATGACGGCGAAAGACATGATTACACCCTTTATCCGCAGGGCTTCAAGCTTAACGGCTTTGGCGGCGAAGGCTTTTCGGAAAGCACCGTTATTCCCGCGCCCGAAAGCGAATTTTACATTCAGTTCTCACCTGCCGACAAGGTGATAAGAACCGTTAAGCCTGTTCTTTTAAGAGACGAAGGTGAAACAAAAATTTATGACATCGGCGAAAACACCGCCGGATATGCGGTTTTTAAATGCGCTGAAAAGGGCAAGAAAATCAAGGTCAATTACGCAGAGGAGCTTTATGACGAAAGACGCTGGTTCGGCATCAAGCTTGAAGAAGGCTATCAGGAGGAGCAGTTTATAACCGACGGCACTGACCGCGAATATATCCCCCATTTCACATGGCACGGCTTCAGATATTTCAGAGTCAATGCCGATGTTGAGCCCGTCAGAGTTGACATTGTTCACTCCGACTGCCCCGTAACCTCCTCTTTTGAAAGCGACAACAAAAACCTCAACTGGCTTTATGATGCATACATAAGAACTCAGCTTGCAAACATGCACAGCGGTGTACCATCCGACTGCCCTCACAGAGAACGTCTGGGCTACACAGGCGACGGCCAGCTTTGCGCAGAAACCGTTATGATGCTGCTCGACTGCCGCGAATTTTACCGCAAGTGGCTCTACGATATTTCGGACTGTCAGTGCAAAAAGAGCGGCCATATTCAGCATACAGCTCCCCTCATGGGCGGCGGAGGCGGTCCTTCGGGTTGGGGCGGTGCAATAGTTGAAGTGCCCTATCAGTTCTATAAAATGTACGGCGACAAGGAGCTGCTCAACGAATTCTTCCCTAAAATGCTTCATTTCTTTGATTATCTTGAAAGCAGAAGCGAAAACGGTCTTATCTGGCGCGAAGAAGAAGGCGGCTGGTGCCTCGGCGACTGGTGCCCACCCGGCGGAAATATTCAAATTCCCGAAACATATGTCAACACGGTTCTTTATGTCCGTTTTATGCAGCAAGTGATTGAAATTGCCGAAATACTCGGCAGACAAGATGAAGTTTCCTTCCTGCCCGAAAGAATCGAAAAAGTGAAAAGAGCAATTAACATTGCATATTTCAGCCCTGCAAACCACAACTACTGCGGCGACGTTCAGGGTGCATCATCTCTTGCCTACCGCTGCGGCATGGGCGATGCAGACGGCAGAAAGCGGATGATTGAAAAATATGATGAGCTCGGCATGTATGACACAGGCATCATTGCCACGGAAGCGTTAACGGGCTATCTGTTTGAAATCGGCGCGGCACAAACCGCATTTAATCTTCTTGCAAGCGACAAAGACGTTTCGTTTGCGTATATGGCAAGAAACGGTGCAACAACGATATGGGAAAACTGGAACGGCAGAGATTCGCGTAACCACCCGATGTTCGGCGCTGTTACAAAATACATATTCAAATATCTTCTCGGTATTCGCCAGACAGAAAACAGTGTTGCATATAAGGAGATTGTTGTTTCGCCTTGCTTTGTTGACGGAATGAACCGCGCAAAGGGTCATATAACAACAGAAAACGGCGTTATTTCCGTTGAATATGAAAAAAACGGCAAAAAGGCAAAGGTTAAGGTTTTTGCCGACCCGAAAATCAAAGCCGTTTTTGAACATAACGGAGAAAAAACCGAATTCAGCGGCGAAAAAGAATTTGAAATTGAAATTTAACGGAGGATATTATGGTCACAATCAAAAAATACGAACCGAAGTATTTCGAGGATGTCCGTCAGGTATGTATAAACACTGCTCCGCCGGAAGCCAAAACCAATCCCGATTTTCACGACTTCATTCTTTTCACCTTCTGCGACTATTATTGCGAACAGGAAAGCGAAAACGCTTTTATCCTTGTTGATGAAGAAACAGACACCGCTCAGGGCTATGTTTTCGGCGCACCGAATTTTTGGACATACATCAAAAAAATCAAGCCCTATCTTGCAAAAGTCAGAAAACTCGGCATGGAGTATTACAAAGATGCCGTTGCCGAAATACTCGGTCATGCAATTTTCTCTCTCAAATATCCTGCACATCTCCATATAGATATCAACGCCCCATACAGAGGCAACGGAAACGGCTCTAAAATGATTTCGACGCTCACCGAGCATTTAAAAAACAACAAAGGCGCTAAATCCGTCATGCTCATAGTCGGCACAAGTAATATAAGAGGCATTAACTTTTATAAAAAGAACGGTTTCAAAACAATCTGCGCATTAAAGAGCAGCGGCACCGTCATGGCAAAGGAGCTTTGATATGCGATACGGAGTTATCGGAACCGGCTGGATTGCCAAATCTTTCATTGACGGTGCAAGAATGCTGACAAATGCCGAATTCTGCGCCGTATATTCCAGAACCGCTGAAAGCGGCGGAAAATTCGCAAAAGAAAACGGCATTGAAACGGTTTATACCAATATAAACCAGTTTGCAAAAGGCGATTTTGAAGCCGTATATATCGCGAGCCCGAACCGCCTTCATTATGAGCAGTCGAAGCTTATGCTTGAAAACGGCAAGCATGTTATCTGCGAAAAGCCGATAACCGTTGAGCCCGAAGAACTTGAAGAGCTTCAGTCTCTCGCAAAAGAAAAAGGGCTTATATACATGGAAGCTATAATGTATATGCATAACCCCGCAAGAAAAACGCTGAAAAAGGCAGTTTCTCAAATCGGCAGAATCACGAGCGTTCATTTCGATTTTTCTCAGCTTTCGTCAAAATACCCTGCCTATATCAGAGGTGAGCTGCCCAACATATTCAACCCCGCGCTTGCGACAGGCTGCCTGATGGATTTGGGTATTTACTGCGTTTATCCCGCGCTTGACCTTTTCGGAATGCCCGAAAAAATAACCGCCTGCGCCCACTTCATGGAAAGCGGCGCCGACGGCAGCGGCAACGCGGCTCTGCTCTATCCCGACATGCTTGTTAACCTCACATATTCAAAGCTCGGGCAGGACAGGCTCGGCTCCCAGATTTTCGGTGACAATGGCACAATCGCCGTTGAATCGATTTCAAAGCTAATAAACATGAAGCTAATCGATAACGGCGGCAACTCAACTGAAATCATCGGTGATGTCGCTAAAGAAAAGCTGATGGGCTATGAAGCGGCAGCTTTTGAACGTTTTATCGCAAATCCGAATGATGAAGATTATGCTGTTTCTTGCGAAAGGGCTCTTCAGGTAAGCAAAATCATGAAGAAAATACGAGAGCTTTCCGGAATAAAATTCGGTTAATTACCGTTTTATATTGACACATCTTTTAAAAAGATATAAAATAATTCAGTAAAAATTTTTGAATGGAGTGTTTGTTTTGGCAGTTAAAAAGCTTAAGTACTTCGCAGGCGGCAAATGGCTTGATTCTTCCTGTGAAAAATACATGGATGTTTATAACCCCAGCACGGGCGAGGTTATCGCTCAGACCCCCTGCTGCACAAAGGACGAGGTTAACGAAGCAATTGCATGCGCTAAAGAAGCCTTCAAGAGCTGGTCAAACGTACCTGTTATGAAAAGGGTTCAGATTGTTTTCAAATTCCGTGAGCTCCTTGACCAACATATGGACGAGCTTACAGAAATCTGCGCAAGAGAGCACGGCAAGGTATGGAGTGAAGCAAAGGGCGATATCCTCAAAGTTAAGGAACCCGTTGAGCTTGCCTGCTCAGCACCCTCACTTCTCATGGGCGAAAGCATGAGAGATACCTCCTCGGGCTATGACACAACTCTCTACCGTGAGCCCGTAGGCGTTTTCGCAGGCATCGTTCCTTTCAACTTCCCCGGCATGATTCCCATGGGCTGGATGTCACCCCTCTGCATTGTCTGCGGTAACACAATCGTTCTCAAGGCGGCATCAATGACTCCCATGACCTGCATGCGTCTTGCAGAGCTCTGGCAGGAAGCGGGACTTCCCAAGTCGGATCGGAGCCATGTCGTTCTGTGAGCCAAGGCGTTGTCA
>JAZNSX010000049.1:0-25201 GCA_045591425.1 Acutalibacteraceae bacterium | reverse complement strand
TGCCGCCGAATACGATAGCTGAAACGGGAACACCGTTGGGATTCTCAAACTCGGAGCTGATGCAGGGGCAATTAACAGCGGGAGCTGTGAAGCGGCTGTTGGGATGTGCACCCTTTTCTTCGCTTTCCTGACCGTTCCAGGGATTGCCCTTCCATTCAACTGCATTTGCAGGAGGATTCTTGTCGAGACCTTCCCACCAAACTGTGTTGTTATCAAGATTATGAGCAACGTTTGTAAAAATTGTGCCCTTTCTTGTTGAAGCAAGAGCGTTGGGGTTGGATTTTTCGTTTGTGCCGGGAGCAACGCCGAAGAATCCGTTTTCGGGGTTAATAGCATAAAGTCTGCCATCTTCGCCCTTGCGAATCCATGAAATATCGTCGCCTACGCACCATACGCGGTAGCCGTTCTTATAATATCCCTCGGGAGGAATAAGCATTGCAAGGTTGGTCTTGCCGCAGGCTGAGGGGAATGCTGCGCAGATATATTTGATTTCGCCGTTGGGCTTTTGGAGACCGAGGATGAGCATATGCTCTGCCTGCCAGCCTTCGTTCTTGCCCTGATATGAAGCAATTCTGAGAGCGAAGCACTTCTTGCCGAGAAGAACGTTTCCGCCGTAACCTGAGTTAACGGAGATGATTGTGTTATCCTGGGGGAAATGGCAGATATATCTCTTTTCTTCGTCAATATCACACTTGCAGTGAAGGCCGCGAACCCAATCGTTGCTGTCGCCGAGAGCCTTGAGAACATCGGCACCTACTCTGGTCATGATAGCCATGTTGAGAACAACATAGATTGAGTCTGTAAGCTCAATACCGATCTTTGAGAACTGTGAACCAACGGGACCCATTGAATAGGGAATAACATACATGGTTCTGCCCTTGTAGCTGTCCTTAGCAATTGCATAAAGCATTTCATATGCTTCTGCGGGATCCATCCAGTTGTTGGTGGGGCCTGCCTCTTCCTTTGTGGGGGCGCAAATGAATGTTCTGCCTTCAACGCGGGCAACGTCGTTAACTGCTGTTCTGTGAAGATAGCAGTCGGGAAGAAGCTCCTGATTGAGCTTAATCATTTCGCCTGTTGAGCATGCCTCTGCACGGAGAGCTTCAATCTGCTCCTCGCTGCCGTCAATCCAAACTACTTTCTCAGGCTTAACGAGGTCAATTTTTTCGTTAATCCATGAAAGAACGCTCTTATTGGAAGTCATGTTTTCCATAGTTTTTTTCTCCTTTCTTACGGGGAAACATACTAAAATTTAAACAAATTTATGGGTTGAAAAAAGCCTTGTTTGTAACTGTTGACAGTCAACCCTAACCGCTTTTCCAACTTTATCCATGATAATTATATCATGTTTTATTGTAAAGTCAACATTTTACAGAAAAAGTCACAAAAAATTCATCTCATCGATAATTTTTACTGATTTGCTTCATCGATTGGCATGGTAGCAAATGCATTGAGTTCCAAACCCGCAACATTTCCCTTCTTGAACTCAAAATATCCCTGCGCACCGACCATTGCCGCATTATCGCCGCAGAGTGACAAATCGGGCATATAAAGCTGCCATCCTTTTTCGTTGCAGACATCAATCATTCTTTTTCTCAAACGAGAGTTTGCCGAAACACCGCCCGCAAGCGCAATTTTGTTGAAGCCGTAGGTTTCAGCCGCCTTAACGGTGTTTTTAACAAGACAGTCCGCAACGGTTTCAATACACGCCGCGCCGAGATCGGGAACATTTATCTCAGTCCCCTTCTGCTTTGCGTTGTGAATTACATTTACAACCGCAGTTTTAAGTCCCGAAAAACTGAAATCATATTCGCCGCCGTCGACTCTCGGATGCGGAAGCTTATATGCATCGGGATTACCGTCTGCGCTGATTCTGTCAAGATTCACGCCGCCGGGATAAGGCAGACCCATGGCCCTCGCCGCTTTATCCATGCATTCGCCCGCAGCATCATCTCTTGTTCTGCCGATAATTTCAAAATCCGTGTAGTCCTTGACGGCAACAATGTGGCTGTGTCCGCCCGAAACAACAAGGCAGAGAAACGGAGGTTCAAGATTCGGAAAAGTGATATAGTTAGCCGCAATATGGGAGCGGAGATGGTGCACGGGCACAAGGGGCAGACCCGTCGAATAGGAAAGTCCCTTTGCAAAATTAACGCCGACAAGCAGCGCACCTATGAGACCAGGCGCATAAGTGACTGCAATTGCATCCAGATCCGTATAAGTCAGATTTGCGTCACTGACCGCTTTTGAAACAACGCCGCTGATTGCCTGCGCATGCATTCTTGACGCAATTTCGGGAACAACGCCTCCGTATATAATATGCTCACTGACCTGCGAAGCTATTACACTTGACAAAACTTTTCTTCCGTCCTCAACAACGGCTGCCGCCGTTTCGTCGCAGGATGACTCGATAGCAAGGATTTTCATTTTGATTACCTCTTCATTTGAAAAATTTGGTATAGATAACTCCATTTTCTGCCGGCAAAGAATAGAAATTTTTTCTGATTCCCGCTTTTTCAAAGCCTTCAGATTCATACAGAGCAATTGCCGCAAGGTTGCTTTCTCTAACTTCAAGAGTAATGAACTCACAGTTGCGCATTTGAGCACCGCTGTACGCGGCTTTTAAAAGCGCTCTGCCGATGCCCGATTTGCGGTATTCAGCGAAAACGGCAACATTTGTTATATAGGCTTCGCCGCAGATTTCCTGCACGCCGATATAACCGAGAAGCCTGTCCGAAACTGCAGCAAGAAAATGAGAATTTTCATTTTCCAGCTCTTCTGCAAGAGCGTTTTCACTCCACGGCTGAGAAAAGCACACGATTTCCAATCGTGCAATCTCAGGTATATGCTCAGACTTCATTTCAACAATTTCAAAATTCATTCGGAAACCTCCGAAACAATTTCGTCAAACTGCTCCGAAAGAGCAGTTTTAATTGAATTGGCGCAAATCAAATATGTTTCCAAATCGCCGCCGAACGGGTCGGGTATTCCTCCGTCGAGAACAATAATTCTCTCGCTCGGAACGTAAAGCGAAAGGCTCGCTGCGTGCTGAGAGGTCATGCACACAAATTTATCGGTTTCATCGAGTATATATTCGTTTATTCTTCTTGCTCTGTGGGTAGAAATATCAACGCCGAAGCGCTCACATGCCTTGACGGAATTAGGAGTCACCTCATCCCCTGTCATGGCGAAAAGCCCCGCACTTGAGCATTCAATATCAGTTGTTTTTTTATCGGCAAGGAGCTTTTTGAAAAGCCCCTCCGCCATCGGGCTGCGGCAGGTATTGCCTGTGCAGACAAATAATATTTTCATAATATCACCGTTATTTGGATTCATACCAAGTCTTTCCTATGCCGACATCTGCCTGCATGTTCACGCGCATTTTTACGGCGTTTTCCATTTCACGCTTGACAATTCCCGCAACCATCTGCGCCTCATTCTCAGGGGCTTCAACGATAAGCTCGTCGTGAACCTGCATGATAAGCCTTGCCTTGAGGCATTCTTTTTTCAGGCATTCCCAGACTCTTATCATGGCGATTTTGATAATATCGGCAGCGGTGCCCTGAATAGGCATATTCAGCGCAACTCTTTCACCAAACGCACGCATCATGGCATTTGAGGAGGTAAGCTCGGGCAGATATCTGCGGCGCGCAAACACCGTTTCGACATAGCCGGTTTCTTTCGCCTTTTCAACAACATTTTTCATATATTTCTGAACACCGCCGAAATGGGCAAGATATCCTTTGATATAGCTGTCCGCCTCGGCGCGGGTAACACCGATATCCTTTGCAAGCGAGAAGGCACCGATGCCGTAAACAATGCCGAAATTAACCGCCTTTGCGCGGCTTCTCATAAGCGGAGTTACCATAACAAGCGGCATGTTGAACACCTGAGATGCGGTTATCGCATGGATATCGTCGCCGTTGTTGAAAGCATCAATCATGTTTTTATCGTTTGCCATGTGTGCAAGCACACGAAGCTCAATCTGCGAATAGTCGGCATCAACAAGTACACAGCCGTCTTTCGCTTTAAAGAATTTTCTCATTTCTCTGCCCAGCTCGGAGCGCACGGGAATGTTCTGCAAATTCGGCTCGGTTGAAGAAATTCTGCCAGTTCTTGTTTCTGTCTGGTTGAGGGTTGAACGGATTCTGCCGTCGGAGCAGATAACCTTTAATAGCCCGTCGCAATAAGTCGATTTGAGCTTGGCAAGAGTTCTGTATTCAAGAATTTTCGCAACAACAGGATAATCCGCCGCAAGACCTTCAAGCACATCGGCATTGGTGGAATAGCCGCTCTTGGTCTTTTTCTTTGCGGGGAGACCCATTTTTTCAAATAGTGCTTCACCGAGCTGTTTTGGCGAATTAAGATTGAATTCATAGCCGACCTCGTCATAAATCTCAGCAACAAGATTTTCAATTTTACCCTGCAATTCGATACCGAAATCTTCAATTCCCTTTGCATCAACAAGGAAACCCTCGCGCTCCATTGAAGCAAGCACCCTTGCAAGCGGAAGCTCGATTTCATTGAGCAGGCGCAGTTGGTTATGCTCTTCAATGAGCTTGTTCATTCTTTCAAAAGCTTTCTGAAGATGAGCGGTATAAAAAGCTGTATCGCTTCCTTCTTCGGGGATTTCGGTGCTTGCATATTCTTCGATAATTCTTTTGAGGTCATATGCACCCGATGATGGGTTGATAACATATGCGGAAAGCATGGCATCGCCGCTTATCGAATTTATCTCAATATCTTCGCTGTAATCATAGAAAAACGCATAAAGCTGTTTACAGTTATATGTGTGTTTTTTTATTTCTTTTTCAAAAAGAAAATCTGAACAGAAAGCGGCATAGCCTTCATTTTCGGGATTCACCTCGGCAACTCCGTTTTCCGTTGCAATGCGAAAAATACCGCTGTCAAAGGTGAAATATGCCTCCCCTGCTTTTTTCAGCATGTTGAGAAGAAGCTTCAAATCCTCCTGCACAAAAGCTGTTACATTTATTCTTTCGTTTTCTTCTTCGATTTGTGATTTTTCGGGAGCTTTGAGATTCAGACGTTCAATCATCTTATACATTTCAAGCTCTGCAAGGATTTTTGTTGCCGTGAAAGCATCAGGCTCATGCGGCACATAGCTTTCATATGCGGCATCAATCGGAGCATCGGTTTTGATTGTTCCGAGCTCTCGGCTCAGATATGCCATGTCCTTATCGTTAACAAGCTTGTCGTGAACACCTTTTTTAATATCTATCGTTTCAATATTTGCATAAATATCATCAATCGAGCCGAAGCGGCTTATGAGGTCTTTGGCGGTTTTTTCGCCGATACCGGCAACGCCGGGAATACAGTCCGAGCTGTCACCCATAAGAGCTTTTATATCAATGAGAAGCTCGGGAGTAACAAGATAATCCTCTTTTATTTTATTCGTGTCATACTTCACGCTCTGCGCCTTGCCCATTTTTGTTGAAGCAAGTAAAACGTTAACGTTATCGCGTACAAGCTGGAGGGAATCGCGGTCGCCCGTTGCGATATAGCAAAAATCGTCTTTTCCGCAGTTGGCGGCAAGGGTGCCGAGAATGTCGTCAGCCTCCCAGCCGGGAGCTTCTAGAATTTTATAACCCATTGCGGTTAAAAGTTCTTTAAGCGGCGGCATCTGCTGGGCAAGCTCAGGCGGCATACCCTTTCTGTTTGCCTTGTATCCCTCATACATTTCGTGGCGGAAAGTCGGGGCTTTAACATCAAATGCAATTGCAACCGCATCGGGAGAAACCTCGTCGCGCAGTTTGAGAAGTATATTCAAAAAGCCGTAAATTCCGTTTGTGAACTTACTGCCGTCTTTGGTTGTAAGAAGTTTGATACCGTAAAACGCACGGTTAAGAATGCTGTTGCCGTCAAGAGCTAAAAGCTTCATTCCAAATCACCTCAGTTTACATTATACCATATAAAATGTAAATTTCAGCATTTTTTTGAAAATTATTGAAATTAATTTATTTTAATGGTAACATTTATGCAGGAAATGTTCATGACCGTTCCGCATTATCCGCCTGCGGCGGATTCGGCGGGATGTGGTCATCCCGCCCTACAAACTCATTGTCAAAACAGTAGCCGTAGGGCGGCTTGACCCAAAGCCGCCGCAACACGCAATTATTAGGAGAAAATATGAAAACAGGAAACTTTGAAATAAACGGATATGCTGCCCTTGCTCCGATGGCGGGGGTTGCGGACAGAGCCTTTCGTGAGCTTTGCATCGAATTCGGCGCGGCTTATGTTGTTACGGAAATGGTGAGTTCAAAGGGCTTAACCATGCACGACCGCAAATCCGATTCGCTCATGGTGCTTGGCGAAACGGAAAAACCTGCCGCCGTGCAGATTTTCGGCTGCGACCCCGAAACAATGGCTGAGGCAGCAAAAAAAGCCGCTGACACGGGATGTGTCGCAATTGATATCAACATGGGCTGCCCCGCCCCGAAAATTGCGGGCAACGGCGGCGGCTCGGCCCTTATGAAAGACCCCGACCTTGCAGCAAAAATAACCGAAGCGGTGGTTAAAGCAGTTAAGCTACCCGTTACCGTTAAATTCCGCTCGGGCTGGGACGAAAACAGCATCAATGCGGTTTCTTTTGCAAAGCTTCAGGAAAATGCAGGCGCTTCGGTTATCACAGTTCACGGCAGAACAAGAAAGCAGATGTATGCTCCGCCTGTCAATCTGGACATCATAAAGCAGGTCAAGGAAGCGGTTACAATCCCCGTTATCGGCAACGGCGATATCGTTGATGCTTTGTCCGCAAAAAACATGTATGACATGACGGGCTGCGATTTTATTATGGTCGGCAGAGGCTCGCTCGGTGCACCGTGGGTATTCAACCAGATAAATGAATATCTGAAAAACGGCACAACACTACCCGACCCGCCGATTGAAGAAAAGATGGATATAATGATACGCCACATCGGAAAGCTATGCGAATACAAGGGCGACTATGTGGGAATGCGCGAGGCAAGAAAACATGCGGCATGGTATATAAAAGGCATTCGTGGCGCGGCTTCTCTCAGGCAGGAAATCGGCTCGCTTGAAAGCATGGAGCAGCTTCACGCAATAGCGGAAAAAGTTATAAAGAACGCTTAGAATCATGTCGTTATTCAACAAAATCCACACCTTTTTATTGTGCTTTTTAACAAAAATAATCCGACATGTCAAAATTGATTGAAATCCGAAAAACGTTATGATAGTATACTATATATTGTATATATTATGCAGTTTAAAAATAAGGAGAGAAAACAAAAATGTTTATGACAATTCTTATGAAAATCGTAGGATTTCTGCTTGCTGTAATTACCCCTCTTGCATCACTTATTGTGGCTACCCCATTTTCATCATTTGACAAAAACGTTGAAATTGCAGAAGAAAAGGTCGGCGGTTTCATGAAAGGTGTTTGCCATGCTGACCCGCAGTATGATCTGCTCAACGAAGCGGGCATCGAATGGTTCCGCGACGACATTCCTTTTCCCTTCGATGAAAACGGAAAACTTTCCAAGAGCTATAAAAACTGGAAAAAGGAATGCAAGGAATATGCTGAAAACGGCGTTAGGATTTTCGGCATAACCCCCTATCCCGATGACTATATGGAATACGGCCTCGACCCCCGCAACCCCGAGGACAGAGAAGAAATTCAAGAAATCGCAAGATTCTTTGTTGAGGACCTTAAGGGCATCGTCGGAGCGTTCCAGGTAACAAATGAAATGGGCATTGACCGTTTTACACTTCCTCTCACTCTTGACGAAGCGGCCGAATTCATCGGCATGCAGCTTGAAGCAATGTACCCCATAAGAGGCGATGTTCTTCTGGGTTACAACCTCGGCGGTCTCTCAATACTTCAGCTTCCGTTCAAGATGATGAAATATCACAAATATTGCGACTATGTCGGTCTTGACATGTATCTCGGCTGTTTTGAGAACGTTCTTAAGAATGCAGACCAATATATCACCATTCTCAACTTTGTCAGAAGAGTTACCATGAAGCCCGTTATCCTCTGCGAATTCGGTTATATAGGATATGGCGAGCCCAAAACGAATGAAGAAAAAACCGCAATTCTTGAGGGATACGGCTTTAGCAGCGAAACGGATGCCATAGCAAACATTGACGATTTCATCGATGAACTGCCAGAGGATATGAAGGAAGAAATTATTGAGGACTACAGCGACAGAACTCCCGAAGAGCGTGCAGACCTGATTTTCAACGGCGAGTATTCAAATCATCTTTACTGCGAGCTTGCAGAGGGTGTCGGTCTCTACGGCTTTGAGCACACTCCCGAAGGTCAGGCAAATTTCTATGAATATATCATCCCCAGAATCATGGAGGTTGATTACGTTATAGGTATGTTTGTTTACTGCTGGGGAGACAGCGACAGCTGCTATGTCTGCGGGCAGTCCGACTGCCCAGTTGAAACCGGCTGGGGTCTGGTTGACGGCAAGGGGAAGCCCAAGCCGTCATACTACGCAGTTAAAGAAGCTTATACCACTTATGTCCCCCTTGCCGACAGAATAGAGAATAAAATCAATGAGGTTAAATCAAACATCGAAATAAAAATTAACGGCGCAAAAGAATATATTGATGAAACAATTATTGAGTTAAAAGAATTATTTGCATAAAAGAACTAACAGGGAATGCCTCAACAGTGAGACATTCCCTGTTTTATTCAATAACCTCAACCTTGATGATATTTGTTGTTCCTGAAATTCCGATAGGAACGCCCGAGGTTATAACCGCAATATCGTCACTTTTAAGGAGATTATGGTTTTTGCAAATATCAACTGCATGATCAAACAGTTCAAAAAATTCGCTTTTTTCCGCAAGCAAAACAGGGGTCACTCCCCAAGAAAGCGCAAGCTGGCGCCAAACTCTCTCACTATCGGCACAGCCTATAATGTCACAACCGGGTCTGTATCGCGAAATCATTCTTGCCGACCGACCTGACCTTGAAACGGTAATAATCGCCTTGGCATTCAGGTCATGCGCCGTGGTACAGGTTGCATGACAAACGGCATCGGTAATGTCGGGATCGACCTTTCTTTCACGGTTAAAAAATCTCTTGCGGTAATCAATATCCTTTTCTGTTCTCTCCGCAATCTTAACCATCGTTTTGAGCGATTCAACAGGATATCTGCCCGCTGCTGTCTCGCCCGAAAGCATGATTGCGCTTGTGCCGTCATAAACAGCATTTGCAACGTCGGTTGTTTCCGCTCTGGTGGGTCTGGGGTTTTTAATCATAGAATCAAGCATCTGCGTGGCGGTGATAACCATTTTGCCCGCTCCGTAAACCTTTTTAATTATTACTTTCTGAACAATCGGCACTTCTTCTTCGGGCAGTTCAACGCCCATATCACCGCGCGCTATCATAATTCCGTCTGCCTCTTCAATTATGGCATCGATATCGTCAACCCCCTGTTGATTTTCAATCTTGGCAATAATATCTATGCCTTCCCCGCCGTTTCTTTTGAGAAATCTGCGAAGCTCACGTATATCCTGCGCGCTTCTCGTGAAGGAAGCTGCAATAAAATCAAAGCCGTTTTCAATACCGAAAAGTATATCATCCTTATCGCTTCGGCTGAGATATTCAAGCCTCAGATGAACACCCGGCGCATTCACACCCTTTCGGTTTGAAATATAGCCCGGATTGCGCACAACACAATGAATTTCGGGCTGTTTTACCGAAATCACAACAAGCTCAACCAAGCCGTCGTCTATAAGAATCCGCGTGCCGACATCAACATCTTTATAAAGCGCCGCATAGCTGACACCGGCAATTTTTTCATTGCCGACAATCTGCTCACCCGTCAAGATAAACATCTGCCCCGCTTCAAGCTGCACTCCGCCGTTTTCAAAATCTCCCAAACGGATTTCAGGTCCTTTTGTGTCAAGCAGTGCCGCAACAGGTGCATTTTTGCTCTTTCTGATTTCTTTAAGCTGCGCCAAACGCTTCTTCTGTATCTCATGGGTGCCATGAGAGAAATTGAACCTTGCAACATTCATCCCCTCCTCAACAAGCTGTTCAAGAATCTCGGGGTTATCGGTTGAAGGTCCGAGAGTACATATGATTTTTGTTTTTCTCATTATAACTCCTCACTTTTACTGATAACTAATAAAACAAATATCTTTTGACAACAATGATATCATGTGCTAAAATGCAGATAATAAGTATAGAAGAAGGAATTATTATGTTTGATTATTTCAGAGTTGCGTGCGCCGTGCCCGATGTTGAGGTTGCGGATGTTGGTTTTAACACAGCACAGATGCTCGGTTATATTGAAATGGCACAAAACGAAAAGGCGGATTTGCTTGTTTTTCCCGAACTCGGGATAACGGGCTACACCTGCGCAGATCTTTTCTTTCAGCAGTCTCTTCTCAATTCTGTATTGAGTTCAATAAAAAGAATAGTTGCGGCATGCAACGGCATAAACACTACTGTTGCCGCGGGCGCACCGCTTGAAATTGACGGAAGCCTTTATAACTGCGCTGTTATTATTGCAAACGGTAAAATCTGCGGAATCGTACCCAAAACTTACATTCCGAACCACGGCGAATTCCAGGAAAAAAGATGGTTCGGCTCTGCCGCCGATTTAAAAATCAACCATATCAGCTCAAAGCTTCTGAACCTTGAAGATGAATACGAAATACCCGTCGGCAGCCTCATTTTTGATGCTTGCGGAGTCAAAATCGGTTTTGAAGTCTGCGAGGATTTGTGGGCTCCCATACCGCCGAGCGCGCTTCTCTGCCTTTCGGGTGCAGAAATAATCGCCAATCTTTCCGCAAGCAATGAAACCGTGTCAAGCAGAAAAGACCGCACCCAGCTTGTAAATCAACAGGCTTCAAAAAGCATCTGCGGCTATGCCTTCTGTTCCGCAGGCAGGCTTGAGTCTACAAGCGACCTTGTTTTCAGCGGTCACAGCATCATTTCCGAATGCGGCACGGTTACAGCCGAACAGCAAAAACAAATTTCAACCGATTATATGATAATCAGCGACATTGACCTCGGAAAGATCCGCCACGACAGAAAAAACAGCACAACTTTTTCTGACAGCAAGGCATTCTGCAATTCGAATGGAATTGCAGATATTGAGCTTCCTGTGGGAGCATCGGAAGCCGGCGGAGAATATGCCGATGTCAAAAAGCTTCCTTTCATTCCTTCAACAGAAAAAGAGCGCATTGAAAGATGTCTTTCCGTTTTCGGCATTCAGACTGCCGCTCTCAAAAAGCGCCTTGCCAAAACAGGCTGTAAACCCGTTATCGGCATTTCAGGCGGACTTGATTCCACTCTTGCACTTCTTGTAAGCGTTCAGGCAGTCAAAGAGCTGGGCAAACCTCTCACCGATGTTATCGGCATCACCATGCCCTGCTTCGGCACAACCGACCGCACCTATAATAACGCCCTGAATCTCATGAAATCTCTCGGCATCACAAGCGAAGAAATCAATATCAAGGATGCATGCCTTCAGCATTTTGAGGATATCGGTCAGAGCTCAGACAGCTATGACCTCACCTATGAAAACTCGCAGGCAAGAGAAAGAACTCAGGTGCTAATGGATTATGCGGGCAGAGTGGGCGGTCTCGTTATCGGCACTGGTGACATGAGCGAAACCGCTCTCGGCTGGTGCACATACAACGGCGACCACATGAGCATGTACGGCGTTAATTCGGGTATTCCGAAAACACTCATACGCTGGATAATCGACAGCCTTATCAAGAGCGGATATTTTTCGGAAAGCGCAGAGTATCTGACAGATATTGTTAACACTCCGATAAGCCCCGAGCTTCTTCCGCCTGATGCAAAAGGCGAAATTGCTCAGCAGACGGAAAGCATTGTCGGTCCGTATGCACTTCATGATTTCTTTTTGTATAATATTGTCCGCTACGGCTTTGAGCCGGACAAAATTTTTATGCTTGCCAAAAAAGCCTTTGCAGACGACTTTAACTCCGAAACAATAATGAAATGGCTCAAAACCTTTTACAGACGCTTTTTCTCTCAGCAATTCAAGAGAAGCTGTGCGCCCGACAGCGTTAAAATAGGTTCTGTGGGTCTTTCACCTAAGGGCGACTGGCGAATGCCGAGCGATGCAAGTGCATATATCTGGCTGAAAAAACTGGATGAAATTGAATTATAAAAATTACGGGTGCACAAAATGTGCGCCCGTTTTTTCAAATTTATGTGAGTGTTTTTTAAATTTCATACGAATAATCGGTGAACATGTTCAACGGAGGTGTTCTGATGGACAACGGTGAAAGTAGCTACCGCCGTTTTCTTGACGGAGACGAACGTGCATTCGGGGAGCTCCTCGACATGTACAGCGAAAATTTAATATTCTTTATCAACCGCTATGTCGGCAATGTCGCAATCGCTCAGGAGCTTTCGGAGGACGTTTTTGTTGAGCTTCTTCTTCATAAAAGAAGATATAACTTCAAAAACTCGCTGAAAACTTACATATTCACCATTGCCCGCAACAAAGCGGTCAGCTACGTGCGCCGCTGCGCCCGCAGACCCGAATATGCCTATGAATACATTGAAGATGAGGCGGACAAAAGAAATCTCGAGGATGAATTCCTCAAAAAAGAGCAAATGCGGGATCTTCACGAGGCTCTCGGCAGACTCAATAACGATTATAAAACCGTGCTTCACCTAATTTATTTTGAAGATATGAGTTATGCCGAAACTGCAGCGGTTATGAAGAAAAACCGAAAACAGATTGAAAATCTGGCATACAGAGCAAGACAATCCCTGAAAAAAGAACTTGAAAAGGAGGCGAAGCATCCGTGAAAAACAGAGAAGAATATCAGGCAAGCATCTTCAAAAAACGAGACGCTTTGCTTGCCAAACGAAGAAAAAAATTTTCGCAGGCGGCCGCGGTGATGAGCATTGGCGTTTGCTTTGCGGTTGCCTTTGCGTTTCTTCCGAAAAAATTCGGTCAAAAACTGAGCAGCGAAGTCTTTCCGGTAATAACGGACAGCACCGTTTATGTTGCAGAAACATATGTTGAGGATTTCAATGAATATTACAGCTTCACTTCGTCTTATACACCCGCGATTCCGGAAGACGGAGCTGCTTGCGAAACGGAAGATAAAAACCGCACCAAGGCAGCCGCCGCTGCAACAAAAGGAACCTTTGATGATTTGGGTATAGCGGCAACACAAAAGCCTTTGCCCAATGAAGAAATCGAAGGTGAAGCTACGACGCGCAATATGTTTTTCGGCGGCGGATTCAGACCCGAAGCATGGGAAGACAAATACGTGCCGTACGGCGATAACAACGTTTCGCCCGATTATGCCGACGGTTTCACAACGGAAGAAATCACAAAAAAAGCCAAAGCTTATTTGTCCGAGGAAGTCAACAACAGCATTATCGATAAACACAATATGGTTACCGTCTCCCGCTCTGCAAACGGCTCGGAAATCTATACTGTATGGTTTTATACCGATGATAAGCAAATAAAGGTTGAACTCAATTCCGAAAATCTCGAACTCATCCGAATAAACGAAAAACCGCTTACGGATACTCAAGCGACACCTGCATATATCACCACTACGGCTGCGCCGGCATATTTGCCGCAATAAATGAGGTGAATAAAAATGAAAAAATCAGTTGTTATATTTCTCGCTTTTATGCTGTCGCTCTTTCTTTTTGCCTGTGATAGCGAAACTAACGATATAGTCAGGGACATAACGGAAGTCATCGCAGAAACTGCTGTCGAATCTATAAGCACTTCATATTATGAAGTCAGAATTTCCCTTATCGATGCCCCCGAATCTCCGGAAACACTCACTCAGCGCGAAGCCGGAGAGGTTGCAAAAATTATCCTTAACGGCGCCGAAAAAACGGAAGAAGCAAATCCAGACTGCCTTACCGATTACAAAATAATTGTTAACGGCAGGGAATATTCATACCATTCAAGCTGCGGAACTCTTCAGAAAAAGCAGGGAACGGAGTTTTTAATAATCAAACTTAATGATAACGAAAAAGAAAAGCTGAACGGTATTATTACAAATTATTTTACTTTTAACAACTTTTTTGATATACCCGAACAAACAGAAACCACATGCATGGTATCAGACAGCACCGACGATTTGCAGGCCGTTTTCGAAAACACAAGCGGAACACCCCTTCGTTCAACAGTCGCTGCAGCGGATTTCGGCTTCAGGCTTTTTAAAGAAGCTTTGAACGAGGAAACAAACGCACTCGTCTCCCCTGCCTCGGTAATCACAGCATTGACCATGGCGGCAAACGGAGCAAAGGGTGAAACCCTGAAAGAAATTGAAAACCTGCTCGGAATGGATCTCAAAACACTCAACAATTCATTCGCCAAGGATAAAGTTATCGGCGAAGGCGTTAAGAGCGCAAACTCTGTTTGGATAAGAAAAAGAATCGGACTGAATGTAAATCAAAACTTTATCAACACCAACAAAAAGAATTTCGGTGCTGAGGTATTCAGCGAAAATTTCGACATTAAAACACTTAATAAAATCAACGGCTGGGTGAGCGACAATACGGATGGCTTGATTGAAAATATGCTCGATGAAATCCCTGCCGATGCGGTAATGTATCTTATAAACACAATTCTTTTTGATGCCGAATGGGAATTCAAATACAGCGCCGCCGATGTTCGCGAAAATCAGACCTTCACATCGGAAAGCGGCAAAAAGCAAACGGTAAGCATGCTGTTTAACGAAGATGTGACAAGCGATTACAACAACTTCAGGCTCGGAAAAAACGAAGTGGTTATCAAAGATTATACAAACGGATATTCCTTTGCTGCTATGCTTCCCAATGAAGGTGTGTTGATAAAAGATGCGATATCAAGCTTTTCGGGCAGCGACTTCGTAAACGCCGTAACCAAGAGAGTCAACTCTAAGCCGATGTACGGCATTCACTTTCTTAAAACATATATTCCGAAGTTTGAATTTGAGTGCAGCTTTGATTTCACCGATATTCTCAAAAAGCTCGGAATGCCCACTGCGTTTGACAGCCAAAAAGCAGATTTCGGCAACATGGCAACCTCGCCCGCAGGCAATATTTTTATCGGGCGTGTAGGGCACAACACCCATATCATACTCAATGAAAACGGCACAAAAGCCGGTGCCGCAACTTATGTTGAAATGAAAGCCGGGTCAGCGGAGGTGCCGCCCAGTTACCGTGAACTCCGTTTTGACCGACCGTTTATTTATGTTATATATGAAACAAACACCGGTATGCCGTTGTTTGTAGGCACGGTAAGAGAGTTTTAACAACAAAAAACGGGTCAATGCAATTTGCATTGACCCGTTTTTCTTATTTATCATATTTATGATTTTTAATGACATTCTTGGCAATGTAAATCGGTCTGCCTTTTGTCTGGATATAGGTGCGGGCAATATATTCGCCGATGATGCCGATACAGCATAGCTGAATGCCGCCGAGAAGCAAAATCAGCACAACTATAGTCGGATAACCTGCAACGGGGTTGCCGAAAGCAAGCTTCTGAATAACAACCACGACAAGATAGATTATCGATAAAAGTGAGGTCATAAGACCGACTATCGTTGCGATTCTCAGCGGAGCGGTTGTGAATGCAAAAATGCCGTCCATTGCGTATTTAAACAGCTTCCAGAACGACCACTTTGAAGTGCCCGTTGCTCTTTCTTCAACCTCATAGGGAATAAACTTGGTATTGAATCCAACCCATGAGAACAAGCCTTTAGAAAAACGGAAATATTCGTCCATGGTTAAAATTGCTTCAACCATCGCGCGGCGGAAGGTTCTGAAATCGCTTGCGCCCTGAATGAATTCCGTATCCGAAAACTTATTTATCAGCTTATAAAAGCTGTTTTTGAAGAAAACAAGCGCCTTGCTTTCTTTTCTGGTGTCCTGAAACGCGGCAACGCAGTCATATTCGGGCTCGGCATCGAGCATATGCACCATATCAAGGGCAATTGCAGGTCTTTGCTGCAAATCAGCATCAATGATTGTTACATAATCGCCCTCGGATTCCTTGAGACCCGCATACATGGCAGATTCCTTGCCGAAATTTCTCGAAAAATTAACTATCTTAACGGGAACATCGCCATCGCAGAGCTTCTGAAGCTCTTTGAAAGTGCCGTCTTTGCTGCCGTCATTGACAAAAACCAGCTCATATTCAAAATCAACGCCTGCAAAATCCTTTTTAACCGCCTCATAAAACAAAGGAACATTCTTTTCTTCGTTATAACAAGGCACAACAAGGGATAATTTCATATTTTTCACCTAAAATCAGATATTTGCCGCTTTTTTGATATCCTCAACTCTGTCTGTCTTTTCCCAGGGAAGGTCAACATCTGTTCTGCCGATATGACCGAGAGCCGCAACCTGCTTATAAATAGGTCTTCTCAGGTCAAGAGTTTTGATGATTGCCGCGGGGCGGAGATCGAACAGCTTGTTAACGATTGCAGAAATCTCTGTGTCTGCAATTTTGCCCGTGCCGAAGGTATCAACAAAAACAGAAACAGGCTCTTCAACACCGATTGCGTATGCAAGCTCAACCTCGCACTTCTTTGCAAGACCTGCGGCAACAATATTCTTGGCAACATAACGGGCTGCATATGCAGCAGAGCGGTCAACCTTTGTGGGGTCCTTGCCGCTGAAAGCGCCGCCGCCGTGGCGTGCATATCCGCCGTATGTATCAACAATAATCTTTCTGCCTGTCAGACCGCTGTCACCCTGAGGGCCGCCGGTTACGAATCTGCCTGTAGGATTGATGTGATATTTTGTGTTATCATCAAGCATGTCTGCGGGAAGAGTTGTTTTGATAACCTTTTCGATTATGTCTGCTCTTATCTGCTCAAGAGAAACCTCGGGAGCATGCTGAGAAGAGATAACAACCGTGTCAATTCTCACGGGATTGTTGTTTTCATCATATTCAACAGTGACCTGGCTCTTGCCGTCGGGGCGGAGATAGCCGAGAGAACCGTCTCTGCGGGTTTCGGTAAGCTTTGCGCAGAGCCTGTGAGCGAGAGAAATGGGGAGAGGCATAAGCTCGGGAGTTTCGTCGCATGCGAAACCGAACATCATACCCTGGTCGCCTGCACCGAGTCTGTCAACACCCATTGCGATATCGCCTGACTGCTTGTCGAGAGCGGTCATAACTGCGCAGGTGTTGCAGTCAAAACCGTATTCAGCATTATTATAACCGATTTCGTTAACGGTTTCTCTGACAATTTTGGGGATATCAATGTCGGCAGTTGTTGTGATTTCGCCCATAACGAGAACCATGCCTGTTGTGCAACAGGTTTCGCAGGCAACTCTGCCCATGGGGTCCTGAGCCATGATGGCATCAAGAACTGCATCCGAAATCTGGTCGCAGATTTTATCGGGATGGCCGCCTGTTACGGATTCCGATGTAAAAAAGTAATTTGCCATTTTTTTAACCTCTTTTTAAAAATACTATCAACGTTTAGTCCTAAATAAAACCCGCCTAAGTGTCTCAGGCGGGCTAAAACACCTTATTTTTCGGCTTAAATGCCGCAGGATTTAGCACCTTGCATAACACAGGTTGCCGGGCTTCGAAGGGCCTGTCCCTCAGCCGCTCTTAATAAGGACATATTCTATTGACATCTTATTATATAACGGCGCTCGACATTTGTCAACATATTATTACTGGCAAATTGCGTTAACCGTCACACTGTATATATGCGGCGCATATGACGGAGTGTTGTTGAACTTGACAGAGCCGTCATTTGAGAAAACAACCGTGTTTTCCCCTGCCTCAAGCTCAATATTGAGCGTTGCGGTTTTGACTGTATCCCAGCTGTAAGTATTGCGGCACCAGAGGGTCTGCGCTTCGCCGCCTGTTTCAACAGTTATATAGTGCTCGATAAGGTCAACATTATAGCTGTGAACGCCGCCCTCGTCATTATTGGAATATTCAACGGTCATGCGGTAGTTTCCTGATTCGTTAACGTTAATATTGAACACGGCTTTGCCGCCCTCAGATGAAATACCCTCAATATGATCTTCAACAAAAACCGCGCTGTCCGAAAGCTGCATTTCGCTTGCAATTGCTTTGAATGATGCACAGGTTCCGCCGACAACAGTTATACCGCACTCAATATCTTCGGCGGTTGAAACATCAATATAATTCAGACCTTTGCGCAGATAAACAGTCGAACAGCCGTCGGTATGTGAAGATGCACCGTCAACCGAAAAATCAGCATCAACGCCGATATTCATTGCATAACATCCATCAAATGGAGCGATTGCAAGAAACGATTTGTTATCTTCCGTTGTTCTGTCGCCGTCTTTGAGAACGGTTATTTCCTCGCTGTCATTACGCTTTGACACAAGCATGCTGTCAACAACAAAAGTGCCGTTTTTATGAGCAAGGGTTATCGAGTGATTACCCTCTTCAAGATAGCGGCGAAAAGTCATTTTATCGGTATATTCGCTCTTGATGGTGTTGGGGAAAGAAACTTCTTCGGTTTTGTCATCAAGAGTCATAAGCGCCTGAGAATCCTTGCGGTCGTCGGGCGTTTTGCCGTCATTTGAGTTGCCGTAAATCAAAGAAAGGTCATAGTATCCGCTTTCGGGAACCGAAAAAGACACGGTTACCGAATCCCCGTCGCGCTCAAGGCCGCCAACCATGCCGCTTTGCTGACCCGTTGTGGCATAAGCACTGTCATAAGTATATGAATAGCCCGAAAGAATTCCTTCCTCAAATTCATAGCGAACGGGAAGGCTGCTGTTATAATAAACATCTTTGCCGTTTTTTGCTTCGGTAATTACAACATGATAAACAGCTGTCGGATCGGGGTTTTCAATATTCACGCGCAGCCTGCCGAAAATGGGCGTTGCGGTATATTCGCAAACAGTTATCGGAGAATTGACAATGCCGCTTATGCCCTCAAAATAAACACATTCGATTTTAACATTGACCTTTCTGCCGAGATTAGTCTTTCCGAGATTTTCGAAGCTGATTCCGCTTGAATAGTCGCAGCCGCCGCAGATAACTTCAATCTTGTCTTTTGCCTGTGTCATTGATGCGATACCCGTAAAGCCGGAATAATGGAAACGGTCAAAGTTATATTTTATTGCATTTGCAAAATCAGCATGCATAACATCGATAACATTTGATTTAAGCAAATCGCCCTCCATATCGGCATACCATCTGAAAAGCCACCAATTGGAGTTGGGGCTGTTATTATCCGCTGCCGTATCACAAAGATTATTCGCTAGCCGCCAATAAGCAACATTGCCGTAAACGCCCGAATTTTCAATACCCACAACATATTTGAGCATGTCAGCAGGCGCACCGCATTCCTGCATTGTGCCGTATTCAGTGACAATTATAGGCATTTCGGCAATGCCTAAATCCTTTTCAATCTGTTTGTAATCATCAACATGATCCTGCCAATATAAGGCTGACCTGTCGCCAAGTTCATGATAAATCATGATATCAGGCAGACAGCCGTTTGCCTTGCACCATTCAAGAAAATGGCGGATTTCATAGCTGTCATAATCGCAGTAACCCGGGCCGCCGATAACCGCATCGGAATCGATTGAGTGGATAAGCTCATATGTTTCTTTCCACGCGGCATAAAAGCGGAGCTTCGCCGCATCGTCAAACATCATCCATGTGCCGTCTTCCGAAGGAGTGCCGAACCAAACAGCATTATCCGCTTCGTTATAGGGGCAGTAAACAAGCCTGTCGGCATATTCCTTATCTTTGAGCGCGGTCACCTTTTCGGTTACAAGCGGATGAAAATGTTCGCGCACAAAATTCTCGCAGTCATAAGTCCCCGCCTCGCGCATTTCGCCTATCTCTTCCCAGCAGTAATACCATGTATCAAAACTGTCCTGCAGATAAACGGTTATATAGTCGCAGTTATCAAGCACGGGCGCCGCCTCGTCAACATCGCCAATCGGATGCTGCAAACCGCCGATAACCTTTTGCGAAACGCTTGAAACGTCAATGCTTTCAACCATCGCCGCATCGGGCACACCGTTTTGCGCAACGCCGTAAAGATAGCCCGCCGCCCTGCTTGAAACCTCGCTCATGCTGACGGAAGCATCAACCTCCAGAGTCGGCTCAAACATATAAGGCAAGCCCTCTGCCGCGAGACTGATAACGGTAAAAAAGCTGATTATCAAACTGATTATTTTAGTCATTTTTCCCTCTTTATTTTATATATTTCTCAACAAATTCAAGCACCTTAGCTTCATATGCCGCACTGTCCTTGGGATAACTTTCGGCATGACCCGCACCCTCAACAACAAGCAAATCTTTATCCTCACTCGAGCAGGCTTCATAAAGCTCATAAACCATGTGAGTGGGAACGAAATTGTCTATACTGCCGTGAATAAAAAGCATAGGAACCTTCGCATTTTTAACCGCTTCAAGCGGATTTGCATCCTTGAATTCATAACCAGAAACCTTTTTATTAATCTTGTTTGCAAGGCTCATAACGGGAGCAATAACGTTCTTCATTGAACCGACATTGCTCATAAATTCATCATAAGCGGACGTATAACCGCAATCCGCAACAATAAACTTGACAGCATCCGGCAGTTTGCCGCTTCCGCTCATCATTGTGACGGTTGCGCAGCCCATGGAAATACCGTGAAGAATAATCTGAATGTCGCTGCCGAATCTTTCAAGCAAAAAATCAAGCCATCTGAGACAGTCGGGGCATTCATGATAGCCGAAGCCAATATATTTGCCGTCGCTTTCGCCCGATGCCTGGTGGTCAACAAGAAAGACGTTATAGCCTTTGTCGTGATAGAATTTAACTATCAGCCCGAATTCGCCCTTGCCGCAGTTCCTGTAGCCATGACTGCAGAAAACATAGACATTGCTCGGCTTTTCAGCGGTGAGTAGATAGCCTTTAAGCCTCTGCATCTTTTCGTTTATCATTTCAAACTCTTCAAATTTCTGTTCTTCAAACCAAACGCGTCTTTCATCCGGCTCGGTTTCTGCGGGCAGACCTGATTTGCCTACAAACAAAGTGCCCAATTTCGGTGCAAGCTTGGCATTACGCCCCATAACCTCATAAAAAGCCAGATAACTTGCTGCGCCGACCAAACCTGCCGCAACACCTGCTGTTTTCATTAATGCAGAAGCCTTCTTTTTCATACTGTCTCCTCCTTGTATTTTATTAATTTTACATATTTATTTTATCAAATATTTGCATTTATTGCAACATTATTCTTAGCGCGACAGGAACAGCCCTAATATGGACATGCCGTAAAAGATTTGTACCCATGCTGCGACTTGTTCCGTCATCATTACAAAAACATAAAACACCCGGTTTCATTTTGAAACCGGATGTTAACGTTTTATGCAGTCTCTTTAAGCTCTCTTTCAAGCCAAATACAGCCGATATCCATTGCGTTATAGATACCTCTGCGTTCTGCCTTTTTCACAATCTTATCTTTCATTCTGACATCGGGGTCGGTATTGACAAGCTGAACAACCACTCTGTCTGCAACCTCAACGCCGTTAACCTCGCGGGTGCTAGTTATCTGCATTATAACAACATAAGGGTCTGACATGAAGCCGTAATAAATTGTTTTGCCGTTTCTGACAAGAGGTCTGCCCTTATACATAAGAAACTTGTTTTTCTTTGCCACAGTATCACTCCTCCAAAATTACTTAATTCCGAGATAACACTTAACCATTGCTTGAAGAAGTTCATCTCTGTCAAGCCTTCTGACAAGGCTGCGCGCATTGTTATGCGTTGTTATATAGGTCGGGTCCTCGGAGAGGATATAGCCGACAATCTGGCTGATTGAGTTATAACCCTTTTCGTTCAAAGCCTCATAAACAGCGAGAAGATTTTTCTTCATCTCAACCTCATTTTCATCCTTGATCGAAAATTTTATTGTTTTATCAGTCATTTCGGTCACCTCCGTTACCTATTTATTATACAACATCATTCAAAAAAAACAAGGGTTTTTAAAAAATAATTGGCATAAGAATAAAATTCCGGAAATTTTTTTACTGTTTTACAACTTGAAGTGTTGATTTTTTGGGTATATAATATTGTGGTATTAATAACATTACACGGAGGGAACCATGAAAAAACCGAAACCAGCCCTTCTCTCGCTTTCTTTGGCAATAACTCCAGGCATCGTTTCATCGGCAGCTTTTGAAGCCCCCATACTCAACCGCGACGAATGGAACACCCTTTATACAGAGAGCATTGAGGATAACACCCTGCCTATGCTCTGTGTCGGTGCAGACGAAACCGAGGTCAGCCTCTGCTGGCATGCTGATAAAAATGAAGCCAGGGCACAGGTTCTCCTTTCCGAAAGCGAAGAAATGGCAAATGCCAAAACTTTCTCCGGTCAAACAACTGCCGCCGAAAATAACACTCAGCTTGTTTGCAGAGTTACCGTTGACGGACTCAAAGAAAACACAACATATTATTATCAGTGGAACACCGGCAAGAATTGGAGCGAAATCTGTAAATTTGAAACCAAGTCATTCACAAACCACAAGGTTATGATTGTCGGTGATATTCAGATTTCAGAGGTTTACAGAGAAGACTCCACGGCACAGTCTGATGTCGGATACACCTGGAACAGCGTGCTTGCCGAAGCCCTCACCCAAAACCCCGATATCAGCTATCTTGTTTCGCCGGGCGACAACACCTCGACGGGTCAAACCGCAAAGGAATGGCAGACTATTCTCATGCCGGAAGCACTCAGAAGCCTGCCTATTGCTCTTGCAATCGGCAACCACGACAAAAAAGGCATGACATACAATTATTATACCAACATGCCCAATGAATACTACGGCAAGCATTTTTCAGGTCTGAGCAGAGATTTCTGGTTCCGCTACGGCGATGTGCTTTATCTCTTCTTTGACTCCACCTCCGGCAATGCTCCCGACCATATGGCAATGGCAAAAGAAGCGGTGAAACTTAATCAGGATGCAAAATGGCGCATCGGTGTTGTTCACCACGGAATTTACGGCGCGGGTGACTGCATCGGCGACCTTGAAACAGAGCTTCTTCTCACAACCGTTTTTGCTCCAATTTTTGAAACATATGACCTTGACCTTGTTATTACGGGCCACACCCATTCACAGGGTCGCTCGCATTTCATGGAAAACAGGAGGATTGTCGGCAAAGCCGAAAGCGGAAAAACATATACAGACCCCAAAGGCATTGTTTATCTTAACTCAAACTCCGTTTGCGGAAAAATTATCATGAACTATGAAGCAGATCATCTTGCCTACAGCTTCATTGAAAATGACGTCACCACCTATTCTACGCTTGAATTTGAAGGCGACACAATGACGCTTGAAACAAGGCGCGGCGACAACAGCGAGCTGCTTGACAGCATCACCATAAAAAGAACTCAGGGACGCAACGACAACACATTCCCAAAATTCATCCAAAGAGCTCTCTATAAGGTTGTTGAATTTGTTGGCCTGATTTATGTAAAGATTGATGATTTAATCAAGAGATTCGGATAAAAGAAATGGCGTACCGATTTGGTACGCCATTATTTTTATGCTCTGAGAGTTACGCCGATGTTATTAAGGTTTGCAAGGATTGTGTCAATCCATCCCTGAACTTCTTCCATTTCAAGCGTTCTTTCCATAGCGGAGAATACAAGACGGACTGTTATGCTCTTTATGCCGTCTTTCTCATAGGTATCAATAACCTTTGAGCTTTCGAGCTCGCTGAGGCTGAGAGCCTCCCAGCAAGCTGCGATATCGGAATATTTTGTGTTCTCTGCAAGAACAAGCGAAAGATCATACCAGGTTGACTGCTGGGTGCTGGGCTCGCGGAACTTGATTGCGTTTGCATCAATTGAGCTGAATGCATCCATATCAATTTCGAAGCATACTGCAGCAGCGGTTTTGTCAAGCTTTGCGCGGTTTGCGGGATGCATTGCACAAAGAACGCCTACCTTTACGCCGTCAATAAGGATTTCGGCAGTGTTCTTGGGATGCTGCCATGCATGCTCGGGAGCAATCTTGTTGTAGCCCGCCTTTTTCTGCTTGATTTCGCCGATGATACTGTTGATGATTTCAACCGCCTTGAGATAGATAGCCTTTTCGTTGCCGCTCTTATCATAGATAACGGCGCCAAGGTGCTTTCTCTCGTTGCAAAGGCCGTTTGTGTCAGTGCCGTCAACAACTCTGCCGATTTCGAAAATGCCGTATTTATCGGCAAAATCCTTGTTTTCCTGAGCCATAACAAGAAGAGTGGGAAGCATTGAATTGCGAAGAACGCCGTTGTCGGAGCTTTCGATGTTGAGAATCTTCACATTATCCTCAACCTCAATGCCGAGCTTCTTGAATTTTCTGCCGTCGCACCATACATAGGAATGAACCTCGTGGAATGCATACTTCTTAACAAGAATATCCTTGATTTCGGAATCCTCAAGCCTTGCGTAATCGTTGGGAACGGGCTTGAGAGGGCTGTTTGTGGTTTTGATTTCGAAGTTGTCATAGCCGTAAATTCTTGTGATTTCCTCAATGATATCAGCCTTGATTGTAACATCCTTGGTTGCGCGCCACGAGGGAACCTTTACGGTGTATTCGCCGTTGTTATAATCAACATCAAATCCGAGAGCGGTGAGAGTTTTGTCAATCTGCTCTTCGCTGATATCAATGCCTGTGTAACGGTCAACATATTTCTTATCAAATGAAAGCGAGATTTCGGGATATTTTCTGACGTATTCGTCGGTAACCTTTGAAGCAACTCTTGCGCCGCTGTCGATATCCTGAACGAGCTTTACAAATCTGCCGACTGCGTCCATTGTCAGCTCAGGGTCAAGCATCTTTTCATATCTTGCGCTGGCATCTGTTCTGTGGCCAAGGCGCGAAGAAGATTTACGGATGCTTACGCCGTCAAAGTTAGCGGATTCAAGCACAACGGAGCCTGTGTCCTCAACAATTTCTGATTCAAGACCGCCCATGATGCCTGCAATGCCGACAGGTGTTTCGCCGTTGCAAATCATAAGAGTTTCTTCGTCGATATCTCTTTCAACGCCGTCAAGGGTTTTGAACTTGATTTTTTCGGCGGGAGTGGTAACAACAATCCTATCGATTGCGTTGCCTGCGAATGCGTGAGTGGGCTGACCGATTTCGAGCATGATGTAGTTTGTTACGTCTGCAAGAAGGTTGATTCCTCTCATTCCGCAGTAATAAAGACGGATTCTCATATCAAGAGGGCTCTTGTTCTTTGTGATGTTATCCATCTTGAT
>JAZNSX010000048.1:0-28160 GCA_045591425.1 Acutalibacteraceae bacterium | reverse complement strand
CCGCTGAAGCTTACGAAATGCTTTACGCTATCGCAAAGGACAGCTACAAGGGCAGAACAATGTATGTTATCCCCTATTCAATGGGTCCCGTCGGTTCAAAGTTCTCCAAAATCGGTATTGAGCTCACAGACTCAATCTATGTTGTTCTCAACATGGTAATTATGACCAGAGTAGGCACCGATGTTCTCAAGGCTCTCGGCGACAGCGAAGACTGGGTTCGCGGTCTTCACTGCAAGTGTGACATCGACGAAGAAAAGAGATACATCTGCCAGTTCCCCCAGGATAACACAATTATTTCAGTTAACTCAGGCTACGGCGGAAACGTTCTTCTCGGTAAGAAGTGCTTTGCTCGCAGAATCGCTTCATATCAGGGTAAGAACGAAGGCTGGCAGGCAGAGCACATGCTCATCCTCGGTCTTCAGAAGCCCGACGGCGAAATCAGATATATCTGTGCTGCATTCCCCTCAGCATGCGGCAAAACAAACCTTGCTATGCTTATTCCTCCCGAGGGATATTATAAGAACGGCTACCGTGTATGGTGCGTAGGCGACGATATTTCATGGATCCGCAAGGGCGAAGACGGAAGACTTTATGCTATCAACCCCGAAAACGGCTTCTTCGGCGTTGCTCCCGGCACAAACGAAAAGTCAAATCCCAATGCTCTTGCTTCAACAAGAAAGGGCACAATTTTCACCAACGTTGCTCATAACCTTGACAATAACACAGTATGGTGGGAAGGTCTTGACAAGAATCCTCCCGCAAACGCAATTGAGTGGAAGGGTAACCCCTGGAACGGTCAGGAGAGCGAAGAAAAGGGCGCACATCCCAACAGCCGCTTCACAGCTCCCGCTGTTAACTGCCCCTGCATCAGCTCAGAATTTGAGAATCCCGACGGTGTTCCCATCTCGGCTATCGTATTCGGCGGCAGACGCGCAAAGCTTGCTCCCCTTGTTTATCAGTCAAGAGACTGGAACCACGGTGTATTCGTAGGTTCAATCATGGCTTCCGAAACAACCGCTGCAGCAGCAGGTGCAGTTGGCGTTGTTCGCCGTGACCCCATGGCAATGCTTCCCTTCTGCGGCTATAACATGGCTGATTACTGGCAGCATTGGATTAACATCGGTGCAGGTCTTGACCCCGAAAAGGCTCCCAAGATTTTCAACGTTAACTGGTTCCGTAAGGATGACGAAGGCAACTTCATGTGGCCCGGCTTCGGCGACAACCTTCGCGTTCTCGATTGGATTATTGACCGTTGCGAAGGTAAGGTAGATGCAGACGAAACAGCTATCGGTTTTGTTCCCAAGGCAGAGGATATAAATCTTGAAGGTATCGAAGACGAAGTAAGCGCAGAGCAGCTCAAGGAGCTTCTCAGTGTTGACACAGCTCTCTGGAAGGACGAGGTTGCAGGCATTGAAGAATTCTATGGTAAGTTCGACAGACTTCCCGCAACTCTCAAGGCAGAGCTTGAAACTCTCAAAGAAAATATTACAAAATAATTCAAAGGCAGCCGATTTGGCTGCCTTTTTGAATAACTAAGGAGATTACCGTGAAAAAATACGATGTTATTCTTTTTGATCTTGACGGAACACTGACAGATCCCGGCATTGGCATAACAAATTCCGTTATGCATGCATTGAAAAAATACGGCATTGAGGTTGAAGACAGAGCTGAGCTTTATAAATTTATCGGACCGCCCCTTAACGAGTCGTTTGAAAAATACTATGGATTTTCACATGAAGAAGCGATGCAGGCAATTGAATACTACCGCGAATATTACAGGGTAAACGGCATTTACGAAAACCTGCTTTATGACGGTGTTGAGGATTTGCTGAAAACGCTTTATGAAAACGGGAAGATAATAATTCTTGCAACATCAAAGCCTGAGGTTTTTGCGAAAGAAATCCTTCGCCATTTCGGTATCGAAAAATATTTTTCTTATATTGCAGGCAGCAATCTTGACGGCACAAGAGTTGCCAAAGCCGATGTTATCGAATACGCTCTTAAAGAAGCAGGCTTTGCCGATAAATCGCTTGCGGTTATGGTCGGAGACAGGGAGCATGACATAATCGGCGCAAAAAAGAACGGTTTGGATTCAATCGGTGTTCTTTTCGGTTATGGCAGCAGGACTGAGCTTGAAAATGCGGGCGCGGATTATATTTCCGCTACCGTAACCGATGTAAAAACTCTGACTTTGCAATAAAACTCTCAAAAATTCATATATTTTGCATAAAAGTTATTGAACTTACATAAATTTTGTGTTATAATTCAATAAAATATATGCAAGGAGGCGGCTTGGTGGAAGAAAAAACTAATCTTGCCTATGACAAACAGCAGGAAGGCATAGTTATCGACTATGAAAAAGGTGTTAAAAATCCGCTACTGAGAAACAGGAAATACATCGGCAACAAAGAACGCATAGGCTACCTTTTGAATGACGTATCCGCAAGCTTTAATATCAGCAAATATAATGACAGATTCATTTATGACATTGTTAAGCTTGATTTTGACTTTTTAGCGGTTTTCGGTTTGTTTTCAGGCATTTGGGATACAATCAACGATACGTTTATCGGCGTTATAGTTGACCGCACCCGCACAAGATGGGGAAAGTTCAAACCCTATATTCTTTTAGGTAAAATACCTCTTGCCATTCTCGGATTATGGTATTGGTTTTTGCCTGTTGTTTTTGCCAACACAGATGCAGACTATGCGCCTAAACTGATTTTCTATGCGATTTTCAGTGTTATCTGTGAAACGGCAGGCACTTTCACTGCCGTTGCAAATACCGGCTTTATGGCAACGATAACTCCTGACCCGCTTGAACGAACGAGTCTTATAACAATGGCAAACCTTCTTTCCGGTTTTGTCGGCGAAAAATTGCCGGAACTCACTTTCGGCCTTTTGCTTGACCTTGTCAACAACAATGTTGTTAAATGGAACAGAACCGGTCTTTTCATGGGATTCGGTATTTTTACGGCTCTCGCAGGCTGTGCTATGTCGTTCTATTTCATATGCGTGACCAAGGAACGTGTTTCTCAGACGGTTGAAAAGCCCAGTATAATGCAGGGTCTCAAAGCTATTATTAATAACCGCCCGATTCTTCTTTATACTCTTTCCGAATTTCTTGCCGGCTTTGCGGTCAGCAAGAGCAGAACCAATTATTATATTGACGTTCTCGGTTCGGCAACATATCAGACTATTGTCGGCATTCCGGCTTCTCCCGTTTCTTCAATCAGCTATGCTTTTATTGCTCCGTTGCGCAAAAAAATGTCAACAAAAGCGCTGTGGATTCTTGAGGATGTATGGAACGATATCTGCTGGCTTGTCGTCTTCGGCATTGGTTCTATCGGTGGCGCGGAAAACGGTCTTTATAAGAAAAAATGGGTAATGTTGCCTGTTATGGCGGTTGAGGAAGTTTTTGAAATGTGTGTTTACGGCTTAAGGCATGTTATTCCCGCGGAAATCCTCAACGAAGCCATGGACTATTGTGAGTGGAAAAACGGCTACAGAGCAGAGGCGATGACCGGCGTTGCAAGAGGTCTTGTAACAAAGCTTCAGGGCATTGCAATGGGTTCAATCCAGAATTTCATCATGAAGAGGATCGGTTATGTTCAGGGTCTCACAATCGGCACTCAGGCTGACACCACAAAATGGTGGATTTTTGCAATGGGTACCGGCATCCCCATTATTACAGGAGCACTTGGCATTATTCCTAAGTTCTTCCATAACCTTAACGGTGAAAAACGCGACAGAATGTATCGCGAACTTTTTGCAAGGCGCGAAGCAACTCGCAATGCAATCAACAGCGCAAAGAGTGTTGAAGAGGTTGCAAGCATCGCCAAAGCTCAGATGAACGCGGAATATGTCCAGGAAAAATAAAAAGTTACGGCGTTCGGTAATCCCGAACGCCGTTTTTTATAATTTCTCTACCGTTTTTCTTAATGCTTCAATGTTTTCATCAGTTGTTGCCCAGCTTGAACAAAAGCGCACGGCGCTTCTCTTTTCATCAATTGCGCACCAGAATTCAAATGAAAAATCGTTTGAAAGCTTTTCAATTTCATTGTTTTTAAGAATCGGGAATTGCTGGTTTGTTGCAGAGTCGGAAAGAAATTCACAACCGTGAGCAACAAAAATATCCTTGATTTTCTTTGCCGCCTTTATTGCGTGAGCAGAAATTTCAAAGTAGAGTCCGTCTTCAAAAAGAGCTTCAAACTGAATTCCGAGAAGTCTGCCTTTGGCAAGCAGACCGCCCTGTTGCTTTATGATATACCTGAAATCTTTTTTGAGATTTTCGTTGTTGATAACAAGTGCTTCGCCGAAAAGCGCGCCGACCTTGGTGCCGCCGATATAAAACGCGTCGCAGTTTGCCGCGACGTCGGGCAGAGACATATCACAACCCTCTGAGGCAAGCGCATAGCCGAGCCTTGCACCATCGATATAAAGAGGAATTTTATATTCTTTGCAAACGGAATAAAGCTCTTTAAGCTCGTTTTTTGTGTATAAAGTTCCGCGCTCGGTGGGCTGTGAAATATAAACCATTGCGGGCTGCACCATGTGCTCGTATGCAGGGTCGCTCCAATGAAAATCAACGCATTCCTTAACCTGCGCCGCGCTCAGCTTTCCGTCGGGTGAGGGGAGTGCGAGAACCTTGTGGCCACCCGCCTCAATTGCGCCGCTTTCGTGAACGTTGATGTGACCTGTCTGAGCGCTGATAACGCCCTGATGAGTGCGAAGAGCGGCAGAAATAACCGTCGCGTTGGTCTGAGTTCCGCCAACGAGAAAATGAACGTCGCTGTCTGGTTTCTTGCAGGCTTCTTTTATCAGAGCGGCAGCTCTTTCGCAATGAGGGTCGCAGCCGTAGCCTATGGTTTGCTCCATGTTGGTTTCGACAAGCCTTTTAAGTATACGCTCATGTGCGCCTTCAAGATAATCGCAATCAAATCTTATCATTTTATTTCTCCTTCATTCTTTTTTCAGCCAGAAGCCCGGCAAGGCATATGCATCCTGCGCCGATACAAACGGCAAGCATGATTATGAAAACTGCGTTCCAACCGTGCGCTTGAGAAACAGCACCGAGGGTATAAGATGTTGTTGTGCTGCCGATATAGCAGAAAGTATTGAGCAGACCTGCCGCGAAGCCTGCGTTGAGCATGCGGCGGTAATCAAGCGCAAACATGCTTGTTATAACATTGTTTATCATTGCCATTCCGCACGCAACACCGATAAAGCATGCCATGATTGCAACAATGCTGTGCATTTTCAGAGAGAGAAGAATGCCTGCACACAGCAAAGCGGAGAAAATGAAGAAAATGAGGTTCATTGCCGCGTGGGAACGGATTTTTTCGTGAACCTTCTTTGCGATTGCCGCACCCATTGTTGAAACAAGCGGCAAAAGCAGGGTCAGAAAAATCGACAGTGACTGCGAAACGTCAAATTCTTCATAAAGCACCGAAGGAACCCATGTGTTGATGCCGTCTTTGATGAATCCGTTTGCAATTCCCGCAAAAGCCGCAAGGAAAAGTGCAAGCAAAACAGCTGAGCCTGTTTTAACCTTACCTTTTTTGACTTCGGCGGTTGTTTCAAGCCTTTTTTCGGGATTGCCGAAAAGTGAAATCCAGATAACGGCGCTGATTATAAGCACTGCCGCTGCAATATAAAAAACAGTCTGCCAGCTGCCCGTGCGCACGCAGAGCGACGAAACGCCGTAGGCAACAAAGGTGCCGATTGCAACTGTTGTGCTCATTGCAAGAATAGCTTTTGGCAGTTTTTTATCTGAAAGATAGTCGGAAAGCGTTTTGATAAGCGTGCTCCATAAAACAGACTGAACGATTCCGTTGCCGAGCCAGATATATTTCATAACCGAAATATCGCCGCTTATCGGCATCAGCAGATTAAAGACTGCCGAAAATGCGAGCGAAAGAAAAATCATTATTTTGGCATTGTATTTTTTTGAAAGTATGCCGTTTATCAGCTGTCCCGCACCGTAAGCGAAGAAAAAGAATGAGCTGACAAGCCCCGCTTCTGCTTTTGTAACGCCCAAATCTGAAATGATTGCAACGATGGATGCATTGAAATTGAGCCTGCCGACATATGCCGCGGTATACGCAAGCCAGCAGATAAAGATGATTTTGTTTTCGTTGATTTTTTTCGTAGCCGTTTTCATTTTATTACCTTCTTCCAAACGGATAGTGTATCACTATCATTCTTTTTGGTCAAGGTTTACATTGACAAATTTTTTAATAAAATATATAATATAATTGATCCTGACACGAGGAGTTTTCCGAAGGAAAGGTGCATTAATAGACAATAACCCACTATAACTGCACCTTTTATCGGTGCAGTTTTTTGTTTTGGAGGATATCATGGAAAAACGAATTGCGGTTATCGGAATAATTGTTGAAAACAAAGATTCCGTTGAAAAGCTTAACTCTCTGCTTCATGAATTCGGCGAATATATAATCGGGCGCATGGGCTTGCCTTATAAGGAACGCAATCTAAGCATTGTCAGCATTGCGGTTGATGCTCCGCAGGATGTTATTTCAACCCTTGCCGGCAAAATCGGCAAGCTTGACGGAATAAGTGTCAAGGCGGCTTATTCAAACAAAATTTTCAATGATTGATTTAATTAATAAGCTTGAAGCAGAGCATAGCTTAACGCTTGAAGAATATGAATATCTCATAACAAACAGAAATCCGCAGGCGGCTGCTCTGCTTGCCGAAAAAGCAGTAAAAGCGCGCCGGAAGATTTACGGCACGGATGTCTATATACGAGGTCTGATTGAAATAAGCAACATTTGCAAAAATGACTGCCTTTATTGCGGAATCAGAGCCGGCAACAAAGCCTGCGAACGCTATCGTATGACGGCGGAACAGATTTTGTCCTGTTGTAAAAACGGATATTCCCTCGGCTTTCGCACTTTTGTTATGCAGGGCGGAGAGGATTCTTTTTTCGGTGATGAATTCATGTGTGAATTGATTGCGGAAATAAAACGAAGATATCCTGACTGTGCTGTTACTCTTTCTTTGGGCGAGCGCAGCTTTGAAAGCTATAAAAGGCTGTTTGATGCGGGGGCTGACAGATATCTTCTGCGTCATGAAACCGCAGATAAAGCACATTATGAAAAACTCCATCCGACCGGCATGTCATTTGAAAACCGTATGGAGTGCTTGCAAAACCTCAAAAAAATCGGCTTTCAGACAGGCTGCGGATTCATGGTCAGCTCGCCTTATCAGACTGCGGCACATATCGCAAAGGATTTGAAATTTATTGAAGAGTTCAAGCCTGAAATGTGCGGTATTGGCCCGTTTGTTCCGCACAGAGAAACTGTGTTTGCCGATATGCCTCAGGGCACGGTTGAGCTGACTTGCTTTTTGCTCTCGGTAATCCGCCTTATTCATCCGAATATACTTCTTCCCGCGACAACAGCATTGGGCACAATCGACCCCTGCGGCAGAGAAAAAGGAATTCTTGCCGGTGCAAACGTTGTTATGCCAAATCTTTCTCCTGCCGATTCTGCGGCAAAATATGAGCTTTATAATAACAAGCTTTCAGGCGGCGCTGAGAATGCGGCAAATCTTGAAACGCTGAAAAAACGCGTGGAAACAATCGGATACAGAATCGTTACCGCACGCGGTGATGCGAAATATCAATGAATGCGTGATGACAACATCCCGCTGAAAATATAATATCTAAGCGGAAAGTTTTTTCTGACCGTAAAGAAAGGAAATAAAAAAATGGCAAATTATAATCCCCAATCACTCAAAGCCGAGGAATTCATCAATGACGGTGAAATTCTCGCAACGCTCGAATATGCCGAGCAGAATAAAAACAACATTGAGCTTATCGACAGCATTCTTGAAAAGGCGCGTCCTCAGAAAACTGCTGAGGGAACAATCTGCAAGGGTTTGACCCACAGAGAAGCCGCAGTGCTGCTTGCCTGCGAAATCCCCGAAAAGGTGCAGGCAATGTATAAACTTGCCGAAGAAATCAAGCTTGCGTTTTATGGCAACAGAATTGTTATGTTTGCGCCTCTTTATCTTTCAAACTATTGTGTCAACGGCTGCCTTTATTGCCCTTATCACCTCAAAAACAAGCATATTGCCCGCAAAAAGCTGACTCAGGAGGAGGTTGCTAAAGAGGTAATCGCTTTGCAGGATATGGGCCATAAGCGCCTTGCAATTGAAGCAGGTGAGGACCCTGTCAATAATCCGATTGAATATATCCTTGAATGCATCAACACTATTTACAGCATCAACCACAAAAACGGAGCTATCCGCAGAGTTAATGTAAACATTGCCGCAACAACAGTTGAAAACTATAAAAAACTCAAGGATGCGGGCATAGGCACATATATTCTTTTTCAGGAAACATATCACAAAGAGAGCTATCTCAGGCTTCATCCCACAGGCCCGAAGCATGATTATGACTATCATACCGAAGCTATGGACAGAGCTATGGAGGGCGGCATTGACGATGTCGGTCTCGGCGTGCTTTTCGGTCTGGAGCTTTATAAATATGAATTTGTTGGCCTTATGATGCACGCAGAGCATCTCGAAGCCGTTCACGGCGTTGGCCCTCACACAATCAGCGTTCCGCGCCTTAAAAGAGCGGATGACATTGATCCCGATGCTTTTGACAACGGCATCTCCGACGAGCTCTTTGAAAAGATTATTGCATGTATCAGAATTGCCGTGCCTTACACGGGCATGATTATTTCAACACGCGAATCCGAAAAGGTCAGAGGCAGGGCGCTGAATCTCGGTATTTCTCAGATTAGCGGCGCTTCAAGAACCTCTGTCGGCGGCTATACCGAAAAAGAAAGACCGCATGATTCCGAGCAGTTTGACGTTTCTGACCAGAGAACGCTTGATGAGGTTGTTCGCTGGTTGATGAAGCTTGACCACATTCCTTCATTCTGCACCGCATGCTATCGCGAGGGCAGAACCGGTGACAGATTCATGGCTCTGTGCAAAAACGGACAGATTCTTAACTGCTGCCATCCGAATGCGCTCATGACTCTCACCGAATATCTTGTTGACTATGCAAGCTCGCTGACCAAGCAAATCGGATTTGAAATGATTGAAAAAGAGCTCAAGAAAATTCCGGGCGAAAAGGTCAGAGCGATTGCGATGAAAAACATTGAGGATATCAAGGCCTCAAACCGCCGCGATTTCAGATTCTGATTATTAATTTGCGGGGATGGTTCCCGCTGTTTTTGGAGGTTTCAGCATGAGCCTTAATAATATCCCTTCTGCCGAAAGAGTTCACATAGGTTTTTTCGGCCTCAGAAATGCAGGCAAATCAAGCCTTGTAAATGCCGTAACGGGTCAGAGCCTTTCGCTCGTTTCCGATGTTAAAGGCACAACAACCGACCCCGTAAAAAAAGCAATGGAGCTTCTTCCGCTTGGTCCGGTTGTTATTATCGATACACCGGGTGTTGACGATGAGGGTGAGCTCGGCGAAATGCGTGTGAAAAGAGCAAAGCAGGCTCTTAACAGCGTTGATATTGCCGTTTTGGTTGTTGATGCCGAAAAAGGGCTTCAGCCCGCGGACAGAGAGCTGATAAAGCTCTTTGAGAGTAAAAAAACAGCATATATCATTGCTTATAACAAGGCTGATTTGCTCAAAAAAACACCCGACTGCGCCGATAACGAAATTTATGTCAGCGCAGAAACCGGGACAAATATTAATGAGCTTAAAGAATTGCTTGCAAACAGTCTTAAAATAAAAGAGGATGCAAGGCGCGTTGTCGGCGACCTGATTGAGCCGAATGACCTTGTTGTGCTTGTTGTTCCTATTGATGAATCTGCGCCTAAGGGAAGGCTGATTCTGCCGCAGCAACAGGTTATCCGCGACGTGCTTGAAAGCGGTGCTTCGGCTGTAGTGTGCCGTGATACCGAACTTAAAGAAACTCTTGTATCGCTCAGCAGAAGACCAAAGCTTGTCATCACCGATTCGCAGGCATTCGGCAGGGTTTCAAAGGATACTCCCGCCGATGTTCCGCTAACTTCATTTTCGATTCTGTTTGTCAGATATAAAGGTGATTTGACTGCCGCTGTTCACGGCGCGGCGAAGCTTGACAGGCTCAAAGACGGCGATACCGTTTTGATTTCAGAGGGCTGCACTCACCACAGGCAGTGTAATGATATCGGAACGGTCAAAATGCCGAATTGGGTTAAAAACCACACACAGAAGAATATAAATTTTGAGTTCACTTCGGGCAAGGATTTTCCGGAGGATTTGTCAAAATATTCTCTTGTTATCCATTGCGGAGGTTGCATGCTTAACAACCGCGAAATGCAGTACAGGGCAGGTCACGCAAAGGACTGCGCCGTGCCGATGACCAATTACGGTATTGCGATTGCCCATATGCACGGAATACTCAGAAGAAGCATTGAGCTGTTTCCCGATGCGCTGAAAGAGATTGAAGAATAATTCATGGAAAATTAACAAAAAATCCATTGGAAGCAAATGATTTCCAATGGATTTTTTGATATTATCAAAGAAAAAGGGGAGAGAAAAATGAAAAGAAAAACAAAGATAATCTGTATTATTCTTGCTGCTGTATTGGTTTGTTTTGCTGCATATTTTCTGAATCCGGAGCTCAGGGTTAAATGCTTTGTTGCCGCGCATTCGGATAACTATGAAAATTGGGACGGCGTTCCTGCAAATATAGGCATAAAATACTCAAATGAATGGGGCGGCGAACACGGCATGCACGAGATGGTACTTTTTACCTTTGGAGGAACAAATTACGGCTGCTATTATTCGCCCGATGATGTACCGCTTGCTTTTCAAAACATGGATTTTGAACTTGTGCAAGAGGATAAAGAAACCTGGATATGGTCAGATAACGGAAATATTCATGGCGAAACCTCAAAAATTAAAGATAATTGGTATTATTTTGAAGCAACATATTAAATTGATAACGGGCGGGGATATCCCGCCCGATTTTTTTAAAGAATAATACAAATCAAACCGCTGCAGCCTTCGTTGATAACTCTTTCAAGCGTTTCACGCAGCTTGAGCCTTGCGTCGCCCGGCATTCTGTAAAGCTTGTTGTGAAGACCTTCATTGACCAGATTGTGAAGCGAAGTGCCGAAAATGTTGGACTGCCATATCATTGACGGATTCTCTTCAAACTCCTTCAAAAGATATTTTATCAGTTCTTCGCTCTGCGATTCGGAGCCGACAATCGGCGCAACCTCAGTTTGTATATCCGCTTTCATAATGTGGAGCGAAGGAGCACTCGCTCTCAGGCGTACGCCGTATCTGCCGCCCTGCTTCATTATTTCAGGTTCTTCAAGAGTCAGGTCGTCAATTCCTGGCAGAACAATTCCGTAGCCCGTTGCCTCAACCTCATCAAGAGCATTCTGAATGCGCTGATAACCGCTTTGCGCTGCCGAAAGCTCCTTCATTTTGCGCATAAGCGCCTGCTCGTTTTCAACCTCTATTCCTGTTTCTTCTTCAAGAATTTTAAAGAAAAGATGCGGATGAAGCGTGACGGTTATTTTTGCGCTGCCGGTTGCAAGGTCCATGTTTTCAACTGCTGACGAATTGATATGCTCGCATGCAGCAATGTTCTGTGAAAAAGCCACGACATCACGAACTCTTTTGAGATTTCCTGCAAGTTCGCTGATTTTGCTGAAAACTCCTGCGCGAAGCCAGTGAGTTTTTTTAAGAGAAGTTATCCAGCCGGGCAGGTCAACCTTAACCTCTTTAATCGGAAATTCAGAGAGTACCTGCGAAAGAATGCCCGATATATCATCGCGATTAAGTTCAAGACAGTTAACCGGCACAACAGGCACAGCATATTTATTTGTAAGATTTGCCGCAAGGCTCTGAGACGCGACTGAATTAGGCTCTCTGCAGTTGAGCAGCACAACAAAAGGCTTATTCAGTTCTTTCAGTTCATTGATAACTCTTTCTTCTGCTTCTGCATATTCGGTGCGGGGGATGTCACTGATAGAGCCGTCGGTTGTCACAACAAGTCCGATTGTGGAATGCTCCGAAATAACTTTTTGTGTTCCTATTTCTGCCGCCATGTTGAAGGGGATTTCTTCGTCAAACCACGGAGTTTTGACCATGCGCGGATTTTCTCCTTCGATGTAACCCAAGGCAGAGGGCACGATATATCCGACGCAGTCAATCATTCTGACCCTCATTCTGGATTTTGACGGCAGGCTGATTTCAACCGCATCTTCGGGTATGAATTTTGGTTCTGTTGTCATTATCGTTTTGCCGCCCGATGACTGAGGCAATTCGTCGGTTGCCCTGTCCCTGCGAACAATATCTTCAATGTTCGGCAAAACCATTTCTTCCATGAATTTTTTTATGAATGTTGATTTGCCTGTTCTGACAGGGCCGACAACGCCGATGTAGATGTCTCCGCCTGTTCTTGCGGCAATATCCTGATAAATGCTGCTGTTTGCCATTATAATTCCTCCGAATCCTTTTTGTTTTGCTTCTGTAAACCATATGCAGAGGCGGGACAATATATGCAAAAAAAAAGAGGCAGTCTCACGTTTTTGTGAAACTGCCTTTAGTTTAATTTTTTGCAATTGCTTCTTTTATCATTGCAGCAAGCGATTCAAAAATTATTTTAAGATTGCTGCGGGTTTCTTTGAATTCGATGCCGTCGCTTCCGCAGAGAACGCCGTCTTTTTCTTCGAGGAACTGCGGATATTGCTCGTTTGAGCGAATCGTCGGCTGCCCATCAAACAGAATTGCCCATTTTATAAAATTGCGATATTCTGTGTCAAAAGCGTTGTGGGCATTCTCTTTAACAAACCAAGTGTATTCGGGATAGGCGCAGGTCGATGCGTCTATTTTTTTGTCGGGAGATATGTGGTTATGACCGCAGTATGTGCCGATTTGGCTGTGTCCGCTTCCGAGGGTTTCGCCGATGGGTGCACAGGTTGCACCTATTGTCATATATTTTGTATCAATCATGAAATCGGAGTGTTCGGCTTTTCCGCGAGTTATGGGTATATTTGATATGTTATATCCCGCCGAAATAAACACTGAAGTGCCGTTTGCAAGTGCTTCGTCAATCAGCTTTTCAACATTGTTCTGAACATTGTAGTGATAATAGTCTGTTTTTTCTTCAAGCTTTGAATACTTTTCAAGACCTCTGAAAATCGATTTTTTTGCAGCTTCATAGTATTCATCGGGCACAAACGACCATACACCGGGCATGGTGCCCATGACATCGATTAAGAATTCGTCAAAAACTCTGTCGAGCTGAGAATCAAGGATATCCTGAAGAAGGCCGAGAAGGGCGTCGAGAATACCCGCTTTTTCAAGTGAAGACAAAAGCGCGATTATAAGCTGATTCTGCACAAGGTCATAGTCCATGATGCCTTTGACAAATTCTGTAACAGCCTCTCCCTTGTCCTCAACCGTGGCGGTTCTTGTGAGCAGAGTGCCGACGAGCGAAAGACCTTTGAAAGCAGGGGAAAGGAAAATAAGCTTTGAAATACCATCGCTTCCGTAAAGATGAAGATATGATGCGACAACCGTATTTCCCTGGCTGTGGCATGAAAGTACAATTTCTTCATGACCTGTTACGGTTTTAACGGCTTCAATGAATACCTTAAGTTCCTTGGCGTTTTCAACGGGGTCAAGACGCCAGTCATATAAGAAATAATATTCGCCTACAGATTCGTCAACATCAGTTGCAGAGAATTCGTAGTTTGTTATTTGATGAGTGTCAAAGCTTGGCATTTTGCAAGGCTCTGTGCCGACATTTTCCGGGCTTGTGCCGTCGGGGTTACACGCCATGCCGCCGATGAGAGGTGTAGCAGCCTTAATAGCGTAAGTGCCGAATGCTTCGTAGTTGCGGAATATGAGACCCATAACAACCGCTTTTATAATATCGGGCAGTGCTTCGTCAAAAGCCTCCTGTTCGGGAGGAAAAACCGCAACCTCTTCTTCCGTTCCGGGATTCTGATATATGCCTGCGCCAAAGCCCGGAACATAAACCACCGGCAGAATTTCGCAGCTGCATTCCTTTGCCGCAAAAGCAGGAATACAAAGCGAAAAAACAATAATGAACGCAAGTAAAAGACTTATTGCTTTTTTCATGCTTTATTTCTCCTTTATTGATATAGAATACTTAGTGCAAACAAAGCCTGTGCAGGGAAATATGTAAGTGCAACAAGTTTATCGTTGCATTTGAGCTTCGGTTTGCCGTAAAGCGAAACGGCAAGGAATGTGTCCGAGAGAAGGAACAGACCGCCTGCCGCAACAAGGCATACGCCGAAATGTGTTTCATCGTTAATAATTGAAACAACACCTCTGGAAACTGCAAAAATAAATGAGAACATGAGCAGGAAAGAGTATGCAATCATAATTCTTCTGCCCTTAGGAAAACGGATTTTATCAACCGCAACCTCAATTACCGCTGCAACACACAGCGCGAGGAAGCCGAGCAGAATTTGTTTCCGATATGTAACAAGCGAAGGCTGACAGTAAAAAATAAAGGTGTAAAGATAAATCAAATGACCTATCGAAAAGAAAAGAACACCGGTCATAAAATATTTGCTGTTTTTATAATCAAGCCAGAAATCGCCGAGAAGCCCGAAAAACAGTGCCGCAAGCATAAGATAAGAATAAACTGAGCCGATGCCGTCATTTAACGCAGAAAAGATTCCTGTGAGTAAAAACAGCGATGAACAGAGCATTTTTGAATGAAGCGGTTTTTTAGTGAAAAGTGGCAGAAACTGTGAAAAAACGGTTACAACCACGGTTAAACCGCAAAAAACAAAAGACAATAATCTCCAAATATTCAAATCAAAGACACCCCTTATTTTGAAAATTTTGCCGCCTGTGTCGTTGCAAGCACATCACATCTCTCATTTTCGGGATGCCCCGCGTGTCCTTTGACCCAGACGATTTTGTATTCATGCTTATTGATTTCCGAGATAAGCTCTTTCCACAGTTCAGGGTTGAGAACGGGTTTTCCGTCGGATTTTTTCCAGCCCTTTTTCATCCAGTTCCAAATCCAGCCCTGCAAGAAGGCATCTGCAACATATTTTGAATCGGTGTATATGGTTATGTCGCATTTTTGGTTGAGCTTTTTCAGTGCTTCAATGACGGCGGTAAGCTCCATACGGTTGTTGGTTGTTGATGCTTCGCCTCCGCTGAGTTCCATTTCTCTTGTGCCGTAGCGCAGAATGGCACCCCAACCTCCAGGACCCGGGTTACCAGAGCATGCGCCGTCGGTAAAAATATCGACTTTCTTCAGTTCAGACATAGTGTTTCTCCAAGTTTTAGCAATTCTTTGATAATTATATCACCATTTTAATTGCGCTACAATAGAAAAATCGGGTTATTTTCAATATTTTTGCCAATACTACCACCGAATAATCGGAAAGGAATGGTTGTATGAAGGCTGTGATTATGGCGGGCGGCGAGGGTAAAAGACTCAGACCGCTTACCTGCACAATGCCAAAACCCATGGCAAAAATTCTCGGCAAGCCTATTATTGAATATGTTTTTGATTCGCTCATTTCGGGCGGAGTCACCGAAGCGGCAGTTACTCTCGGTTATATGCCCCATGTGATTGAAGAACATTTTGAGCAGGGATATAAGAATCTCAAACTCAGCTTTGTCAGGGAAGAAACACCGCTCGGCACGGCGGGCGGTGTCAAAAATGCGGCGGCAGATTTCAATGAGCCGTTTGTTGTTATCAGCGGTGATGCACTGTGTGATTTTGATATTGAAAAAATAATGTCATACCACAAAGCAAGCGGCGCAATGATAACCGTTGTCGCGGCTAATGCCGACGACCCGCGGGAATTCGGCATTGTTCGGGTCGGGCGTGAAAACAGGGTTGAGGGCTTTGTCGAAAAGCCTTCATGGTCGCAGGCTGTCAGCAATCTTGCAAACACAGGCGTTTATATCGTCAACCCCGAATGCCTCAAACTGATTCCGAAAGATAAGCCCTATGATTTTGCAAAAGATTTGTTTCCGCTGATGCTTGAAAGAGATATGCCTGTTTATTGCTATCACACGGGCGAATACTGGTGCGATGTCGGTAATATTGAGGCTTATCTTAAATGTCAGCAGGATGTTTTTGACGGCAAAATGAAGCCTCCCGTCGGTGCAGCCGCAAGCGGAATTTACACTAAAAGCGAGCTGCCGAGAGGCGATTACAGTATTATTCCGCCCGTCTATATCGGTTCAAGGGTTGAAATCGGCGACGGGGCTGTTATCGGTCCCTACGCGGTGATTGATGACAATTGCTTTGTAGGCACAAATGCAAAAGTGAGATATTGTACAGTTCTTGAAAACAGCTGTCTTTCAGCCGATTCCGCCGTGACAGGGGCTCTGGTCTGCTCGGGTGCGGCGCTGAAAAACGGAGCATCCATGTTTGAAAACAGCGTTGCGGGCTCGGGCTGTGTTATCGGTGAGGGTGCAAGCGTGAGACCCAATGTTTTTGTCTGGCCGGGGAAATTGGTCGGCAGCGGTGCAAATGTTACTTCCAACGTCAAATACGGCAGCGTGAAGGCTGAGTGCCTCGGCGAAGACGGAGTTGACGAAAGCGGCGGAATGAAGCTTGATGCATTGAACTGCGTGAGACTCGGAGCGGCACTCGGCAGCACGGAAAACGGCAGAAAGGTCGGTATTGCTTCGGACGGCTCAAAGAGCGCAAAAACAATGCAGCTTGCACTTACTGCCGGTCTTGCGGGTTCGGGCAGCGCAGTATGGGATTTTGGTGAATGCTTTGAAGCTCAGCTCAGATTTCTTGTTAATTTCTGCGGTTTGGAAGCAGGGCTGTTTGTTTCGGGCGGAAACAGAAGAAAAATCAGCATTTGCGGAGAGGGCGGTCTTTCAATCAACCGCAAATTTGAAAGAGAGCTTGAAAGCACACTTTCAAAGGGCGAGTTCCGTGAAACGGACGAAAATGAAATCAAGGAAGTTTCGGATATGTCAAGCGTGAGGCTTCTCTATGTTCAGGAGCTCGCAAAGCAGGCACCGGACGGCTTGACAGGAATTGCCGTAACCTTGAAATCTGAAAACGAGAGCATAAAAATGCTTCTGAGCAGTTGTGTTTCAAAGCTCGGTGCTGATGAAGGCGGAGAGCTTATTATTGAAATATCTCCGTCGGGCACGAAGCTGAGCGCACGCATGCAGGGCGCTGAATATGAGCAAGAAAAACTGCTTGCTGTTTGCTGCATGTATGAGATGAAAAACGGCAGAGATGTTGCTGTGCCGTATGATTCGCCGAAATTTATAGATTCTTTTTCCGAAAGCTTTGGAAGAAGGGTTTTGCGCTATCTTGAAACACCTGCCGACAGTTCGGATGCATCCGCACGAAAGCTTGCATCAAAGCAGATTTTTTCGGTTGACGGACTTTTTTTGACTGTCAGGCTGCTTGCTGTAATGAAAGAAAGCGGCAAAAGTATTGCCGAGCTTGTTTCGGAGCTGCCTGAAAAATATATTGTGCGAAAAACAGTGTCAATCGGATTTTCGCCGTCATATCTTTCGTCTGTTATCGGAACAGAAGGTGAGTGCAGAAAAAACAGTTTTGAAGGAATCAGGCTGATTAAGGAGTCCGGAACGCTTCTGGTAATTCCCGAAAGAAGCGGCGAAAGTGTGAGAATCATTGCCGAGGCAGACTCAATGGAGGCAGCAAATGAGCTTTGTTTCGGTATCGAGGATATTATCAATACTGCAACAGAACGTCAATAACAAAACAGACTTTGCTATATTTTATATATAATTATAATAGTAAATCTTGACATTGGCGGAATAAAAGGATAATATATACTGTGGGGCAGGAGCAGGCTGCCCCGTGAACATAAATTTAATCTGAGTTATATATATTAGAACACAAAACAGATAGGAGACAATATGCAGAAAAAGAACAATTCTAACAAAGATAATGCACAGAAATCAAAAGCTCCGCAGAAAAGAGGAAAGAATCAGAACAATCAGCAAAAGCAGTATAAAAAGTCCGCTTCGTCAAAATCAAGAAACGGTTCCGCAAAAAAATACAGAAAGAATGTGAACGAGCTTCCTATAAAAATTTCATTCCTCGGCGGTCTCAACGAGGTCGGTAAGAACATGACGCTTTATGAATACAAAGAAGACATGTTTTTGGTTGACTGCGGTCTTGCTTTCCCCGATCCCGAAATGCTCGGCGTTGATTTGGTTATACCCGATTTTTCATATGTTGAACGTAACGCCGAGAAAATCCGCGGTATAGTTATCACTCACGGTCATGAAGACCATATCGGTGCGCTTGCTTATCTTCTCAAAACCGTTAATATTCCTGTTTACGGCACAAAACTTACCATCGGTCTCATTCAGGGTAAGCTTAAGGAACACGGAATTTTAAGCAGCGCAAAGCTTCATGAAATTGCTCCGGGCGACGTTATCAAGCTCGGCGGATTTTCCGTTGAAGCGATTCATGTCAACCATTCAATTCCGGATGCCATTGCACTTGCGATTAAGTGCGAATGCGGCACGGTGGTTCAGACGGGAGACTTCAAAATCGACAGCACTCCCATTGACGGCGGCATGATTGACCTTTCACGTTTTGCTCAGCTCGGCAACGAAGGCGTGCTTGCGCTTCTTTCGGACTCAACCAATGCCGAAAGACCGGGCTATACAGAGAGCGAGCGCAAGGTCGGAGAATCTTTTGAGGTGCTTTTCAGAAAAGCCGGCAAGAGCAGAATTATCGTTGCAACCTTTGCTTCCAATATTCACAGAGTTCAGCAGATAATAAACGTTGCAAGCTCTCTCGGCAGAAAGGTTGCAATAATCGGCAGAAGTCTTGAAAACGTTGTTAATATCAGTGCTCAGCTCGGTTATCTGAATATCCCCGAAAATGTTCTCATAAATCAAGACTTAATTAATAAATATCCTGCTGAAAACATGGTTATCATCACCACGGGCAGCCAGGGCGAGCCGATGTCGGCTCTTTCGAGAATGGCTTTTTCAGACCACAGAAAGGTTGAAATCTGTCCCAACGATTATGTTATCATTTCGGCAACACCGATTCCCGGCAACGAGAAGACCGTGGGTAAGGTTGTTAACGAACTTCTAAAACTCGGCGCCCAGGTTATCTACGAAAAAATGTATGACGTTCATGTTTCGGGTCATGCCTGCCAGGAAGAGCTTAAGCTCATAATGGGGCTTGTCAAACCCAAATACTTTATTCCCGTTCACGGCGAACAGAAGCATCTGCGTAAGCATGCACTGCTTGCAGAGGGAATGGGCATTGAAAAAGACAATATCTTCATTGCGGATAACGGACATGTTGCCGAAATTACAAACAAATCCATCAAGAGCGGTGCTCCCGTTCCCGCAGGCAGAGTTTTTGTTGACGGATATGGAGTCGGCGATGTCGGCAGCGTGGTGCTCAGAGACAGAAAGCATCTTGCTCAGGATGGTATAATCGTTGTTACCGCTTCGGTTGATTATGAAACCGGTCAGCTCATTGCAGGTCCCGAAGTGGTTTCCAGAGGCTTTGTTTATGTCAAAGAAGCAGAGGAGCTTATAGCTCAGGCAAGAAAGATTGCCGAAAAATCTCTTGAAAGCTGTTATTACAGCAACATTAGCGATATAAATGCAATCAAAAACAAGCTCAGAGATGCGGTTTCGCATTTCGTTTATGAACAAACTAAGAGAAGCCCGATGATTCTTCCGATAATTATGGAGGTATAAATGAAATTCAAAGGTTTTTGGTATGACAGCCTTCTGATAAGCCTGGCGGCAGGAATCGCCGCGGTTTTTGTTGCCATGACTGCTTTTGTCGAACCTAAGCTTGCGATTGCCGAAGGCGTGGCGTTTCTGATTGTCTGTGTTTTTGCGGTTTACAGAGCCTTGTCAGCAAAGAACCGATATAAACGCTTTATAGTCAAAACGTCGAAAAAGCTTGATTTTACCGACCAAAAGGTGCTCTCCAATTTTCCCTTCCCCGTTGCTGTCTGCGACGAAAAGGGATACATAACATGGTGCAGCAGCCGTTTTATGAACGAAATATCTCAGGGTGAGATCACTGAAACTGATAATATTTCAAAGTTTTCGGGCGGAATTAAGTTCAGTGCGCTTGCAGACGGCGGGGAAGCAAATGTTTTCCTCAACGGCAGGTATTACACAGTTTATACAATCAAATATATTTCGGGCGGCAAAAATTATTGCGCTTTCTATTATCTCGATAACACGGCGCTTAGAAACATCGAGCTTGAATATTACAGTTCCCGTCCCTATGCAGTCTTAATTGAGCTTGATAATCTTGACGATTCGAGAAGCGAACTCAGGGACAGTGAAAGAACAGAAATCAAGAGCCAGATTGAAGCGGCACTTGATAACTGGTCTGAATCCTTTGACAGCGTTATCAAAAGAATCAGTGACGACCGTTATCTGATTGTTACCGAGCAGAAAAACATTTCACGGATGATTGAAGAACGTTTTTCAATTCTCGAAACGGTCAGAAATTTTGAATATAAGGGCAAAAAGACTGCTGCGACCCTTTCAATCGGGGTTGCCGAGGGAGATAATATCAAGGCTTGCGAGAAAAAATCCAGAAAAGCTCTTGAAATGGCACTCGGCAGAGGCGGCGATCAGGTTGCCATCCGAAACAAGGATGGCTATGACTATATAGGCGGCGTTTCAAAGAGCGCAGAAAAGCGCAACAAGGTTAAAAGCCGTGTTGTAGGCTCCGCTTTTTCCGAGCTTATCAAATCCAGCAGCAATGTTATTATCATGGGTCATTCATATACAGATCTTGATGCAATCGGTGCAGCTGTCGGTGTTGCGTGTGCGGCTGAAAGCTTCGGCGTGCCCGTATGTATAGCAACGGATAAAAAGAAAACGCTTGCTCTCACTCTTATAGAAAAGCTTGAAAATGAGGGTATGGGCGATTTGTTTGTCAGCCAGGAGAAAGCTCTTGAAATGCTTACGAAAAAGAGCTTGCTTGTTGTTGTTGATACTCACATTGAAACCTTTGCCGAGTTTCCTAAACTTTATGAAAAAGCGGAGACAAGGGTTATAATTGACCATCACAGAAGAGCGGTGACAGATATTGAAAGTGCGGTTATTTTTCATCACGACCCCGGCGCATCCTCTGCGTGCGAAATGGTTACCGAGCTTTTGCAGTATATGAATACCGATATCAATATAACAAAAAATGTTGCCGAAGCACTGCTTGCAGGCATTATGCTTGACACAAAAGATTTTGTTATTAACGCCGGTGTGAGGACTTTTGAAGCGGCGGCGTTCCTTAAAGATAAAAATGCTGATACTGTCAGCGTTAAGAAGCTTTTTGCAAATTCCATGGAGGTCAACAAGCTTCGCACAAAGGTTATTTCCGAGGCTGAGAGCTTTATGGATTGTGCGGTTTCGGTTGTTAACTTTGATTCGCCCGATATCAGAATTGTTTCGGCTCAGGCGGCGGATGAGTTGCTGAAGGTCAGCGGAATTAAAGCCTCATTTGTTCTTTTTAAAAACAACGGTTTGATTAATATTTCGGCGAGAAGTCTCGGAGAAATCAATGTTCAGATTGTTATGGAAACTCTCGGCGGAGGCGGCCATCAGAACATGGCAGCTTGTCAGCTTAAGGGCTGCAATATGAAAGAAGCTGAAGCAAAGCTGAAAGGCGCAATAAAAGAATTTTTTGAAAAAAACTCTAAATAAGGAGAAAAGATATGAAAGTAGTATTGACACAGGATGTAAAAGGATTGGGCAAAAAGGGCGAGCTTGTCAACACATCGGACGGTTATGCAAGAAACTTCCTTTTTCCCCGCAAGCTTGCGATGGAAGCAAATGCTCAGGCGATGAGCGAGCTTAAAAACAGAGAAGCTGCCGAAAAGCATCGCATAGAGACAGAAATCGCAGCAGCCAAGGCAAGTGCCGCAAAGCTTGAAGGCAAAACAGTGAAAATGACCGCAAAGGCAGGTGCAAACGGCAAGCTTTTCGGCTCGGTAACTTCAAAGGATGTTGCGGCGGCTGTTTCAAATCAGTTCGGAATGCAGCTTGACAAGCGTAAGGTTGTTGTTGAAGATATCAAGACCTTCGGCACATATCCCGTTGAGGTTAAGCTCTATAATGGTATTTCCGCATCAATGTTTGTAATGGTGGGAGAATAATGGCAGATAATTTGCTTTCGTTTGACAATATAAAAATGCCTTACAGCCTTGAGGCGGAGCAGGCGGTTCTCGGCAGCATTCTTGTTGAGCCTTCGTGCCTTTCTCAGGCAGCGGTTTACATAACCCCCGAGGCTTTCTATCTTCCGCAGCATGCCTCAATCTTTGAGGCGATGATAGCGGCAGACAGCACGGGCAAAATCATCGATCCGCTGGTTATTCTCAATATGCTTGTTCAGCAGGGCGTTTATGACAGCGCTTCGGGCAAAAACTATCTTTTCCAGCTTAAGGAAAGTGTACCTTCAACGGCAAATGTTGAAATGTATGCAAAGATAGTGCGCGAAAAGTTTTATATGAGAACGCTCATCAACATTTCGAGCGAAACTATTGAAAGTGCGGTTGCTCAGGAAGAAACGGCTGATGCTTTGCTTGATAATGCCGAGCAGAAGATATATAATATCCGCCAGGGCAAAACAACAAATGCGCCCTCAAAGCTTAAGGACATTATTGTCAACAATGTTTATGATACTCTTAAGAAAATCACCGGTGAAGACAAAGACCTTTATAAGGGCTACACCACGGGATTTTCGGATTTGGATAAAATTCTCACAGGTCTTAACCGCTCCGACCTTGTTCTTATCGGTGCGAGACCTGCGATGGGTAAAACGAGCTTTGCGCTCAACCTTGCCCGCAATGTTGCTGCCCTCGGCAAGCGTAAGGTACTCTTTTTCTCGCTTGAAATGACCAAAGAACAGCTTGCAATGAGAGTTCTCGGCACGGAAGCGAGAGTTTCCAGCCACAAGATGAGAAGCGGCAACATTCAGCAGGATGAATGGATAAGGCTCGGCATGGCAACCAGCGCGCTCAATGACTGTGAGCTTTATTTTGATGATACTTCAAGCATAACCGTACCCGAAATGAAGGCGAAAACAAGGCGTCTTGGCGGTGTTGAATGCGTTATTATTGACTATCTCGGTCTTATAAAGGGCAGCACAAGAACGGAAAACCGTGTTCAGGAGGTTTCGGAAATCACCCGAAATCTCAAAATGATGGCGAAGGACTTGAATATACCTGTTGTCTGTTGTGCTCAGCTTTCCAGAGGCACCGAAGGCAGAGGTAAGTCACACAGACCTCAGCTTGCCGACCTGCGCGAATCGGGCTCTATTGAACAGGATGCCGATATTGTTATGATGCTTTACCGCCCGGATTACTATAAGGGTGAAAAGGATGATGAAGAAGCTGCTGCAGAGTCTCAGACCGATGTTAATATCGCCGAGGTTATTGTCGTTAAAAACCGTCATGGCGAAACGGGAACGGTTGAATTCGCATGGGACGGAGAGCATACTCTGTTTGTGCAGCTGGAGAAAATTCACGATGATTGATAAAGTTAAATCAACGATTGAAAAATTCAATATGCTTCCCAAGGGTGCAAAGGTCGTTGTTGCCCTTTCGGGCGGCAGCGATTCAATGGCGCTTCTCAGCGTTTTGAATTCGGTCAAGGATGAATATTCAATTGAGCTTTCCGCAGTACATGTCAACCATTGTTTGAGAGGAAATGATGCAGACAGAGATGAAGAATTCGTTGTCTGCAAATGCACAGAAATGGGAATTCCCATTTCTGTGCTCAGGGCAGATGTTGCCGCCGAAGCTAAGAAAAACTGCGAAGGGCTTGAAGAATGCGGACGAAGAATCCGTTATGATTTTTTTGCATCGTTCGGCAAGGATACCGTTATCGCAACGGCACATAATCTGAGTGACAAAGTTGAAACTTTTCTCTTTAATTTTTCGCGCGGCAGTGCCTTGCGTGGCTTGTGTTCCATCCCTGCACAAAGGGATAATATTATCCGTCCTCTTATCGAATGCACAAAGAATGAAATCGTTGAATATTGTGAAAGAAATTCAATTGAATATGTAACGGACGAAACCAATTCCGATGTTAAATATTCCCGCAACAGAATAAGGCACAATGTTGTAACTGAGCTTTCGGCAATTAATTCTTCTTTTGAATTGACTGCAGGAAGATGTATCGAATCTATTAATGAGGATGAAGCTTTTATTTCTTCACTTGCCGATGAATTGGTTTTAAAGGCAGAAAGGAAAGATGGGTTTGATGCTTTAGTCATAGCTTCAGCGCCGAATCCTGTTAAAAAACGCGCGATAATTAAAATTGTTGAAAAACGTGTGAATATTACTCCGGAGCAAAAATTCATTCCTAAGCTTTGCGAGCTTCTTGAAAAATCGGGATGCTGTCAGATTAATGGCGGTGTTTATGTCAGAGTGCGTAAAGGTATTCTTGATTTTCCTGAGAAAACAGCAGAGTTTTCGCAAACAGAGCTTTTTGACGGCGCGGAATTTTCCGGCTTTTGTATTGAAACCCAGATAATTAATATAAAAGAAATGAATAATTTACAAAATGTTTCAAAACAGGGCTTGGAATATTTTTTGGATTATGATAAAATACACGGCGGTATTGTTGTCAGAAGCCGCACGGCGGGCGATAAAATATCGCTTAAGACGAGAGGTTGCACAAAATCGCTTAAAAAGCTTTTTAATGAGCTTGCCGTTGCGCCCGAAAAGCGTAACAGTATTGCGGTTTTTGCTGATGAAGAAGGCGTTGTTCTGGTTGAAGGTGTCGGCTGCGATTCAAGAGTGACTGTCGGCAAAAATACCGAAAGAGTGCTTGTTATCAGGCTCATCAAACGATAAAATGTTAGTCGGAAGGATAATATAATGCTGAATGATATTGAAAAAGTATATTACAGCGAAGATACCATTCGCGAAACGGTTGAACGTCTCGGAAAACAGATAAGCGAGGATTATCAAGGGAAAAACCTTCTGCTTGTCAGCGTTCTTAAAGGTTCTGTCATTTTCATGGCGGACCTTATGAGAGCAATAACCGTTCCCTGTGCAATTGATTTTATGTGTGTTTCAAGCTATCAGAATAAAACTGAGTCTTCTGGTGCGGTTAAAATCGTTAAAGACCTTGACATTAACCTTGAAGGTTGGGATGTCCTTGTTGTTGAGGATATTCTTGATTCCGGCAGAACTCTGAGTTATCTCAAAAAGATTCTTCTTAGCAGAAATCCTAAGAGCATAAAAATCTGCACATTGCTTGACAAGCCCGAACGAAGAGCCGTTGACGATATTGTTGCGGATTATTCGGGTGCAGAGGTTCCCGATGAGTTTGTTGTCGGTTATGGTCTTGATTATGATGAAAAATACAGAAACCTTCCGTTTATCGGAGTTCTTAAAAGAGAAATATATGAAAAATAAAATTGTTCTTATCAGGGCAAGATAACAAAAGGAGTGATTGTTCCAATTGAACACTAAAAATAACAACTCGGGCAATTTTAAAAGAAAGCTGATAAATTTTCTTCCTTATATTATTATTCCGCTGATGCTTATAGGTGGAATGACGTTCTATATGGGAACTCAGAACAAGGATAAAACAGAATATTATGAGCTTGTTGCTCTTTTTGATGAGGGAAAAGTCAGCGAGTACAAGTTAAATATCAGCAGCGGAGCGCTTGTTTATACCTTGCAAGGAGAAGAAAAGCAACGTTCATACTCTGTTCCCAGTGTCAGTCTTTTTGTTGAGGATATTCATGACAGCGTTATAAAGTATAACCGTGAAAATCCCGAAAAACAGATTAAGGCGGATTATATTGCAGGCTCAACCGGTCAGTGGCTTTATAACATTGTTCCTACTTTGCTTCTTCTTGTTGCAATGGGTGCATTGACCTTCTTTATGTTCAGACGCATGAACCAGACAATGACCAACGAAAACAACAGAACACTTAGTTTTGGCAAGGCGAGAATAAAACAGGCTAAGGACGAAAAAAGAAAAACAACCTTCAAGGATGTTGCGGGTGCAGACGAAGAGAAGGAAGAGCTTGAGGAAATCGTTCAGTTCCTTAAGAATCCTTCAAAGTTTGATTCACTCGGCGCAAGAATCCCCAAGGGTGTTCTTCTTGTGGGTCCTCCGGGTACAGGTAAAACCTTGCTCGCAAGAGCGGTTGCAGGCGAAGCGGATGTTCCGTTCTTCTCAATTTCCGGTTCTGATTTTGTTGAAATGTATGTCGGTGTCGGTGCATCAAGAGTGCGGGACCTTTTTGAGGAGGCAAAGAAGAATTCACCTTCAATCATATTTATTGATGAAAACGATGCCGTCGGCCGCCACAGAGGTGCAGGCATGGGCGGCGGTCACGATGAAAGAGAGCAGACTCTCAATCAGTTGCTTGTTGAAATGGATGGTTTCGGCGCAAACGAAGGCGTTATCGTCATCGCAGCTACCAACCGCCCCGATATTCTTGACCCCGCTCTTCTCAGACCCGGTCGTTTTGACCGTCAGGTAACCGTTAACTATCCCGATACAAAGGGAAGAACGGAAATTCTTAAAGTTCATGCAAAAGGCAAGCCCATTGCTCCCGATGTTGATCTTAACAGTATTGCTCACGCAACAGTCGGCTTCACTGGCGCAGACCTTGAAAATCTTCTTAATGAAGCTGCTCTTCTTGCTGCCAGAAGCGATAAGAAGGCAATCACAATGGAAGAAATTGATGAAGCTGCTCTCAAGGTGCAGGTCGGTTCAGAAAAGAAATCACACAAGATGAACGAAAAGGCGAAAAAGCTTACCGCTTATCACGAAGCGGGTCACGCTGTTTCAAGCTTCTATCTTGAACACACGGACCCCGTTCATCAGATTTCGATTATCCCCAGAGGCATGGCGGGCGGCTATACCCTTTACCGACCTGTTGAAGACAGAAACTATACCTCAAAGAATGAAATGCTTGATAATCTTGTCAGCCTTCTTGGCGGGCGTGTTGCCGAAGCTCTCGTTCTAGGCGACATATCAACCGGAGCTTCCAACGATATTGAAAGAGCAACTGAGATTGCGAGAAGTATGGTCACAAAATACGGCATGAGTGAAAAGCTCGGACCTATTTCATTTGGCGGTGAAAATCATCAGGTTTTCCTTGGCAAGGATTACAGCAATGTCCGCAACTATTCCGAAAGCGTTGCTTCCCAGATTGATGATGAAATCGAATCAATCATCAGAAATGCTTACAGCAGAACCGAAGACATTCTTTCGGAGCATATGGATAAGCTTCACACTATTGCTCAAAAGCTCTATGAGAATGAAAAGATGAGCGGCGAAGAATTTGCTGAGATTATGTCGGGAGCAGCAGAAATGCCTGATGCCACAGAAACCAATGAATAATTGATTTTAATATCATTTATGTTACACCTGCTTCGGTATGGATCTGAAGCAGGTGTTTTTTTGCTTTTTTAGACCGATACAACCGTTTTTTTCGAGAATAATCAACATCACAACACAGCATAATATAATGTAATTTATTATTAAAGAAAAAAGCATTTTAGAAACGCACGGAACAGTTGACAAGCTGATTGAAAATTCTCGAAAAAAGTGTTGACAAACTGTTTTTGATGTGATATATTAGTCGAGCACTCCGCAAGAGAGCGGAGAGCGACGCACCTTGAAAATTAAACAACGATTTAAGAAAAACCCTTGAAGATTAATTTGAGTATGTACTTCAAGTACAGCAGTAATTCTCGGTTTAAACGAGAAAAAGAGATGTCAGATGACATCATGAGCGATTGAGCTCTAAGAATGGTTTGAACACAGTTTAGGCTGTGTTTAGATAAAATTTTTAGAGAGTTTGATCCTGGCTCAGGATGAACGCTGGCGGCGTGCCTAACACATGCAAGTCGAACGGAACTATTACGGATTGAGACTTCGGTTGATTGAAATTTTAGTTTAGTGGCGGACGGGTGAGTAACGCGTGAGTAACCTGCCTTTCACAGGGGGATAACGTTTGGAAACGAACGCTAATACCGCATAACGTAGCGGAGTCGCATGGCTCTGTTACCAAAGATTTTATCGGTGAAAGATGGACTCGCGTCCGATTAGGTAGTTGGTGAGGTAACGGCTCACCAAGCCGACGATCGGTAGCCGGACTGAGAGGTTGAACGGCCACATTGGGACTGAGACACGGCCCAGACTCCTACGGGAGGCAGCAGTGGGGAATATTGCACAATGGGCG
>JAZNSX010000047.1:0-20743 GCA_045591425.1 Acutalibacteraceae bacterium | reverse complement strand
AAAAACAGCTATGAGGTTGATGCGGATATCCTCATGCATCCCAGAGTATGCGAAGCAAGCGGTCATGTCGGCAGCTTCTCCGACCCCCTTCTCGACTGCAAGGAATGCAAAATGAGTCACAGAGCGGACAATCTCATTGATGACTTCAACCCCGATGCTCATGCAGACGGCATGACAAAAGAGGAAATGTTTGAGTATATCAAGGCTCATTCAATCCCCTGTCCCCACTGCGGCAAGCACAATTTCACCGACATCAGAGAATTCAACCTGATGTTCCAGACCTTCAGAGGCGTTACCAACGACAGCAAGAGCGTTATCTATCTCCGCCCCGAAAATGCTCAGGGTGAATATGTTAACTATCTCAATGTTCAGAGAACAATGAGAGCAAAGCTTCCCTTCAGCATCGGTCAGAAAGGTAAGGCTTTCAGAAACAAAATCACTCCCGGTAACTTCACATTCAGAACAATCGAGTTTGAGCAGATGGAGTTCCAGACCTTCTGCAAGGAAGGCACAGACAGCGAGCTTTATGATTACTTCAAGGAATACGGCATGAAGTATTATCAGGATCTCGGCATCAACCCCGAAAACCTCCGTTTCCACGACCACGAAAAGCTTGCTCACTATGCAAAGGCTGCCTGCGACATTGAATTCCTCTTCCCCTTCGGCTGGGGCGAAATCAACGGCACTCACAACAGAACCAACTTCGACCTCACAAGACATCAGGAATACAGCGGTCAGAAGATGGATTATCTTGACCCCGAAACCAACGAAAAATACATTCCCTTCATCATCGAATCAACCTACGGTCTCGACAGAACAGTTCTCGCCCTTCTCTGCGAAGCTTATGACGAAGAGGTTATCGATGCCGAAAAGAACGACACAAGAGTTGTTCTCCACCTCAGCCCCGCAATCGCACCCTTCAAGGCTGCTGTTCTTCCCCTTTCAAAGAAGCTTTCACCCGATGCACTCAAAGTTTATGAGAAGCTTCAGAAGAAATTCATGGTTGACTTTGACGAAACAGGCTCAATCGGCAAGAGATACCGCCGCGAAGACGAAATCGGCACTCCCATCTGCATCACCTTTGACTTTGACTCACTCGAAGATAACTGCGTAACGGTCCGTGACCGTGACACAATGCAGCAGGAAAGAATTTCAATCGATGCTCTCGAAGATTATATCGCAGCACGCATCGGCTTCTGATTCAGGTTATAATAATTTCAAAATAGAGAAAGGAACATGAGTTTTTATGAAAGTTAATTTCACCGAAACCGTGCTCAGAGACGCTAACCAGTCTCTCATCGCAACAAGAATGCCCTTCTCGGATTTCAAGCCCGTTCTTGAAAAGCTCGACAAGGCAGGCTATTATTCACTTGAATGCTGGGGCGGCGCAACCTTCGATTCATGCCTGCGCTACCTCAACGAAGACCCCTGGGAAAGACTCCGCAATATCAAGAAGGCTTGCCCCAACACCAAGCTCCAGATGCTCCTCAGAGGTCAGAATCTTCTCGGTTATAAGCATTATCCCGATGATGTTGTCCGCGCATTTATCAGAAAGAGCGTTGAAAACGGCATCGACATCATCAGAATTTTCGACGCACTCAATGACGTGCGTAACATCGAAGTAGCCGTTGACGAAACCCTCAAATGCGGTGCTCACGCATCGGGCACAATCTGCTACACTCTCAGCCCCATCCACAACCTTGAAAGCTATGTAAAGCTTGCAAAAGAGATTGAAGCTCTCGGTGTTCAGTCCATCTGCATCAAGGATATGGCAGGCATCATGAGCCCGAAGGAAGGCTATGACCTTGTTAAGGCTCTTAAGGCAAACGTTAAAGTTCCCATCGTTGTTCATACACATTCAACAACAGGTCTCGGCTTCATGACACTTCTCAAGTGCGTTGAAGCAGGCGCAGACGTTATCGACTCCGCTATTTCCTGCTTCTCAGGCGGCACTTCACAGCCCGCAACCGAAACTCTTGTTTACACTCTCAAGCAGTACGGCTACGAGGTTGACGTTGACGAAAATGTATGCAAGGAAATCAACGATTTCTTCAAGCCCATCCGTGCAAAGGCACTCGAAAGCGGTCTTCTCAATCCCGTTGTTATGGGCACACAGACAGACGCTCTCATTTATCAGATTCCCGGCGGTATGCTCTCCAACCTTGTTGCCCAGCTCACCGCACAGAATAAACTCGATAAGCTCGACGAAGTTCTTCTTGAAACTCCCAGAGTCCGCGAAGACCTCGGCTATCCTCCCCTCGTAACTCCCATGAGCCAGATGGTCGGCGTTCAGGCAACCGCAAACGTTCTTGCAGGCGAAAGATACAAGAACATCTCCAAGGAAGTCAAGAGCTATATCAAGGGCGAATACGGCAAGGCTCCCGGCAAGGTAAGCGAAGACCTTCAGAAGCTTGTTCTCGGCGACGAAAAGCCCTACACAGGCAGATTTGCAGACACTCTTGCTCCCGGCATGGAAGAAGCAAAGGCTTATCTCGGCGACAAGGCAACTTGCGAAGAAGACGTTCTTTCATATATCGCATTCCCCACTCAGGCAGAAGCTTTCTTCGAGAAGCGCGAAGCTGACAGAAAGAACACATTCTCATACACGATTACAAGAATTGACTGAGGGTGACAGATATGTTTGCAGATAAAATCACATTAACCATGTCCGAAACATTGTTCGTTGCTGTTGCGGGTGTTTTGGTCGTTATGGCAGAGCTTGCTCTGATTACGGTTCTCATTCTCGGAATTTCAAAGATTCTCAGATCAATCGAAGGCAAGCTCACAAGCGGTAACAATGAAACTCCCGAGGTTAAAGTAACACCCGTTGTTCCCGCAGCACCCGCAGTTCCTGCTGCACCTGCCGCACCCGCTGTTTCCTACGGCACGGCAAACGGCATACAGCTTATTGACGTTGACGAACCCACAGCGGCGGTTGTTATGGCGCTCGTAAGCAATCAGAGCGGCATCCCTCTTGAAAGACTTGCATTCAGAAAAATCAAAGGCATAACAGAGCTTGTTGACGTTGACGAACGCACGGCAGCAACAATAATGGCAATCGTAAGCAATGAAAGCGGCATTCCGCTTGACAGACTCAGCTTCAAATCAATCAAAAAAGTGGAGGAATAATTATTATGAAATACGTTGTTAATCTTAACGGTAAAGCATACGAAGTAGAGGTTGAAGAAACCCAGGCAGTTATCATGAACGTTACTGACGCACCCGTTGCAGCAGCTCCTGTTGCACCTGTTGCGGCTCCCGCTCCCGTTGCTGCACCCGCAGCAGCTCCCGCTCCCGAAGCAGCACCCGCTCCTGCAGCTGCACCCGCAGCTCCCGTTGCAGGCGGCACAAACATTACCGCTCCCATGCCCGGCACAATCCTTGCAGTTAACAAACAGCCCGGCTCAGCTGTTGCAGCAGGCGATGTTATCATCGTTCTTGAAGCTATGAAGATGGAAAACGAAATCGTTGCTCCCTGCGCAGGCACAGTTGCTCAGGTTCTTGTTTCAAAGGGCTCAACAGTTGAAACAGATGCTGTTCTCGCAGTTATTGCATAAGGGGTTTTCTCAATGGAGTTTATCACACAAATATTATCCGGAATCTGGGAAAGCTCAGGCTTTGCTCTGCTTACATGGCAGAACGCGGTTATGATTCTTGTTTCCGTTGTTTTCCTTTATCTCGCTATCGTCAAGAAGTTTGAACCGCTTCTGCTTGTTCCCATAGCATTCGGTATTCTTCTTGCAAACATGCCCGGCGCAGGTCTTATGGACGACCCCACGGGACTTATGGATACCTCAAACATTGTTGAAGGCGCTCATTGGTATGATTCGGGCGTTCTAAGGCTGATTTATGCAGGTGTCAAGAGTTCAATATTCCCCTGCCTCATCTTCCTCGGTATCGGCGCAATGACAGACTTCGGTCCTCTGCTTGCTAATCCCGTCAGCCTTCTTCTCGGTGCTGCAGCTCAGCTCGGTATCTACATCGCATTTGTTGTTGCAATTCTTCTCGGATTCACTCCGCAGGAGGCTGCTTCAATCGCAATCATCGGCGGCGCTGACGGTCCCACAGCAATCCTTGTTGCTTCAAAGCTTGCAGGCCATCTTCTCGGCCCCATCGCGCTTGCGGCATATTCCTATATGGCACTTATCCCCCTCATTCAGCCCCCTCTCATGAAGCTTCTCACAACAGAGAAAGAGAGAAAGGTTGAAATGAAGCAGCTCCGCACCGTAAGCAAAACAGAGAAAATTATTTTCCCTGTTGTTGTTTTCGTTGTTGTTGCTCTTCTTATTCCCGACGCTGCTCCTCTCATCGGTATGCTCATGTTCGGCAACCTGCTCAAGGTTTGCGGAGTTACCGACAGACTCAGCGATACTGCACAGAATGCGCTCACCAACATCGTAACCATCATGCTCGGCGTTACAGTCGGTGCAACCACCAACGGCACGGAATTCCTCAAGCTTGACACCCTCAAGATTGTTTTCCTCGGTCTTGCCGCTTTCTGTTTCTCAACAATCGGCGGTCTGCTTCTCGGCAAGGTTCTCTACCTTGTTACAGGAGGAAAAATCAATCCCCTCATCGGTTCTGCAGGCGTTTCCGCAGTTCCCATGGCTGCCCGTGTTGCACAGACAGAAGGCAGAAAGTATAACCCCACAAACTTCCTTCTCATGCACGCCATGGGTCCCAATGTTGCGGGAGTTATCGGTTCTGCCGTTGCCGCAGGTTTCCTGCTTATGATGTTCGGCAAATAAAAATTAATCTTTAAACAACCGTCGTTTTGCGACGGTTGTTTTTTATTATCCGTCCGTCCAAACCGAACGCATGAGGGAAGCTCTTATAAGTGCATCTTTTCCGTACTTTTCTCTTATCCCGTCAACGCTCGTTTCCAACCGTTCAAGCTTTTTTGCTTTCATATAATCATATTCAAACGAAAGCTGAATGCTTGTGCCGTCACAGACGAGCTCACATGCCCTTATACCTATCGAACGCACCGGAATGCGCCTGCGCCAATGCATTTTAAACAGCTCCATTCCCGTTTTGGCAAGCTCACTCGCAAGCCTCGTCGGCTGAGAAAGCATTTTCTGATGCTCGGTAACACCCAGAAAGGTGTCCCGGATATGAATCTGAACCGTTCCGCAAAGCAGTGAACATTTTCTCAGCTTTTTTGAAATATTTTCCGAAAGCTCAAGAAAGACTCTGAAAATCTCTTCTTCATCAACAAGGTCTCTGTTGCCCGTAACGCTTTTGCCTATGCTCTTTGCCGCCGGCAGCTCGCACTCTCTCAAAACCGGCGCACAGTCAAAGCCCATTGCATTGCTCCACAGACTCTCTCCGTTCTTTCCGAAGGCGGCAACAATAAAATCATGCCCGCAGCCCGCAATGTCACCTATCGTGATAATCCCCATATTATTCAGCCGTATTTGTGTGCTTTTGCCGACCCACAAAAGATTTTCGGCAGGCAAAGGCCAAACTATATTTCTGAAATTATTTTTCGAAATAACGCTGATTCCGTCGGGCTTGTTAAGGTCGCTACCCAGCTTTGAAAAGCATTTATTGAAACTCACCCCCACCGAAACCGTCAGCCCCAGCTCTTTTTTCATGCGTCTGTTTATCTCTCTCGCAATGCTTTCGCCTGAACCGAAAAGAAATCCGCTGCCCGTAACGTCAAGCCAGCATTCGTCAATTCCGAAGGCTTCAACCATATCGGTGTATTCCTCATAAATTCCTCGCGCCCTGCGCGAAAAATCCATATAGCGGTCATAATGCGGCTCCACAAGCCTAAGCTTCGGGCACACACGCAAAGCCTGCCATATCGGCACCGCCGTTTTAACTCCGAATTGCTTCGCTATCTGATTTTTCGCAAGAATGATTCCGTGGCGCTCCTTCGGGTCGCCGCAAACCGCAAACGGCACACCCTTCAACGCCGGCTCATAAATGCTCTCCACACTCGCATAAAAATTATCAAGGTCGCAGTGAAGAACCGACCTTTCCATATCTATCGCCTCTTTAAATTTTATCGAACAAATGTTCGATAAAATAATAGCGCATTTATCTTCGTTTGTCAACAGGTAAAATTTTGTCTTTCATAAACGCCGGATTTTGTTTAAGAATATTTTTCGGAGGTAATAAAATGAGCCGAAACAAAAAAGCATGGCAGTTAACGGCACTAATTGCTCTTAACCTGTTGATGCTGATTTTGATATCCTGTGTCTGCACCCTGCGTGCGGATGCCGTGTACCTGGGAAGCAGCGGAGAAAAGGTTGCCGCAATTCAAAGAAAGCTGAAAAAAAGCGGGCTTTATGACGGAGAAATCAACGGAAATTACGATTTTGCAACCCGAAAAGCAATAAAAATATTTCAAGAGCAAAACAAAGCCGAACAAAACGGCGAAGCCGATTATGAAACAATTTTACTGCTCGGGCTCGATTCGCGCTCCGGCAAATGTTTTTCTTTTGAAACTGAGCTTCTCGCAAGATATCTCAGACTGAGCGATGCTTCAAACTATCCCGAGATGCTGCAAAAGGGCGAAGAAATCCTCGAAAAAGCAGGCGCAATGCCCTTGGGGCAATATCTCTTTAACAACGATGAAAAATTTTATAAAAATGTTTTCCGTGCGGAACCTGATTCGGAATGTTATGCCTGCGCGCTTGAGCTTCTCAGATAAAAAGCTAAGGGCACCGATTTTTGTCGGTGCCCTTAGCTTTTATAGAAGGATGTATGTTTGCCGAGAAGATTCGCCGCAAGGCTGCGGAATCCGAGCGGTTTCAAAAATCGGCGGAAGAAGTCTTAGTCATTTTCCTCTGCGGCAGCTTTAACAACAGCCTCGGGAATAGCTTCGCCATGCTTAACAACAAAGATGCAGAGCATGCTGAGAATGAACATGACGGGGCTGTATACAAACAGCGACATATATGTGCCTGAAAGCATACGGACGATACCGTAAATGATGGGTGATGCAATCTGTGCAGAGAAGGTTGCGGTGTAGTAATAACCGGTGAATGTGCCAACCTTATCAACGCCGCCGATTTCGAGAACAAGAGGAAGGGTGTTAACGGTGATAAGCATATTTGCAAAACCACCGAGAACAAGTGCTACCCAAATAAGAGCCATGCTCTGTGTTGCAACATAGAGAAGGAAAACGCCCATGAATACGGCAAGACCGATAAGGATTGTTTTCTTTCTGCCAAGCTTTTTGCCCATGTAGCCTGCGGGAATTGCCGCTACTGCGGAGCAAACTGCAAAGAGAGTTGTCATGATGGTTGCTTCTGCGGTTGTTTTGCCGAGAACCTCAGCAGCAAAAAGTGCAAAGAAGGTTGTGATTGCGTTTGTGCCGCAGAAAAGGAAGAACAGACCGCCGAGCATGAAGATAAGGCTTCTTCTTTCGCCTGAAGAAAGCTTCTGAGCTTTTCTCGCCTCTTTTTCGGCTTTCTTGGCTTCTTTTTCAGCCTTTGCTCTTGCTGCTTCATCGAGAGCTCTGTTATGCTCTGCAACCGCTTCAAGCTTGCTTGAAGGCTCCTTAACAAAGAAAAGGATAACAAGCATGCCGATAACCATAACAACTGCGCCTGTCAGGAAAACATAGGGGAATGCAATCTGTTCGTTTTCGGTTGTGATTTCAATGCCTGTTGCAAGCTTATAGAAAACGCCTACAACCGTACCTGCGAACATGCCGATTGCCGAACCGATACCGCCCATGAGGTTGATGATGGCATTGCCTTCACTGCGGAGCGCAGGGGGAGTCAGTGCAGGCATCAGTGCAACAACAGGCGCTCTCCAGAGTGACATTGAGAAAACAAAAAGAATGATGAAGAGCATTGTTAAGGGTAATGAACCCGAGAGTGCGACCCAAGGTATAACGGCAAAGAGAAATGCCGATACGGGTGCTCCGAAATCAATGAAGGGACGGCGTTTGCCGAGCTTTGAGTGGCATCTGTCGGAGAGCTTGCCGAAGGTCGGCTGGAAGATAACTCCGAAAATATTATCGAAGGTCATTATAATACCGATAAAAAGCGGAACAAGGGTTATGCCGCCCGCTTCGGTAACAACGTTTTCGCCCTGAGATTCCGCAAATTTCGCGAGAACGGGGAACATTTCGTTAAGCTTTGCGCTCCATTCAGTAACCATTGTTGAAGCGTTAAGCAGTCTTTCAAGAATTTTTGTGATGTAAGGGTCATAAATTGCCCATGCGATTGAAGAAGCCATGAAGCCGAATCCCGTCAGAATGGTTCTGGGGCGGTGAAGCTTTCCGTTTTCTCTCGCGCAGAAAAAGCCGTTTTCCATATATTTTTCTCCTTATAAATATAACGGGAATCGCAGAAGGACTCTCCTCCGATTCCTTATCGATATTATAGCACTTCTTTCCTTTTTTTGAAAGACAACAAATTACACTAAAAAACACTTTCCTTTTTGGTGGTCTTGACTAAAAGCTGAAAATCTTATGTATATCTCACAGAAAATTTTTATTCAAATTAAATTAAAAACAATACATATTTTTATTGACTTTATCGGACAAATGGAATAAAATATAAAAACAGCTTCTTGGATTTATATAATTTAATATTTCAGGGTGTAGCGGCTCGGGCATTGCCGCTGCCTGTGGCAGAATAAGGCAATGACTGAGCAGGAAGAAATACAGAGCATTGCGAAGCGCTCCAAGCGAGCAAGGCGAGAATATTTCTGACCGATAGTTGGTAGCCGCCTGCTTTGGTTTGTGAATTACAAATCAGATTAACAATTTAATATTTCGGGGTGTAGCGCAGTTGGTAGCGCGCCTGCTTTGGGAGCAGGATGTCGGGGGTTCAAATCCCTCCACTCCGACCATATTGAGTATTCATAAGGGATTTACCTGTGAATACTCAATTTTTTGTTTTTTCTGCATTAAATGCTTAAGATTAGGTTAAGGAATGCTTAAATATAGCTTAATTGTATTCCGTTAATTTACAAAATAAAATATAATTATTTTGCGGCAAAGTCGGGGGACAATTATAAAAACACGGCCGCAGGAATTAAAACAAGGGGGACTTATATGAAAATCAAACTCAAACGTATTTTATCAATCATCATATGTGCAGCCTTGCTGTTGACGGTCTTTCCGACAGCAGCATTCGCGGCAGACGAAAGAGAGGTCGTCGACAGCGGCTTCTGCGGCGCGCAGGGCGAAAACCTCACATGGACTCTATATACCGACAATGAACTCGTTATCGGCGGCGAGGGCGAAATGGATTGGTATAAAACAGACTCGGCAACTCCAAAGCTTCCGCCGTGGTACGGATATTACGACAGAATTGATGTTATCACCATTGAGGAAGGAGTCACAAGCATAGGATATCAGGCGTTTTCAACCGAAATGATGGAAAATGGCTGCCTGCCGACAGAATATTACAGAATCACGCTGCCCAAGAGTCTTGAGTTTATTGAGGGCAACTTTTTTACGTACATGCAAAACAGCCGCATTCCCGGTCAGCACCTTGCTTACTGCTATTCGGGCACCGAGAGCGAATGGGCTGAGGTGCAGATAAAACCGTGCACCATTCATTATGACGCGGACGGAAACGCCCTTGAACGCACCTTTGACGATTTCGGCTATGAGCCCAAATATCCGGAAGGCAAATTTGAAGGTCTTTATTTCAACGGCAAAGAGCCGGAGAATTTTTGCAGACTTGAGCGTTTTTATCTGCACGGTATCGACATCGTCACCCACTATTATGCTCCCGATGCGGAAAAGATTGTGTGGTATTCGGTTCACGGCGATAAAATAAAAAAAGCCGGCGAAATACCCGCGGGAGAATATGTAACCGCAAATATTCTTCTTCCTTCAATCAAAGAGGGCGACCTTTATATGAGAGCGGAAATTGTTGATTCACAAGGTAACACCGTTGCTGTTTCGGAAGATTTTCTGATTCAGAGTATACCTGTTGACAACAGAACCTTCGGCGAAAAAATTGAAGATTTTTTTAAACTCGGCATCGCCAACGCCGCGTGGACCATGCTCTGGGGTGCATACATTGTTCTCGGATATATTGCGAGTATCATTTATTTTCCCTATGATATTTATCTTTGGATTTCAAACGCATTGAAAGGCGAATAATTTCGGCTGTTGATTACGCACCGGCAAACAGCGCAGAAACCATCTCAATCAATTCGAAGTCCCCCGCAAACATCTAAACAAAATATAAAAGCAGGGCTTGTATAGAAATGTGTTCTGTACAAGCCCTGCTCTGACTGTCGATAAAGCCCGAAATCGCAAAATTCATTTTTGTGGGGAGAGTTGGGAGCGGATATTATATGCCCTTAAAAATAAATATAGTTTTGTGGGACGATTCATAAATCGCCCGTTTTTTATAAATTTTGCTTGCTGTGTCACACTCGCTTCGACGTACGCCAATGAAGCGAGTGTTCCTTGTCTTTCGGTCTTTCTCAACATCATCTCTGTTTAGAGTTAAACCAATGCCTTTCCTTCCCACTCGCCATCGGGCTCAACACCCAAAAGCTTTGCAACGGTCGGCGCAAGGTCGATTATGTTGACATTTTCAAGAATTTTCCCTGCTTCAAAATCTTTCCCCTTAATGATTACGGGAATAAGCATGTCCTCGGGCATGTCGCTGCCGTGAGTTCTGTCATGACCGCCATGGTCGGCAGTAATTATATAAGTATATTCATCGCCGAGTTCATTCACAAGCCTTTCAATGTTATCCCAGCTGCTTCTGACAGCTTCATCATACTCCTGCGTCATCCAGCCAAAATTATGCCCCTGCATGTCGGGATAGCCGAAATATATAAAGGTGAAATCGGTGTCATATTTTTTCAGATACTCTATTGCGGCATCGGTCAGCTCCTCGCCCGCCTGCTTATAACCGATTCTTCTGCCCGCGTAAAAGCATGAGTGTGCAAGAGAATTCGGGCGCGAAACGTCGCGGATTTCTTCCCAGTTATAGAAAATTGCGCACTTTTTGTCCGCCCTTTTCAAAACCTCGCACAAGCCGTCAACAGGTCTTACCTGCGGCATATATGTGTTAGTGGTTGTGCCGTGCCTTTCGGGAGTTACGCTGTGAAAAAGCGAAATGTGGCAAGGCAGGGTTACGGAAGGATAGACGGTTTCTGCATTGAGAGTGTATGCCGATTCTGCAATAAATTTCTGCGCCTTTTCAATATCTCCGAGCGAATCGGGGCGCATGCCGTCGGGAAGAATCATTAAAACTTTCATTTCTGTTAACCCCTTTATGCTATTTCATCCAGATTTGCGCCTTTTGTTTCTTTAACTCTAAGCGCAAAAATAATCGCTGCAACGGTAACTGCGGGGATTGATACGGCAAGGCATGCCCACCAGATAGCGGGCATTAATGTCATGCCGATTATTGTTGAAGCATATCCGACAACAAGTCCGATAATAACAAGCAAGCCCTCCGCGCCGACAACCGATGCGCGGATATCCGTGGGCACCTTTTCGGTCATCATAACATTCATATAATCTCTGCCAATCCAGTATGAGCCCTGATAAAGGCCCGCGAGCGAACCTACGAGGTATGGGTTCCAGCCGTTGAGAATGCCCGCAACAAAAAGAGCATATCCGATTACACAGGTTGCCGAGAAAAGAGCAACCGTTGTTTTTCTGCCCGCCTTGTCGGCAACGAAGCCCGAAAGGAAGGTGATGGATGCATATATCACGGGCACCATAAACAGCGCCTTTGTGATGTCGCTCGTGCTCATTCCCGCGCGATGCATCGACGACTCAAAATACAGAGCAATTGCGGGCATTGCGGCATCAAAAATGATGTGCGCAATTATAAGCATTTTTGTGTCTTTATTTGCAAAAATATATTTCACGCCGTTGAAAACGCCCGACTGATTTCTCTGGGCTTCCTTCTGTTGCTTCTTAAGAGCTTTTTCGGCTTTTCTTTCTTCATAAGGGCGGGAAAGATATTCGATTCTTTCATTAATAAAAACTTTCGTATCCTTTGCAAAAAGAATAACAAGCACAACCGCCGCAAAGCCGATAAGCGCAGGCACAAGGAATATCTCGCGCCATTTTGTTGCATCGTTGCCCATAAGCATATCACGCAGGGTCGGTATCAGGATAACGCCCAGAATTCCGAAGCTTTTAAGAAAGCTGTAAATCTTCGCGCGGTGCTTATCCGGAGCTTCTTCAAGGATATAGATAATCTGTATATCGTGACCCATAAAAAAGCTGATGATTGCAAATCCGACAAGGAACATTATGTAGCTTGAAGACAGATGAATCACAAGAAGCCCCGCTGCCATGCCGAGAGTCGAAATTGCAAAAAGCGGTTTTCTGCCCCATTTGTCGGCAAGAGCCTTATAAAACGGAGTAAATAAGCCCAGAACATAGGTAAAAACACCGATACCGGAATGGAAGGCAAGTCCGTCTTCATATGTGTAATATTTACCCATGAAAGGATTATTCACAAAAAATTCCGTCACAAACGAAGACTGCACGGTAACGGTCAGATTGCTTGTTACCTCATCAAGAATATTGACTATGGCAATAAGCACAAGCAAAACGAGAAAATATTTGCTGCCCGAAGAGCGGCTTTGCATTTTTTTGAGTCTTGCGAGATCTCGCTGCTCACCCTTCAAAATTTTTTCGGTAGTTTTCATACTGTATTCCCTCATTGAAATTATTGTAAGACTATTATAAATCAACATTCGCTTTTTTACAACCTGTTTTTTGCGCTCCGATATGTTTCAAATTGCCCGTTCAATCAGCACTTGATAGCAAGCGGTTGATATGATATAATTCAAACAAATATTTTTTTGCTTGCACCACGGAAACGGAGCTGAGAAAATGAAAATAATTATAAGTATGCTTCTGATTTTGTCAATGTTGTTTATGATTCCGTTTGAAGTTTCTGCGCAGGAAACATCTTTTGATACGGGATTGGTTGATCTTCCCCCAAAAACAAATCAGGCAACAGAAATACGCACCCGCAAAAAGGTTGACGGTCTTCGCATGTATGTTGACGAAGAAAATCCGCTGTTTATGATAAGAAACTGCCCTATATGGGGAGGTCCGCAGACGGGCGAAGCCTTTGCGGAATACGCAATCAAAACATACCGTGCGCTTCCCGAAGATATCCGAAACTTTGCGGTTATCTATATCGACGAGGGTACAACGGATATGACCCCCGCGCGTCAGCTTGAATTCTGGGACGAGCTTTTAACCGTTACTGATGCGGCGAATGTTCCGATTGTGTGCCAGTCCGAATGCTTCTGCACAAACAAAACCCGTGACCCGTTCACTCAGGAGGAGCTTTCCGCAGTATTCAAAGAGCATCCGTCACTTATCGGTTTTGTTCAGGTTGAATTATCGACAAACGGCGTTACAAATGAAAAACTTGCCTATGACGAAGTAACGGAAGATAACGGCGTTAACAAAAACATCCTTGCAAGAATGAAATCCTGCATAAAGGCTTGCGCCGAAAACGGCGGACTTTTTATCTGGCAGGATATGGAATACATCTATCGGAAGAAAGCCAATTATGTCAACCACATCCTCAAGGACAGAGAGCTTTATGACCTTCTGAAAAGCAACACCGAAAACATTGTTATAATGGATAAACATAACGGTCACGGCAGACATTTTGCAAGCCAGTCAAACATTCTCGGCTGCTGGCTCGATGATGTCTGCGGCAACTGGGGCGTAAACCTTGAAAATTTCCTTTGGTATGAAGAAGGCTTTATCGAATATGACAGTCTCGGCGTTGCGCCGAATGAACCCGACCCCATCACAACAGCAAAATATCCCCCCGCCCTTTTCGGAATTGACATGATAGCCGACATGGTAGGCGGTGCAACTGTTTATGCGATTGAGGGCACATTCAGCAGAGGTGGACTTTATCATTTCATCAACGGTGAGGTTGTTCTGACCGCCACATTTTGGGACGTGCTTTATCCGATTTATCAGATGGTACTGAACGGTGCCGTTCCCGACAAAGAACAGGTAAAAGAAAAAATTAAAGTAGCATATAAAATGACGTCGCCCACATCCTATGCACTCAGCGGCAACGATGCGCACCTTCTTCAGGGTCTTTACTGCGATACATTTTCCTTTATTGAAGAAAAGATAGATATCACCCCTTATTTTGACTGCACAAAAGACTGGGTTCCCTCAACGGGCAGATATTATCTCATTCCCATTCTTCCTATTTATTCAAATCCCGAAGAAGTTTTACCCGAAAGTAAAATCCTGAATGATTTCAGTTATTTCTTCAATCTGCTTTTTATAAATCCGATAAAAGAGATGTTCTTCAATAAATACTATGAAGAAACATATTCGGGCGACGGCGTGCTGTTTGACATAAACGATTATGTTTACATTTTCAACAGCAATGAAAACAAGACAATCGACAGCGAACAGACTGTCAGCTACACACTTTCTCAAAACAAGCTGAAAATCAACACTGCTTTTGCCGCGCATACGTATGCTGTCATAAAGGAATCAGAAAAAAAGGTCGAAATTGATTTATGCAATCTCCGCCTTGATGCTGATGCGGTTTGCGCAGGGCTTGAGGATGAAAACACCTTTATGATTAATTATGCAAACGGCGGAAAAATGAATAATCCCAACGATTTCAGAACATCGGTTATCACACTTTCGGGATTTGACACACCGCCGAGTGTCAATGCATCAGGCTCAAACGGTGCAAAAGGCAGAGCCGTCTGGGATGAGGAAACAAAAACATTGACTCTCACCGTTATTTCAAACGGCGAGGTCAGGATAACGGTAGAATAAATGTTTAAAGGCAGGGAAAAATCCCTGCCTTTAATTGTTTTTCAGAAGCTGTAGTTCGGAGCTACGGGCTTGCCTGTTTTGGCGGATTCAACTATCGCAAGGCAAACCTCAACGGTTTTTGCGCCTTCTCTTGCATCTGTCAAAACATCCTTGTCATTGAGAATTGCATCCGCAAAAACCTCAAACTCTTTAACTGCGTTGTGGTTATTAACTTCAACACAGATAGTTTCGGGGTCTTTTGTAACCTGATTATCGTCAACCGTAAAGAGTGTCATTGTGGGTGAAGTGTTGTCACAGATAAGAGTGCCCTTCGTTCCGTAAATAACTGTTCTCATTGTATAATCTCGCTTGCAACCGGTTGAAACAAACACCTTGCCCGCCAGATTATCATCAAATTTCATAATTGCAATTGTTGCATCGTCATATGTAACGTGCGGCAAAAGCTTGTGAGTGCCGTATGCAAAAACCTCCTGCGGGTCACCTGCAAGCCATCTTAACAAATCAACCGCATGACAGCCGCCGCCGATAACTCCGTGACGCTTGGGGTCGCAACGCCAGGGCTCTTGTATTAACATATAATCGTGAGCATATTCCGATTCAACAAAATAAAGCTCGCCGATAGTACCCGACTCAATTATTTCTTTCGCCTTTTCAAAAGCAGGAGTAAATCTGCAAATCTGACCCACCATAAACTTTGCGTTTGATTCTTCCGCTACCTTTACAATTTCTTCAATGTCTTCCCGTGTGAGCGCAAGGGGCTTTTCGCAAAGCACATGTTTACCCGCACGAAGCAAATCGCAAGAAACCTTCTTGTGCTGTTGATCCGGAATCGCAACCGTAACTACATCAATATCCTTATTGTTAACAATATCCATATAGTCAGTTACCCGTTTTTCTTCGGGAATATTATATCTTTCACCTGCAAAACGAAGGTTTTCCTCATTGCTGTCACAGATTAAAGCAATTTCCGCATCTTTGCAATTTAATGCACCCTCGACATGGCACATACCGAATTTCATGCCGATATTTGCAACAAGCAGCTTTTTTTTCATAAAAAACTCTCCTTTATAATCATCCTTATTGTTTTATCTGAAACAAAAAATATTTTCAACACATTTGCCGTTATACATCAATTTTCCACTTCTGCTGCATAATAACGCAAGGCTTTTCTTCGCTTTCGGCTGCGTAAAAAACGGTGAGCAGCGTACCGTCAGGCAGCTCAACGGTTGAAGGATAGCCCAAATCGTCACTTGCCGTGTTTTCATAAATACGGATATCCTTTTCCCAGCTTTCTCCTCCGTCAAAGCTTATCATTGCCATGATTCCGTAGGGAAGCTTTCTTCTGCCGTAGGTTGAAAGAAGAACACCTGAACTGAGCAGAATAAGATGAGGCGGCGCACCGCCCGTTTCATCAAGAAGCATTTCGGGCTCCGACCAGGTTTTGCCGCCGTCGTCGGAAACACTCTGAAAAACGGTGAACAGCTTTTCGTTGCCGCCATTGAAAAGCTCTGCATTTTCGCCTCTGATATGGCAGATAAGTCTTCCGTTCGGCAGCTCAATTATATGAGGCTCATTCAGAACAATATTTTTATCCGACGCCGTTATTTTGCCTGTGAGCTCGGTTTCGCCGCTTTCCGTATCAAGACGGCGCACTTCAATGCCGCCGAAAATATCATCAAAATTTGTTCCCGCCCACAAAACAGTACCGTCTTTAAGCTGAGTCGGTCCGTGAGGAGATGTTACGGGCGAATGAAAAATCCTGCCGAAGGTAACACCGCAATCGTTGCTTATGCGAAACAGCGAGCCGAGATATTTTTCCTCGTCCGCCTTGGTAATTGTATCTATGTAGCTTTGCACATAGGCATTATCCTTATTGTGCTGCCTCTGCATATCGGCGGAATTGTTGAAAGAAGTGAAAATAACTCCCTTTTCGCCGAAGGGGCAGATTCCCGCATCTCTGTCATCAAGCGGCGTATCAATTACGGGCGCAGGCAGGGTATAGGTTTCGCCGCCGTCATTGCTGTATGAAATCACGGCTTTCCCGAACGGACAGATATGCTCAATTCTGAACCCCGATGCACCGACTGCAATCTTACCGTTCTGCAAAAGCACAGCGGTCGGCCACGCAAAATATCCGTGGCTGCTGTTGGGGTTTGACATTATTGTTTTTGGCTTTCCGATAAGCTCAATTTTCATTTTGCACCTCCGTCTGTTGGCTTTTATAAATTTTTTTTGCCTGAAAGAAGGCAATTACAATGCAGATAAAAGAATAGACCGAATATATCAGATACGTTATCATTTCGGGCGAATCGCCAAGCATCTGAACATACAGCGCAATTCCTATAACGCCGTTTATAACCATTAAAAACGTATATTCAACAAATGCAAACATCGTCAGAAAATAAATCACGATACCCAGCAAATTCGTAAGACTGTCAAGAAAAACATACTGCGAGCCGATAAGCGGAAGAATAATCCACATTGCAATAAGCGCGGCAACAAAGCCGCCTGTCAGCAAAATCCGTTGCTTTACGGTCAGCTTGCGCAAAACCGTGGAATGCTCCCACTTGTTTTTGTTCCATCGGATAAAGGTGAGAAGCTGAAGCGGGAAAGAAAACAAGACCGCCGAAAACAGTGAACCGTAAAGACCGTAATAGAAATAAACAACACCGTAAAGCAGCGAATTCACGCTGCCGATGAGGCTCGCATAGCGGCTTATGCGGGACTGAAGCAGACCAATCACCAGCGAATTGTAAAGCGGAATTATGCGCAAAACCCCCTGGTAGTATAAACCCGCCGCCGTAATAAGCACCGCCGTACAGCCCATAAATATAAATAAAAATATATCCTTGGGGGATAGTTTTTTGTTTTGGGTTTCGGGCACGCCGTTTCCTCCTGCGAAATTATAACTGCACAGTTATTTTTATTATATCAATTATATATAGAATGCAAGGTCGCCTCTTTTGTTGACATCGGTTTTTTCCATTGCCGCATCGAGAATATTTTTAACTGCATTTTCCGTTATGTTGAATCGGTTTGCAATCTGCTTGTCATTAAGACCGAAAACAGCAAGTCTTGCAACCTCTCTTTCACGTATTGTCAGAGAAGCGGAAACCGTTCTTTCAAGAACGGCATTATGTATTGTTGTCCAGCCTGTCTGCATTCGCTTATAAAGCTCTTTAACCTTTTTAAAAGCCTGAGGATCAGCGGCGGAAAGTCTGTCATCGAGAATTACTCCAAGCTGTCTGCGATGCTCAACAAGCGGTCCGTAAAGTCCATCCTCAAGACAATCCTCAATCGCTTTATCAACATGAAAAATCGCTCTGTCGGTGTTACCGACCTGATGGCACGCAATTGCACAAAGCAAACGAAGATATATTTCAACAAGTATAACCTTATCCGCAACCGCGTCTGCAATCATCGGTTCAACAACATAAGGAATACTTCTCATGAGGGAGAGACCTCTCAGATCAGGGTATTTGATTTCGCCCGACGCAAGCTGCTGTGCCATTACAATAAGATGTTTTACATAATAAATCTTTGCGGCATAATGAGCATCAACGGGAAGGTTTTCAAAGCATCCGCTTTTGAACCACTTGGGAAAATCCTGCGTTGAACGGATTGCGCTGTCAATAACACCGAGAGAAAGAGCAATGATATCTCGGTCTGTGTTGCTCCTTGCGTGAGCTTCGCATATATGTTTTCTTGCAAGCTGCCACATATTGATATCGCCTGCCCACAGTGCACATTGCGCCAGAAGCATTCCACCTGCAAGCACGGCATAAAAACCCGAATGCTTTTCAAGAAAATATTTTGCATATTTGTAAACCTTATCTATTTCTCCCCTGCTGTAAGCAATTTCAGCGGCAAAAAGTGCCTGCGCTTCAGGGTTGCCAGACAAGGAAATGATGCACTTGTCAGCCGTACCAGCTTCGGAATATAAATCGGTCATGTAAAGGAAAGGACACTTTCTCGGCATTGGAACATCCCTTTCCGCCTCATCCTTTGCAGCCTTTCGCCTTCCGTCCATGGGTCGGACAGCATCAGCAGGTATAAGCCAGTTCGTACCTATTCTTTGCGCGCCCGGAATCTTGCCCTGCCTGCAATAATCCTGCACTCTTCTGACCGAAATATTCCATCTTTCGGCAGTCTGTTGAACCGTCAGTTTATTCATAATTACCTCCAAAGCCAAAAATATCCTTCGTCTTTGCGACAACTACATCTGTATTATACAGCGTTCTTGCGACAAATGCAAGGATTTTTTTCCAAAAAAGTCAATGTTTTCAACAGATTTTCCGCAATTTTATTCACAGGCTTCAGATTTTATGCATTCTTCTTTTGTATTTATAAAGCGTATACAATTTCTTTGCATAAAACGCTGAAAATCACACTTTTTTGTGATTTTTTGTGCAAAACAGAGAAGAAAAAAGTGTTTTTCGTAGGATTCTTTATAATTATACTTATAATAATTTGTAAAATACGCTCTTGTGGTCAAAACGGCTTCAGAGGGCGAAAAAGCACCTTAATTTGTATGTGCAATTTGCACAAAAGTTTTTCACATCACAAAAAACTACTGTTTGACTTTCACAACCGTCGGGTATAGAATGTAGTTGCAACAAGGGACCGACGGTTCCGAAAAAAAATCGGAGGTGAGCATTTATGATTGAGATTGTTTACGGCGGATTGCTCGGCACACTCGCGGCATTGGCATTAAACCGCATAGCAATTTTCCAGATTAAACGCAGAACCGATGAAAACGCAAAAATCGAAGCGGTAGGAAACACGGCGGTGATAGTCGCCTGGGTAATTCTTTCGGGAGCATTGTTCGCGGCAGCATTCGCAATATTCAAAACTACGGCGGCAAGGCTTGAAGCAATTGCTTACATTTCAGTTGCAATTTCAATCGGCGTTGTTGACCTGGACATCAAGAAAATTCCGAATTCTTCGGTGCTCTCGCTTCTGATAATCAGAACGGTTTCAATTATATATGCGATTGCAACGGGCATTCCCCTCAAACAAAGTCTCATCCCCTCACTCATCGGTCTTGCAGTAGGATTCATTCTGTACCAACTCCCGATGCTTATCGGAATTCCGATAGGAACAGGCGATGTAAAATACAGCGCAGCGATAGGCTACTGCCTCGGCGCTTTCGGATATCTTCAGGCAGCCCTCATAATGGCGGCAGGGCTTATAGTTTATTTGATTTATCTTGTAGTAACCAAAAAAGGCTCGCTTAAAACGGCGGTTCCCATGGGGCCTTACCTTTCACTCGGAGTTGTGGTGACCGTTTTATACCCCGTATTCGGAGAACTCTCCGACAAGATTTTTTCGCAATTGTTTTAGCAATAATGCCCTTTGAAAGGGTAAAAAAAATAAAAGGAGGCAAAAATTATGTTAAGAAAATGGTTTAAAGACGAAGAAGGCCAAGGCATGGTTGAATATGGCCTCATCATCGGACTCATCGCAATCGCCGTAATTATTGCACTTTCAGCTCTCGGACCGAAGATCAGCGAAATGTTCAACAACGTTGGAGCTGAACTTGATAAGGCAGGTGCCGGCGGTGCAGCGGGCGGCGGAGCAACCTGATTAAGCAAAAGTAAATAATCCCTCAAAAAGAAAATAAAAATGAAAACAGAAGTTAAAAACAAAAATTCAAGAAAGGTGAACGGAGGTTTTATTATGTTGAGAAAATGGTTTAAAGACGAAGAAGGTCAGGGCATGGTTGAATACGGTCTCATCATCGGACTCATCGCAATTGCCGTAATTATTGCACTTTCAGCTCTCGGACCGAAGATCAGCGAAATGTTCAACAACGTTAAGTCGGATCGTAGCCATGTCGTTCTGTGGGCCAAGGAGTTGTCAGTGAGTCTTGTCTTCCTAAGACCGCTTGGCCTCCGACTTGTTGAATACGGTCTCATCATCGGACTCATCGCAATTGCCGTAATTATTGCACTTTCAGCTCTCGGACCGAAGATCAGCGAAATGTTCAACAACGTT
>JAZNSX010000046.1:0-2363 GCA_045591425.1 Acutalibacteraceae bacterium | reverse complement strand
AAGTGCCCCGAAGAACTCGGCAGCTTTTTCCAGGTTTCGGGTATGACATTCGAAATCCACACATACAGAAAAACTCCCGTTATTACCGATCAGCTTGGTGATTTTGTGGAGGTTGACGAAACAATGGAACGCCGTGTTCAGAATGTCTGCATCGGCGGCGAGCCTGTTGACCTTGACAAGAAGTATTCACTCACAGGCAGCACTTATGTGCTTCTTCAGGGCGGCGACGGACTTACAATGCTTGACGGCGCAAGAGTTCTTCAGCAGGAAGGGCTTCCCTGCGATTCCGAAATGCTCATTAAATATTTCACAGAAAATCTCGGCGGAAAAATAACTGCCGAAAAATACGGCAACCCCGACGGTGAAGGCAGAATCACAATTATTGATGATAATCTCACTGCCCCCGACTGTGATTATGAAATCGGCTATGGCGATACTGTTGCAATTACCGTTGAGACCAATAGTAGTGTTTACGTTAAGTTTGTTCCTGAAAAATCGGGCAAATATATTTTCAGAACCGAATCAGATTGGGCTGATACAGGTGCTTGTATGTTCGATTCGAACGGAGAAGAAGTTCTCGCTGAATATTGGGACGATACCGAAGAAAGCTATGATTTCATATTGAAATGCAAGCTTGAGGCAGGCAAAGCATATTATCTGAATATTTATGTTCATCACGGAGACGGAGCAGATTTTGACCTTGTTGTTGAATGCGGTCACTCCTATGAAAACGGAGTTTGTGCTGTATGCGGTGAAGCTTGCGACCACGAGTTGACCGAAGATCGTCCCTACATCTGTGAATGCGGACAGAATTTCACAGGCAAGGATATTTCGGCAGGTGTTGAGGTTGAGCACGATTGGTCAGGGCGTGAAGGCAATTGGGAATGGTACAGGTTTGTTCCCGAAGAAAGCGGAGTTTATTATATTGAATCCTTCAGCAATACGGAAGAAAGCGACCCTTGCTGCTTTGTTCTTAATTCAGACGGCGATTATGTAGCAAGTGGTGACGATTATAACGGTACTCTTGATTTCAGACTGGTCTGTGCTTTTGAGTCGGGAAAAACATACTACCTCGAAATCGGCGATTATTATGAAAAATCTGCATTTGCCTTTAAGCTCGAAAGAATGACTCATACCGATGAAGACGGAAGCATTCACCATGATTTTATATTGATTGAAGAAACATATTCAAACTGCACCGAGCACGGTTATTCGGAAGGCGTTTACTGCAACGAATGCGAAGAATTTGTCTACGGTCACGAAGAATTACCGCTTGATGAAGGATATCATATCGATGAAAACATTGACGAAATCTGTGACCTCTGCGGCAAGGAAAATATCTGGGCTGAAGAGGAATGTGAGCATATCTGCCACAGCGATCACTGGTTCTGGAGCATGATCTGGAGAATAGGCAACTTCTTCCACAAAATCTTTAATATCCTACCCGAATGTGAATGCGGAGAGGTGCATTATTGATTTAAGTTGAATTGTATTTGAAAAAAGGGGGATATCATGAACGGTGTTACAATAATGCTAATATCTCTTGCCGTCTTGCTTCTGGCATATATTTTGTACGGCAGGTGGATTGCAAAAAAATGGGGAGTAGACCCTAAAAGAAAAACTCCGGCTTATGAGCAGCGTGACGGCGTGGACTATGAGCCTGCCCCCAAGAGCGTTGTTTTCGGTCATCAGTTTGCTTCAATCGCAGGAGCAGGTCCGATAAACGGACCGATTCAGGCAGCAATATTCGGCTGGGTGCCCGTATTGCTTTGGGTGCTTATCGGTGGTGTGTTTTTCGGTGCTGTTCAGGACTTTGCAGCCATGTATGCCTCCGTCAGAAACAAAGGCAGAAGTATCGGCTACATAATTGAAAAATATATCGGTAAAACAGGGAAAAAGATGTTCCTGCTTTTCTGCTGGCTTTTCTGCATTCTTGTTGTTGCGGCATTTGCCGACATAGTGGCAGGCACTTTTATGGGCTTTACCGTAACCGATGGTGTGCAGAGCGCAAACATAACTGCAAACGGTGCGGTTGCCACAACATCGGTGATTTTTATCGTGTTTGCGGTTGCTCTCGGTCTTATCCTCAAATATGCCAAATTGCCGACAGCTGTTAATACCGCCATCGCAATTGTAATGCTTGTTGCATCAATAATCATCGGACTTAAAATGCCGATTTTTCTTTCGCTTGATATCTGGCATATTCTTGTTTTTGCTTATATTTTTATCGCTTCAGTTGTTCCTGTCTGGATTCTTTTGCAGCCGAGAGATTATCTAAACAGTTATCTGCTTGTTGCAATGATAGTTGCGGCGGTTATTGGAGTGTTTGTTGCAAATCCTCAGATTAATCTGCCTGCATTTGT
>JAZNSX010000045.1:0-17024 GCA_045591425.1 Acutalibacteraceae bacterium | reverse complement strand
CTTTGATATTGTGTTCATCGACATTGAGATGGGCGGTATCAACGGCATTGAAGCCGCCGAAATCATAAGAGAATTTGCGCCCGAAACAATCATAATTTTTGTTTCGAGCCATTCAAGTTACATATTCGATGCGTTCAGAATCGAGGCTCTGCATTTTCTTGTGAAGCCGATTAAGGAAAAAGAATTCAGCGAAGTTTTCACAAGAGCGATGAAAAAATACACCGCAACAAATGCAAGCCTAATTCTGAAATGCGAAAGCGTGCGAAACAAAATTTCCATCAACAAGATAAGCTATGTTGAAGGTTACCGCAGACATCTGACCGTGCATACCGCAAGCGGGGTTTATGAGGCTGTCGGTAAAATTTCAGAGATATATGAAATTCTGAAACCGCACGGATTTGTGCGTGTTCATCAGGGGTTCATCGTTAATATGAACTACATAAAAAGCTTCAATGCAAACGAGGTTGAACTGACCGACGGCTCAAAGGTTGCCGTCAGCGTTCGGAAGAAACAGGAAGCATTGAAAGCATACGATATTTTTATAAGAAAGTGGGGCTGGTGAAATGGTAAGAATAATTGCATATTTTCTGTTCGCTTGCTTTGAAATTTATACAATGGATATTCTTTTTTCCAACATTTCAAAAAGAAAACTCAAAGGAGCACATCTTGCAATATTTATGAGTGTAGCAATAACGGTCAATACCGTTGTTTCATATTTCTTTGCAGGCACGGGCATTATGCTTCTTGCTTTGGGCGTTGTTACGGCATTCGTTTTTGCTCTTGTTTACAGAGTAAAAATGCATTTTGCCATTATCAGCAGTGTTCTTTTTGTTATGATTCAAGCAGGTGCAGAAACAATAGTCACTCTTTTGAGCGGAATGCTTATGGGCGAAGAGTCTCTTGATTTCCTTCAGAATGATGAAATCTTTCTCGGAATGGGACTTATATGCAAATTCTTTGCATTTTTCCTTATCTTCTTTGTTTCAAAGAAAATAGGCAAAATTGACCTTGGTGTTTCCGGCGGCCTTTCGGCATTGCTCATAATTCAGCCGATCGCAACCGTTTTTGTTACACTTGTTATTCTTAAATGCACCTACGAGCTTGAAAGTATTCCGGCGATTTTATTCTCTGCGGTTGCAATTCTTATGATTGCCGCAAACTTAGTTACCCTCTTTCTTATTTACAGACAAAAGGACTATGTTGAATCAAAGGCAAAGCTCGGTTTTGCCAACGAACAAATTAAAAATCAGCTTGCTCACTATGAGGAGCTTTATCGCTATCAAAGCGAAATCCGCACTTTCAGACATGATATTAAAAACAAACTGCTCTCCGTTTCGGGGCTTCTCGCAGACGGTCAGACCCAGTCTGCCATTGACGCAATAAAGGGCGAAGTGGATTTTCTTGACGAGGCAAACAACGGTGTTATAAATTCGGGCAATCCCGCAGTTGATGCCGTTCTTCAATCCAAACTCACCATTGCCGAAAGCAAAGGAATAACACTCGATTATTCGGTTAAAATTTCGGATAAAATCAACGTTGATTTGCTTGAACTCGGCGTACTTATCGGCAACGCACTTGACAATGCGATTGAAGCCGCAGAGGGTCTCGGTAACGGCACGGAGAAAACGATTTTTGCAAGCATTATCACAATGGGCGGCAGAATTGTTGTTTCCGTTGAGAATCCCGTTGAAGCGCAGGTTGACACAAAGCATATCGGCACAGCAAAATCCGATAAGCTTAACCACGGCTACGGACTCAAGAGCATAAAAACGATTGCACAGAAATATGACGGCGATGTTTTCGTTTCCTGCGAGGGAAATATTTTTTCAACGAGCATCAACATCTGCAACACTTTTGAACATTAAATCCACACTATTGCAGAGCGTATTTCAATCGTTTGATTTTTAATTTATCATTAATACTGAAGCGGCGGAGGCTATGCTTTCGCCGCTGTTTTATCGCTAAAAGGAGGTAGAAAAAATGAAATACTATTCAATAATTGCCTTTGCTTCTGCGATTGTTAATTTAGCACTCGGAATTTCAATTTACCGCAATAAGCTCAAAGGCTTCGTTAACATAATGTGCAAAAACCCGAAAAGATTCAAAATTCTCGGCGGACATTTCATTGCCATAGGCTTGATTATGCTGAGCTGTGCCGTTGCGGCGCTTCAGAATTCAACGGGCGCATTTATTTATCTTGTCATTTGCGCTGTTATCGTTTCAATAATTCTTTCACTTATCAGGAGGGAAATCATGTGAAGAAAAAATATAATTATTTCAGCAACTTGAAATTTATGCTGAAAGAGCATTGGAGTTTTGATAAATCCTATGTGATTATGCAAATCGGTCTGACTCCGTTAGGTGCGATAAGCTCGGTTGTGGCGGCATATCTGCCGAAAATCGTTCTCGATTGCGTTGAAAACAAAACAGCCGCTTCGGAGCTTCTTCTCAAAGTCGGCATTCTTTCCGTTCTGCTCGTTGCATTTGGATACCTGAATAACGTTATGTATAACAAAAGCCACCAGGGACGAATGCTTGCAAGGGATATTATGCTCCACAGACTTGTCTGCAACAAAGTTATGAACATGGACTATAATAACTATACCTACAACGAAACCCGTGTTCTGCGTGAAAAAGCGTGGAATGCGATTCACGGCTGGGACGGAAGCGTTGCAAGATTTATTGAGCTTAACGCGACCGTCGCTTCCTCTGCTTTCGGTTTCACGGCATTCACGGCAATTATCGTTGAGTGCAATCCGTGGTTTATCCCTATTCTTATTCTCTGCTACGGCATCAGCATGGCAGGCTGGCTGATTTTCAACAAATGGAAAGAAAAAATGAAGGACAAGGTTGCCGAAATCTTTCTTCGTCTGCATTATGTCACCTACCGTTCAAAGGATTTTTCAAACGCAAAGGATGTCCGCATTTACAATATGTCCGACTTCCTTATGAGAAAAATCGACAAGCACCTTGACGATGCAAATTGGTGGAACATTCTGCGAAACAACGGTCACTACATCAACTGTATGCTTGAGGATGTTTTCAAATTCGGCGTAAGCCTTTGCGCATATATCTATCTCGTTTATCTCAAGCTCAATTCCGAGATGACACTCGGCGATTTTTCGCTCTATTTCGGTGCGATAACCGGCTTCGGTCAGTGGCTTGCAAGGCTTGTTGACTCAATTTCGGAAATCATTTCGGGCGCACACAATGTCAGCGATTTCAGAAGTTTTATTGATATTGAGGATAAAATGAACACCAAAGAGGGTAAAAAACTGCCGTCGGGTAAGGATTTGCCCTGCGAAATTGAGCTTAAAAATCTTACTTTTTCATATGATGAATCCGAAAAACCTTCTGTTGATAATCTTTCGCTCAAAATAAACAAAGGTGAAAGAATTGCGATTGTCGGTGTTAACGGTGCGGGCAAATCAACGCTTGTAAAGCTCATCTGCGGTCTGTTTGTTCCTAAAGAGGGTCAGATACTCATTAACGGCATTGACAGCCGGCTTTTCAACCGTGACGAATACTATCAGTTATTCTCAACTCTTTTTCAGGATTGCGCGTTGCTGCCCGCAACTGTTGCAAAGAATATCGCACTCTGCGAGGAAAACAAAATCGACCGCAAAAGACTTCGTGAATGTATGAGCCTTGCGGGAATACTCGATAAGGTTGAAAGTCTGCCGCAGAAAGAAAACACTCTGCTTGTGCGTGAAGTTCACGAGGGTGCTGTTGCATTTTCAGGCGGCGAGCTTCAAAGACTTCTGCTTGCAAGGGCACTTTATAAAGATGCTCCGATAATCATTCTTGACGAACCTACCGCCGCACTCGACCCCATTGCAGAGAACGATATGTATCTCAAATACAGCGAGCTTACCAAAGACAAAACCGCAATTTACATATCCCACAGACTTTCCTCAACCCGTTTCTGCGACAGAATCATTCTTCTTGACGATGCGAAAATTGCCGAAATGGGAACGCACGAGGAATTACTTGCACTCGGCGGCAAATACGCCGAAATGTTTGAAACACAAAGCAGATATTACAGAGAGGAGGCGGTTATATGAAGAAATTTTCCGCGGACTTTAAAGAAGATTTTGAAATAATCAGACAAGGCTTGAAGCTTGTTAAAATCTATCTCGGCAAAAACTATTTTTCACTCAATCTCATCGTTAAAATTCTCCGTGCCGTTTCTCCTTATATCACAATTTACTGCACGGGTCTTGTCATAACCGCACTCACTGAAAAACAAGGCTTTGAACAGATATTGAAATATGTTCTCATTGCAACAATTTCAACATTGGTTATTGATGTAATCATACGAACAATCAACCGAAAAGCCCTGATAATGCTCAACAGCTGTTGGGAAAAGCATTCTGCACTTCTCTCCCGCAAGGCACTTGAACTCGACTATGCAAAGGCGGAAAGCTCATCTGTTCAGGAACTCCGTGGCAAAATCGAAGAAAATGCAAATAACGGCAACGGTCTTACCTGGGTTGCCGAGTGCGTAGCCGAAATGATATCCTGCGTATTCTCAATTATCGTTGCAATTGTTATGATTTCGGGTATGGTTTTCAGTAAATCGCCAACACCGCTTACAGGCTTTATGGCATTCGTTGATTCGCCCCTGCTTGGTATGTCACTTATTGTTTTCTCTGCCGATATGATCGCCCTTTCGGTTAAGTACCACAGTCTGAGCGAAAAAAAGCAATTCAATATTTTCAACAGGGTCGTGAAATTCAATCCGATTCTTGAATACTATAATCAGAAATATCTCAACGAAAATGAAAGCGGCAAGGATGTCCGAATTTTCAACGAAAAAGGTCTTATCAACGAAGAAATCACCGAAAAAATTTATAATCCTACCGCGCAGATGAGAAAGGATACTTTTAAGGTCTGGTCAACCATCGGTCAGGTAAGCACGGTTTCAACAAATCTTCTCGGCGGTCTTGTCTATATTTTCGTCGGACTCAAAGCACTTGCAGGCGCATTCGGTGCCGGCAAGGTTGTTGAATATTACGGCGCAATAACAAAGCTGATAACCGCTTGCACAGATATTGCAGGCAATGCGGGTTATCTGCGTGCAAACAATGTTCAGCTCAAGCAGGAAATCGAATATCTCAATCTCGTTTCGGATATGGAAAACGGCACAAGAACCGTTGACGGCATTGACCCTGCAAACTCCGTTTTTGAGTTTCACAATGTTTCGTTCTCTTATCCCGAAACCGAGCCGATGATATTAAAGAATTTCAGTATGAAGATAAAGTCGGGTGAGCGTCTTGCGGTTGTCGGTATGAACGGAAGCGGCAAATCAACGATGATAAAGCTTCTTTGCCGTCTTTATGACCCCACCGAAGGCAAAATCACGCTCAACGGCATCGATATCCGTGAGTTTGACTATGCCGAATACTTAAAGCTTTTCGCAATCGTTTTTCAGGATTTCAAGCTTCTCGCATTCCCCGTCGGCGAAAACATTGCCTGCTCCGATGAATACAATGAAGAAAAAGTATGGCAATGCCTTGAAATGGCAGGTGTAAAAGACAGAGTTGAGGAGTTTCCGAAAAAGCTCAAGCAGTCAATCTATAAGCTCTATGAAAAAGACGGCATCGACCTTTCGGGCGGTGAAGAACAGAAAATTGCAATCGCAAGAGCACTCTATAAGGATGCACCGTTTGTCATTCTCGACGAACCCACCGCCGCACTCGACCCCATTGCCGAGAGCGAAATTTATTCAAGGTTCAATGACATCGCAGGCGGCAAAACAGCGGTCTATATCTCCCACAGACTTTCATCCTGCCGTTTTTGCAGCAGAATTGTTGTTTTCGATAACGGCACAATCATTCAGGAAGGCACTCACGAAGAGCTCCTTGAAAATCCAAACGGCAAATATGCCGAGCTTTGGAACGCTCAGGCACAGTATTATGCGGAGAATAAGTCCGTTTTATGACACAGTAAAGAGCGTATAATCAAAGCATAAACCCAAAAGGAGGAGCAATATGCTTTATCTTGAAAAATTCACTTTGCCGTCGGACTATACAGAAATTCAGTTTATAAGATTTGAAAACAGAACTTGCTTCAATACGATGTATCCGTTCAAGATTTTTCCCGACAAAGAATTGGAACACATCAGCTTTTCGCCCGTAACGATTTTCTACGGTAGCAACGGTTCGGGCAAAACAACCCTTCTGAATGTGATTGCTCAGAAGCTTCACGCCGCCCGTCAATCCGAGTTCAACAACAGTCCGTTTTTCGGCGAATATGTTAATTATTGCCGTTCGGAACTTGCGAAAAGACCGCAGGAAATCCGTTATATTTCAAGTGATGATGTCTTTGATTATGTTCTTGATTTGCGAAACATCAACGAAGGAATTGATACCCGCAGAGAAGAAGCATCCGAAACATATTTTGAACTGAAATCAAAGATATTTGACCCCCGAAGAAAGACGGTTCAAAGGTCTTGACGATTATGACCGTTGGAAAGAAATTCACGATGCGGCGGCAAAGAAAAATTCGCTTTCAAAATACGTGAAAAAGAACGTGGGCAAAAATCTTGATATGTGTTCAAACGGTGAAACCGCAATGAAATTTTTCGTTGACCGCATAGGTGAAAACGCACTTTATCTGCTCGACGAGCCTGAAAACAGTCTGTCAATAAAATTGCAAACGGAACTTGCCAATTTCATTTATGATTCTGCAAGATTTTTCGGCTGTCAGTTTATCATTGCAAGCCATTCCCCGATTTTTCTGTCAATGAAAAACGCACGGATTTATAACCTTGATTCCGTTCCCGTCAAAACCTGCAATTGGACAGAGCTCGAAAATGTAAGGGCATATTTTGATTTCTTCGAGCAGCATCGTTCCGAGTTTTTGAAATAAAAAATCACCTCAGCCGAATCGGTTGGGGTGATGTTGCATACAGAAAATAAGTAGTGTATAATAAATACAGATTTAAAGGGGTTGAGACAATGAAATTACTTGTAATCCGTCACGGTGAATCCGAAGCAGATTTGCTTGATGTTCACGAAGGCAGAGCAGATTTTGCATTAACCGAAAGAGGTCACAGGCAAGCCGAAGCTATGGCAAATTATGTTGCCGATAATTATGACATCTCAAAAATATACGCAAGTACATTGATGAGAGCAAAACAGACAGCACAGCATTTATCCGATAAAACCGGAGTTTCGATTGTTTTTGATGAGAATTTAATGGAGTTCAACAACGGTCTCCTTGCAGGGTTACCCCGAGCAGTAGTAAGAGAGAAATATCCCGAAGTTCCCGATTTACCGATTGATAAATCAGTTTACAGTCAGGAATCTCAGGTGGAGTTCAGACAAAGGGCAGAAAACGCACTTTCAAGGATTTTAAACGAAGCTGAGCCGAATGAAACAATAGCTGTTGTTTCGCACGGCGGAATGATAAATCAGCTCTACCGTTCATTCTTCAATATGCCCGTTGATTGCATTTATTTCTTCAATACCGCCGATACGGGTATTCATATATGGAGTCTAACAGACAGAGAAAGACGTGTTATCAAAGCTAATTATGACGAGCACACCAAAGGGATTTAAGGTGAAATTATGAGCAGACAAAACATATTTGACAACGAAACATTTTTCAGTGGCTACAAGGCTCTTCGTGACAGCGATTGCAACGCCAACGATTTGATTGAACAGCCTGCAATGCGTAAACTCCTGCCCGATCTGAACGGCAAATCCGTTCTTGATCTGGGTTGCGGCTACGGTCACAACTGCATTGATTTCGTAAACAGAGGTGCAACGAGGGTTGTCGGTATTGATATATCCGAAAAGATGCTTACCGTTGCAAAAGAAGAATCCGCACAAAGCAAAATCGAATACCGCAACATGAGTATGACAGACATTCAAAATCTTGACGAAAAGTTTGATTTCATTTACAGCTCACTTGCTTTTCATTATGTAAAAGATTTTGATACTTTTGCAAAAGATATGTATTCTGTTCTCAACGTCGGCGGTCAGCTTTTGTTCTCGCAGGAGCATCCGATTATCACCTCAACCGTTGACGGCGCAGGTCATTTTAATAAGAACGAAAACGGTGAAAAAGTCTCTTACACTTTTTCAAACTATAACCAACCCGGCGAACGCAGAATCCATTGGTATGTTGACGGCGTAATAAAATATCACCGCACCTTCAGCAACATTATAAACGCACTTGCCAAAGCAGGATTTGCCATCGAAGAGGTCTGCGAACCCGTTCCCGAAGACCGGGTAATTGAAAAAGTGCCTGCATGGATAAAGGAATATATCAAACCGAACTTCCTTATTATAAAAGCAAAGAAAATATAAAATAATCAAGCCATACAAGTTGAATCAAATTCAGCTTGTATGGCAATTTTTATGCGAATCTGTGCATACTAAAAGCAATTAAAGGAGGATAACTTATGTTCAAACACGAAAAAATGCTTTTTCATCCCGTTGCTGTTGAAAAACCCAATCCGCAGTATGCAGCACTTATGCAGGAACAGCTCGGCGGTGCAAACGGTGAACTTAAAGCCGCAATGCAGTATATGTCACAGAGTTTTCGAATCAAAGACCCCGAAATCAAAGATTTATTCCTTGATATTGCTGCAGAAGAACTCGGTCATATGGAAATGGTTGCTCAGACAATCAATCTTTTGAACGGTCACGATGTAAGTGCCGAATCTGTTCCCGCAGGCGAAATTCAAACGCATGTTCTTACAGGACTCAATCCCGGACTCATTAATGCTTCGGGTTATTCGTGGACGGGCGATTATGTTTCGGTTACGGGCGACTTGTGTGCAGACCTTCTTTCAAACATTGCTTCCGAGCAGAGAGCGAAAGTTGTTTATGAATATCTCTACCGACAGATTAACGACAAGAAAGTGAGAGAAACAATTGATTTTCTGCTCAACAGAGAAGAAGCGCACAACGCAATGTTCCGTGAAGCATTCAACAAGGTGCAGAACAGCGGCTCAAATCAGGATTTCGGAACAACAAAAGCCGCTAAAATGTATTTCAGCATGTCCGAACCCTCGCCGAACAATAATCCGTTTTCGGAAACAAAAGTTGCCCCACCGTCGTTTAATTAAACAGACAAAGACTCTCCTGTATAAAAGAAAAAATCCGAACCTGGTGCCGATTGGCATTAAGTTCGGATTTCTCCAATGTGGTGGACGTTAACCAACACCTTTGGCATTCACCGTTTTTTGATACTTGCCTTTGGGGTTTTCAAATCCACGCTTTCGTTCCAAGCATAAATGCAATAAAAATATTGTAAATAAAAATGGGATTAAGGTCAAAATCCCTAATCCCAAAAAACAAATTTGTTTTTAATGGAGAAATAAGGGCAACGTCAGTAACGCCACCCTTACAAAAGCTCGAAGCTTTTTGATTACATTATATATTATAGACACAATCAGACCAGTTTGTCAACCATTTTTTTAAGAAAATTAAAAGAGGTTAAAATTGTATGATTGTTTGAATAATAATCAATGTTTCTGAACATTCTTTCATCTATAAGTGTTTTGAATTCCTCTAATCGATGTTTTCTAACTTGTTCCGATACAATTTGATTGTAAACATAAAGCAAACAAACAATTTCAAAGAGGGGTCGGCAAGACAATTTTTTCTTTCTCTCCTCATTGCCAATGTCTGGATTGGTCTTCACGTAATTGGAAATTTTAGGTGGTGGAGTAGTTCCTTGAGGTGCAAGAGAATTCAATAAACAGTTATTGTGAGCACAAGCATTCCTCAAACTGCGGATAGGATTAAGAATATTACTATCAATAGTGTATGACTGTGGATATAGCGAGTGATAATAGTTGTAAAACTTCGCTAAATCTCCGAAACTAATAATTTCAACTAAAACCCAAGCAGGACAATCTATATTCATTATTTTTGTGCAAACATCGTTTGTCTGTTTATCAAAGACGGTACAGAGTTCAAAATACTTAGCGATTAATTCACCTGTAAATATTGAGTCAGATTTCTTCTCAATATTGGATTTAATATTTGGATTTTGAGCCAAAAAGCTATCGACAATGGAATAGCCGTCTTCGTTAATGTTTTGTTCTATTTCGGATATTAACGAAACTTTAAGTGCGTGTTCCAAATCAATACACATTTTTAATAATAAATATCTCAAATGCATATCAATTGTAGAGAGGTCTGTTAAATGCGAAAAATCAAGATTGATATATTTTCCTTCGTTTTCGCCAGACATATGTTTAGCATAGTTTTTACGATATGAAGCTGTTCTCAAATAGTTGTTTTTGTCAGACAAATATTTTGCAGCATCTTCCTCTTTTATACGGTTAAATGTTATGCCTTTTTCGCTTTTTAACATTTCAACCAGTTCGGCAGATGTCTTTTTGGGTTTGTTTATTTTGTTGCTAATGATAATCCCTTCTTTTGTATTTTTAATTTTAAATAAATTTACCTCGATTTCCTTTTGCAACAATGCTAATCATAACATATATTGTCATAAAAATAAATAGTAATTTGAAATTTGTTTTTATATGTCATATTACCACCCTTACAGTTAAGCTATGTGAAGTATTATACAGCAACAAAATGATTTAATGTCACCCCCCTCTACCAACATTTTCATAAGAATAAAAGCACGCTCTTTGCTTGATGCACCGAGCGTGCTTTTTTATACATCAGGATATATTTGGAAATTTATAAGAGTTTTTTCCAATGAAATTTCCAACTGCCTATATTATAATTATGACAAAAGTATTGGAGATGATTGTTATCGACTCTGATTTCGACAATTTAAACGGCATATATGATGAATTAAAAAATGTATTCGGAATTGATGTCACTTTGCAATTCTACTCAATGTTCAAAGGTCAGCAAATAACATTTCCAATGACTTTACTTGACAAAAAATACATAGCAAAGAAAATCAAAAAAGAATACAACGGTAAAAACAGCAAAGAACTTGCGAAGAAGTACGGCTATTCTGAAAGAAGAATAAGAGAAATAGCCAAAAAGTAATCATAGGGAGGTGAAACAATGCTTCTTGAAATCATAGGAGGTATATTAGATTTCGTTTTTGGTGAAAACGAAAAATATCAAAACGTAACAAGTAAAATGCAGGAAGGATTAGGCAAAGTTGAAAATCTTGCATATCAACAGCAGGATAAAGTAACCAGAGCTGAAACTCTAATGTCAGGTAAAACTGATGAACAGCTTAAAAACGTTATTAAAAGTTCGGGCGGTTCTTACTCATCAATTGAAAAACAAGCTGCTTATAACGAGTACAAATCAAGAAAGGATAGTTAAAATGTCAAATTTGAAAACCTCATTAAAAATCGCAATTCTCGCATTGGTAGGCTTAATAATGTCATCGGTTGCATACAGCTTAACAGAAATTGGAATTGTTCTTTTTGTTGTCTATGTGTTTGCCCTTGCATTCGTTGCTTCATTGACTGTTTATGTAGGCGGTTTTGTAAATCGAAATGTTTCAAGCAGTAAAAACATTAATGCAATTATTCTGTTCTTGTTTGGAGCAGTAATTTCATTTGCTATGGATATTTTCCTTAATGATGTTGAACTGTTCCATTACATAGGAATTATTTGTATTGTATTACTCTTGGTCAGCATTTTTGTTCTTGTGGCAAGAAAGTTATTCAAGAATGAATTAAGCTCATTTAATACAACAAATTCAGATAATGCCGAAAGTGACAACAATAACACTACCGAAAACAATTAACGGAGGAAAATAATATGGCAGTTAGAATTGAGTATATGTGTCGATATTGTGGACAAAAGATTGTAAAATCAGATACAACGGGTCGTCCTGCTCCTGGTTGTTGCTCTAAAAGACCGAAAACAAGTTCGGGAGCAAAACAGCCGCACTCTTGGGTTGTTAACAGAAGGATGAAATAAAAACAGAGGTTTTAATATGTTGAAAAACGTGAGTAAAAACATCAAATGTTGTGCTATGTGTAAAAACTACAATAATGGTTGGGGTGCTTCAAGTCTTAAAGTTGAAGGCAGACACTTCGTTTCTTATGAATCGACAGAAAAGCAAGTGTGTTCAATCAACGGAATCACCAGAGAAGCTTGGTTTAAATGCGAAAAGTTTGTATCCCGATTTTAAACAACATACTTAAAATTTCACCTCATTGCTTAACGGCAATGGGGTTATTTTTATATCTACAAGGAGGAAATATGCAATATTTTATTATGGGATTTGTTATAGGCTTTAGTGTCATAGCCATAACAGATAAAAAAGTTTTGAGAAAGGGGGCAGATAAATGATAACAGCGTTTTTGACTACCGCAACAACAGTAGCAACAACCTATGCAATAGAAATGTTCATAAGCGGTGTTTGTACTGCTATGTCACTTTATTGCGGAACTAAACTCCCGAAGAATAAGAGGGCAAAGAATGATTAAGATTGACAGCCTAAAAGACCTTAACAATCCCCGAATTGATGAACGAATGAAATTCTACCTGCGTAAGAGGTTGAGTGTGCTTTCCCAATCATTAAAAACTGACAACTTAACTTGTTTCGGCTCAATATTCTTAATTGAGGGTATTTCCGATGTTGAAGAACTGACCGAAGCAGGGATTAACAGCAAGCCATCCGATATAACATTTGAGAATGTAACCAAAATACATATTTTTAACAGCCGAGAAGAATTTAATGTTCTTTTCGGCTGTGTTGTTTTAAATAACGATTTTGCGGTTGATATTGTATGCACAGAGGGTAAGTTAGACCGTTTTTCAAGAAATAAAAAAGATACATTTGAGTATCTTGATTTGTGCGAAGATTGTGGCGTAAAAGTTATTTCCGTAACAGAGCCTATTGGCAATTCTCCTGCCGACAGAATGCTGTTAACAGTTATTTCGGGCATAAACGAATATTATGTTCAAAACCTTTCTAACGAGGTTATGAAAGGTTTGAGAGAAAATGCCTATAAGTGCTTATGGACTGGTGGTCCAGCCCCTCTTGGATATGATGTTGTTGAAAAGAAACTTGTTATAAACGAAAAAGAAGCTGAAGCCGTAAAACTAATCTATGAAATGTACGCTGAAGGCTACGGTTATGGAAAAATTATTGACCGTTTAAATCTTCTCGGTTACAGAACTAAAAAGGGCAACAAATTTGCCAAAAATTCTTTATGCGACTTAATAGAAAATGAAAGATATAAAGGTGTTTACGTTTTTAATAAACGCTCCAGTAAAACCAAAAGAGATAAAAAACGTAATAACCACAAATATAAACCCGATGAAGAAATCATCAGAATCCCTGGCGGTTGCCCTGCAATAGTCAGTGAAGAGCTTTGGAATAAAGCAAATAGAATTCGCAAAACAACGGGTAAATTAAAATCAAATGCCAAAAGACAATATCTTCTTACAAGTATGCTGTTCTGTGGTGAATGCGGTGCAAAAATGCACGGCAATTTGAGAAAATCAACTAAAGGTCACGAATATATGACCTACAGATGCAACAATCGAATCAATCAACATACTTGCGGTAAAAAAGAAATTAGGACAGAAATTGTTGATGATTTTGTTCTCGATGAAGTTTTCAAGAATTTCTTTACTGATGCAACTATCAGCAAGTTAACTAAAGCAGTAAACAAACATAGAAACAGCATTCTTATGTCTAATGAAAGATTTAAGAGTGTTCAAACTGAATTAAAAGCAGACCTGAAAACAAGAGATATTTTAATTGATGCTTTGAAAGAAACAAATAGTGCTGCAATATGTAAAAGAATCAAAGAAATTGAAGAAAAAATATCTGCTTCACAAAGTTTCATAACAAACTACAAAAAAGCTTGTAATTCTCAACTTACGGATGATGATTTAAAAAACGCTCTTGAACCACTCAAAGAACGTATGAAGAAGGCAGAAAGCGTAGAGCAGACAAAGCTCATTCTTTCACACCTCATTGACAAAATAGTAATTAGTGACAATGAAATCACTTTATATCTAAAGTTCTCTATTCCTCAAAGTGAGGAAGAAAAAGCAGAAGAAATCACTGTTGAGCCTTTAGTTTTCAACTCATCAATAAGTAGAAAATCTATTGAAAACTACAAACATCTCAATCACGATTTATATAACAATCAGGATTTCTTTAAGAGCAAATTGACCGATTATCTTATATAAAAAATTGGGCAGACACAAGCACCGTGTCTGCCCAATCTCTTTGCTTTTTTGAGCCGTTCCGAACGAAGTCGCAACGGCAACATTTTTCAATTTGAGAATATAAACAGCTTTTGTAACCTCGTTTTTGCACGCAAAAACATCGGTTCATAGAAAAATTGCTTTTCGCTCTCTCAAAAAGCCGTTGCATAAGAAATGCACGGGCATAAATATACCCGTGCATTCATTGGTGGAACAGATGCAACCACAGCAGAACCACCGTTTAAAGCAGAATTCAGAGAGTCAAAGAACTCCTCTGTTTCATCTATTAATATGTCATCAATGACCGTTTCTTTATCACCGCTGTTGAGATAAATCGTCATCTTGTCATCGTAGAGATAAATCGCCCGCACGAAAATATTTATAAATCCTCGGCGGATGTTTATGTCGTTCAAGTCACCTGTACGAAGTGAAATCAGATAATGTCTGATCTGAGGCTCTGTGTAAATAACCTGCTTGTTCATTTCAATTGCAAGCTGTGCTTCAAGCTCGGCTTTTTCGGTTTTGCGTTTTTCGATTCGCTCGGTTATCATATCAACCGACTGTCCTTTTTCAAGGGCAATCCACAGATTTTCTATTGCCGCTTCCGTTTCCCGGATGGCGGCTTTTATTCTTTTGACACCCGAGCCGTCATAGTCCGCCTGACACGCAGCCGCTACCGATTTCGAAATCTTTTCGATATTTTCATCCGTCAGTAATTTGCGACATACCGAAACAACTCTGTCCTCAATCTTTTCCTTTTTGATTATCTTTTTATCACAGAGATTCTTTCGTGAGTTCTTGCAGGAGTAATAGTGATAAACATTTTTGTTGCGGCTTGTTCCGCCGTAACCCGTCATCATCTCTCTGCAATATCCGCAGAAAAGTTTTGTTGTCAACAGATATTCTTCTTTGCCTCTTGTTCTGCCCGGAGCCTGCTTATTCTTGTTGAGAATATGCTGGACTCTTTCAAACAATTCATCTTCAATTATTCTCGGCATACCACCGGGAATTTCCATATCCTTGTAAAGATAAACTCCGATATACCGTTTGTTTCGCAGAATACGGTGCAGACTGTTTTTGTTAAACTCTTTTCCGTGTGCGGTTTTGATTTGCTTTGCATTCAGATCTCTTGTGATTTCCGCAACGGTTTCGCCGCTTGCATATCGCTCATAAATCTCTCTGACAACCGCTGCCGCTTCGGGGTCAACATAGAATTTTCTGTCCGCATCAACCTTGAATCCCAAACCGGGCAGACTGCCGTTTGAAAGACATTTCTGTGCATTGATATCCATTCCTCTGCGAATCTTTTGCGAAAGCTCTGCCGAATAATATTCCGCCATACTTTCGAGAACACCTTCAACAAGAATTCCCGACGCATCATCCGTTATGTTTTCCTTTGCGGAGATAACTCGCACGCCGTTCTTTTTCAGTTTTGCTTTGTTGATTGCACTGTCATATCTGTTTCTTGCAAATCTGTCAAGCTGATAAACAAGCACCGCTTCAAAAGTCTGTTTGTCGCTGTCAGCTATCATCTGCTGAAATGCCGTTCGGTTATCCGATGTTCCGCTTTGCGCTCTGTCGATATACTCATCAATAACATAATGACCGTTGGCGGCGGCATACTCATAACAAACTTTGAGCTGACCTTCGATTGATTGCTCCGTCTGACTGTGACTTGAAAATCTTGCGTAGATTACTACGTTTATTTTTATCGCCTCCTAAAAATTTGATTATATATTCTTCTTCGGATTCACTTAATTATTTGCTGCCGTAAAAATATGGAAAATATATTTCCCACATTACCACAGCGCTGCTGCTACTGTAAAAAAACCTTGATATTACGTTGATTTTGTCTGCTTGCTAAATTGGCAAGCAAGGCAAATGTGGACACAAACTTGCAAAATGCCGCTTGCAAGTTGTTCCGATTTTCAACCGTCACTAACTTAGCAAGCAGGGCAAGTGTAAATACACTTTGCAAAATCTGCTCGCAAAACCGTTCGGGTTTTCACCCATTCACTATCTTTGCAAGCAGGGCAAGTGGGTACACAAATTTGAAAAAATCAAATTTTTGCACCACTCTTTTTGCCGCTTGTTGGGGATAACCCCAATCCCCAGAATTGAAATATTTTTTGCAAAATTATTTCAAGCGGCGCTTCTGCGAAGTTTATGTTTTTATAAAAATAAAATTGTCTGTTCTGTCAAAAGAACAATTGTTCGGTTAGTAAAATTATAATTCTGACCAACTTTTTTGTCAAGCATAGTGTTGGGCAGAAGTTGATTGTTAACAGAAAGTTTACAATTAAATTTATTGTTTTTTCAGTATAACTACGCACAAATATTTATGAAAGATATAGATATTACCCACTTAATCTTACGAAATCGTAAGATTCTTTTGGTTGAAAAAATAACTGCTTACCTTTATAATGAAAATATAATTTCAAGTAACCGCCGAAGGATGATAAAAATGAAACAGAGAATATTGCTCGTTGAGGACGATTCGTTTTTGCGTGACGGACTTACTGAAGTTTTGCAGGGCGAAGGTTATGAGGTTATCAGTTCCGATAACTGCATGAAAGCCCGTGAGCTGATAAAATTCTTCTCTTTCAATCTTATTATATTTGATGTTATGCTCCCTGATGGCAACGGTCTTGAACTCTGCACAGAGCTTCGTGCGGCAGGCAACAATGTTCCCGTTCTGTTTCTGACAGCCTGCGACGATGAGATTCAGATTGTTCGTGGTCTCGACGCCGGTGCGGATGATTATGTAACTAAACCTTTCAAGCTCCGTGAACTTCTTTCAAGAATCCGTGCATTGCTCCGAAGAACATCGGCTGTCACAGTTTACAATAGTGATGATATAACAATCGACACTCTCAATATGTCTGT
>JAZNSX010000044.1:0-3864 GCA_045591425.1 Acutalibacteraceae bacterium | reverse complement strand
GCACCTTAAAAAGAGATAGTTTGGATATAGAACAAGGCAAAAAGCGCAGAAATCCTTGACGGATTTCGAGCATTTTTAACGCAGTTATATGCCAAAATATCCTTTTTAAGGCTTAAATTCCTTATGATGTGCCGCCCTTGGGTTGCGTTTTTTTATAATTTGAATAAAACAATATTGACTTTTGAGCAAAAGTGAATCACAATAAAGTAAACAGTATTATACAGGATTTCTGTAGTCCTATATGATTTAGCCGGCAATGGAAGGACTTCTGGTTGAAAACAACAAGCGAACTGAAACAATGAGTATATGGCGATTCCGAGCTGAAAAATAAAAAAGGAGTAACCCCATGAACTTTTTAGACCTTGCAGCCGAGAGATATTCGGTGCGAAAATTTACGGACAAGCCTTTGGAAAAAGAGGTAATTGACAAGATACTTGAAGCGGGGCATATTGCACCTACGGGATGCAATTATCAGCCGCAGAGGATTCTTGTTATGAGCAATGAAGAAGCACTTATAAAACTGAAAGACTGCACTCGCTGCCACTTTGATGCTCCCTGTGCAATGCTTATCTGCTACAACAAAGACGAATGCTGGACAAGACCCTATGACGGTGCACAGTGCGGCATTGTTGATGCGAGCATTGTTACAACTCATATGATGCTTCGTGCCTGGGAGCTTGGTGTCGGCTCAACCTGGGTTATGCACTTCAATCCGTTCAAGATGCGTGAAGCATTTGAAATTTCTGAAAATGTTGAACCCGTTGCACTTCTTGTTATGGGTTATCCTGCACCCGATGCAGTTCCCAACGAAAGGCACACGGCTTACAGACCGACGGAAGAGATTGTTTTTTACAATAAGTTTTAAATGATTATTCGTAACGAGGTGCAGTAAATGAAAAAGATTTTAAGTGTGGTGCTTGCTATGATAATCGGTGCTTTATCAGTTCCGTTTACCGCATTTGCGGCTGAAAACGGATTCAAGGTTTACGAAAGCGTTATTGTTGTTTCTGCCGATGCTTCGGCGACGGATATCTATGCCTCGCAGAGATTAAAGCATTATCTTGACAGAATCACAGGTAAAAACATCGAAATTGTTACCAATAACGATTCTTCGGAATATGAAATCTGCGTAGGCGAAACAAACAGAGATAAAACTGATTTTTCGGAGTCCGCCGACGGAAGCTATATCATCACCTCAACCGATAAAAGAATTATCATCAACGGTGCAGGAAACAAGGGTACTATAAACGGTGTTTATGCATTTCTTGAAAAATTCTGCGGCTGTCATTGGTATGAGACGCAGGTGATTATCGCTCCTGAAAACAGCACTCTCACCGTTCCTGCCGATATAGATATCAAATACACTCCGTTTTTTGAATATACGGAAACAGACACCGCAAGCTCCCGTGATATCGAATTCTCACTTGCAAACGGTCTGATCGGTGGTGCTTACAGAGATTTTACCGCAGAACAAGGAACGGCCGTTGAATATCTCGGCAGATTCTGTCATACGATGACAACATTTTTCTGCAAATCCGAAACATATTTTGAGGAGCATCCCGAATATTTCGCACTCAGAAACGGCAAGAGAACACCCAATCAGCTTTGCCTCACCAATGAGAAGGTGAAAGATATCGTGACGGCAGAGGTGCTCGAGCTTCTTGAATCGGAGCACAACCCCGATGCGGATATTCAGATTGTTTCGCTCACTCAGCACGATAATTTTGATTATTGTCAGTGTAATAACTGCAAGGCGATTGACGATGAAAACGGCTCGCAGTCGGGTACAATGATTACTTTTGTCAACGAAATTGCACGCAGAGTAAAAGAACACGGCTACGACAATGTTGTTTTTGATACCTTCGCTTATCAGTACACAAGAAAAGCACCCACAAAGGTTGTTCCCCGTGAGGATGTTATTGTCAGACTTTGCTCGATTGAATGCTGTTTCGGTCACACTCTCGATGACCCGAAATGTGAGCAGAATGTTGATTTTATGAATGACCTTCGTAAATGGGGCAAAATCTGCAACAGAATTTATATCTGGGATTATGTTCATAACTACGCAAATACGCTTTGCATATTCCCGAATTTCGGCGTACTTCAGAGAAATATTCAGATTTTCTATGAGAATAATGCCAAGGGTCTTTATGAAGAGGGAAATTATTATATCGACAACAGCGATGCCGAGTTTGCCGAGATGAGGACATATCTTCTCTCAAAGCTTATGCAGAATCCTTATCTTGATTATGAAGCCGAAATGGACGGCTATCTTAACGGTGTTTACGGTCCGGGCGGATGCTATATCAGAGAATTTATTGACATCATAACAGAACACGCTGTTACCGACAGCAAGCATCTTTCAATTTATCAGTCGGCTGAAAATACACTTTATAATATGACCGATGAAGATGTTGAAAAATGCAATGAGCTCTGGGAAAAGGCAAAGACTGTTGCCGAAGATGATGAACAGCTTCAGCAGATTCGCAGAACGGAGCTTTCGTGGAGATACTGGAAAGCCGCAAACAAACGGGGCGAATTTTCACGCTGTCAGTTCCCGTATGTTTGGATGTCGGAGGGCGAAAAGCTTCACAATGATCTTAAAGAAATGAATGCCGTTCTGTTTTCGGAAGGCGGAACAAACCTTCTTTCGGACTGCGAATTGCTCTATCTTTACAGAGTGCCCTATAAATGGACTGTTGTTTATGAGGAATGGTTCTGGGATGTTCTGAATCCGCTTGCAGTAGGCTTTTACAAGCTGCTTGGTGCGGTTTATAATCTTTTTAATTAACAGATCAGAAAGAGCCGATAGAGTTGAACCATTGGCTTTTGTGCGCTACAGAGGCCATAATGCTGAAATTGCGTTAAAGATTGTGCGCTTTAGAACGTGACGTGAGCCATGAAATCCGATATAATATTCTACAGAAGAAACAATAATTATCGGAACGGAGATTATATGGGATTTATAGAGGATTTGTTTTACGGGAACATTGAGACTCAGAATTACAGCAGTCCTGAACTCGGAAGCGAGCTTAAAAATAAAATGAATGACCTGACCGAGCTTGAAAAACAGATTTCAGATAAGCTGACAGGTGATGAAAAAGCGTTGTTTCTGAAATACACGGACAAATACATTGAATTCACAAGCCGCAGCCTCACCGATGCTTTCATTTCCGGTTTCCGTCTCGGTGCAAAATTTACACACGACACATTCATATAAAAATCCCTTCCTCCTTTCATTTGAGGGTCATGACATATCAAGCTCCGCAGAGTTTTCCTGCGGAGCTTGTGTGTTTTCGGTATGCAACCTGTTGCAAAGGAACTCTTTTGTGATATAATGAATCCATATATTTCAATGATGGGGCTGATAAAATGGTTCTTTTTCGTTTTTTGCTTGCATTGCTGACGGTTTTCGGAACTCTGTTTCCGAATGTCGGTCTGAATTTTGAATATAAGCATCTGCCGATTGAGTTTGAGGTTGAGTCTGTGAGTGATATATACGTTCCTGCGGATAACAACGCAAACGTGGTTGAATATCCCTCAATCATAAAACTTCGCCATCAGAAGAACGAAGCTGATAACGGCAAGTTGCTCGCAACCTTTGAAAAGTGGGGCGATACATATCCCATATATGAAAGCAACGACGATGCCGAAACGAGGCAATATGTCTGCACGGTAAGAGATAGTCTGAACAAAGGTTACTGGAATGAATGGATGCCGTTCCTTTATGAATTGCCTGCGGATATTGGCGATTTTGAAAAGGGAACAATCATTCTTGCCGCAACGTCAATATACGGCGAAGGCGTTACGGACAGCACGATAACCCTTTATTCGAGCAACGATGCGGGTGAATCGTTCAACGCT
>JAZNSX010000043.1:0-36643 GCA_045591425.1 Acutalibacteraceae bacterium | reverse complement strand
ATGACTTACGGATGCTTACACCGTCAAAGTTTGCACTTTCAAGTACAACGGAGCCCGTATCCTCAACGATTTCGGATTCAAGACCGCCCATAATGCCTGCAATACCTACGGGTACGTCACCGTTGCAGATCATAAGTGTTTCTTCATCAATTGCTCTTTCAACACCGTCAAGGGTCTTGAACGTTGTCTTTTCCTTGGGAGTTGTAACAACAATATTGTCAATTGCGCTGCCTGCAAATGCGTGAGTAGGCTGACCGATTTCAAGCATAATGTAGTTTGTTACGTCAGCAAGCAGGTTGATGCCTCTCATACCGCAGTAGTAAAGGCGGATACGCATATCAAGAGGACTCTTGTTCTTTGTGATGTTATCCATCTTGATACAGGAATATCTGTAAACAAGGTCTTTTCTGCCGATTTCAACCTCAACCTGCTCGTCGCCGTCATATGAAAGGTCACCCATTTCAAGAGGCTTGAGCTCTCTGCCTGCAAGAGCTGCGAGCTCTCTGGCAATGCCGTAGTGACCCCAGAGGTCAGGGCGGTTGGTGAGAGATTTATTATCAACCTCAAAGATAATATCGTCAATGGGGAAAATTTCTTTAATGTTTGTGCCGTTCTTGAGAGAAGGATCAAGCTCCATAATTCCCGAATGGTCATCGCTGATGCCGAGCTCTTTTTCGGAGCAGCACATGCCCTCTGATTCATAGCCTGCAACGGTTGCGACCTTGATTTCGCCGCCGCATACTCTGCCGCCTGCAAGAGCAAGGGCAACTTTCTGACCGACTGCGACATTGGGCGCGCCGCAAACGATGTTGCAAACCTTTTCGCCCGCATCAACCTTAAGAAGGTGGAGCTTGTTTGAATTGGGATGATTTTCAACGGAAAGAATTTCGCCGACAACAACGTTCTGAACGTCCTCGCCTTTAACAATTATATCTTCAACCTCTGCGGTTGCGAGAGTAAAGCTTTCAATAAGCTTTTTGATGTCAACGCCTTCAAGGTCGACATAGTCTTTAATCCAGTTAATTGATACAAACATTTCTTATGCCTCCTTGCTTTCTTCGGGTCTGGTAAAGGGCTTCTCATTGAACTGAGAAAGCGATTTAAGGTTGCCGCTGTTGAACACACGGATATCCTTAACGCCATAGGTCATCATTGCAAGTCTTGTCATGCCGAGACCGAATGCGAAGCCTGTGTATTTTTCGGGGTCAATGCCTGCTGCGGTGAGAACATTGGGATGAATCATACCGCAGGGGCAAAGCTCAAGCCAGCCTGAGTCCTTGCAGGAGGGGCAACCTGCGCCCTTGCAGATTGTGCACTGAATATCAAGCTCAAAGCCGGGTTCAACGAAGGGGAAGAAACCGGGGCGAAGCCTTACGGTGATATCCTTCTGGAAAACCTCGGAGAGCATTGTTTTCATGAAGTAAATAAGGTTTGAAATGGAGATATCCTTATCGACCATGATGCCTTCCATCTGGAAGAATGTGTTTTCATGGCAGGCATCGATTTTTTCATTTCTGAAGCATCTGCCGGGGAAGATGGCACGGATGGGGTTGCCGTTTTCAAGATTCTTTGCATACTTGCGGAGAATGGTGTTCTGAGCCGCGGAAGTATGGGTTTTAAGAAGCTGACCGCTGCTCAGATAATAAGTATCCTGCATATCTCTTGCGGGGTGATGCTTCGGAATATTGAGAGCCTCAAAGCAGTTATAGTCATCGGTGATTTCGGAATAATCCTCAATCGCAAAGCCCATGCTCAGGAAGATGTTTTCAACTTCACGGCGAACAAGGGTAATGGGATGATATGAGCCAAGGTCAGCATCGGTGGGCATTGATTCATCATAGCTTTCAGCGCTGTCGATGAGCTTCTGCTCCTCGATTGCCTTAAGCTCCTCAAGCTTTGCGGCGATTGCGCCTTCGATGAACTGCTTTGTTTCGTTTATAGCCTGACCTGCCTCTTTCTTCTGCTCGTTGGGAACATTGCGAAGCTCCTGCATAAGAGCTGCAACCGAGCCTTTTTTGCCGAGGAATTCGATTCTGAGCTGCTCAACATCTGCGGTTGCGGTTACGCCGGCAACCTTTTCTTCAAACAGCTTTTTTAATTCTGCGGGCTTTTCAAACATTTTATATCAATCCTTTCATAATATACAACAAAAAATCCCCCGTCAAAAGACGAGGGACGAATAAAATCCGCGGTACCACCCTGATTCACGGCAAAAACCGTGCTCTTTGAAATCCGTAACGGGGATTACCGTTAGAGCCTACTGTTATTTCAGCCCCACCGCTCACGGGTGAACTTCGGTAAATCACTTCACAATCCGCTCTCAGCCGCCGACGGATTTTCTCTTTGGTGAGTGGGTTTTACTTACTCTCCCGATCTCTGCGTTTATATATCCTTGGTATAATAACACATTAATTATATTTTTGCAAGTGTTATTTTATCATCTCATTAAACTCATCTTCATTGATGATTGTAACACCGAGCGACTGCGCTTTGACGAGCTTGCTGCCTGCTTCCTCGCCTGCGAGCACATAGCTTGTCTTCTTGGAAACAGATGAAGCTGTTTTGCCGCCGAATTTCTCAATTATTTCGCTCGCTTCATTGCGTGAATAGGTCGGCAGAGTGCCCGTTAAAACAAAGGTTTTGCCCTCAAAGCGGTTATCGATTTTTTCTTTTTGCGACACCATATTCACGCCGTATGCGGCAAGGGCTTCAATCTCTCTTTTCGACTGGTCAAGCGAGAAGAAATCAACAACGCTCTGCGCCATTATTCCGCCGAAGCCTTCGATTGAAGTGAGCTGTTCAAGGTCGGCATTCATGAGATTTTCCATGGAGCCGAAATGGTCGGCAAGAATCTTGCCCGCCTTCTGACCGACATGACGAATTCCGAGCGCAAAAATAAGCTTTGAAAGGTCATTTTTCTTTGAATTTTCAATTGCATCAACGAGATTCTGCGAAGATTTATCCTTGAAGCCTTCAAGAGTCATGAAATCCTCTTTTTTGAGAGTGTAAATCTCGCTCGCCTTGCTGAGAAGTCCGTTTAAAACAAGCTTTTCAAGAACGGCATCGCCCATGCCCTCAATATCCATCGCATCCCTTGAACAGAAATGAATAAGATTGCGCAGAAGCTGTGCGGGGCATTCGGGGTTTACGCATCTGACTGCCGCTTCATCCTCTTCGCGGATAACATTTGCACCGCATGAAGGGCAAACAGAGGGCAGGCTGTATTTTTCGCTGTTTTCCGCGTGTGACACAACTCTGATAACCTCAGGTATAATATCACCTGCTTTGCGGATAACCACTCTGTCACCGAGGCGGATATCCTTTTCATTGATAAAATCCTGATTGTGGAGAGTTGCTCTTGAAACGGTTGAACCCGCAACCAGCACGGGCTCAAACACGGCTGTTGGGGTCAAAACACCCGTTCTTCCGACAGCAACCTCGATATCAACAACAGTTGTTTCCTTTTCTTCAGGCGGATATTTAAAAGCAAGCGCCCATCTGGGGAATTTTGCCGTGCTGCCGATTTCGGCGCGCTGCGCAAAGGAATCCACCTTGATTACCGCGCCGTCAATGTCAAAAGGCAGAGACGAACGGATTTCACCTATTCTTTCAAGCTCTCCGATAACATCATCGATATTATCAAACTTATTGTAAAACGGAATTGTTTTGAAACCGAGAGTTTTAAGATAATCTATCGACTGCTTATGACCTGTAATATCTCCGCCCTCGATACGCTGAATATTGAAAACAAAAATGTCAAGATTTCTTGTTGCGGTTATCTTGGGATTCTTCTGTCTGAGTGAGCCTGCAGCGGCATTGCGGGGATTTTTGAAGGTTTTCTCGCCATTCTGCTCCTGTTCCTCCACGAGAGAAGCAAAAACATTTTTCGGCATATAAACCTCGCCTCTGACCTCGATTGTCACATTTTCTTTAAGTCGCAGAGGAATTGAATTGACCGTTCTGAGGTTTGCAGTAACATCTTCACCGACATTGCCGTCACCTCTCGTTGAACCTCTCACAAAAACACCGTTTTCATATTCAAGCGCAACGGAAAGACCGTCGATTTTCGGCTCAACAACATATTCCGCGTCGGGGAATATTTCGCGCACCCTTGCATCGAACGCACGCACCTCGTCAAGGTTGAACGCATCCTGCAAACTTTCAAGCGGCACAGCATGAACAACAGGCTCAAAAAGCCCGTCTGCACTGCCGCCTACGCGCTGTGTGGGCGAATCGGGAGTAATAAGCTCAGGGTATTCCTTTTCAATCGCCGCAAGCTCTCGCTGGAGCATATCGTATTCATAATCCCCTATTTCAGGGTTATCCTCAACATAATATTTATGGCTGTGATAATTGAGCAAATCGCGGAGTTCCTTTGCCCTTGCCTGTGCATTTTCAAACTGCATAAATGTTACTTCCTTAAAAATTAATAAAAATATTATACCAATTTTTTATGACAAAATCAATGGTTTAATTGTATAAGGAACGATGTGGGCATCGCCCCCTACATTCAAATTGGTCATTCAACCATAACATCGGGTACTGAGCCGACTATAACCGTTTGAGCAACGCAGAAAGAGGTTTCAACCATTTGAGAAATCCGCCTGCCTGCCATGTTAAGCATAACCGTTGTTTCTATGTTGAGCATAACGTTGTGCTGTGTCTGATTTATACCTGCACTTGAAAAAACATTTTCAAAATCAGAATAAGTTGACGAAGAATATCCGACATCAACATCTATGTATGGTCCCCAGCCCGAAAATAGCGTTACTCCGCTTGCCGTGCCGAGAGACACCGAAACCTCTGTATTATTTTCTTCATTAAAAGCATTATCAATCGCTCTTGTTACCTGAGATTTAAAAAGATTCATTTTTACAATATCGGTTGTTATTCCGGTTATCGTATTGATATCGCTGTAGTTTATATCAACAATTTCAGAGTATGCGGGTGCATTTTCTGAAAGGATTTTTTCAACGGCGGAATTAACTGTTCTTGAACTGAGTGCATAAGCCTCAAGCGCGGCGAGGTCATAAATCGCAGGACGCAGTTTTGCATCGAGAAGCAAAACGGAAATCATAAATATAATCAAAACACAGATGATTTTGAATATCACCGTTCCCCTGCGCCGATAAAACCGCCTGCGTTTCATATATATCACCCCTGTTTATTATATGCAGGCCACAGAAAAAAGCACTCCCGATGCAAATGCATTGAGAGTGCTTTTTGATTTAATCTTCAATCGCTGCCTTACGGGAATTAATTCTTCTGAAAATTTCCGGGTCAAACTTGGGAGTTCTGTCATAATAATAAAGTCCGTTCTGCTCCTGCTCGATATCATAAAGCTGAGTGTAGCAGAAACCGAACATTCTGTAGTTATCGAGAAGCGCATCGGTAAGACCCGCATATCTCTCGATAAATTCTTCCTCGGTCTTGGGCGCGTTGCCGTAGCCCCAGGCATCGCCTCTGTCGCCCTTTGACCACTGAAGTCCGCCGTATTCGCTCACCCACGCACAACCCTTGCCGCTGTACATCTGCCTGTCGGGGAAGCGTTCATAAAAAATTCCCTCTGTCATGAGCTTGTCATAATTCTCTTTGAACACATTATAATCCTGCTCATAATCGTGGACATCATAAATATCCGTGATTGTATGGAAATTACCGCTCGTGTCAATGCAGGGACGGGTTTCATCCATATGCTTTGTAACCTTATAAATAGTTGAGATAACATGGTCATACTGCTTTCTTCCGTCAATATCCCATGTTTCGTTGAACGGACACCAACCGATAATTGAAGGATGATTGAAATCTCTTTCAACACATTCGCACCATTCGGGAAGCATCGCTGCAAGTGAGAAGGGATTTGACCAATCCAGACCCCAGTTGCCGTATTCTCCCCAGACAATGTAGCCGAGCCTATCGCAATGATAAATAAATCTCTTTTCAAACACCTTTTGGTGAAGTCTTGCTCCGTTGAAGCCGACTGCCATTGAAAGTTTGATATCCTTTTCAAGGTCTGCATCTGTGGGTGCGGTGTAAATACCGTCGGGATAAAAACCCTGGTCAAGAACAAGACGCTGAAAAACGGATTTGCTGTTGATAAGGAATTTATAATCGTCAAGCTTAACGTTACGAAGCCCGAAATAGCTCTTGACTTTATCTTCGCCAAAGGTCAGCTCAAGGTCATAGAGTCTGCCGCAGCCAACCTCCCAAAGATGAATTTCATCAAGCTTGATTTCACCTGTTATTGTTGACTTTGCTGCCTTTGAAAATGAGCCCATTGCCTTGCCCTTGTATGAAGCAGATGCAGTGAATTCGCCCTCGCCTTCAACAACAGCGGAGATTGCAATAATACCGTTGTCATAATCGGGATAAAGCTTAAAGTTCTTTATGTATGCCTTTGGAACGAATTCAAGCCAGACTGTCTGCCAGATGCCCGTTGTTCTTGTGTAGTCACAGCCTCTTGATTTGAGGTCGGGACACTGCTTGCCTCTGGGAACAAGGGGGTCTCTTGTATCGTCAACGGCATTAACAATAATTGTATTCTTGCCCTCGGTGAGATATTCGGTGATATCGAATTTGAATGAAGCGTAGCCGCCCTTATGAGTTCCTGCCTTTTTGCCGTTGACATAAAGCTTTGTTTCATAGTCAACCGCGCCGAAGTGAAGCAAAACTCTGCCTTCAAGCTGAGCGGCAGTCACTTCAACGGTTCTTCTGTACCAGACAGCGGGGATAAAATCGGTATATTCAATGCCCGAAAGCTTGCTCTCAGGGCAGAATGGAACAACTATTTTCTTTTCCCATTCAGCTTTATCAAGAATACCAGCATCTTTTTTGCTGTTGCCGAAGTCAAATTCAAAATCCCATTCGCCGTTAAGATTAAGCCAGGATGCTCTTTCAAACTGCGGATCGGGATGTTCAGGTCTGGGAATGCTAATCATAATTATTTCTCCTTAAAAATATTTATCCTCAAGCATTGCCGCAAGGCAATGATAAACAGGCAAAGTCAACTCCTGAATTTTGAAGGTTTCTGTTTCGGGAAGTCTGATACACACATCTGAAAGCGCACTTAATCTGCTTTCTTTTTCTCCTGTTATCGAAACTACTTTTATTTTTGCTGCCTTTGCGGTTTTTGCCGCGTAAACTATATTTTCGGAATTGCCCGAGGTGCTCAGACAAAACAAAACATCGTTTTCTTTTGCATATGCATAAACCTGCTGAGCGAAAACGAGCGACGGAACGGCATCGTTTTCAAAAGCGGTCATCAGCGCCGAATGGGCACAAAGCGAAATTACAGGCAGACCCTTCTGAAGATTATCAGCAATAAATCCATCATCAAAGCCCTCCTTTTCCGCTTCGGAAAGGGGTCTTTTTTTTAGGAAACCCTTCATTAATTCGCCCACAAAATGGTCACAGTCGGCAGCGGAACCGCCGTTGCCGCAACAGAGAATTTTTCCGCCGTTGTCATAGCAATTATAGAATAATTCAAATGCGGCGTAAATATCTTCTTTGCAGTTTTTAAGGCAGGGATATCTTTCTAACAGCTCTTTGAATATCATTTCGAACCCTCCGCAAAATCCTTGGCAACACCGATTGCCGCATAGTCGCCGATATCATCGCCGAGCATTGCAGGCACTATTTCACAGCATTCAGCCGAAACGGAAAGGGCTTCTTTTTTTACAACCTCGTTCATGCTGTCAACAAGCAAATTGCCCGAACGCTGAAAGATGCTGCCTATCACTATTCTTTCGGGGTTAAGTATATCAATCAATATTGAAAGACCCAAACCGAGCTTTTCGCCGCAGCGGCGGTAAATTGCATTTGCAAGGCGGTCGCCCTTCATTGCCGCCTCTGCAATGGTTTTGGCTGTTACATTATCATAAGGAATTATAGTTTCCCCATTATAAATGGCAAGCATTTTTTTGCCCATTGATGCTATGCCCGCACCGCTGCAAAAGCCCTCAAATGAGCCTGCCTTTCCGTATGCAACGGGTCCGTCGGCATCAAGACGGATATGACCGACCTCGCCCGCAGTGCCGCTTGTGCCGCTGTAAAGCCTGCCGTCAAGAATCAGACCCGCACCCATCCCTGTGCCAAAGGTAAGAAAAATCATATTTTTCGTTCCCCTGCCTGCACCGAACTGCCATTCGGCAAGAGCGCATGCATCTGCGTCGTTCCTCACCTTGCAAGGGCAGCCTAGACTCTCTCTGATAATATCGGCAAGAGGAACATTATCCCAATCGGGAAGGTTCGGCGGGCGCATGATTATACCGTTTTCGCTGTCAAGAGGTCCGCCGCAGCTGACCCCGCAGGCAAGCAAGTCTTCTTCGGCAACTCCGTTTCGTTCAAGAAGCTCATGAGCAGAAGAAACAATCTGGGCAACAATTTCGCGCCAGCCGCGCTCAACCCTTGTTTCAAACCGGATTTTATCCTTTACCGAAGCCGAATTTTTTTCGCTGATTACAACAGCGCATTTTGTGCCGCCGATATCAATTCCGAGATAGTATTTCATTTCAACCCTCCCGATTTTATTAACTATTTAATTATACACACAATTCCTTTTTTAGTCAACAAAGTAATATTACGGCGGTTTCGGCAAAAAATACAGCATATCGGAAAGGAATGATATAATGGCGGTCACATTAATCAGAGCAACTGTTCTTTATACGATAATCATATTTTTGATTCGCCTTATGGGCAAAAGGCAAATCGGCGAACTGCAGCCCTCAGAGCTTGTTATAACAATCCTGCTTTCGGAAATTGCTTCAATTCCCATGCAGGACAACAACATACCGATTCTGCACTCGGTTGTTGCGCTGTTTGCTCTTGTTGCCTATGAAGTTTTTTCCTCTGCTGCGGGACTGAAAAGCTATAAGCTGCGTTCTTTTATGCAGGGACATCCCGTTATCGTTATCCGCGACGGTAAAATTGACATGAAAGCTTTAAAAAAACTGAGAATGACCGTTAATGACCTTGTTTCCGCACTGCGGCAAAAGGACGTTTTTGAAATCTCACAGGTATCATATGCTATTTTTGAAACAAACGGAAAAATAAGCGTTTTGCTTAAGCCTGAATATCGTACATCAACCGCTGAAAACCTGAATATATATCCAAAGGATGAGGGAATGCCCTTTGCGGTTGTCTGTGACGGAAGAATAATTGAAGATACTGTTGCGGAATCGGAAATCAATCCTGACAAAATAAAAAAAATCATTATTTCAAGCAAAATTCCGCTTGAAGAAATTCTCATAATGACTGTTAACCGCGACGGAAGTTCATATATTGAAAGGAAGGACGACGGCAATTGAAAAGAGTTGTTGCTGCGTTTCTTCTGTTTGCCGCCGCCGTCTCAATTACTGTATGGTCAGGCATAACTTTTCAAAAAAAGATGATGATTCTTTCCGAAAAGCTTGACGGGCTGATTATTTGCTCCGAAACCTGCTCCGATAAAGAACTGAAAGAAAAAACATGGGAGCTTGTCGATATATGGAACGGTTCTTCGGAGCTTTTGCATTCGCTGGTGGTGCACGAAGAAATGGATAAGCTTGAAGAAATTGTCACCGCTCTGCCGCTGACGCTTGAATATTCCGAAAAAGACGAATATATAAACAAATGCATTGAAGCGGTTAACATCATAAAAAATCTTCTTAAGGCAGAAAAAATAAATATCGGCAATATATTGTGAATATATGTATAAATTGTAAAATCCGCTTTGGAGTGCTGAAAACTATTGTATTTTAAAAGAAAAAATGCTAAAATACAATTAAACTCGAATCCGAAAAGGATTGGGTAAAGCAAGCGGAAGGAGGAGAATGTTTTATGGAATACGCTATGCTTATTTTCTGGATTGTTCTGCTCGTTGTGCTTATTATCGTTGAGGCGGTAACCGCCCAGCTTGTGACCATCTGGTTTGCCGCGGGTGCGGCAGCAGCTCTGGTTGCGGAGCTTTGCGGCTTACAGCAATGGCTGCAATGGATTATTTTCATAGCAGTTTCGGTTATTGCCCTCATTGCCACCCGTCCCCTCGTCAGAAAAGCGACAAAAAGCACTATTGAGCCCACCAATGCAGACCGATGTATCGGCAAAACAGCAGTTGTTACCGAGGACATCAACAACATTGAAGGCAAAGGGCAGGTTCATGTTAACGGAATCACATGGACCGCACGTTCTTCCGACGGCTCTGTTTTCAAAAAAGACGAGCGCGTGACGGTTGAAAAAATCGACGGCGTAAAGCTCATTGTCAAATCGCAAAACTAAATTTATCATAACGAATTCAGGAGGAAATAATTATGGATTTCATTGGCGGACTTATTTTAATCTTACTCGCGGTTTTTCTCATCATAATCGTTATTATGAACATCAAAATCGTTCCTCAGTCAAAAGCATATGTCATTGAAAGACTCGGAACATACAGCACCACATGGCAGACGGGTCTTCACATCAAGATTCCTTTCATTGAAAGAATTTCAAAGCAGGTTTCTCTCAAGGAGCAGGTTGTTGACTTCCCGCCCCAGCCCGTTATCACCAAGGATAACGTTACCATGCAGATTGACACTATCGTGTTTTTCCAGATAACCGACCCGAAACTTTTTGCTTACGGTGTTGAAAGACCTATCACGGCAATTGAAAACCTGACGGCAACAACCCTTCGTAACATCATCGGCGAAATGGAGCTTGACCACACCCTTACCTCAAGAGATGTTATCAACGCAAAAATCAGAGGCATTCTTGACGAAGCAACTGACCCATGGGGCATCAAGGTTAACAGAGTTGAGCTCAAAAACATCCTGCCCCCAAAAGAAATTCAGGATGCCATGGAAAAGCAGATCAAAGCTGTGCGCCAGCGCCGCGAAGCAATCCTCACCGCAGAGGGCGAAAAGGCAAGTAAGATTCTTGTTGCCGAAGGTCAGAAAGAAAGCAAGATTCTTGCCGCTGAGGCTGAAAAGCAGAGCGCAATTCTTGCCGCAGAGGCTATCAAAGAAGCAAAAATCCGCGAAGCCGAGGGTGAAGCAGAAGCTATCATGAAGGTTGAAGAAGCAAGAGCAAAAGCAATTGAGCTTATCAACCAGGCAGCTCCCGGTCAGGGATACCTGACAATCAAGAGCCTTGAAGCTTTTGAAGCTGCAGCAGACGGTCAGGCAACGAAGCTCATCATCCCCAGCGATCTGCAGGGAATTGCGGGTCTTGCCGCAAGCGCTAAGGAAATTATTTCTGATAAATAATAAATCACAAAATTACCGGCACACCTTCGGGTATGCCGGTAATTTATTTTGAAAATATTGTAATTAAGTGTTGAATTAATTCATATAAAATGTTACAATAAATTGAATAAACATTAATGAAAGGACTGTTCATTATGGAATACAAAATGATTCTTACTCAGGAAGAGCAGGATATTCTTAACGGTTCCAAGGGCGAAGCCATGGCTAAAGTTATGAAGACTCTTGTTCTTTACGGCGAGGCTTTCGGCGCAACCAAGATGGTTCCCGTTGAAAGCAAGATGGGTCACCTCGTTACAAGCTTCGGTCTTAAGGTTATGAAACCCGTTTATGAACTTATGGATCAGCTTATTGCAGGCGGCGCTCTTTCACAGCAGAAATTCTCTGTTGACCCCAAGCCTCTTGACCCCAACGTTCCCGCAAACTTTCTTCAGAAACTCATCTTCAACAAGTTCATGTACAGCATGCAGAACAGCTATGATGCTCAGCTTTCAAAGCTCGGTCTTATCGATGATAAATCATATACCTGCACCTGCTACATGGACGAAGTAGGCAACGTTCCCAAGAAGGGCGAGGTTCTTTCATGGGCTGAATCATCAGCTGTTGTTTATGCAAACTCCGTTCTCGGTGCACGCTGCAACAGAAACTCAGGTATTATTGAACTTTTCGGCTCAATCGTAGGCAGAGTTCCTTATTTCGGACTCGTTACAGACGAAGGCAGAAAGGCAACATGGATTGTTGAAGTTAAAACAACAAACAAGCCCGAAGCTCAGATCCTCGGTTCTGCTATCGGCATGAAGGTTATGGAAGACGTTCCTTATATCAAGGGTCTTGACCAGTGGATCGGCACAGAGCTTGACGGCGATACAAAGGCATATCTTAAGGACTTCGGCGCAGCAACAGCTTCAAACGGCGCTGTCGGTCTTTATCACATCGAAAACCTCACTCCCGAAGCTGTTGAAGCGGGCGAAAGCCTTATCGCAGATGGTGCTCAGGTTTACGTTGTTGACGATGCAGAGCTTGCAAGAGTTCAGGCAAACTATCCCGTTATGTGGAAAGATAAGAACGCCACTCCCAAGCTTTGCTTCGTTGGCTGCCCCCATCTTTCACATGCTCAGCTTATTGAATGGACAGACAACGTTGCTGCAGGTCTTAAGAAGAACGGTCTTAAGAAGGTTTCAATCCCCACCGTATTCACTGCAGCTCCCGCAGTTATTGAGGAGTTCAACAAAACTCCCTATGCTGCAAAGCTTAAGGCAACAGGCGTTGTTCTCAGCTACATCTGTCCGCTTATGTATATGAACAATCCTCTTTGTAAGAAGATGCCCGTTATCACAAACTCCAACAAGCTCAGAACATACACCACCTCTCGCTACTACAGAAGCGAAGAAATTCTTGATATAATCACAAAGGAGGCAAAGTAAGATGAAACAGTTTAAAGGACGTCCCGTTGTTGCAGGTAAGTGCACAGCATCAGCTCTTGTTTCCCATGGCGGTTTCAACACTCTTGCATCCTTCCAGAATGCTCTTCAGTTCGGCGACAAGGAAGCAAAGTGCGGCGACCAAAACAACGCTGACCTTTACAACAAACCCATGGTTGGCACCGCTCTCTGTCTCCCCCAGACGATCGGCTCAACAACCGGCGGCATGGTTCTCTACTGCGCAAACGCTATGAAGCGTAACCCCAAGTGCATGCTCTTCTCAGAGCACATTGACTCACTTGCAGCTGCAGGCGCGGTTCTTTCCGCTGTTTGGGCAGACGAACCCATGATTACTGTTGACTGCCTCGGTCAGGAATTCCTTGACTATGTTAAGGACGGCATGAAGATCAACGTTGCAGAAGACGGCACAGTTACAGTTGAATAAAGAATAAATTTTTATGAGCATCACCATTACGGTGATGCTCATTTTTTTCGGATATATTTTTCAGTTTTGCCTATTATATAATCGTAGAGATACTAATATATATTATATAAAAATGCAAAGAAGGGTTGAAATGCTTAAAACGAAAGACTTGTTCGACCTGTCACACACCGCAGCAAAGGATTATCTGAGTGGCTTTGAATATCCGTGGCAGGCTTTGAAGGGAATTAACGAGTTGGTCGTTTCACTCGGGAAAAAACTGGATTTTTCTGAATATATGCAGGTTTCTGAAAATGTATGGATTCATAAAACCGCCGTTGTTGCTCCGACGGCTTTTATCGGCGCGCCGTGCATTATCGGCGCGGGCACAGAGATTCGCCACTGCGCCTTCATCCGCGGCTCAGTTCTCATCGGCGAAAACTGCGTTATCGGCAATTCCTCAGAGCTGAAAAATGTTGTTTTATTTGACCGCGTTCAGACTCCGCACTATAACTATGTTGGCGACAGTATTCTCGGATACAAAGCTCATATGGGCGCAGGCTCGATAACATCAAACGTTAAATCGGATTATTCACTTGTTGAGGTTAAAAGCGGAAACGAAAAAGCCGAAACAGGGCTGAAAAAATGCGGCGCTATGCTCGGCGACTTCGCTGAAATCGGCTGCGGCAGCGTTTTGAATCCGGGCACAGTTATCGGCAGAAATTCCAACATCTATCCCCTTTCATGCGTTCGGGGCACCGTGCCTCCAGACAGCATTTACAAAACCGGCGGCATAATCATTCAAAAAGAAAACAGATAAGGAGATTTTATGGGCAGATATTTCGGAACTGACGGCTTCAGAGGCGAAGCAAACAAAAATCTGACTGCGGATGATGCATACAAGGTCGGGCGCTTTATAGGATGGTATTACGGCGAAATAAAAAGAAGAGCCGGAAGCGCAGAAACCGCAAAAGTTGTTATCGGCAAGGACACACGCAAATCAAGCTATATGTTTGAATATGCACTTGTTGCGGGCCTGACCGCTTCGGGTGCCGATGCATATTTGCTTCATGTGACAACAACGCCATCCGTCTCTTATGTTACAAAGGTTGACCGCTTTGACTGCGGAATCATGATTTCTGCAAGCCACAACCCATATTATGACAACGGCATCAAGCTCATAAACAAAGACGGAGAAAAAATCGATGATGAAACAACGGGATATATTGAAGACTATATTGACGGAAAGCTTGAGGTCTTTGAAAAGAAGCGTTCCGAAATACCGTTTGCAACAGGAGAAAAAATCGGACGCACGGTTGACTACATTGCAGGCAGAAACAGATATATAGGTTATCTGATTTCTCTGGGGCTTTACTCATTCAGAGGAAAAAGAATCGGTCTGGACTGTGCAAACGGCAGCTCATGGAACATCGCTAAATCCGTTTTCGATGCTCTCGGTGCAACAACCTTTGTCATAAATGCGGAACCGAACGGACTTAACATCAATAAAAACGCGGGTTCAACCCATATTGAGGGGCTGCAAAAGCTTGTTGTCGAAAAAGGGCTTGACGCGGGCTTTGCATACGACGGCGATGCTGACAGATGCCTTTGCGTTGACGAAAAGGGCAACGTTATCACCGGCGACCACATTCTTTATATTTACGGCAAATATCTGAAATTGCGCGGCGAGCTGCTCAACAACACCGTGGTGACAACCGTAATGTCCAACTTCGGGCTATATAAAGCATTCGACAGGCTCGGAATCGGTTATGCAAAAACCGCGGTTGGCGACAAATATGTTTATGAATATATGATGGAGCATAACAACCGCCTTGGCGGCGAGGAATCGGGTCACATTATTTTTTCAAAATACGCCTCAACGGGCGACGGCATACTGACGAGCCTAAAAATGATGGAGGTTATGATGGCGGAAAAGCAGCCGCTCAGCAAGCTTTCGGAAGGCTTTGAGGTTTATCCGCAAGTTTTGAAAAACATCAGGGTCTCGGATAAGCCGAAGGCTCGGAACGATGAGGATGTTCAGGCCGCCGTAAGAAAAGCCGAAGCCGAGCTCGGCAATTCGGGACGTATTCTTGTCAGAGAATCAGGCACTGAGCCTGTTATAAGAGTTATGGTTGAAGCTCCGACAAAAGAGCTTTGTTCAAAATATGTTGACAGCGTTGTTGATATTATAATTAAGAAAGGATACTCTGTATAAAATTAAGACCTGCATGAAGCTCGCTACTCCACGCAGGTCTTAATTATTAAAAAACATCAGATAACGTTTTCAAGTCTGAAGAAAACAATAAATTTTTCAAAAAGAGTGTTAATTGCCATATTGAAAGTGTCCTTTATACAGTCAAGCGCAGTTTTTTCGCTCCATGGCTGAGGAACGGTTCCGATATTTTTGCTTATAAATTCCGACTTGGCACTTGCAAAATCCGTAACTTTCTTAATTTGAGAATTGAAGGAAGCTTTGATTGCTTCAATATCCGTTGTGCCGCAATGATTCCAGCGAATCGCATTTGCAACCGCAGAGCCTTCGACTTGCGCGGCATAATCGGTTTTAATATATTCAGCGGCATCTGCAAACGCCTGTCTCACGCTTGCGTTCCATGTTTCCTTTGCAAGGTCGGCAAACCACTGCTTCTTTGAAAGAGCGTTGAGATATGTGGGAGAATCGTTTGTTGTATTGCCCGCACCTATATAAGTTATGGCATAAAGACGGCTGTTTGCAGCAGTCCATGTGTTCGGATTGCTGTAATCCATCCCGAATCTGCCAATACTTGAACCCGGAAATGCGCTGTCAAAATCCCATACAGGTCCTGCACAAAGAACATCATCGGCAGGCTTATAAAAATATGAGCTTGTTATGCCGGCATCATGGTTTGCAGTCCATTCATTGATAAGATAAATCTTAACAAGAGATTCAACATTGCAAAGTTTTGCAACATCTGCCATACTGCTCTTTTCCGAACGAACCGTATCTTCAAACTGCTGATAATATCCGCTGATATAATCCACCTGAGCCTTAGAGGCATATTCGGGAGCTTTAACAACAACAGCCTGACTGCCGCTTGTGACAAAGCCGCTTGTTTCATCGCAATAACGGCTGGGGAGTTCGTGTTCGAGAATATATCCGCCCGTTATATTTTCGGGATTATTCTCAATTTCAACCCATTTTTTTGAGTTTTCAAGATAACCTGAGAATGTGCCGTAAACTCCGCCTCTGGGAAGCGTTTCGAAATCAACATCCTCATTGGCTTTTTCATTGGCTTTTTCAAGGTCGGCAATATCAACTCTCGTTTCATCAACCTCAACACGGGTTGTAAGAAGATAAGCACCTTGGTATTCATTGTTTATATAAACATCTACCGGTTCAAACTCGGGAGTAAATGCAAGGTCTGCATTATCAGCCGCTGTGTATGCAAGCGCATTTCTTGAAAGAGAAGTATCCTGATAGTTTGCTATAAGACTCCACTTTTTACTTTTGCCCATACCAAAAAGATTTTCTTTTTCTTCAAGCTTAATATTATAAGGCTTTTTGGCAAATCCCCATGTTGAGTTGCCGCGGCCTTTGAGATAATCCAGCTTACCGTCACATTCAACTTCGCCATCAGAATTGATTATTGTAATTTCGCCCTTTTCTTTGTGCTCTTTATCGGCATGAACACTTGCAAGAGAACCGCTTTCTGTTTCAATAAACACCGAAGACACCTTTGATTCTGTGATAACTTTAACAGTATAGCTCTCAGTACCGCTTGTTATGACAAACTCGGATTTATCGGCAATGGCGGCTGCTGAATCACCGCTATTGATTTTTTCTTTGCCGATATAAACATCGTCTGATGCCGTAAAATAAACAAAAGACGAATTCAAATCAATTGAGGCAGGAACAAAAAGATAATATTTGCCGTCAATGCTGCTTTTGAACCATTCAACTTCCATTTGGGCTCCATGCTCTTTTTCGTCGCGAATCCCGACAGAAAAAGCAGATATCGCATTTTCGTCTGCCGCAAAAGCAGTAAGTGAAGCGAAAGAACATGAAATGATAACCGCCATCATGATTGATAAAAGTTTTTTCATTTGAATTACCTCCGTTTTCTCGGGACCTTTCATCCTACATCTATAGAACGACTGCAGCTTTTGATTGGTCTATATTTTTTAAAAAATCCCTGTATCGCAGATGACACAGGGATAATTGATTAATCAGATTTTATTAACAAGACCAAAAAGAACGATAACCTTTTCAAAAGCAACATTTACGCCGACAAGAACCTTCTTAAGTGCCTTAAGAATGATATTTGTTTCGGGTGCATCTGTCTGAACCTTACCGATACCCGAATTCATCGTTGCACTCTTAACTGTTGCAAAATCCGTAACGCTCTTTGTTGCCTTGGCAAACTCTGCCTTTATCTGAGCAACATCAAGAGTTCCGAAAATATTCCAACGGATTGCATTTGCAACAGCTGAACCCTCAATTGAAGGAACATAAGTGTTGGTTACCCAGCTTATTGTTTCGTTAATGGCAGCCTTTGCATCGCTGTTCCATTCTTTTTCAACCTCTGCAATAAAGCCGGCGTTCTTTGTGAGAACATTATAAACGGTGGGCTGCTCATCGATATCCCACTTTCCGAAGACCGTGTTTCTATACATTCTGTTATAGCAAACAGTCCACTTTGTAGGGTCATTATAGTCGTTGCCGAAACGTCCGCTGTCATTATTTCCGAAGCCAATATCAAAATCCCAAACGGGGCCGCCGTAAAGAACATCGTTGGCAGGCTTATAGAAATATGTGCTGGTGAGTGAAGCGTCCTGGTTGGATGCCCATTCATTGATTATATACATCTGAGCGAGTGATTCAACATTAACAAGCTTGCCGAGCTCAGCCATGCTTGCACCGTTATAAATTGCATCTTCAACCTTCTGATAATAATCGCTGATATATTCCATCTGAGCCTTTGATGCATATTCAGGGGTTTTCATTGTAAAGGGCTGGCTTCTTGTTGTTACAAAGCCGCTGGCTTCGTCTGCATATCTGTTTGCAAGCTCCATTTCAATGATATAGCCACCTGTGATATCAGCAGGGTCTTTAGGAATCTCAAACCACTTCTTAGTGCCTTCAAGAAGACCGGCATACGTGCCGTAATATCCGCCTCTGGGATATGTATCAAGATCTGCATTGTTTACGTCCTCGGTATCACCTTCAAGATCTTCAATGTCAACATTTGATTTATCAATACCGATTCTTGTAGTAAGAAGATACGCGCCCATATAGTTACCGTTTATATAAACATCAACGGGAGTAAACTGAGGATTATAGGGCATGCCTGCCCTTTCAGCCGCTTCATAGGCAAGAACATTTCTGATCATTGAGTTATCGCCGTGGTTTGCAATAAGGCTCCACTTCTTGGTTTTGCCCATGCCGAAAAGATTATCCTTATCATCAAGCTTGATATTATAGGGCTTCTTTTCCATCTGCCAGGTTGAGTTGCCTCTGCCCTTGATTTCAAGCCCGCCTTCATAAACGGTTTCGCCTGCTTCATCAACAATTTCGATAAAGCCTTCTTCTTCATTGCCTTTTACAGCGTGGATATAATCAAGATTGCCGGATTCTGTGTTGATAAACACGGAAGCGGTCTCAGATTCTTTTATAACTACAACGTTGTATGTTGCGCCGCCAACGCCAACGGTAAGCTCACTCTTTTCACCGAAAGCTTCGGTAAGTGTTTTTGCTTCTGTATAAGCTGCGCCGTCAACGGTTGCATTTGCACCGGTGAGATAAAATTTTGCCGTATCATAATCAATTGATGAAGGAATAAAGAAATAGTATTTGCCGTTTATTTCATACCAATTGACAACTCTGTCAACGTCGCCCTCAGTTTCATCATACTGAGCAACATATGCGACAACGGGTTGTCCATCGGCAGAACCCATTATTGCAAACACAGAAAAAGCCATTATAAACGCAAGTACAAGTGCCGTGATTTTTTTCATTTGTTTTTTCCTCCTTAATATTATAGTTAAATAATACTACATTTTAAAGCAAATGTAAATAATCAATTTGAAATCTTTGATGCAAGAATATCACGAATATTTTTCTGCTTGAGTTCAGCCTGCTCCTTGTTTTCGCCCTTAACGGAGAAATAAAGCTTGAGCTTGGGCTCGGTGCCCGAGGGTCTTGCAGCCGCCCACGAGCCGTCTTTGAAATCGAAACGGAGAACATTTTCCTTGGGAAGGTCATCAATACCCTTTGAATAATCAAGTAATTTATCAATATCATCAAAAAGCTCTTCGCCGCTTTCACGCATTGCCATCATTGCAGCCTGAATTTTTTCTGCACCTTCTTTACCTTTAAGAACGAAGGTTTCAAGGCAGTCATAATAATAGCCGTATTCATCATAAATTCCGTTGAGCGCATTGACAAGAGTTTTGCCGTTGTTTTTATAAAAAGCCGCCATTTCGGCAATCAGCATTGCTGCCGACACGGCATCCTTGTCTCTTGCATGTGTGCCTGCGAGATAGCCGTAGCTTTCTTCATAGCCGAAGAGGAAGGTGTTTTCGCCGCTTTCTTCCCAAAGGCAGATTTTTTCGCCGATATACTTGAAGCCCGTGAGGGTCTGAACAGCCTTTGCGCCGTGTTTTTCGGCTATTGCCGCACCGATGCCGCTGGTAACTATCGTTTTAACAACAGCGGCATTTTCGGGCATGGCGTCTTTTTTGAACTTCAGCACAAAATCAACGAGAAGAGCACCTGTCTGGTTGCCTGTGAGAAGAGTGTAAGCTCCGTCATGAAGCACACCCACACCGATTCTGTCGCAGTCAGGATCTGTGCCGATAACGATATCCGCGCCCTCTGCCTCAGCCTGCTTGAGCGCAAGAGTAAGAGCATCCTTTTCTTCGGGATTTGGTGAACGCACGGTTGAGAAGTTGCCGTCGGGGAGCTCCTGTTCTTTGACGATTGAAACGTTTTTGCCTTCAAGGATTCTGCGAACGGGAACATTGCCCGTGCCGTGAAGTGCGGTATAGACTATCTTCAAATCGGACTCTTCATCATAAAGGCTCTGTTTTTTAACCTCGGCAAGGAATGCACCAAGAGTTTCATCGCCGATATAAACAAGCCTGCCTGCTGCCTGCGCCTCTTCAAGCGATTCGCAGGGAATATCTCTGATATCCGTCACGGCGTTAACATAAGTAATAACCTTGTCAGCATATTCGGGAACAAGCTGACAGCCCTTGCTGTCATAAACCTTGTAGCCGTTATATTCTTTGGGATTGTGGCTTGCGGTGAGAACAATACCCGCGGTGCATTTGTGATATCTGACCGCAAAGGAAAGCACGGGAGTCGGCATAAGGGTTTCAAAAAGATAAACCTTGATGCCCGCCTTACAAAGAACGCCTGCGGCAACCTGCGCAAAACACTGCGAATTGTTTCTTGAATCGAAGGCAATCGCAACGGATTTTTCGCCCTCGAAGCATTCGTTGAGATAATCCGCAAGACCTTTTGTTGCCTTGGAAACGGTGTATTTATTCATTCTGTTTGCGCCTGCGCCCATGATGCCGCGCAGACCGCCTGTGCCAAACTCAAGCTCTTTATAGAATCTGTCTTCAAGCTCAGCCTTGTCGGTTATGCTTTCGAGTTCCTTTTTTGTTTCTTCATCAAAGGTAAGCCAGTATTCGTAATTGTTCATGAAGTTCACATCCTTTATATTTCAAATCCGAGAGTAATTATTTCAAACGGCGCATATTCGACCGTTTCGGTTTTTCCGATTTCGTCCTCAAGCATATTGAGAACGGACACCTTTTCGGGGAGCTTTATTCTTCCCCTTACGCCGTTTTGCTCGCAAAGACGAACAACAATATGGTTGCCGTTTTCCGAAAGCTTGACCGCCTGAAGCCAGAGAGGACCGAAATCGGGAAGAACCGTTTTGGCATCGGCTTTTCTGAGCGGAATGTTATATTCAAATGCTTTTTTGTTGATTTCAGCCGAAACAGCGTCACCCGCATGGGGATAAATCATGTAACAGAAGTTATGTTTGCCCATATCCGAAGTGGGGTCGGGTCTGATGGTTGCTCTCAGAAGAGAAAGCGCCATTGTGCCTCCCTCTGCGGAAACACCGTATTTGCCCTCGTTTATTAAAGCAACACCGCCGCCCTGCTCCGCCATGTCACACCACTTATGGTGGCAGACTTCAAAACGCGCCTGCTGCCAGCTTGTGTTGCGGTGGGTTTCGCGGCGGATTATGCCCGCCGAAGTATCGCAAAGAAGCTCGCGGCTGAGAATATTGCAGCCGAATTCGGCTTTGACAAGCTTATGCTTTTCATTCCAGTCAACAACATTTTCAACCTCAATTCCTCTTGACGCTCTGAAAAATCTGATTATAAGCTGCCAGCTGCTCTTGTCCGTTACAAGAGTTGCGGAAAATTCGGCGCACTCGCCGTCTGCCTTAATGAATTCAAGAGGCTTTGCAATCTTCATTTCGCAGGGTCTGTCCTTATAATTCGGCAGTATATCCCATGCATCATAGTTGCCCGGAGTATCATGATACATTTTAAGCTTGTTAAAATCACCCTTCACCCATTCGCGGCAAAGCTCCTTGTCGTAAAGAGAAGCAAGGCTGCCGTCTGTAGCAAAAGCAAGCGAATAAAACGGGGTTTCAACCTTGCTGCCGTCAACGGTTATCCAATCACAGCCCGAATTCGCCGCCTTGATTTCTCCGCCTGAAAGAGGCTCAAAATCCGTTTCGGCATAAAAGCCCTTTATCTCGTTTCGAAGATATTCTCCGTTTTCATCGGGTATAAACGTTAAACCGCTGCGTTTAAAATTGAGAGTGTTAAAAAATTCTAAACCGCCGCCTATTATCTCGGCAAGCTCTTTTTCCATCTGCTCATAGTCAGCCAGAGCATCGCGGTAAACGGGAGTTATGTGGCTGCCCGGCAGAATATCGTGAAACTGATTTATCATCAGCTTTTTATAAATTTCTCTGATTTTTTCGGCGGGATATTCCGCGCCTTTTTTCATTCTCAAAACGCTGAGCAATTCGGCATCCCTGAGCATGAATTCAAGCTTTCGGTTATATGCCTTGAGCTTGGATTTGGTGGTGAAAGTGCCTCTGTGCATTTCAAGATAGAGCTCGCCGTCCCATGTTGCAAGCTTATCGTTGCCTTCAAAATTCTTTTTGAGAAATTCGGCGCCCGTTGTATGCTCCGTTTCGGGCATGACCGAAAGCTTTTCAAAGCGGTGCATAAGCTCAACCATTTCTTCCGTTGCTCCGCTGCCGCCGTCGCCGTAGCCAAACATCTGGAGAGTCTGACCGCCCTCATTCTTATCCTGATATGCATCCCAGTTTTCCTGAACCTGACTGGGCATGTTCCAAGTAATAAAGTGAGTTGGCGGCACGCAAGCATAAACCTCTGAGCCGTCAATGCCCTTCCAGATAAAGTTGTTATGGGGGAAGCGGGTTGTGTCGTTCCATGTTGACATTTTGTTTGAAACAAAATAATCAACGCCGCTCTTTTTGAGAATCTGCGGCAAAATCCAGCTGTTGCCGAAAACATCGGGGAGCCAGCAGTTATTGACCGTCAGCCCGAATTTTTCTCTGAAATAGCTCTGACCGTAAAGGCACTGACGAATAAGGCTTTCGCAGGCGGGAACATTGCAATCCGGCTCAACATACATTGCGCCGACAGGCTCAAACCTGCCCTCGGCAATCCGCTTTTTGAGCTCTTCAAAAATTTCGGGATAATATTTTTCAACGGTTTCATATGTATAAGCCTGAGTATGGGCATATTTGAAATCGGGGTATTTATCCATCAGGCGCAGCTGAATGAGAACCGTTCTCAGATTCTTCTGCACGGCATGGATTCTGCGCCAATAATAGGCAATATCAAGGTGGGAATGGGCAACAAGCGCAACGTTGCCGCTTCCTTTATAATCTTTATTTGAAAAGATATTTTTATCTATAAATTCCGAAGCCGCTTTCACATCTTCATTTCGAACATCGTCAAAATCAATCAGGTTGAGCGCCGCATCAAGCTCACGGATAACAAGCGCGCTGAAATCCTCATTAAAAACCTCGCTCAGCGCCGCATCAAGCAGCATCTCAATATCATAAACAAGCGATTGCACGGTTTCATTGACAACAGAAATATATCCGCCCTCAAAAATCTGCCTGCATCCTCTGACGCTGAGGCTTTCGGGGTTGCGCTCATCATCGGGCTTTGAGCGGTTATAGCCCATAATTTCAAAACGAAGCTTTCTGCCATCAACATAATCGGAAAGATTGAGTCTTTCGCGGTTGGGGTCAATGCCGCCGACATATACACCGTTCACCTTAACAATCATTTCGGCTGCGGTTTTAAGCGAGAAGCAGTATTTTTTACCCACAAGATGCTCGGGCAGCTCATAATCTGCTTCAATAAATGCCGTGCCGTCGGGTGTAAAATACATATCACCCTTTTTGAGCGGTCTGAACTCTTCATCATAAAATTCAAAGTTCATTTCGGAAACCTGGCGGGCATCCTTTATCATAAAAGAGGTTATTTCGTTCTTTTCACTGTAAATATATCTTTTAAGCCAACCGAAGCGAAGCTGCACCCATTCCTCGGGTCTCATGCTTTTTCTGACAACCTTTATATGGGCCATGTTCTACACCTCACACATCCTGAAAATAAGGCTTTTTGCGGATTCCGACAACTTTGACGGTTTCGTTTCTGTCCGCCTTGATTCTGTCTTCAATCCACTTCAGACAGCGGTCAAGAATCAGGCATTTTGAGCATTCGCCCTGCAAAAGCACGGTCACTTCACAGCCTTCTTGTTTAACGAATGTTATTTCGCCGCCGTCGCCCTGAAGACGTGGTCTTATATAACCGTTGATATATTCCTCCATGGTGCACCCCCACACTTTTCTATTTTAGATTATATCATTTGTAATTTAATGTATCAATGCAAAATATGAAAAAAACTATAATAATTTATCAAATATACTTCCAAACAACCGTTGCTTATGTTAATATTAAATTACAACTACTAATGAGGTGACACCATGTTTGTTGTTACAAGCAATCAAATGTATCAGGCGGAATGCAACGCCGTTAATCGCGGCATTTCCTTCCCCCAACTGATGGAAAACGCAGGGCAGGCATGCGCTAAAATAATAAAAAAACAATTTGATATAAGCAAGCAAAACAAAAAGAAGGTTCTTGTTTTATGCGGCAAGGGCAAAAACGGCGGCGACGGCTTTGTTATTGCCAGAAAAATGTGGGAATACGGCTGTGACGTAACCGTTATGCTCGCATGCGGTGAGCCGAAGGCCAAGGATGCGGCTGACATGTATTCCCTTGTTGAAACTGCGGGAATTGACATAATCCGCTACGACAACAATCTTACTCTACTGAAATCTTATATAGAAAACGCAGAAATTATCGTTGAAGCAATTTTCGGCACGGGCTTTTCGGGCTCGCTCAACCATTCTCTGAATGTTCTTGCTCAGGCTGTCAATGCCGCAGCAGCTCCCGTTATAGCAATTGACGTGCCTGCGGGTGCAGACTGCGACAGCGCAACGGTTCAGGGCACTGTGTTCAAAGCCGACATCACAATCGCAATCTCGGCATACAAACCCATTCACATCATGAAGCCCTGCTGCAAATACTGCGGCAGCCTGATTGTTGCGGATATAGGAATTAAAGACGAAGATTTCAAAAGCCTTGACAGTGTTGCTTGCATAACGCTCAGCCCCGCAGAAATCAAAAGCATGCTGCCCGTCAGAAAGCCTGTTTCAAACAAAGGCACTTACGGTCATGCGCTTTGCGTTTGCGGAAGCATGAGGATGACGGGCGCGGCATATCTCGCGGTCGGCGGAGCGCTGCGCTGCGGAGCGGGGCTTGTTACGGCAGCATTCCCTCAAAGCGCATATGCGGGCATTGCCCCGAAGCTGATCGAACCGCTTCTTCTTCCGCTTGAACCAAATTTTGAAGGCACTTTTGCATTTTCAGCTATGGCCGGAATTCTTGAAGCTTCAGAAAGAGCAACTGCTGTTCTCATGGGATGCGGCATTGGCTTCAACAAAGACACGGTAAGACTTGTCACAAATCTGATAAAAGAACTAAAAAAGCCGATGATTATTGATGCTGACGGCATAAATGCGCTGAGCACAAATATAGATATATTGAAGGAAGCTCAGGCGCCGGTTATCATCACTCCCCATCCGGGAGAAATGAGCCGTCTGTGCGGCAAAAGCATTGCCGAAATTCTTGCGAACCCCATTGCCACGGCATATGAATTTGCAAAAAAGCACGGTATAACCGTTGTTCTCAAAACCGCAAACACCGTTGTCTGCGACGGTAAAACAAACCAAATTTATCTTAATGCAACAGGTAATTCGGGTCTTGCACGCGGCGGAAGCGGCGACCTGCTGGCAGGCATGATTGTTTCATTTGCCGCGCAGGGCTTAAGCCCGTTTGATGCCGCGGTGTGCGCAGTTTATCTTCACGGACTTTGCGCGGATCTTGTTGCGCGCAAAACTTCAATGAGAGGCATGCTGCCGAGCGATGTTCTGAACGCTTTGCCGGAGCTTTTTTCAAAATTTGAATAGCAGGTGATAATTTGAAAAAAGCTTTTTCGATTTTTGCCGCGCTTGTATTTTTTCTCGCGGCAGGATGTGAAAAGCAAGAGCAAAAGGAAGATTCGCCTCCCCCGCCGCCAACGGCTTTCACAGCAAAGCTTGACGTTGCCTTCAGCGGAACGGCGATGACAGCCAACATTCGCCAGATATCTGCCGAAGAATATGAAATCCAGATTCTCACACCCGAAATTCTGAATTCCCTTAACCTCAGATACGCCGACGGCACTTGCACGGTCACTTATGACGGATTAAAATTTGAAACAGACCTCTCCCGTTTCCCGCAGGCGGAATTCGGAGCACTGCTGACTCAGACTCTTACAGATGTTATTCAGGATATAAACATTCAAAAAACATATTCAAACGGAATCTGGACATATCACGGCACGGGCGAGCGCGGAAGCTTCGCTCTGACAGCAAACGGAGAAACGGGCGCATGGCTCAGCCTTTCAATAGACGGAGCTGAACTGAAAGCCGATTTTTCTGAATTTACAGTTTCATAAACCGAATAAGCATAACAAAAAGCGTACCGCCGAAACGGTACGCTTTTGTTGTTTTGTGGAATTATTCCCAGACTGCGTAGAAAGTTTTATCAGCAGCAGCCATTGTGCCGAGGCTGTCAACAACCTGACCATTTTTGGTTGTTGACCAACCCTTGAGTGTTTTGCCCTCCAAAACGGGAGCTTTGGGAGTTTCGATCATCTTGCCGTATTCGGTAGAAACTACCTTTGTTGCCGCAGCATCTTCCCATGCGCCGCCGTTTGCATCAAAGGTTACTTTATATGACTTTGCTGTCCATTTTGCAGTAACTTCAATGTTATTTGCAGGCATTGTTTCGGGGAATACATACTTTTCTTCGCCGTCATACCAACCTGCAAAATCATAGCCGGTCTTTTCTTCGGGAACAAACTTTGAAGCATCTATTGCTTCGCCGCATTTAAGCTCAACCGCATCCATATAACCTGCATTTGCAAAAATTATTTTATAGGTTATGGGAGTCCAAACTGCAACGAGGGTAAGATTTTCAGCGGGCATTGTTCCGTCTTCGGGATATCCTTCCCAATGCTCGGTGTATCCAGCCTTTTTCTCAGGTGAGTCAATTACAATTGTGGAACCATAGCGATACTTACCGATTTCGGTTACTACACCGTCAACATCGGTTGAGAGGGTGTATGAAATTCTGTCAAGATAAACCTTGAGAACAAGTGAATTATCAGCAGCAACAGTTCCGGTAAGAACGCTCTTTTCTGTATTAAGCTCAAAACCGGTTTCAACGGTATACTCTGCAGTTGCCTGAGTATCTGTTACTCCTTCTTTTATCTCAGAGGTCATTACATATGTTTCATCGGTGTCCATTATGTAGGTTTCAACAGTATATTTTGTTGAACCAAGAGCAACCCACTTTGCGGTATAAACCTTGTTCTCTGCATCGGTCAAAATGGTACCGTCTGCAAGAGCGGGTTCCCAGCCTGCGAAATCATAACCGGCTCTGGTGGGATCAGCGGGTTTAATGATTGTTGAATCAAACTTAACAGTGTCAACCACTTCTTTGTTGTCATAGCCAAGCTTGAATGTTACCGTGTAATCATTAGCTTTCCACAATGCAACATAGGTCTTGTCGCCTGCAGGCATGGTTTCGCCGTTTTCATAATCATAACCTGACCAAGCGTCAAAGGTGTAACCCTTTCTTGAAGGCTCTGCGGGAAGCTCGACATCTGCATCGCATGCAACATCGAATTCTTTTTCTGTTTCTACGCCCCAGCTGCCGTCGTTTGCATCAAACACAGCTTTATAGATGTTTGCCTGCCACTGTGCGGTGATTGTCTTTTCAGCGCCGTCAGCACCGAGGTCGGGCATTTCAGCGGGAATTTCTTCGCTCCAACCGATGAAGGTGTAGCCATCTCTTTCAGGAGCCGCAAATTCCTTGATTTCATCACCGTATTTACCGGCAACGATTTCTTCCGTTCCGTTTGTGCCTGTTACATTGCCTTCTTCGTCTCTGGTAAGCCATTCGCCACCATTGCAGTCAACGGTAAGAGTATACTCTTCATCTTCCCAGACAGCGTAATAGGTTAAAACTTCATCTTCTTTAAGAGCAGGCATTGTGCCGAGGTCTTCAGTTTTAATAAGCTCGCCATCGGGCTCTGTTGCCCAGCCCTCAATATACTTGCCGGCTGCCGAACCTGCAAAATCAGCAGGTGCTTTTTCGGAAATTTCGGTTCCGTAAGCAACATTTACATCAACCGAAGCGGCATCTTCTGCATCACTTGCCTTGAAGCTGACGGGATATTCGTTAACTGTCCAAACAGCCTTGATGGTCAAATCGCCTGCGGGCATTGTTTTGGGAATTGCTGTATCCCACTCCTTGAAGGTGTGACCCTCTTTTTCGGGAGCCTCGGGTTCGGTAACATCTGTGCCGTAATCCTGAGTTATTGTTTCATAAACTATTGTTTCGTCATCTGCGTCAACAAATGTGATTACATATTCATTGACCTTCCACTTTGCGGTGAGAGTGATATCCAAAGAAGGCATTACAAGAACAGAACCGTCTTCGGAATCATATTTTTCCCAACCGTCCCAACCGTCAAAGGTGTAGCCGGTCTTTACGGGAGGCTCAGGCTTGTCAACATGGGTACCGAAAGCGTATTCTTTTACGGTTGTCTTTCCGTCAACATCCCATGTGATGGAATAGCTGTTAACTGTCCACTTTGCCTTAACCGTCATTGTTGCTCCTGTTTCGCCGATATCGGTCATGGGTGCGGGAATCTCGGTGTCCCAACCGTCAAAGGTATAGCCTTCTCTTGCGGGATCCGCAGGCATAACAACGTTTTCACCGAAGTTAACTTCAACATTCTTGACTGTCTCTGCAGGAAGAGTTGCATCCTCTGCGTTTTTCCAGTCGCCGCCGTTTCCGTCGAAAATAACAGTATACTTCTCAAGCTCCCAATCGGCATAAAGAGAAATATCATGAGCGGGCATTGTTTCGGGAATTTCAGCCGCTTTTCCTCCTGCATCAAGCCAGCCGTTGAACTTATAACCGGTTCTTGCTTCTGGAGCTGCATTAACAGCTGCCGCATCAATATCATATGTGTATTTTACAGGGATTGCATCCTTGTAGCAGCCAACGAAAGAAATATAGTATGTTTCGTGGTCGATAACAGCCTGAAGCTTATAGGCATAACCGTTTGCCGTGCCTGTTTCATCTGTGATTTCATCCATCAGTTCAATGAATGCAAGGTCAATGACAGTGGGCTCTGCTTCCTCATCGTTGGGGTTGAAAGGAGCCCAGCCTTCAAAGAGAAGACCTGTTTCAAGGTTTTCGAGAGTATATGCAGGAATCGCATTGCCGAAGGAAAGCTTCTCAGTATGAACAACTTCTCCGTCGAACATATAGTTGATAACAAAATTATCAACAACATAAACTGCAACAAAGCCGTATTCCTTATCGGCTGTGTAATCTTCGGATTCGTCAACAAGAGTGCCTACGGATTCACCTGAAGCATAAATCTTTTCTGCTTCTTCATCATCAGCTGCTCTCCAGCCGACAAACGCCAGGCCTTCGGGAGCAGTGGGATCTTCGGGAAGCTCGATTTCTTCGCCGTAACCGGTTTTTGAAATCTGCTGAGTTTCTTCGCCCCATGTGCCGCCGTTGCCGTCAAACATAACATCGTGCTCATTGAGAACATATTCGCCGTAGTAAACGCGTGAATATTTATATTCGCGTGAATACTCCTCTGCTGTTACAACGAAGCTTTCAGCAGGCTTGCGCTCGCCGTTTTCATCGCGCTCGGCATCCTCGCCGTTAACCTTATCAATATACCAACCGCTGAATGTATAGCCGTGAACCTCGTCCATTGCAACATCAACATCAACTGTTTCGCCAAGGTTATAAACTTTGGTTTCTTTGGTCTGAAGGTTACCCTCAGCATCAAGATATGTGAACTCAACCTCACAGGTAATGTCAACATAAACGGCATAGAAGGTGGTGTCCTTATCATATGTCATCTTGTCAACCGTGATGGGCTCTGTTGCATCTTTTGTCAGCGCCCAGCCTGCAAAGCCCTTGTTTTCAAGAACGGGGTCTTTGCTGGGAAGGTTGATATCCTGACCGCGAAGAAGCTCCATGGGACCTATGTTAGCTGTTCCGTCGGGGAACTCGCCCTCATCAGCATCAAATGTTACGGTAAGCTTTGTTACATTCTCGCTGAAAACTGCATAACAAACAACGTTGTTTGCAGGCATTGTTTCGGGCAGTGCTTCGGCAGCTGCCGAACCGATTGTCTGTGACCAGCCCTCAAAATACTTGTTTGTAATCTCGGGATTTGAAATTGCTGCAATAGCATCGCCGTATTTATATTCCTTCTTCGCCCACTCGGTGTATGCACCGGGAATGGTTGAAGCGGAACCGTCAGCGGTATAATAATATGTAATAGTATATACTACTGCTTCGAATTCGGGGGTAAGAGTAAATCCGTCTGCTGGAATCGTGATTGCATCGCCCGAAGCATAAAGCTCGCCGTCAGAGCCTCTCCAGCCCTTGAAGGTTGATCCAACCTTAACAGCATCTTCTGCGGGGGCGGTAATCTGCTCGCCGTAATAGAGCTCCTGCTCAACGCCGTTGATGGTGCATGTATATTTTTCACGATCATAATAGAGAACAAACTCTGTGCTGCCGTCTGCCTTGATAGTTGCAGAAAGAACATTGGCTGCAGTTTCGTTGAAAACAAATCCTGCTTTTGTTTCAGGAGTAATGGTTATTGTTGAATCGGCATTACCCTTCAATGTTTCAGTTTCGGCTGTGTAGCCTTCGCCGTTAACATTCATATAGAAAGTTTTAACTGTATATGCGGTGTCACCCGTAGGCTCAAACTTTGCCGTATATTCAGCGCCTTCGGTTCCCATTTTTGCAAGAGAAGGCTCCCAACCGATAAAGCTGTAACCGGTTTTTTCGGGATCTGCGATTACGGGGACGGTATCATAATCGGTAGGAACTGTTACCTGTGTGCCGTCAATATTGAAAACTGCATTATACTTGTTAGCTTCCCAAATTGCGGTAAACACAACATTCTTTGCGGGCATGGTAATTACTGCGCCGACTGCATATGTTGTGCCGTTGTTATCTCTCCAACCTTTGAAGGTATAGCCTGTCTTTTCGGGGTTGTCAACAGAAAGAACTTCATCGGCATTAACATTGCCTTCGCTGACTGTTTCACCGTCGCTGACAAAAGTATAATCATAAGCCTTCGCCTTGAATACAGCAGTATAAGTTACGTTATGGGGAGCCATAACCGTTTCACCGCTTACATAAGCGTTGCCGTCTTCGTCAACCCAGCGGTCAAAATCATAGCCGTCTTTAAAAGCTGCAACAGGGCATGTAACAAGAGCACCGCAGTCATAGCTGTTTGTTGACTTCACACTGCCTTCAACAACCCACTTAACTGTATATGTGTTGGGTTTCCATCTTGCGATAAAGGTTACATTCTCTTCGGGCTGATAGGTAGGAATAACACCGTTCCAGCCAAGAAATGTATAACCGGGCTTTGTCGGATTCTGGGGTTTTGTTACTGCGGCACCGATTGGCTGAACTATAGAGGGAATCTTTGAACCGCCGTCTGTATCAAAATTGATTGAAGTATGCTTTTCACCCCAAATGGCATTAAGGGTGATATTATTGGCGGGCATCGTTGCATATGTTGCATCCCAACCGAGGAAAGAACAACCGTCCTTTGTAGGCGCAGCAGGAAGAACAATGGGATCGCCGTAAGCAACTGCCATTGCGGCGATAGGTGTTCCGCCGTTTGTGTTGAAAGTAATGACAAACTTCTGAACAGACCATGTGGCATAAACCTCAAGATCCTGTGCGGGCATTTCAGCAGGAAGCTCGGGATACCAGCCGATAAAGGTGTAGCCTGTTTTCTGAGGAACGGGAACTGAGCCTAACGACGAGCCAACCTCATATGATCGCTTGTCGTAAACAGCCGCTTTGCTGCTGTCCCAATAATATGTTACATCATATTTTGCTGCATCGAAGCTTATTCCGAACAGCCACTTAAAAAAGTTGACTATGCTTTCGAAAACTCCGGTGAAGAAATCAACAACATCGCTGAGGATGTCGTCTGTGCCCGTGGCATCGCTGCTGCTGATTGCGGCAGGCTGAGCAACATCATTAACCGAAGCTGCCGCAAACGAAGGAACAGCCATTGAGAAAACGAAAATTGCTGCCATAAGCAAAGAAATAATCTTTTTCATTTGTGAAACTCCTTTTCTTTGAATTTTCTTGAACATGCTTTTACAAGCAGATTTGTTATATTTTTTGCCCTTATAACAAATTGCCAAGAGATGGAACAATTATATATTTTATATTCTTGTGTGTCAATATTTTTATTTTTTAAAAATACTTTAAAAGAACAATTATACGAAATTTTATATCAAAACAACATGTTTCTTTTTATGTTTTAAAAAATTTATTCCGCCAACTCCAAACTCCACATCTTGGGAACAATGTGAGCACGAAAACACCAAGGATTGATTTTTATATATTTGTAAAGCTATACGCCTTTACAGCTATTTTTTAAAAGCTTTTGTATAAAACTCACACAAAACGCCATGTTTTTTTGTGCATATAAACAATTTTTTAAAAAGCAAAAAATTGTTAACGTGTTTTGCCGTTTTGGGTATAAAATAAGCTCGCAAAAGAATTTTTCACTGACCTAAACTGTTTTTGCTGACAATTTCTCTTACCGCAAGAACAATATAACAATCAGCATAAAAACATAAAATCGCAACATAAGGCAATATATGGAAGAAAAATGTTTTTTTCTGCAAAAAATAATACAAAAGAATTTCATATATAAAGCTTAATAATATTCATTTTAACTATTGATTTCTTTCTGTCTCGGTGATAAAATATCGTGTAAAGTTTTTTAAACTTGTTAGGGGGTCTTTAAAAATGGAAAGAAAAACAGGCACAGTTTCAAGAGGCATCCGCTGCCCTATCATCCGTGAAGGCGACGATCTTGCTAAAATCGTTTGCGACAGCGTAATTGATGCCGCAAATTCCGAAGGCTTTGAGCTTCGTGACAAGGACGTTGTTGCAATAACAGAATCAATCGTTGCAAGAAGTCAAGGCAACTATGCAAGCGTTGATGCAATCGCAAAAGATGTTAAGTCAAAGCTCGGCGGCGAAAGAATCGGCGTTATTTTTCCGATTCTTTCAAGAAACCGTTTTGCAATCTGCCTCAAGGGCATTGCAATGGGTGCCAAAAAGGTTGTTCTCATGCTCAGCTATCCCAGCGATGAGGTCGGCAACCACCTTCTCACCTATGACCAGCTTGACGCTGCAGGCATCAATCCCTACAGCGATGTTCTCACCCTCGAAAAATACCGTGAGCTTTTCGGCGAAAATAAGCATGAGTTCACAGGCGTTGACTATGTTGACTATTACGCAGGCATCATCAAGGATGCAGGCGCAGAATGCGAAATCATCTTTGCAAATCAGGCAAAAACCATTCTCGCATATACAGACTGTGTTCTGACTTGTGATATCCATACAAGAGCAAGAACAAAGAGACTTCTCAAAGCGGCAGGCGCAAAGGTAGTCTGCGGCATGGATGATATCCTCACCTCCTCCGTTGACGGCAGCGGCTTCAACGAATCATACGGTCTTCTCGGTTCAAACAAATCAACAGAAGACACAATTAAGCTCTTCCCCAGAGATTGCTACCCCTTCGTCAAGAGAACTCAGGAGCTTCTCTGCGAAGCAAGCGGCAAAAAGATTGAAGTTATGGTTTACGGTGACGGCGCATTCAAAGATCCTCAGGGCAAAATCTGGGAGCTTGCTGACCCCGTTGTTTCCCCCGCTTATACCGAAGGTCTTGCAGGTACTCCCAATGAACTCAAGCTCAAATATCTCGCAGATAACGATTTCAAAGACCTCAGCGGCGACGAACTCAAGAAAGCTATTTCTGAAAAAATCGAAGCAAAAGACGGCAGCAGCCTCGTAGGTAATATGGCATCTCAAGGCACCACTCCCAGACAGTTTACAGACCTTATCGGTTCTCTCTGCGACTTAACCAGCGGCTCAGGCGACAAGGGTACGCCCGTTGTTCTCGTTCAGGGCTATTTCGATAACTACACAAACTGATTTTGAAGGAGGAAATAATTATGAGCAGTAATGTCAGACCGGAATCAATGGCACGCATCACAACACCCGAGCTTGCAAGCGCTTTCATTGAAGAGCAGATTGCAGAAATAAGAGCTCAGGTTGGCAACAAAAAAGTTCTTCTCGCTCTTTCGGGCGGTGTTGATTCATCCGTTGTTGCAGCCCTCCTTATCAAGGCTATCGGCAAACAGCTCGTTTGCGTTCACGTTAACCACGGACTTATGCGCAAAGGTGAAAGTGAGCAGGTTATCGATGTTTTCGGTAAAGAGCTTGATGCAAATCTTATTTATATAGATGCAACAGACAGATTCCTTGACCTTCTCAAGGACGTTGCAGAACCCGAAACAAAAAGAAAGATTATCGGCGGCGAATTCATTAATGTTTTTGCCGAAGAAGCAAGAAAGCTTGAAGGTGTAACCTTCCTCGCACAGGGTACAATTTATCCCGATATTCTTGAATCAAAGGGTGTCAAGGCTCACCACAATGTCGGCGGTCTTCCCGAAGATCTCGAATTTGAGCTTGTTGAGCCCGTCAAGCTTCTCTTCAAGGATGAAGTAAGAGTTGTCGGCGAAGCTCTCGGTCTTCCCCATGCAATGGTTTACCGTCAGCCGTTCCCCGGACCCGGTCTCGGCGTAAGATGCCTCGGTGCAATCACCCGTGACAGACTCCACGCTCTGCGTGAGACTGATGCAATTCTCCGCGAAGAATTTGACAAATGCGGTCTCGCCGAAAAGGTATGGCAGTATTTCATTGCTGTTCCCGACGTGAAGAGCGTTGGCGTAAGAGACGGAAAGAGATATGAAGGCTGGCCCGCAATCAACAGAGCTGTCAACACCAAAGATGGCATGACAGCAACTATCGAAGAAATCCCCTACCCTGTTCTTCATAAGATTACCGACAGAATCACTCACGAAGTCGAAGGCATCAACCGTGTCCTTATTGACCTCACTCCCAAGCCGATCGGCACAATTGAGTGGGAATAATACAACCAAAGGTGGAAGCGTTGATATTCCTCAGTTTTGAGGTTACAAAAATGCTCCGTGGCAACGTTTTGGCAACATTTTAATTATCTAAAAGTTAAGAGCTAACTGATTTTGATGTCAGTTAGCTCTTTTTATGCATTTGTGTACCAATATATGTGTGTATCAATGTATTAAAAAAACTTGTCAGATTATATTACAATCAAATTTACAAAATAAAGAACAGATCGAGATAACCTTTATAAGAATAGTGACAATATAACACAAGACAAATGTTAAGCTGATCAGCAAGCTCAGGTTCCGTTTGCTGTTCAGCTTAAGTCTTATTCAGATTCTACAATCACTTTAACATATTCGGTTTCGCTTTTCAACTCAATCTCAACATTTTCGGTGCTTTCTTCCGATTTTTGAAGAACGATCTTACCGACATCTACCATCACTTCATTCAATTCAAAAACAATCTCATCTTCGCCCTGTTCTTTTTCGGGAAGATTTTCAGGAAGGTTTTCCGGAATAACAATTTCAACAATACTTGTTTTTCCATTCTCGTCTGTTATCGGCTTATGATTAAACGTCGCCTCAATTTCTTTACCGTTAACAACAACACTGATTTTTTCAGATATCTCTTTGCTGAGTTCAATGACTTTATCGCCTATCGCTCCGTCCGTTGCGGCATTTGCGGTAAGCATGGCTGCTGCAACCATTATAAGAACGGCAAACACCACAGCAAGTGCTTTAAAAGAACATCTTTTCTTTGTTGATGCCATATTCAAAATCCTTTCTTTAATTTTGTCAGACGGCTCAACACCTGAAAAAGAACTGATATATTTTTCTTTATTCGTCATTCCAATCATCTCCAAGCTTAATTTTCAACTGTTCCCTTGCCCGGCACAGTCTTGTTTTAACCGCAGATTGCTTGATGTTGAGCATATCGGCAATCTCTTTGATTGGCATATCCTCGTAATAAAACAGATGGATTACCGTCCGCAGTTTTTTAGGCAGCGACATAACGGCTTTAAACAAATCCTCGCATTTTTCACTTTCAAAAGAATATGTTGCAACGTAATCCTCAAAATCTGCACTCTTTTTTCTGAATGCACTTTTAAGAAGATTTTTGCTCTCGTTCACCGTAACAGAAGTCAGCCATTTATCAATATGTTCGTCATCTTCAAACTCCGTTTTTGCTTTTAAAAGTTTCATAAAAGAGTTTTGAAGAATATCCTCTGCATCATATTGATTTGCTGTGAACGAAAGTGCAATCAGAAACAACCGTTTGTTATTTCTTTTGAACACTCGCTCGAAATCGTTACTATCCATTAAATCACCACCGCATGAAAGGTCCTTTCACTATTATAACAATTCAAAACAGATAAAGGTTACATAATTTTGAAAATTTTCAAGAGCTGTAAAAAAGGATAGCTCATTAATCGAGCTATCCTTACTTTTTATTTTTTTATAACCGGGACGGCAATTCTTGCCCCTACTTCAGTTTGTGCTCCGAAATTAAAGAACGGAGCAGTATTATTTGCAACTTTATAGCCGTATCTCTCAAAGTTATAGTTATCTTTTGCTTTGAAAACTTGACCAATATAAACACCAAAATCATCTGGATTTTCAAAAGGTTCACTTTGAAAATAAAGCATTATGCACTCGGGTAGATCCGCGATTTTATATCCTTCGGGTAATGGCTTATCATAATCATACGGAACTTCAACACCCGAAGCAGTATCGCCAAACCCTTCTTCTTTTAAAAATTCGGGCAAATCAAGTAATGCCGCCGTATCAAGTTTTTCGGGTATACTGTTTAGTAAACCTTCCCAATCACAT
>JAZNSX010000042.1:0-35893 GCA_045591425.1 Acutalibacteraceae bacterium | reverse complement strand
CCCGTTATACTGGTGTACGGAGATTCCGATAACATTGTTCCTTATGAAGAAAACGGAGCTGTTCTTGAAAAGTATTATCGGAAAAACGGCGGAATAATTGTTTCCATCGGCAAAGCAAACTGTGCACACCATCCCCACGGGCTGGACGACAATACACCTATCATAGAGTTTGTTGAAAAATTTTCCGCATAATACCGCATTTTGCCGAATGAGCATACGGAATTTTAATATTCATTATAACAAATAATCCGAAGCTTTTACCGATTGGTGAAGTCTTCGGATTATTTTTGTTTGTGCAGTCAATCGTTTTAACTGCATGTAAATACAAAGGGAAGCAGCTTTGTTATGAAAAGAAAAAAGATCGCGGCAACACTATCGGAACTTCCATAGGCTTCAAAAACGATGTGTGACTTGAGTCTGAAACGCCACTTGTTAGAATTTTGTTAGAAAAACGGTGCTTTTAAGACTTTTTATAAAGGGTATAAAAAAGCAGAAACTCCTTGATATATAAGGAGTTTCTGTATGGCGCGCTGCAAGGGATTCGAACCCCTGACCTTTTGGTTCGTAGCCAAACACTCTATCCAGCTGAGCTAGCAGCGCAAATATTTAATTTTGCAGGTTCTTTCCGACTGCCAAAGTATATTATCACATTCACTCAAAAAAATCAACACTAAAATTAAAATTTTTCAAAAAAATATTGATTTTTTCCGTTTTGTACATAAAATGCGGCAGAAAACAAGGTGTTCACCATGTTTTCCGCCGTATCTTTATTATAATTTTTCTTTACGCTGCTTTCTTAGCTTTTTTATTTTTGATAGCGTTTTCGATTTTTGGGTAAACAACATCATAAAGCTTTGCAAAGATTGCGAAACCGATGAGTGCATAGATAATACCTACAACCGCACCTACGATAACATCTGTGGGATAGTGTACACCGACATATATTCTTGACATACCCATAAGGAATGCAAAGATGAATGATGCGATTGCAACGCCCTTCTTCTTGAGAACCATTGTGATTGCCATTGCAAATGTAAATGCAGATGAGGTGTGACCCGAAGGGAATGAGAGCGACTTTGAACTCATATAGTCAACGATATCGGGCCATACATAGCCTGCGTTCCACTTTTCTGCGAAGCCGGGGAATCTGTCAATAGTCCAGTCAATCTTACCAAAAAAACCGACCCAGTCATATTCTCTGCCGTATTCTTCAAAAGCCTTCTGTGCTGCCTGAGGAAGAATTGTGAGGTTATAGGGACGGGGGCGTTCCATAATGGGTTTGATAAGCTCATTGTTTAGCAGAGTCATAACAAGAAGCGAACCGAGACATACAAGACCTGCTTTTCTTGTCTTTTTGAAGAAAAGCATAACAACGCCGAGAATGATAAAGAATATGCCGTCATCTCCGAGTGTTGTTATAATTTTCATAATGGGAGTAAGCCAGTCCATTCTTACGAATTTCTCGAAGAATTCAAAAATGGCAAGGTCAAAATTAAGTATAGCTTCCAAAAATATCTTCCTTTCATATTTTTTTCTATATTATCGCCTTTATCGGCAAAAAAAGCAAGGGTATTTTTGAATTATTTTATTTTTTATTGATATTATATAATCCATATTTCTTTTTGATTTTCGGAAAGCAAAAAGAATAAACCAAAACCATTATAAAAGTGTTTGCGGCACTCAATATGTTTCGGGATGCTTTTTTAATTCCGCCGTTTGCAAAATGCCAGAGCGTATCGAATGATTTTTTTGCAAACATATTTTTTTGAACCGCTTCAGCTTTTTTTCTGGTAAACGTAATCCAATCAAACCAGCTTTTTACCACTTTTAAATCCCTGTCGGATATTTCAGAATAATTCTTTAAAAGATTCTGTATTTGCTTTACGGTAAACTCTTTGCTGATCATTTTTGAAACATCGATATTCTTTTCTTTAATAACCTGTTCTGATAAAGGAGTTTTAGGAATAAGGCAAAAATAGTTAAAAAGAAAAGCATCCAGATTTAAGGATAAAGCAAAATCAACGGTTTCCTTTAACTGAGTAGAAGTTTCTCCCGGAAAACCTATTATAAATGAACCGAAGGTCGTTATTCCGACACCCGTGCATTCATCAACAAAATTCTTGATAAGCTCCTTGTTCATGGGCTTGTTAATTGTTTTTCTGGTTTGCTCACTCCCAGTTTCAAGCCCCAACATAAACCAACGGCAACCTGCATCATACATTTTTTTTAGACTTTCTTTATCTCGGTATGTATCCGCTCTTGTTTCTCCACCCCACACAAATTTCAAGTTATTTTCTTTTCTGAAACGCGATATTTCCTCTATTTCTTCATCGCTCAGCAGCAAAAGCTCATCAGAAAAATTGACGCCGTCAAGCCCATGATTTCTTTCCAAATGACAGATTTCATTTAGCACGAATCGGATGGGTCTTTTTCTATGTTCGGAATTGTAGAACATTGTGTTATAACAATACGCACATTTATAAGGACAGCCTCTTGAGGTATACATATAAAGCATTTTTTTGCAGTGGGGAAACCTGCGGAAACATTTTTCCACATCAATCATTTCCCAGTCGATTTCAGGAATCGAATCAAGCGGAGTGTTGTTTTGGTTTTTATTTGTAACAACTGTTCCGTTTTCAGAAAAAGATAAACCCGGAATGTTTCTGAAATTGCCGCAACCCCGTAATTCCTTAATCAGCATATCAAGCTTATATTCCGTTTCGCCGGTAATCACAAAATCCGCCACTCCCTTTTCGACTGCCTGATCTGCAAGAGAAGCAGCAATAACCTCTCCCCAAACAACAACAATTCCGCTTTCTTTTGCAAAAAAAGACATTTCAATCGCTTCGGAAAGAGTGGCTGTCGGCGGAATATAAATCATAACCAATTCCGGCCTAAAGCTTTTAAAAACCTTTTCCGGCTTTCGGAAATCAATACATCTGTCAAAAACAAGCACATCATGCCCTTCAGCTTTCATATATGAAGCCGTGGTCATAATACTTCGGCACACAGGATATGTTGTGCCTCTCATTAAAAAACCTGCCGAAGGTTGAATAAATAAAATTCTCATTTCCCTTTAGTCATTTCTTTCTCTTAATTTTTCTCTTTATATCAACTGCCGCATTCGGGCAAACCTCATCGCAGCACATACACCCGATGCACGTTTTCTTGTTAGAAACAACCTTTCCGTTTTTTACTGACAACGCATGAACAGGACAAGTCAATATACATTTGCGGCAAAGAACGCATTTGCCATTCATTTTCGGATAGCTCATAAACAACATATCATTTAGTTTAACAAGAAGGGTGTTTGTTTTGGCAGATATCTTTTTTTTGCCTGTTTCTGCCAAAACAAAATCGGGAAGAATTATGGGTTTGTCAGGCTTAAAGTCTTTATCGCCCACCGCCATTATACCGTTCCCTGCAAGATTTTTTCTCCGCGATACAGCAACTGTTCCTATCAATTCGTAAGGAATTTCAAGCGTTTCGGCAATAAACTCGTCAACGGCAAACACATTTTTTGAAGAAAAAGTAACACCGAGGTGACGCCTTTTTCCGTTTGTCGGTCCGTTACCATCCATAATATCAATTGCATCAACTATTGTAAAATTCGGCTTAACGGTCTCAGCCAACTCAACAAGCATTTCGGAAAAATCCGATGCTGCCGGATATTTTGCATGAAATGCAGGCTTTTGCAACCCGGGTATACACCCAAAGAGATTCTTAACACCTGCCGTTATACATGTCATATTGTGAGTTTTCAATTTAGGAACATTGATAATATAATCGGCCTGCACAACCGCATTGATAATATTAAAACTTTTATTAACAAAACCTTCGGAGCAGATAACATCGGTGCTTTCAAAATTGGCATTCAGTTTTACATAATCCGACAAGAATGAATATCCGGCTCGTCTGTAAACATTATCAATATCTGAAAACAGCAGCAATGCACCTCCAGGACAATCAGCAACCGTTATATCGTCAACTCCGATTTCCTTCAAACATCTTATAACAGCATAAATAAATCTAGGATTGGTTGTTACAGAAAACGCCTCCGCCTTGTCGGTGACAAGATTAGGCTTTATTAAAACCTTTGAATTTTTGGAAATGTCCTCTTTGATTTTATGAACTTCAAAATGCTTCTTCAAAATTGAGAAAAGCTCATCATCGCCATAACTGTCAGCTTTATATAATGCACAAGTATTCATAATATTTTCTCCAAATGAGTTTTAATGCTTATTTAAAATTATAATCACAGTCTTCGTCATTAGTCAAGGTTTTTTTGATTCGAGAAAACAATCTGATTGATTATCAAGCATAAAATTAAACAATAATAATAAAAAAGGAGGTGTCGGCATGGCAAAATTTTTCACCGAAAATCCCGCTGTCAAAGCAGAATTTGATAAGCTTCCGACCGCAGTGAGAAACTCGATAATCGAATCCGGAGTTGAAATCAATTCCGTTGAAGAACTGAAAAAAGCAGCAAGAAGCATCAAGGAGAATATGTAACACTATTGCAATTCGGAAAATCTTGGGGTATAATACAGATTGTGAGGTTATTAAGTGAAAACCGAAACGGTTTATTTGAACAATGCCTGTGAGCTGGATTCTTTTGTTATCACTCATAAAAACGGTCATTTTCTTCAGACCTCTTTTTGGGGCAGAGTAAAAGACGACTGGAAATGGTTCGGCATTATTTGCAGAAACCGCGAAGGCTCAATCACAGGCACTCTTGCGGTGCTGATGCGCCGAATTTCAAAAACGGCCTTTCATCTGATGTATGCCCCGAGAGGTCCCGTATGTGACCTTGATGACTCCGACACAATAAAGTCTTTGATTGAAGCCGCAAAAATCGAAGGCAAAAAATATAATGCATACAAGTTAAAAATCGATAAGGATGCTCCTGCTGAAAATGATATATATAAATCGTTCATGCTTTCCATGGGCTTCCGCCTCAAAAAACGTACTCTCGGCTTTGAAGATTTTCAGTGCCGCCATGTTTTCAGGCTCAATTTAAACGGTAAAACGGAGGAAGAGATTTTTTCATCTTTTTATCCGAAGCACAGATATAACATCCGTCTTGCATTAAAACGCGGAGTTAAAATAAAAATCTGCACAAAAGAAGATGTTAAAGCTTTCTCCGATATAATGAATGCAACAGGAAAAAGAGACGGTTTTTCAGTTCCACACGCAGAGCATTTTACAAAAATTCTTGATGCCTTCAGCGAAAACGCAAGGCTTTATATTGCATATTATGACCATGCTCCGATAGCCGGCGCTCTTGCAGTGCGCTGCGGCGGCAAGGTGTGGTATTTCTACGGCGGTTCTCTGAATTCTCACAGAAACGTTATGCCTAACTACCTGCTGCAATGGGAAATGATAAAATGGGCAATCGAAAGCAATTGCGAAATATACGATTTCAGAGGAGTTTCGGGCAACACCGATAAAAGCAGTCCGCTGTACGGACTTTACCGATTCAAAAAAGGCTTTAACGGCGAATTTATTGAGTTTTTGGGAGAAACCGATTTAATTCTTAACCCCTTCGCCGATAAAATAATAGACATTTCTCAAAAGATAATAAAATATTTCAGATAAGGAGAATCCGACATGATAAACGTTACGGTTTGGAACGAAGGTGTTCACGAAAAACTAAGCAACGAGGTTGCGGGCATTTACCCCGCAGGTATCCACGGCTGCATCAAAAACTTTTTGACTTCTCAGGAGGATATCAGCGTTAAAACTGCAACACTTGCACAACGCAAGTGCGGTCTTTCGGACGAAGTTCTCGACAACACGGATGTCCTCATTTGGTGGGGTCACATGGCTCATGACAAAGTGCCCGACAAGCTTGTTGAAAAGATACATACCCGTGTGCTTGCCGGCATGGGTCTTATTGTCTTGCATTCAGGCCATCACTCCAAAATTTTCAAAAAACTGATGGGTACAACCTGCAATCTCCGTTGGAGAGACGGAGACAGAGAAAGAATATGGACCGTTAACCCTGCTCATCCGATTGCAAAGGGTGTCCCGCCTCATTTCAGCATTGATGTTGAAGAAATGTATGGCGAGCGTTTTGACATTCCCGAACCCGATGAGCTTGTTTTCCTCGGATGGTTCGCAGGCGGCGAGGTTTTTCGCTCCGGCTGCACATGGCAGAGAGGGCTCGGTAAAATCTTCTATTTCCAGCCGGGTCATGAAAGCAATCCAACCTTCCACAATGAAAACGTTCAGAGAATCATAATCAACGCGGTTCGCTGGGCTGCTCCCGTTAACCCCGTCAAAGAGCCTACCCCCTGCCCCCACAAAAAGATTTCTCCCGAAGAAAGATATAAGGAGAGAATGTCTAAATAATGGAAACCTTCAAAATAAAAAAGCTGCGTGAAAACGCAAAAATTCCATTCAGGGCAACCCCCGGCAGCGCGGGCATGGATTTATATGCATGTATTGATGAGCCCATTATTCTTGAAGGCGGAGAAAAGGCGGTTATTCCGACGGGCATTGCAATCGAGTTGCCTTCGGCAGAGCTTGGAGCTTTTGTTTTTGCACGAAGCGGGCTCGCAATCAAGCATGGCATCGGTCTGCTTAACTCTGTTGGAGTTATAGACAGCGACTATCGCGGCGAAATCTGCGTGGGTGTTATAAATCAGCTCAAAGAGGCATACACAATCAACCCCGACGAGCGCATTGCCCAACTGGTTATCATGCCCGTTTCGCTCATAATTCCGATTGAAGCAGACGAGCTTGACGAAACGGAAAGAGGAGCCGGCGGCTTCGGCTCAACAGGAAAAAATTAAGACTTGAAGCATCGGATATGTTTTGTCCGATGCTTTTTTCTTGACTACTTACAAAAATTAGTCTATATTATAATCATTAAACAAAGGAGGAAGTTCCATGACTAAAACCGAAGCAAGAATCAAAGCAAAAGAGCTTGTAGCAAAAATGACCGTTGAGGAAAAAATTTCTCAGCTTCTTTATAATTCACCCGCAATTGAAAGACTCGGAATAAAGGAATATAACTGGTGGAACGAAGGTGCTCACGGAGTTGCGCGCGCAGGCACGGCAACCGTCTTCCCCCACACAATCGCCATGGCAGCAACCTTCGACCCTCAGCTTATCAACGAAATCGCAGACGTTATTTCAACCGAAGGACGCGCAAAGTATAACAAACACGTCGAATACGGCGACCACGATATTTTCAAGGGTCTCACCTTCTGGGCACCCAATATCAACATTTTCCGTGATCCCCGTTGGGGCAGAGGTCAGGAAACCTTTGGCGAAGACCCGTTCCTTTCTTCGGTTCTCGGCTCCGCGTTCATCAAAGGCATTCAGGGTGACGGCGAATTTCTGAAGGCCGCTGCCTGCTCAAAACATTTTGCTGTTCATTCGGGTCCCGAAAAATACAGACACGGCTTTGATGCAAAGGTAAGCCTTCGTGACCTTTACGAAACCTATCTGCCCGCATTCGAAAAAACTGTTGCTTCCGGTGTTGCCGGCGTTATGGGAGCATATAACAGAACAAACAGCGAGCCCTGCTGCGCCCACTCATATCTGCTTGTTGATGTTCTCAGAAACAAATGGAATTTTGACGGCTATGTTGTTTCGGACTGCGGCGCTCTTCAGGATATCTGGGAGCATCACAAATACACAGCAACAAAGGCTGAGGCTGCCGCTGTTGCACTCAAAAACACCTGCGACCTTAACTGCGGTCAGACTTTCGATGCCCTCGTTGATGCATACGAGCAGGATTTGGTAACCGAGGAAGAAATCACCGCCGCTGCCGAAAGAGTATATATGATTCGCTACCTTCTCGGCGAATTTGAAGAAAACAGACCCTATTCCGACATCGGCTTTGATAAGCTGGACTGCAAGGAACATAAGAAGCTCAACCTCAAGGCTGCCGAACAATGCATTGTTATGCTCAAAAACGACAACTTCCTGCCCCTTGATAAAAACACAACCCAAAAAATCGCTGTTGTCGGACCCAACTCCTTGTCCGTCACTGCCCTTGAAGGCAACTACAACGGCTATGCATCCGAATATGTAACCGTTGCAGACGGTATCCGCAGAGTATTCACAGACGCTTCAATCACCGTTGAAAGAGGTTCAAACTACTGCGATGAGCATCTCAACCATTGGTCAGGCTTCCAGAACATGATAAGTGACGGCATTGCCGCCGCTTCCGAAGCCGATATCACAATTCTCGCTCTCGGTCTTGACTGCTCAATTGAGGGCGAAGACACAGGCTTCGATGATGATTACACCGCATGCGGCGACAAGCGCTCGCTCTATCTGCCCGCAACACAGCAGAAGCTTGCCGAAGCCGTTTGTGATGTTTGCGAAAATGTTATTGTCGTACTTATGTGCGGCAGCTCAATCGACGTTGGCGAAAAGGTCAGAAACCACGCAAAAGCATTTTTCCATGCTTGGTATCCCGGTGCACTCGGCGGACTTGCCCTTGCAAACATTCTTGCAGGCGAGGCTTCACCCTGCGGCAAGCTGCCCGTAACTCTTTATGCAGGCGACCACCCAGTGCCCGATTTCATGGATTATGACATGAAGGGCAGAACATACAGATATATCGAAGGAAATGCTCTTTATCCCTTCGGCTTCGGTCTTTCATACACAGGCTTTGCCTATGAAAACGCAAAAATCGTTGATAAGAGCAAAGAAAAAATCACCCTCAGCGTTGACGTTACCAACGCCGGCAAAATCAAAGGCGTTGAAAAAACACAGGTTTATGCTTCGTTTACCGACAGCAGAACAGCAACGCCCCACTATCAGCTCTGCGCAATCAAGTCAACCGAGCTTGATGCAGGCGAAAAGGCAACCGTCACCCTTGAGATTGACACATATTGGCTCAAAGCTGTCATTGACGACGGCAGCAGAGTTGAGCCCGACGGAAAAATTGCTCTTTATATCGGCGGCCATCAGCCAGATGCAGTCAGCTGCAAGCTGACCGGCTATAACTGCGAGAAGATAGAGCTTCAATAAGGTGCTGCCATGAAAAAATCACTTCATAATATTCTTGCAATTATCAATCTTGCCATGCTCGGTTTATGGGTGGCGGTGCTTGCCGCCGCAAGAATCACTCAAAGCGACCCGCTTGCGATCACATTTGTGTGGACAACTCTTGCCGCAATCATTATCCCGATTGTCTATACCGTTGTTTCAGTAATTCTGATGATAAAAAAATCGCCGCTGAACAAAAAGCTGCTTGCGGCGACATACGCGGTAAATTTTGTGTGGCTTGTCATTGTTGTTTATTGCATCAAAACCATGACCGTTATGGGTTCAACACTATTTTAAAGGAGAATTTTAACGAATGAAAAAGTCTCTCAGCATTCTTTGCGTTATCGCAATTGTGTTATCATCATTTTCATTTTTTGCTTTTGCTGCCGACACGAGCTTCAAGCCCTATGAAGACAGCAGATATTTCGAACACGGCGATTATGACATTCATTACAGAGTCATTCCCGCAAAAGGCGAGCAAAAGGGCAGAATCATGATGCTTCACGGCTTCCTTTGCTCCACATATGCTTGGCGCAACATGGCACCGATTCTTGCCGAAGCCGGCTATGAATGCGTGCTTGCCGACCTTCCCAATTTCGGCTTCAGCACAAGAGAAAGCGACGACATTGAAATCATAGACCGTGAGAATCTGATTGTTGAGCTTATGAAAAGCATCGCACCCATGAACGAATGGATAATTGCCGGTCATTCCATGGGTGGCGGCGTTGCGGTAAACATCGCAATCGAAAACCCCGTAAAAGCACTTCTTCTCTATTCACCCGCCCCGCAAAGTGAATTCCCCGATAATATGGAAAAACTTATGACTTCGGATTTCATGAAATCCTTTATGAATTTTTTCTTTAAATACGGCACAAAGGTTGAGCCTCTTGTTAAACTCATTATCTATGCCGCAACAATGGATTGGAAATTCGCAATGAACTACGATGTTTCCGGTGTTACCGATGCCGTTCAGTATGACGGCTTCGGCGGCGGAATGTGCGAAATGATGTTTAACGTTAAGGCAACCGACCTTAAAAATGCAGACAAGGTTAAATGCCCCGTGCTTATCTGTCAGGCAAGTGAAGATATCATTATCAACGACACCATGAAATCACAGATGAATGAAGCTTTTCCCGATGCTGAAAAACATCTTGTTGACGGCGGCGGACATCAGTGCATTGAAAATATGGCAGAAGAAATCGGTTTGATTACCTGTATTTTCCTTGAAAAGAATGTTAAATAATCAATCTGCAAGGAAATGAATTCCCAACGCGCCTCTTCCGCTGTGCAGGCTGATCATGCAGCCCGTAAAGGCTGTTATAACCTGCTCAAATCCCTTGTTTTTCAGCATTTCTTCAATTGCCGAAAGTTCGGAAGAATCAACACCCGAATGATAAATAAAAGCGGTTGAATAATTAAAATTGTTATATTTTTCAAGCTGCTCACCTGCATATTGCAGGCGGGCGGCTTTTGCTTTTCCGCGGTATTTTTTGATAACATCGATTTTCCCGTTCACCATTGCGGCGCAGGGCTTTATTGAAAGCAGATTTGCGCCGAAAGCTACCGCAGCCGAGCACCTGCCCGAGCGGCGCAAAAAATCAATACTGTCAAGCAGATAGCTCACTTTTACCGAAGACACAAGGGCCGAAAGCTCCGCATATATTTCCTGTGCACCCATGCCTTTATCGCGCATTTCACAGCCTTTGATTGCAAGAAGCGATATCCCTCCCGCAAGATTTTTCGTGTCTATAACATAAACGTCTTTCAAAGCCGATGCCGCTATTTTTGCATTGCGGCAGGTGGAGGAAAGCTCCGAGCAAAACGACAGATGCACAACAGCTTTGCCCTTATCAAGAAATCTCACAAAAAAATCTGTATATTCCCCGGGTGAAACCGCCGAGGTTTTCGGGATTTCACCCGTTCTGTCAACAAAATCAAAGATTTCCTGCGCGGTTATGTCAACACCGTCTTTTTTCTCTTCTCCGTTTATCAGAACATACATCGGCATTATCTCAATACCGAATCTGTCAGCAACTTCCCGTGGCAAATCTGCGGCGCTGTCCGCCGTTATAACAACCTGTTTCATTCCGTTACACCTCTGAAACCATTATTTACCGTTTATCCGTCGTTATTCACTTCGGTGCCCGGATAATAATGCTTCAGGATTTCGCGCCATGTGCTGCCCTGCCTTGCCATATAGTCGGCGCCGTATTGGCTCATGCCTGCCCCGTGTCCGTAACCTCGGCAGGTAACGGTGAACTCGCCGTCGTCATAATCAATGTCAAAGCAACAGCTGCGAAGCCCAAACTCCTCTCTGAATTTCGATGCGCTCACTTCGGTTGAACCGAGCCTGACAGACATAACATAACCGCTGTCCGCACGCGTGATTTCGCCGACCCATTCTTCTTCACCCCCGCTCAGCGTAATATCACAACGCTTTGCGAGTTTTTTGAATTCACCCGCATCAAAGGTCTGCACACTCTCAAAATCCGGCGAAAGCTTATCGCCCGGGCTTTCAACGCTGATAAGATAAGGAATATTAGTGCCCCACAGGGTTTCCGCGCTCTGCGTTTTGCCCGCACTGTTTGAATGATAGACAGCAAGAGCGGTGTCACCGTTATATGTCAGATAGCAGCCGAAAACCTCATCAACGGCGGCTTCGATTTTTTTCTCGTATTCTTCAAAATTTTCTCCCCATTTTTCTTTTCTCTGTTTTTCGTTGATATATCCCTGATGGGTATCCGGGCTGTCGGTTATATCCGCTTCTCCGAGCGAGGATTCTTTGTATTTTTCGTTCTGCTCCCCCACCTTTTTGGCATAAGTATAGCTTGCAACCGCCTGTGCCATAAGAGCCTGCGAATGATAAAGCGCAGACATTTCGGCAGCTACCGATCCGATAACATATTCGCGCATTTTCACCTTTTCAATGTTTCCCGTAGACGAGGATAAAACAGCGATATATTCCCCCGAAACTTCGGACAGCATCATCTGCTCTGCCTCTGCGGACTGACTTTCTCTCGGCAGATTTTCGCTGCCGAGAGCGGCAACGGGACAAAGAATCATCGAAACGGCAATAATTATGCAAACAATAAGATTGGCACGCACTTTATTCATCCTTTCTTAACTTGACTTTTAATTTATAAAGATATATAATAAATTAATTATAGAATGGAGATATTATTTTTACGAAACGGAGGATGGAATATGTCCACAATCGAATCTCATGTTGCGGAGCATGATATTAAAGATTTATGTAATCAGATAAGAAAATATAACCATATAGACCCTTCGGATTTTGAACGTTTTAACGTTAAAAGAGGCCTGAGAAACTCAGACGGCACGGGTGTTATGGCAGGCATCACAGGCGTTTGCACCGTTGAAGGTTATTTCATCGACGACGGTGAAAAAATACCCAGAGAAGGCCGTCTTCTTTTCAGAGGAATTGACATGGAAGACATCGTTAACGCCTGCATAACGGAAGACCGCTTCGGCTTTGAAGAAGTTATTTATCTGCTGCTTTTCGGCACACTGCCCACAAAAGAACAGCTTGATAACTTCTGCGGAATTCTCTCGGCATGCCGAGAGCTGCCCGATGATTTCATCGAAGACATGATTATGAAAGCCCCCTCGCAGAATATCATGAATAAGCTTTCAAGATCGGTTCTCGCTCTTTACTCATATGACGAAAACCCTGACGATATTTCAGTTGAAAATGTTCTTCGCCAGTGCATTCACCTCATTGCTCAGATTCCCGCAATCATGGTTTATGCCTATCAGGTAAAACGCAGGCATTACTATAAAAAGAGCATGTATATTCACCCGATGAAGCCTGAGCACAGAACAGCAGAAACAATTCTTCGCTCAATCAGAGCCAACAAAACCTTCACGGACAAAGAAGCAAAGCTTCTTGACATATGTCTCATGCTCCACGCTGAGCACGGCGGCGGCAACAACTCAACCTTCACAACCAGAGTTCTTACCTCCAGCGGCACCGACACATACGCTTCAACAGCCGCAAGCATCGGCTCGCTCAAGGGTCCTAAGCACGGCGGTGCTAACATCAAAGTTACCGAAATGGTTGAGCAAATCAAAGCCGGTGTCAGCGACATAACAAACGAAGGTCAGGTTGCCGACTTCCTGAAAAAAATCATGTGCAAGGAAGCGGGCGACGGGTCGGGTCTTATATACGGCATGGGTCATGCAATTTATACTCTTTCCGACCCCAGAGCAAAAATCCTCAAGCAAAAAGCAGAGGAGTTTGCGGTTAATACCGAATTTGAGGATGAATTTATTCTCCTTAATCTTATCGAACAGCTCACTCCCGAAATTTTCAACAGCTTCAAAAAGCAGAAAAAGGCGGCTATGTGTGCCAACGTTGACCTTTATTCGGGTCTTGTTTATAAAATGCTTGACATCCCGCCCGACCTTTTTACACCTATTTTCACAATTGCAAGAATTGCAGGTTGGTCGGCTCACAGACTCGAAGAACTCATAACAGGCGGAAAAATCATCAGACCCGCATATAAGAGCAATAACATCAGAAACATATATGTCCCCATTAACAACAGATAAGAGGTTTTGCAAAAATGAAAAGCATATCCTTAAAAAAAGGCTTCGGTATCGGCTCTCTGATTTTTGTCGCCGCTGCCGTAATCGCTCTGCCCGTGAGAACCCTGCAGTTTTTCACGGTGCTTGAAAACGATACAGGTTTTTACAGAGTATCCGACTGGAGCGTTTACCTTCTCAACGCGGTAATCATCGCCGCCGTTATTTCAATTATTGTTTTCGGCTTCAGCAAAAGAAAAAAGCTTGACTATACCCTTGAGGTTACAAAACGCCCCGAATTCGGCATTCTTTCAATGACTGCTGCCGCAGGCGCTCTCGCCAACGCCGCAAGCGGAATCGTAGGTTTTATGAATTCAACCCCGAATTCCGAATCCGCAACAGCAGGGGCTTCCGGCTTCATTCTCGCCGCGCAGGCAATTTTCGCCCTGCTTTCCGCAATTTATTTTATCGCGCTCGGAATTTCAAACCTCGGCGGCAAATCAAACGGCTCTGAATACCGCCTGATTTCTCTCGCTCCCGTTCTTTGGAGCATATTCAGAATAGTTATCCGTTTCACAAGAACAATCAGCTACATAAGAGTTTCGGACCTTTTGTTTGAAATGCTTATGATTGTTTTCCTTATTCTTTTCTTTATGGCGTTTGCCCAGGTCAATTCTCAGGTAAGTGCAAAAAACAACGAGTGGAAAATCGGCGCATACGGTCTGCCCGCCGCCCTTCTCGCACTCATCTGCTTTGTTCCAAGATTCATTGTGACCTTGACCGGCAATGCCGACCTTCTTCATGAGCAGTCGCCGATTGAATATTGCGACATCAGCAACGCTCTCTTTATTGTTTCAGCGGTTTTCACAAGAATAACAGACAGGCTCCCCGAAAATGACTCACCAGAGGAAGACGCATAATGTTTTTTCAAAATGTTCTTATAGCAAGCGAACAGGTTGCAATTCTCTACATTCTCGTTGCGGTCGGCGCAATCGCCGACAAGGTTGGGATTTATACCGAAAAGGTTGCAAAAAGCTGCACGGATTTGCTTTTTTATATTATAACCCCCGCCGTCATAATCGAGAGCTTTTGCAGCCTTGAATACAATCCCGAAACCGCCAAAAGCCTATTTGTCGCCATGGGGTGCGGTTTTGTGCTTCACATCGTTTCTGCCGCAATTTCATCCCTCGTTTTCAACAAATGCTTCAAAGATGAAGCCTGCATTTATAAATACTCCTGCGCTTACGGCAACTGCGGTTATATGGCATTGCCGCTTGCGGAGGCGGTGCTTGGCAGCGAAGGCGTTTTTTACTGCTCGGCGGTTATCATTTCATTTCAGATTTTCAGCTTCACTCACGGAATTTACACCATTAACAAAGGTAAAGGCGGCGAAAAGGTCAAGTTTGACCTAAAAAAACTGATTTTAAATCCCGGAGTTATTTCCGTTATCATCGGCTTACCGCTGTTTCTGCTTTCGGTTGATTTGCCGAAAATCGTTGCATCGCCCATCGGCTATATTGCAAGCCTTAACACTCCCGTTGCAATGCTTATTTTCGGAACTTACATTGCAAACACGGATTTCAAAACCGTTTTCAAAAACTGGCGCATATTTGCCGTGTCACTTGTAAAACTCATCATTCTTCCGCTGACTCTGCTTGCAGCATTCAGGCTTGTCGGCATTTCAGGCACTTTGCTTGTTGCGCTTTCCATATCGGCAGGTGCTCCGACAGCCAACAACACGGTTATGTTTGCCGCAAAATACGACCGCAACACTGGTCTTGCTTCGCAGACGGTTGCAATAGTCAGCTTTATTTCAATAATTACCTTGCCTGTCATGATTGCTCTTGCGCAGGCTGTGGGGTGATAAATTGTCACTTGAAAATATAATGGACAAAATTACCCCCTTGTGGGGAATCTGTTCATTTGATAAAATAAAAGACGGGCTCATTGAGTGCAGAGCCAAAAGCAGGCTGCCGCAAAACCCGAAATCGGTAATTGTTGCCTGTTTCCCCTATCTGCTCAATGAAGCCGAATATAAAAACAGCAACATTTCAAAATATGCCGTTGTTACAGATTATCACACGGTTGCATTAAAAAGACTTAACACGGCAGTTTGCGAATTAAAAAGCATTTTTCCTGATAATGAATTTGCCGCTTTCGCGGACAATTCGCCCGTCCCCGAGGTGAAAGCCGCCTGCTTTGCAGGGCTCGGAGTAAGGGGCATGAATTCATTGCTCATAACTCAAAAATACGGTTCTTTCGTTTTTATCGGCGAAATCGTTACCGACCTTGAGCTTGATTTTGAAGAAAAAGAAGAAAGCTTTTGCATTAAATGCGGCAAATGCCGGAAAGCCTGTCCCTCATCGGCGATAAGCAAATCGGGAATTGAAAGAAGCAGATGTCTTTCCGAAATCACTCAAAAAAAAGGCATTCTCACCCCGGAAGAAGAACGCCTCATGAAAGACTGCGGCTGCGCTTGGGGCTGTGATATCTGCCAGGATATCTGCCCGATGAACAAAAACGCCGCATATACTGAAATTGAAGAATTCCTTTCCACCCCCGTTGCGCATGTCAGCCGCGGCTGCGACCTTGAAGAACGTGCCTATGAATGGCGCGGAAGAAAGATTATCGAAAGAAACATCGCCGTTCTCGGCGAATAAAAAGGAGTTTTACTCATGAAGCTTATCATTGCTATTATCAACAATGACGATTGCCCCAGCGTTCTTAACGGACTGACCCAAAAAGGCTACGGAGCAACAAGGCTTTCCACCTCGGGCGGTTTTTTGAGAGCAGGCAACTCCACTCTGCTCATCGGCACAGAAGACGAAAAGGTTGATGAGGTTATCGAAATCATCAGCGAATTTTCGCGCAAACGCACTCAGATGGTTTCTCCTTCCCCCTCCTTCATGACAGAAGGTTTTATTTCGCGCGCAGTTGAAGTTACCGTAGGCGGTGCAACTGTGTTTGTTGTTGACGTTGACAAATTCATTAAACTTTAAGGCAGTATCATAAATGAAAATTGAAGGCTTTGATTTAAACAATCCGGTCGAAAAATCAATATTTGCGGCAATGCATTCAAAAAGATTCCCGCACGCCGTCATTCTTGAGGGCGGTTCGGTTGAAGAACGCATGAGCCTTGCAAAAAAAACTGCCGCTGCTCTCATTTGCAGCTCCGGCGGTGTTGTTCCCTGCGGGGTTTGCGGCGCATGCAGAAAAGCATCCGCAGATTCTCACGCCGACATTCTCGTTTATTCGGTTGAGGACAAACCCAAGGCATTTAAGGTCGACATCGTGCGCGAAATCAGAGCAAAGGCTTATGTTGTTCCCAATGAGGCAGACAGAAAAGTTTTTATTTTGGAAAACTCTCATACAATGGGCGTCGAAGGTCAAAATGCGATTTTAAAAATCCTTGAAGAGCCTCCCGCATATGTTAACTTCATTTTGCTTTGTTCTTCAAAATCCGGCTTTTTGCCGACGGTACTTTCCCGCTCAGCGGTTTATAATCTCGGTCAGCAGTCATCGGCTGAAAGCGAAGATTTTCCGAGAGAAGAAACAGTTTCCGCCGCAAAGGGAATTGCATCTGCCGTTACTGCGGTTGACGACCTTGAAATCATAAAAGCCGCTGCCGTTTTCGAAAAAAATCAAAAGCTTCTGCGCGCCGCGCTTCCCGTTATTCAGGAAATTTTCGCTCAGGCGCTCAGGACAAAATATTCCGCAGCAGAAGATAATGCAGAATTCGGCGATTTGCCCGCCGAGCTTGCCGCAAGACTCAGCCGCCGCGCGCTACTCAGTCTTACGGAATGCACCGACCTGCTCATAAACTCAATCAAGCTTAACGCAAACCACAATCTGACGGTTACCGCTCTGTGCACCAAGCTTCGCAGAGCTGTCACCAATTAATCCGGAGGTAAATATGGCTGAAGTTATAGGTGTTCGTTTCAAAGAAGTAGGCAAGGTCTACTATTTTGACCCGGACTCAACAAAGTTAAAAAAAGGAGACAGAGTTATCGTTGAAACCGTGCGCGGCATTGAATGCGGCGAGGTTGCAATGGATAACAGAGAAATAAACGACGAGGAAATTGTAAAGCCTCTTAAAAAGCTAATCCGCATCGCTGATGAAAACGACATTAAAAGAGTTGCAGAAAACAAGGCACTGGAACGCGAGGCTTTTGAAACCTGCCAGAAAAAAATAGCCTTTCACGGGCTTGACATGAAACTCGTTGATGTTGAATATACTTTTGACGGCGGCAAAATTCTTTTCTATTTCACCGCCGACGGAAGAATAGATTTCAGGGAACTCGTCAAAGACCTTGCAAGCATTTTCAGAACCAGAATCGAGTTGCGTCAAATCGGCGTAAGAGACGAGGCTAAAATGCTCGGCGGTTTGGGCATCTGCGGCAGACCCTTCTGCTGCAACAGCTTTCTCGGCGAGTTTCAGCCCGTTTCAATCAAAATGGCAAAGGAACAGGGACTCTCACTAAACCCCACCAAAATCAGCGGCGCATGCGGCAGACTCATGTGCTGTCTCAAATATGAACAGAACGCATACGACTATCTTCTGAAAATCACACCTAAGCCCGGTGCAATAGTTGAAACGGCTGAGGGTGCGGGAACGGTTGCAGATTTCAGCCTCATCACAGGCAAGCTGAAAATAAAGCTTCACAACAATCCCGACGCACCGCCGAAAACCTTCCACCGCAAAGATGTAAAGCTTGTAAGAGACTCAAAAATCAGAGTTGCCAAAGAAGAAATTGAAGCCTTAAAGGACATAGAAGGCTGATTTCTTGACATAACATCTTTTTTTACAGCAAAAACCTCTTGCATTTTCTAAATTATATGTTACAATGTTCTTGAAAAAATGATAAGGAGGATTTTCATTATGGCTTACATCATTAATGACGATTGCATCTCCTGCGGCGCTTGCGCAGCAGAATGCCCCGTTGAAGCTATTTCAGAGGGCGACGGCAAGTATGTTATCGATGCTGATGCTTGCATCGAGTGCGGCGCTTGCGCTGACGCTTGCCCCGTTGAAGCTCCCAAGGCTGAATAATTAAAATCAACAAAAAAAACGGTTTCCGAAAAGGAAACCGTTTTTTTATTTTATTCTGCAAAAGGCAATTCTGTCATTCTGAGCTTTGCACAGCCGTAAGGATAAAGAATCATCGTTTCTTCCTCACCCTCGCCTTTTCTTGACTCAGGAATTTTTGCACAAACGGCTTCATAGCCGTCTTCCAAACCCCAGTCGATTTTCTTAACGCTTGTTTTTACTGCCACAGGCGGATTCTTCGATGAAAACGGAATTTCGCTTACGCCGTTTCGCTCAACCTCAAGCGCACCGCCGCAATATGCATAATTCCAATCCGAAACGGGAATAAGCTCATAATCGCAATAGGGGAATTTTCTCTCAACGCCGTCGCGCTCATATTCGAGCATATTCTTTTCAAATTTAACGGGAACGGAGAATACAAGCGAGCCGCATTTTACTGTATTCAAATCATAGGGCCGTTTCTCAAAATAAGCTACGGTATCGAAACAGATATTGATTTCCTTTTCTTCTCCTGTGCCTATTTTAAAAGAAAGAATATCGCCGCTTACTTTTTCGCCGTTAACTATGCGATTTTCGGCAAATGAAGGGATTCGTATTTTGAATGTAAATCCGTTTTCGGCTTTCACGGTATATTTGAAGCTGTTTTTAAACGGATATTCGGTTTCGATTCTGATATATTTATCCTCGGTTTTAAGCTCCGAAGGAACGGGTAATACATTAATAATCTCATCAGCATTATGCATAAACGCAGAAAGTGCAAATTTGGGCCACGCCTGATTAAAGTTCGCCGTGCAGCAGCCGTAATTCGGTTCAAGACCAAAAAGATGTGACTCCTGCCAGTTTGTTCTGAAAATCGGCTTGCCGGGGAATTTTATGCACGCGATCTGATTGCTCATCTGGTCATACTGATGAGTCCACATATCGTCGCTTATGGTTGCGGGAAGCGCGTTGAAGGCAAGGATTTCCAGCCTTTCCGCCCATTTCTTATCGCCCGTGAAAGCATAAAGAATTTCGTATGAATACATTTGCTCCGCAACTGCACAAAGCTCCGTGCCCTGAATGGGACTCAAGCCGGAAAGACATTCATCGCCCGTGAAAAGTCCGACAGGTGTACCGTTATATTTTCCGAGAATTTCATGGAGCTTTTCAGCGTTGTCGGTATATTCACCGCCAAGAATGCCGCACGAAACCGCCTCGCTTTTAAGCATCATACCCATGTTAACAATGTGCGTATCAAATCTCCAGCGATTAAGCGGTCTCTTCCACAAAGGAATTGCCTCGTTATAATCCATACCCTGCTCTTTGAGAATTTTTGCAAGGTCTTTGAGCCATTCCTCACCGCAGCGTTCATATATGAAATTGATTGCAATAAAACACTCAAACCATCTTGCGTTGCCCCAGTCAAAAAGCTTGATTCCTCCGCTTTTGAGCATTTCATAATAATTTCTAAGAACTTTGTAGATGACCTGCGGGATTCTCTCATCCTTTGAGCATTGATAATAAACCGTCAGCGTTTTTGTTATCAGCTGAACAGCCCATGTGTCATAGTTTTTCCTGTCCTCATCGTTGCACGGGCATATCCATCCGTCAGACTTCTGAAAGGAAATAATTGCATCTATATATTTTTTCGCCCTGCTTATCATGTCTTCATTTTGCAGCAAATAAGCAAGGGGAATAAAGCCGTCAAGCCAATAAGGGACTCTTTCCCAACCCTCTTTATCGCCTCCTATCCACGCACTGTTTTTAATATCGGGCCATATTTTGTCGAGATTTCCGCTCAATCCCTCTGCCTGAATTTCAAGCTGCCTCTTAAGCCAGCCGAGGGGCTTTATTTCATCGGTTGTATAAAAATTCCATTTGCTCATAGCTCCGCCTCCTTTATGAAACATTTTATCATATAAAAAAATCAATTACAATAATAAAATAACCCTGCCTTCTAATGAAAGCAGGGTTATATCCTTATCAGAAGCCGCCGCCAACGGTTATTATGTAGTCAACCGTGCCGTATGCACTGTCAACCGTTGCCGAAAGCGGAAGCCTTCTGCCGCCCACATAGAGATTTGCAACAGTGATATAAACCTCATATGTCCAGGTTCCTTTTTCAATTATACCGTCTTTGTTGATTTTAACCTTTAGCTTTGGGTTTTTATAATGAAGCTTGATATCAGCCTCATCAAAACGGATTTCAAAATTGGGAAGAGCTTCCTCAACAACAGCAAGATCGCCTACAACAGAAATCGAATGACCAACCGTGCCGCTGTGCAAATCGCCGTGAGCTCCATCAATTTGCTCCTTCATAGTCATTTCAACAACGGTATATTCACCGCTATTATACGCCTTTACGCTTGTCAAATCAGAGAGCTCTATTTTTTCATAACCGCCTGTTATACCCTGAAATTCCGTTGAACTGTCCTCAAGTGCAGAAATCAAGAAAGGTGTTATCATTTCAACCAAAGCGCCAAGCAAGCCGTCTCCCTCATTAACGACCATTTCCCTGAGAGTCATTTTTTGGATTGATTTAACAGCAGGTTTGCTTTTGATTGCTGCAGCCTTATAGAAAGCAACAATTTCTTCATCTGTCCATGATGAAGGGTCTGCCGAGGGCAGCGTAACAGCCTGAGCGGTTGTTTCCGGAGTTGTTGAAGCCTCATCTGTGCTTTTCTCTGTCGTGCCGGGAACGGTTACAATTTCAGTTAATGCCTCTCCCGCTTCGTTTGTAACGGTTTCGCCGTGCTCATCCGTAACGATTTCCGTCTGAGTTCCTGTTTCTGAGCCGTTTTCTTTGCATGACACAAACATAAACAGCATCAAGAAAACCATTGATAATGCAAAAATTCTTTTCATTTTGCGCCTCCCGTTTTTTTGTCTATTAAACTTTACGACAAAAAAAGCTTTTTGTCAACATGCAATTAGCCAATAATGAACAATTTGACTTTTATATGATTATTTTATATAATAAAAGCATTAAAATATGCAAAGGAGTTTTGCTTTTATGAAGCTTCTTGAAAAGCTTAAAACCACTCCGGCAGGATGGGAAACAACTCCCGTTGAAAGAAAAAGCTATTATCTTTATTTCGCGGGACAAAACGCAATTTATTTTCTTCTTGCCAACTATCTGACCACTTACCTCATGTTCCTGGGCATTAACCCCGCAAAGTCTGCCGCAGTTATGCTTGTTGTAAAAATCTGGGATGCGGTCAACGATGCGCTTTTCGGCGTTATTTTTGATTCTGTAAAATTTAAGAGCGGCAAAAAATATCTTCCGTGGCTCAAAATTTCAACCGTTCTCATTCCCCTGTCAACCCTGCTTTTGTTCTGCATTCCGTCAAGCTCGGGCGAAACAACAAAACTGCTGTGGTTTGCTGTTGCCTACGTTATCTGGGATACGGCATATACTCTCTGCGACGTTCCCATTTACGGCTCAATAACCGCCATGACCCGCAACCTTGAAGAAAGAAGCTCCATGCTTTCCTATAAGAGCATTTGGGCGGGTGTGGGCATTGCCTTCATAACCGTTGCAGGAACGGTTCTTGTGAGCGAATATGTCGGTGCAAGCTATTCGTGGGTTGCGGCAGCAACGGCAGTCTTTGCGCTTGTGACGATGATTCCGGTTTTACGCACGCTGAAAGAACGCCATGTTCCGGAAGAAGAAGAAAGCTTCACGCTGCGCAGAATGTTCAACTATCTTTTCAAGAATAAATATCTCCTTATTTACTATTTCGGATATTTCTTTTATTCTGCCGCAAACATCAGCGGCGCGCTGAATCTTCTTGTTTCGTATTATCTTTTCAACAACACTCTTTTCTCGCTTGTTGTCAGTGCTTGCGGAACAGTTCCCTCACTCATCTTCTCGCTGCTTGTTCCTTCAATGCTTAAAAAAATCGACAAGATGAAGCTTTATCAGTTATGCGCCTTGTTGATGGTTGTGCTCAGCGTTATCATGTGGGCTGTAGGCTATGATAACCTGGTAATTCACATTGTTCTCTATGTCATCCGTTCCGTTCCCCTTGCCATCATAGGCGTTATTATGTTTATATTCACTCCCGACTGTGCCGAATACGGCAAATTCAAATCAGGAATCGAAGCCAAAGGCATCACATTTGCAATTCAGACCTTTATGGTCAAGCTTACCGCTGCCGTTTCAGGCGCACTCGGCATGTTCCTGCTCGGTCTTAAATCAACCGGTTGGATAACTGTTGAGGTGCAAAGCTTTGAAGAATTGCAGACACTCGGCATTCAACAAACTCCTCACGCGCTCAATGTTCTTTGGTTCAGCTATGTCATGATTCCCGCCATTGGCTGTCTGATCGCTTACATCGTCTGGAAATTCTACAAACTCAACGATAAGGATGTTCAGATTATGACCGACTGCAATACAGGCAAAATCACCCGTGAAGAAGCGGAAAATCTTTTAAGCAGAAAATATTAACAGCATTAAAATCGGCTTGTGCAGGAAATTAATCTGCACAAGCCGGTTCTTATTTATTTTGCTTTAAATTTCATAGGCTTTTCCGTTGTTGCCAAAACAGCGTTTAAAATCGGCTGCGCCAGTTTTTCTATGGTCGGATTTTGCATGATTGACGCCTGATAAGCGTTCTTTTTGATAAATTCGGGGAAGCTCGGAGTTCCCTTGAATTGAAGTTTAACCGCATTATCCGAAAACTCAAAGCGTATTCTTTGAGTGGCAAGAGTGTTTATCGGTTTAACAACGGCATTCAAAACACCGTCTGCCATATAGGCATATGCCCAGATTTTGTATTGATAGCCTTTTATGCTGCATTCGGAAATGCAGGGATTTCCGTCAAGAGCACAGTTGATTTTAACCTCGTCATCTTCCTCAAACCACTTGACCGTCAAAACCTTTTCGGAAAGCTCAAACGAAACTCGGTTAAGATTTTTCTTCGGTCTTTTCGCAAAGCTGGCGGTGAGTGAACGCGGTATTAATCCTGCGGGGAACATGAGCTTTGCAAGCACATCCGAAGCGGCAGTTATATAAAATGTTTTACCGGTCGGTATTGGGGGAAGATTTTTACATTCAACGAGCTTTTCACCGCGGTTTTTAAGATAATCGGCAAGCTTTTTATCCCATTCCTCGCCTGACTCCGTCTCAAACGCTTCATTCAGCAATTTTTTGACAAGTTTATTGTGTACGGTATCGTTAACAACACTGTTAAAGCTTGCAACAACCACGTTTTGATTAGGCAAACATGAAATCTGCTGACCAAACATGCCGTTCATACTGAAAACTCCGTTATGAAGCCAGAAGAAATAGCCGTATCCGTCCTCATCATCTCTATCGTTAAGAGTAACATGCTTTCGGGTGGCTTCCTTTGTCCACCATTCGGGGATAATTTGCACGCCGTTATACTTGCCGCCGTCAGCATAGCATTGGCAGATTTTCGCAAGATCGCGCAGCTTGAAGTGTCCGCCCGTACCGCCTATACATTCGCCGATTGAGTTTGTTTCCCAAAACGGTCTTTCAATTCCGAGCGGCTCGAAAAGCCTCGGAGTAAGATAGTCAACAAGGCTTTGTCCCGACAGCTTCTGAATCAAGGCACCAACCATGTGGGCATCATTATTGCTGTATAAAAAGCCCTTGTCTTTTCTGAAAGGTGCTTTCATAAACATCTCAACGTAGTTGCCTGTCATGTCCTGTAAAAAGCTGAATTCCTTGTTGCTCTGCATGGTAAGAACAGAACGAACGGTCAGATTATCCCATTCATCGCTCTTGCACGCCTCATATTCAGGAAAAAACGGCAGTATTTTTGAATCAAGAGAAAACAGACATTCGTCAATTGCAAAGCCTGCCGCCGTTGCAACGATTGATTTCGTTACCGAAAACAGAGTGTGCGGTATTTCGGAAGAATAAGGATAGGAATATTCCTCAAAAAGGATTTCGCCGTCTTTCATAATAAGAAGTCCGTGGTTTTCGACACCCTTGTTTTCAAGCTCTTTATAAAATTCATAAATACTTTTAGATGAAAGCTTTGTTGATGTTTTCATATTCTCACTCCCCTATATGATAATTATATCATTTTATAGCTGATAAGCAAGATAAAAATAAGGAGCTGCAAAACAGCCCCTTGTTTTTCCATTATGCGTTATTTATGGTTATCTCAAAAGTCTTTTCCGTGCTGCCGCTTATTATACCGGCTTTAACATACTCTATAACCAATTCGCTCCTTGTTGAACTGACCTTAGGCACATCACCGCTGAAAGGAATCTCAATGCTTTCACCGGGAAGCAAGGGCTTTGAGGTCAGAGCCTTGAATTCAAGGTCTGTACCGTTAACCTTTACCGACAAGACTTTAACTGCACTTCTTTCATAAACGTTCTGAACAATCAACGCAGTGTCATCTGACGAAAGATAACCGCTTGAGCTGTTGTTAAACTTAGCATAAACACCCTGATGAGAATTGTTTGAATATTCAAACTGCGGATATGCAGGGTCAGAATGAACATCTTTAAGCTCATCTGTAAAAACAAGCTTTGCAGAAAGAGAAATCACATATTCCTCAAGCTCAAACATGGCGTGATATGAATCCTCAATAAACCAAGTTTTTTCGGGAAGATACGCGCTTGAAGCATCAACCTCCATGGAAGGCGAAATGTGGTTGTGGGCGGGATTATTACATGAGGTTTTTGCCCCTGTGTAACCGTCGGGGAATCGCTCACCGTTTTTGGCAACTTTTGCGCCCGATGCGCTGTAAGCCGGGACAAGAATGTCGCCGTTAAGGTCACCTCCGAGACAGATGTTGCTGCCCGTGCATGTGATAATTGAAATGTCAATACCCTTCTTTGCACATTTTTCAAATGTTTTCTGCATGGCAGGCATAATTTCATAATGAATAATGTCGTTTCTCTTTATTATTCCCTTACTTTCAACAGGGTCAAGGAAATCTTTTTTCATTCCTTCATAATACTCTGTTGAGGTGATTGCATAAAGAGAGCTCCAATAACGGACAACATCAAGCATGCCGCCGCTCGCACCGTTCAGAACCGTATCAAGGAAATTACCGTCAACCGATTTGAGAAGGCTGCCGATTTCGGTGCCTGCGCCGAGAACGCTCTCAACAAAATCAACAAGTGTGTAGAGGGGCAGGTCAACATTCTGTCTGAAAAGCCTGTCGGGGAAGTCGGTGCCCTGAAGCGGAGGAACATTGAGAACGGCTTTGCCGACATCGCCTTCGTTCATATGATAATAAAGATATGTTGCCGTTATAAGTCCGCCATAGCTGATTGTGAAAAGATTAACCTTGTCAGAACCCGTATATTCTTTTACGTCTTTAATAAAAGCACGAAGCTCCTCGGCAAGAGTTATGGAATCAAATCTGGAATCGTATTCAAAAACAAATATGTTTTCAAGCTTGGCATACCCGTTTGCAACGGCATAATCCATAAAGTCCTCAAAAAGAATATTTTTTCTTTCCGCATCCTTGCTCACAATCTTTTTCAGATTGGCGGCATTTGATTCTGCAGGGTCGTTATTATAATGAACAACAGGATAAACGGATGAACCGTCAGGATTGCAGCGCATTTTTTCGGCAACGGCATACGCACCTCCTCCGAGAGTTACGCCGAAGTTTTCAACATCGCCGTAAAGCAGGCCGACAATTGACCTGATGAAATTCGGCATATCGTCAATTATTCTTTTGAATATTTTTTCTTTCATCGGCAGCCAGAGGTATTCATCCTCTCCGCCGTCTTCATTTTCAATATACATATACGGTTGCAAAAATCCGGGAACAAATATTACGGGTGTATCGTCTTTTTCTTTCGCAAACGCATTTACGGACACCGCCGAAAACACTATAAGCAAAGCAAGAACCAAAGACAAGAATTTTTTCATTTTATTGCCTCCTTTTAACGGTATTTTAACATATTGGCAATAATAATACAAGCAATTAAAACCTATATTGTTATAAAAAAATCCCTGCTCTCAACCGAGAACAGGGATTAATCAAATCTTATTACGAGCCTTGCGAGTAATAAGGTTCTCAGGCGAAGCCTGAGGTTCTTATTTCATTGCCTCTTCAACAGCAACTGCGCATGCAACGGTCATACCAACCATGGGGTTGTTACCTGCACCTATCAAGCCCATCATCTCTACATGAGCGGGCACTGAAGATGAACCTGCAAACTGTGCATCTGAGTGCATTCTGCCCATTGTGTCTGTCATGCCGTAGGAAGCGGGGCCTGCTGCCATGTTGTCGGGATGAAGTGTACGTCCTGTGCCGCCGCCCGATGCAACTGAGAAATAGTTAACACCGTTTTCGTTGCACCACTTCTTATATGTGCCTGCAACGGGATGCTGGAATCTTGTGGGGTTGGTTGAGTTACCTGTGATGGAAACGCCAACGTTTTCAAGCTTCATGATAGCAACGCCTTCGGGAACATTGTCTGCACCGTAGCACTTAACCTTTGCTCTGTCGCCGTTTGAATATGCTTTTTCTTCAACAACTGTAACAGTTTCAGCATAGGGATCGAACTCTGTCTTGCAGTAAGTGAAGCCGTTGATTCTTGAAATGATCATAGCTGCATCCTTGCCGAGACCGTTAAGGATAACACGAAGGGGCTTAACTCTAACCTTGTTTGCGTTGAGGGCAATTTTGATAGCGCCTTCAGCAGCAGCGAAAGATTCGTGACCTGCGAGGAAGCAGAAGCACTCTGTTTCTTCGGAGAGGAGCATCTTGCCAAGATTGCCGTGACCGATACCAACCTTTCTGTTGTCAGCAACGGAACCGGGGATGCAGAATGACTGGAGACCGATACCGATAGCGGCAGCAGCGTCAGCAGCCTTTGTGCAGCCTGTCTTGATAGCGATAGCGCAGCCTACTGTGTAAGCCCAAACAGCGTTTTCAAAGCAGATGGGCTGAGTTTCTCTTACGATTTTGTCGCAATCGACACCCTTTGCAAGAGTGATTTCCTTGCATTCTTCGATTGAAGAAATGCCGTATTCTTTAAGACATGCATTGATCTGGTCAATACGTCTTTCGTAGCTTTCAAATAATGCCATTGTAAATTACCTCCTCTTACTAATTATTCTTTTCTGGGATCGATATACTTAGCAGCATCAGCAAATCTGCCGTAAGTACCGATTGCCTTATTGTATGCGTCGTTGGGTGTATCGCCCTTCTTGATGAAGTCGGTCATCTTGCCGAGTGAAACGAATTCATAGCCGATAACCTGATTGTCTTCGTCAAGAGCAAGTCTTGTTACATAGCCTTCAGCCATTTCAAGATAACGAACGCCCTTAACCTTTGTGCCGTACATTGTACCAACCTGTGAACGGAGACCCTTACCGAGGTCTTCAAGGCCTGCACCGACTGAAAGACCGTCATCCGAGAAAGCGGACTGTGAACGTCCGTAAACGATCTGGAGGAAGAGCTCTCTCATAGCTGTGTTGATAGCATCGCAAACAAGGTCTGTGTTGAGAGCTTCAAGGATTGTTTTGCCGGGAAGAATTTCAGCAGCCATAGCAGCTGAATGAGTCATACCGGAGCAGCCGATTGTTTCAACAAGAGCTTCTTCGATGATACCGTTTTTAACGTTGAGTGAAAGCTTGCAAGCGCCCTGCTGGGGAGCACACCAGCCCACACCGTGTGTGAAAGCGGAAATATCCTTGATTTCGTAAGCCTTAACCCACTTACCTTCTTCGGGGATGGGAGCGGGACCGTGGTTGGGGCCCTTGGCTACGCAGCACATTTCCTGTACTTCGCGTGAATAGTTAATCATTTTGAATTTCTCCTTTCAGAAGAGATGATATTTTAAACCTTTAATATATTACCCTAATTTTCCTTTTATATCAAGTGTGAATTTGCACAACAAATCGCAAATTACGGCACTTTTTATATAAAATTTGGTATTATAATTTCTTTGCCTTATAAAGACCGAGTGCACCTGCAACAGCCGCAACGATTGTTACAAACATAAGTGTGCCGACACCCATTGTGGGTGAGAAGATAAGAACGATAACGCCCACGATAACGGGAAGAGGAACAAGCTTCCAATGCTTTGCGAAATAGCTTGCGCCGAGTGCGCCGAAAAGCGCGGGAAGAACCCATTCAAAAGCAGGCTTGAAAGCCGAGCCTTCCGCTGTGATGAGGGGAAGAACGGGTGAGAATGCAAGAACGCCGACAGCAATGATGACTGTTGTTGTGATTGAAGAAACACCGATAGCGATTGTTGAAATAACCTCGCCTTCTTCTGTGTTTGCTCTTACGTTTGCATTTTCCATGGCAGCAAGACCTACAGGAAGCTTGAGGTTTGTGATATTACCTGTTACGAAGCTCAGATATGTTCCGCCTGCACCGAGCATGGGAACATAGGTTATGACCTCAACAACCGCCGTTATCCAATAAAGAGGAATAAGAGTTCCGAGAACTCTGCCGAGAACCTTCAGTTCGGGCCATACGCCGAGATACGTTGAAATTGTAACGGGAATCAAAAGGAGCATGAGCAATGCGCCGATGTTCCAGAGGATACCCCATCTGTGAACTCTGTCAAAATAATTCTTCTGCATAATTCATTCTCTCCTTTCTCTTATCTCCAAACAAAGTTAACTATGTTTGCGGGAAGAACAGCCTCAAAGAGCATTGCCGCACCCATACCGATGAACATTGCGATAGGCATTGTGAACGGACGGAGCTTTTCAAGGTTCCACTTCTTGCATATTGTTTCAAGAATAACCATTGCGACCATTGCAACGATAAGCACGCTGATTGACATGAAGCCTGCGTTGCCAACGCCGTCAGAGGTTGTGCCGGCAATTGCCCTTGCAATGAAAGCAGATATAATACCGATAAATGCGGCAGCCGAAATTGCATCGCCAAGCTTTGCAGCGCTTTCGCTCTTGTTAACGGCGTTGCCGATTTTGTTCTGGAGCTTTTTGCATACGAAAGGAAGCATAAGAAGCGGTGCGATGCTGCCGATTGTCATTGCCCATGCAACGGTTGAGAACTGCTGAGGGTCTGCAATTGAGCTTGTAAGAGTTCCGCCCATCGCTTCAACAGCAGTCTGTGCCGCAGTTGTTTCATAAGCAAGGTTGCCGGTAACGGTAAGTCTTATCCAGGGAAGAACAATACCGAGTGCATTTGCCAAAACAATAACCGTTGCGAGAATTGAAATTGCAGGTGCTACGGTGAAAAGAATGCTGGAAACAACTGTGTTTTTGAGTTTTTCTTTGTCAATGCCGAGTTCTTTTGCGTGTTTCCATGACTTTACGATAAAGAAAACGGACTGAAGTGTTACGAATGCAACTACGCACAGCGCAATCACATACATAAAGGTGCTTTCTTTGAAATCCAAAGTTACTCACTCCTAAATTCATAATATGTTAATAATATCATACAATTATATATTAAGTCAAGTTTTCAGGAGCAATTATGAAACAAAAAGCATTTTAAAATTTATAAAATTTTTTTGTAAAAAAGGCTTGACTTAGCCTTAAAATTGTGATATATTAATCGAGCGTTCTACGGAACACCGCTTATGCTGGTGTAGCTCAGTTGGTAGAGCAGCTGATTTGTAATCAGCAGGTCGGGGGTTCGAGTCCGTCCACCAGCTCCAATTTAATATGGAAGAGTTCCCGAGCGGCCAAAGGGAGCAGACTGTAAATCTGCCGTCAACGACTTCGGTGGTTCGAATCCACCCTCTTCCACCACAATGGAGAAATCCGAACTTAATGCCAATCGGCAATGGGTTCGGATTTTTGTTTTTTACAGTTATAATGAACTTGACTCAATTTGTTTGGTTCTTTTTTGCAGGGCGGTATGACGATAGTATTTCCAGTATTTCTTGCTTATAGAAATTACTGCCGAGAATGTCGCCGTTTGCGCTGAAACAAATTGCACGGATATCCGTCGGATCTTCTTGATAGGGATTTTTTATTTCTTTATTCATATCAAAAAATCCGCCAAGAAACCTGAGGGCATTTCCGCTTGGGAATATAACATTACCTTCACTTGCTTCTATACCCATCTGATTGAATTCGGCGAGAATCTTTTTTGTTTTGTTGTTATAAGAATTATCGTCAGCGGCACTCACAAGCCACGCAGGATGAACCTGCAGTTTAACATCAGGAATATTAACTGCATTTGCAAACGCTTTGACATATTCAAGAGGAATTGTTTCCTGATGAAAAGCATCAACCGAAAGCAGAATTTCATTTGCTCCGCTTTCAATTATATTTTTAGCGACATATTTTATCTTATCAAAATCTTTACTGAAATATCCGTTGGTTATCAGTTGCCTTTGGGGGATATTCATTTCTCTTGCGGCTTTGTGAATTTCGCAAACGGTTTCGTGGCATAGCAAGGGTTCGCCGCCGAAGGTCATAACGGATTCGATGCCGTATTCTTTTGCAATTTTTCGTACTGCATCAGCCGCCAAATCTTTATCAATGCTTTCGCTGCTTCTGTGCTCGCCTTGCGAGCAATGCTTGCACTTTCCCGAGCAAGCCATTGTAACCACAAACTCTATTCGGTTGAGATTTTTAAGGCGTTTGTTCATTGCACACCCTCAACGGAATCAAAGATTTTTTCCATTATCGCACTTCCTCCGTGGTCTTCAATTACTCTGAATCCGTTTTTCTCATACATTGCATACGACACGGGAGTATGCTTGAAAACGTTGAGCACCATTTTTGAAAAACCTTTTTCACGGGCATCTTCCTGAATCTTCACAAACGCACTTTTTCCGTAGCCCTTGCCTCTGTATTCCTCTTTGATTACATTCTCGGTTACAAAAGCGGCGCTTTCTTCAAACGGACTTTTCTGATAACCGATAACTCCGATTTTTTTACCCGTTTCATTCAGAACAACATAAAGATAGTTGTCGGCAGAATCTGCTCCATCAGGAAATACGTCACGGAACTCACTCTTAGCCGCCATCAACGCTTTGAATCTGAATCTCTCGTCGCCCGATTTTATCAGGTGATCGGCATAGGCTTTTGCCGACCATTTTGAGTATGTTTTGAATTCATCGCCGTTCATACGCTTGAAGCTGATTTGTTTTAATGTATCCATAAATCTTACCTTATTTTTAAAATCAGAGGCACCTCAAAACGGAGGTACCTTGCAATCATATCTGACAAGTATTTTTATTATCCGAATATTTTGGAAATCAAAGCAACTATTTTGCCGATTGTGTTATTGATAATCACGTTGTAAATCCAAGGTGAAATAAAATCAATCGGACCTATTCCGCCTTTTTCTCCCGTAAGCTCTGTATATGTTTTTTCATAAATTTCAGGGTTTCTCGGGTCATTTTCATCAACTACAATCATTTTGATCTGTCTAGTTGCACCGCCCATTCCGTATGCCTTCCAGCCGAAGGATGCATTATAGCCGAGAATGATTTCTTCGTCGGTTTTTCCGTAAAAGCTGTTGGTATGGTCGTGACCGAAGAATGCCGCAACTATGTCGCCCTTCTCAACCCAGCTCTCATACTGTCTGTTTGTTTCGTCACCGGTAGGATTCGGATATTCATAGAAGTTGCCGCCCATGTGTTTATCAGGGTCAACGATTTTGTATCCGTCAGGAGTAAAGGTTGCGTTTTCTGTTCCGAACGGAACTTCTTTCAGTATAGAATTAATCTGTCTTACGGGTATATGTTCGAACACATAAGACGGAACGGGAACTCCGCCGTTAAGCGCTTTGAGCTCATCGCTCTTTGCTTCGTACCACTTGATTTGTTCTTCGCTTACGCCGTCATAATCACCACTCGCATCTTTTGAATGAGTGTCCATAAGGTAAACGTTAAAAATCAAATCTCCGTCAGCAGAATAAACAGGAAGATTATATGTGCCTGCATCACATCCGTTCTTGTCGGCAACGCAGTAGTTGAAAGTTTCTGTGCAGTAATTCATCAGTTCATCGGCAGAAATGCCGTACTGTGTATCGTGGTTTCCGAATGTGAGAGCAAACGGAACTTTTGCATTTTCAACAACCTGAAAGATTCCGTGCATTGATTCAAAAAGAGTTTCTTTTGTCGGATTGAAAAATCTTTCATAGAAAATGTCGCCGTTAAAAACAATAAGATCGGGCTTCTCGCTTTCGATAGCAGTTTTAAGACCTTTTATCAATCTCTTGTCCGTTGTGGCATCATCGTGTGTATCATTGACAAGCATAATTCTGAATTTTCCGCTTTCGTTGAATTCAAGAGATGATGATTCGGAAGCACTTGCCAAAAACGTAAAGTTAAAAATCATTATGAGTGATATTGTTAATGCAATTATTCGTTTCGCCATAATTATTTCCTTTCTCAATTGTGATGTTTTTATCCTATCACATTCTAAAAAATATTTCAATAGCAGCACTGCTGTGGTAATGTGGGGAATTTTTATTTTTCATATTTCCGCAGCCTAATTTTTTGAATAAATCCTTTTTGATGCTTATGAAAAAAAATAACCCCAAAGGGAGCAGCAATCAAAACTGCCCGCTTCGGGGTGTTGTCATATATTCAATTTGCTCTTCGTTTTTTGGAAGAGTTAAGTTAAGTTATGTTATTTCATAACGCTCTAATATAATACACTATTTTATCGGATGTAATTTATAAACATTTCTGTAAGTTTATAAATTTCAGAACAGTTTTCACCGACCGAGATAAATGCATCAGAGAAGCTCTCCGCTCTTTCCGTGATGCTCAATCCCGAAAAAGCATTAACCGCATCGAACATATACCACGAAAAATCAGTGAATATATTGAGTATGCTTTCTGTTATATAGTCAGTATAAAGAATATAGTTTTCTCCGAATGATGCGGGAATTGTTTCGCAAGGTATGCTCAGATATTCTTCGTTTCCGACCTCAACGGTAAGATACCAATTTCCGTCATCTTTTTGATAGTGGTTACACCATATGGTGAGATACTTATCGCCTTTGAGTTCAAGGTCATAACTATAATAAATTTCTTCTGCTATCTTTGTCCCGTCAGGCTTAGTCAGAATAAGTTCAAAATAGGCATCAGGAGTATAAATAACATCCGATATAAATAATTGTTTGACAACCGCAACCTCTTCCGGATTACCGATTTCAACGGCTTTGATATAATCTTTCACTGTTTTTATCTGAACGGTATAATCCTTTTTAAAGTTCGGAAAAACAAATGATATTTTGTTTTTGCCCGGTGCGATGTTATCGGGATACTCCACGCTGATATATTGGTCAAATTCAAGTTCTTTTCCGTTGTTGAAAATAACCTTGCCTTTTGCAGGGACACTGCCTATATTGTTTTCGTCATACTCCGTAGCAATATGGTATCCCAAAATAATATCCTCAAGATATTCGTCTTCAACACTAATGTCGGTTATTTCTTCTGCAACAAATTCTATGTTAAGTTTACAGTTGTATATATCATCGGGATAAACACATCCATATATTATGAAATTAACACCGAACACGCATTCGCCCTCTTCAAGATAAATCTCGAACCCATCATAATCATAAAACATTGTTTCCTTGTCGCCGTAAACGACACCATCCCTGATATCCTGCGAAACAAAGGGTGTCACATAAAGTTCGCCTACAGTTTCAACGCTGTAATAACCGCTTTTTTCAACATCAAACTCATAATAAACATTATTGAAGTGAAAACTTGCCGAATCAAACCAATTCTTTTCTCCTACGGGAGCAATCTTGTTATTGCCGAGCTTCAGTTCACCGCCGTAACTATATGTTTCTATGTCGTAGCCGTCGTTCCATTGAATTGTTTTATTCTGAGCAGATGCACTCAGGGTAAACAGAGAAACGATCATAATAACAAAAGCTGTGATTTTTAATAATTTTTTCATTTTTTCACCATCCTGTTCAGTATGAATGCACCCCAAAAAGCGGTTGGCTTTTAGGGTGCATGCCAATCGAAATGTCAGAATTCAAGCAGACCAAAGGTAAAAATTTTAATAATCCACTGCCAGAATGTGTATTTTACAGTAACTTCAAAAGTATCGCTGCAATTACCGTATTTAACCATTACTGTCTGAGTTCCGACTTCAGAGCTGTCATATCCGCTGACAGTAAGGTGATTAGTGTTAGTGACAACTTTTTCCTCACCTTTTGAATTGGTGTAAACTACTCTGATTCCGGTAAGGTCAATATCATCACCGCATGCATACACGGTTTTAATGGGAAGAGATGTAATTTTCATTGAAGAAGCAATTGTGAAAACTTCAAATTCACTGAAGCTGCTGACCTCAAAAATAAGATATCCGTTTTCAACCTTAAGAGTTCCTTTGGCAGTTGAAAGCTGTTCTCTTGTTCCGTCAACAAATCGATGATAAACCACAAAGCTTGTTCGGTTTGCATAGGCAGCCGGAAGAGCAAGTTTTATCGTTACCTTGTGACCCTCATTGGGCTGAACTACTTCCTGAGATTCGTTGACTGCTTTAATATTATAAAGTCCGATCTGATTATAACTCTTTCCGTCAACCATATAAACGCCGCCGGGCTCTCTTTCGCCCTCCACCTCTTTGACATCGAGAGAAACGGGTTCATCGAAGGCATCGGGAGAATAGGTTGCGGAAACGTCAAATCCGGAGGACTGAGAAACTATGTTATAAACCGCCGTGAAGGTAAGACCTTCGGAAGGCATAACATCGGGGATTTCGGGAGTCCAACCAGCAAAAACGAATCCTGATTTTTCGGGAGCTTCGGGAGGTGTTATTTTGCCGCCCTCTTCAACAAAGGAATATTCAAAGGTTTCGCCGTCCACAATCCATTCAATGCCGAAATTTCTGGCAAGAACGGTTACCTTGCATTCTGCGGAAATATCTGTATTCCTTATTTTTGCGGTTATAACAGCCGTGCCGGATTTTTGACCCGTTACTTTTCCGCTTGAATCAACAACAGCAATTGTTTCGTTAGATGAGATAAATTCAATATCGTCCGTAATATTTTCGGTTACGGTTACCGCAAGCTTTTTTGAGGTTTTGTTATATATCTTAATTTCTGCCGGTTCAACGGAAATATCAACCTCAATGCTGTCGAACGAGTCACCGCAAACAGCGCATTTGCCAGAGAATGTGTTGCCGCTTTCATATTCCCATTTACCGAAGGTGTGGGCAGATTTTTGGATAACTTCTTTCTCAGCCGCTCCGCAAACGGTGCAGGTTTTTGTGAGAAGACCTTCATCGGTGCAAGAAGGCTCTTTTGTTACGGTTTCTTCAAACGTATGGCCCATCGGATCGATAACAGTTATATATCCGACTGTTTCTCCGCAAAGTGTACATTTCTTATAGCTCTTACCCGATTCTGTGCAGGTAGGGTCTACGGTTATGATTTCGGTAACATGACC
>JAZNSX010000041.1:0-87440 GCA_045591425.1 Acutalibacteraceae bacterium | reverse complement strand
AACAGCATAATAGACTGTAATTGTTGAACCTTCTAATACACTCGTATTCGCTGCCGGATTTGTACTTATAACATTACCAACTTGAACTGCATCATTTTCTGTTGCTTGTAATGTTACAACAAACCCCATAGATTCCAAAGTATCACGTGCCGCTTTATAGTTATAGTTCGTAAAATCAGGAATAATTTTTCCCTCACCTGATTTTGCAACATAAAGTTTTACAACGCCACCTTTAGCTAATGAATCACCTGCTTTGGGATCCTGGTCAGTAACTGTACCTTCAGGAAAATCAGAAGATGCAACATAAACAACTTCAAAAATATATACACCATCGTATTCTGAATTATATTTAATATCTTCTACATAATCATTACCAATAAAACTCTCTACCTCAACCCTTTTACCACCAATAGTAAGTGTTCCATTTTTTATAAAAATCCCCAAAACAATAGCAAGAATCAACATAAATGCAAAAACTACACCAAGAATTACAGTGAAATTCTTTTTAGCAGTTTTACTATTATCAACTTTAGTTTTTTCTACAGTTGATGATTTACGAGACAATTCATTTTGATATTCGTTTTCATAAGCATTATCTTCGTAATCAGAAGGTCTAATGGGCTTATATTCACCAGTCGGTTGTCTGTCAACAGGAATAGTTTTCTCCTGAATTTTCCCAATATATCTTGTTGGTTCATCATCAACAAAATAGTTCTGATAATCAAACTTGATATTAGGATTCATTTTAAATTCTTCTAAATCAAGAAGCATTTCAGAAACTGACTGATAACGGTCACGGGTGTTTTTCTGCATTGCCTTTAACGTAATTTGTTCAAAACCAATAGGAATATCCGGATTAATACTCCTTAATGGTTCAGCATCAACCTGCAATTGCATTAAAGCAACTGAAACCGCATTATCAGCATCAAACGGTAATTTACCAGTAAGCATTTCATAAAGAACTACACCAACTGAATAAATATCAGCCTTTTCATCAGTAAGTTGACCTTTTGCTTGTTCAGGACTTATATAGTGTACAGAACCAATTGCTTTTTCAGTTATTGTTCTTGTTTCTCCACGACTGAATCTTGCAATACCAAAGTCTGTAACTTTTATAAGACCATTATCAAGAAGCATAATATTCTGTGGTTTAACATCACGGTGAACAATACCTTTGTCGTGGGCGTGTTGTAACGCACGCAAAATCTGTATAATGAAAAACAACGCTTCATTCCAGTTTACAACACCACATTGTTCAATATATTCTTTAAGAGTAATACCCTCAACATGCTCCATAACAATATACTGGAGCCTGTCACCGTAGCTGACATTAAAAACCTTAACTATGTTAGGATGCGACAAAACCGCAATTGCCTTGGACTCATTTTTAAATCTGCGGCGGAATTCTTCATTTGCAAGATATTCTTCCTTAAGAATTTTAACCGCAACGGTTCTGTCATCTATGTTATCATAAGCTTTATAAACCACGGCCATGCCGCCAACACCGATAACCTCTTGAATTTCATATCGACCGTCAAGTCTTTTACCCGTGTAATTATCCATAATAAAACTTTCCTTTCAAAATCACAAGTCAATTAGTTTTCGACAGCAACAACGGTTATGTTATCGCCGCCGCCGTTTTGATTTGCAAGATTAACAAGTCTGTCTGCATAATTATAATAGCAGCCATCTTCGGTCAGCCTCAAAATATCCTCAGGCTCGATATAATTTGTCAATCCGTCGGAACAAAGAATCAATAAATCATCATCCTCAAAGGATTCCTGACAAAAATCGACCCTAATCTCTTCATCAACACCGAGAGCCCTGGTTATTATGTGCTTATCAGGATGAGCCTCAGCCTCCTCGGCAGTTATTCTGCCGATTTCAACCATTCTCTGAACAACGGAATGGTCACGGGTAAGCTGATTTAAAATTCCGTTTGAAATTCTGTAAGCTCTGCTGTCGCCCGCATGAGCAATGTATACATAGCCGTTTGCAACAAGTGCGGCAACAACGGTTGTTCCCATGCCCTCATATTTATCATTGGACAAAGACAATTCATAAATGCTTTTGTTTGCATTTTCAATAGCTGAAACAAGCAGACTTTTAACGGAAAGATCGCTCATATCGTCGCTGTAGTGCTCGGATATTCTTTTTTTGATAAGGCGAACAGCCTCGGAGCTTGCAAGAGCACCTTCCGCCGCACCGCCCATTCCGTCACAAACAACGGCAAACAAAGCCTTGTCCGAAAGCTCACTGGCTGCGTATGAATCCTGATTGTTATCGCGAAGAAGACCTACATCGGTCCGTGCAACAATTTTCATGTGTTATCCCCCTTTGTCTGCTTTTTGTTTTCCTTTCGGCGCAATTGACCGCAGGAAGCATCGATATCGGAACCGAGCTTCCGGCGAACGGTTGCGTTAATTCCGCTTTTGCCGAGAACGGAAATAAATCTTTCGATTCGTTCGGGGCTGCTCGGCTTATAAGGACTTTCGTCAATTTCATTGACGGGAATAAGATTAACGTGGCAAAGCATGCCTTTTAACTTTGAAGCAAGCTGCCTTGCGCATTCATCGGTATCGTTAAATCCCGAAAGCATTGAATATTCAAAAGAAATGCGGCGAGAAGTTTCGGCTGCATATCTTCTGCACATTTTTAAAAGCTCATCAACAGGATAAATCTTGTTGACAGGCATTATGCTGTTTCTGATTTCATCATTCGGAGCGTGCAGCGAAACAGACAGCGTGAGCTGAAGATGCTTTGCGAGCAGCTCTTCAATTTTCGGAACAAGACCGCAGGTTGAAAGAGAAATATTTCTCATTGAAATATTCAGCCCTTTCTCGTCTGTTATCAAATCCAGAAAGCGCATAACATTATCAAAATTATCAAGCGGTTCACCCATTCCCATGAGAACAATATGGGAAATCCGCTCACCCAAATCTTTTTGAGCGACATAAAGCTGAGAAAGGATTTCACCCGCAGACAAGCTCCTTTTAAAGCCGCCGAGAGTTGAAGCACAAAAAGCACAGCCCATTTTACAGCCAACCTGCGAAGAAACGCAGATTGTGTATCCGTATTTATACTTCATGACAACACTTTCAACATAGTCACCGTCATGAAGCTCAAAAAGAAATTTTACGGTGTTATCAAGTTTTGACACTTGTTTTTTTGCTATTTTGCAGCAATTTAGAGAAAATTTTTCGGAAAGTTCTTCTCTGAGGGTCTTTGGCAGATTAAGCATTTCGTCATAATCTGAGGCAAGATGGCGGTGAAGCCATTCATAAACCTGCTTTGCTCTGAATTTCTGAATGCCGAGTGCCGAAAACTCTTCCGAAAGCTCATCATAAGTCATTGACAGAATATCTCGGCTCATTGATTACCTCCGTTTTTGCAAAAGGCAGCAACGAAAAAGCCGTCGGTTGAATGAAGGTGGGGCATAAGAGTCAGATAGCTGTCTTCTTCACCGTATCTCGGCAAATCGGGAAAAATCTTAACTGCCGAAAACTCCGGATGCTCTTTTAAAAACCTGTCACAGACCTCAGAATTTTCTTTGGGATTAAGGGTACAGGTTGAGTAAACAAGCCTGCCGCCATCCTTGAGATATTTGGTTGCGTTACATAATATACGATACTGCAACTCAGGCAAATTGTCAATATCCTCGCGGCTTTTGAAACGTATTTCCGGCTTGCGGCGAATAATTCCGAGACCTGAGCATGGGACATCGCAAAGCACTCTGTCGGCAAAACCGTAGTTTTCATTAAAAATTGATGCGTCGGAAAGATAGGCAAAAACGTTGCTCAGACCGAGCCTTTCCGCTCCGTTTTTAATAAGTTCAACACGGGACTGATAAATATCAAAAGCTCTGACAATGCCGGTGTTTTTCATGCCCTCGGCAACGGTAAAAGCCTTTCCGCCGGGAGCGGAGCAAAGGTCAAAAACAGTTTCTCCAGCTTTTGCATCAAGCACCTTGCAGCAAAGCTGAGAAGCAATGTCCTGAGCATGGAAAAGACCTTCCTTATATGCAATCAGTTCATCAACCGAACCCGAATTCTTTATAATCAAAGCATCGGGAAGAATATCGGATTTTTCTGAAACAACGCCTTCTTCGGCAAGCTTCCAAACCAATTCATCAGCTGTTATTTTTGTTGTGTTGGCTCTGATGACAAGCGGCGGAGCCTCGAGCGCTTTTTCTGCAAGAGCAATCGCATTGTCAAAACCGTATGAATCAATCCAAAGGGAAATAAGCCACTCGGGGCATGAATATTTAATTGCAAGATAATTCGGGTCATCCTCCGAGCTTTCGGGAAGTCTGAGACCGTTATCGGAAACTCTGCGGAGAACGGCATTTACCATTGAAGCGGCAAATTTTGATTTGTTGACCTTTGCCAGATTCACGCTCTCGTTAACAGCAGCCCTTGAGGGAACCTTATCCATAAATAGAAGCTGATATGTACCCAACCTGAGAACGGTATGAAGCTCAGGCTTAAGCTTCCTGACAGGCTGATTAAGATAAAGCCCGAGATTATAATCAATGAGAATGAGCCTGTCAAGAGTTCCGTAAACCAGGTTGCATACAAACGCTTTATCACGTTCATCAAGCTCAGGATTTTCTTTTAAAAGGCTGTCAACAACAAGGTTTGAATATGCGCCGTCTTTATGAACCTTAAGAAGCGCTTCAAACGCAACCTGTCTTGCACTTTTCATATATAAAAACGTCCCTTCGGAAATTAGTTTCTTCTGTTGCTGAATCTGAGAACAAGGCGGAGAAGGTTGGCAAGAGCAACAAGCATTGATGCAACATATGTCATTGCGGCTGCTTTAAGAACCTTTTTAGCTCCGTTGATTTCATCATCATAGAGCAAGCCTGTATCATCAATAACCTTAATTGCTCTGCGACTCGCATTGAATTCAACAGGCAGAGTTACAAGATGAAACAGAGCAATTGCAGCATAGAGCAAAAGACCGATGGAAACAAGCGGCTCAAAGCCAAGAAAATAGCCCAAAATTGCAAGAGGAATTCCGAGAGAAGAGCCGATATTACAAACAGGAACAAGTGAATTCCGGATTTTAATCGGCGCATAATTTTCCGCATGCTGAGCAGCATGACCCGCCTCATGGCATGCAATGCCTACAGCAGCAATCGAAGAACCGCCGTAAACAGCTGTTGACAAACGAATAACCTTTGCTTTGGGGTCATAGTGGTCACTAAGCTTGCCAGAAACCTGTTCAATGCGCACATCTGTGATTCCGTAGTGAGTAAGCACCGCTTGAGCAGCATATGCGCCCGTTATTCTCCGTGTATTACCGACCTTTTCAAATTTGTTATAGGTAGATTTAACCTTGACCTGCGCCCAGACAGCGAGAATCATTGCAGGAATGACGAGAATAATATAATAGTAATCAAAAAAGAAATACGGCATAATAACTTCTCCTTTCCGTATTTATTCAAATTTATCGCCGACATTAACGGGATTGCCTCTCATAAAATCGGCGGCAGACATTGCTTTTTTGCCCTCTACCTGAATCGTGAGTATTTCAATGCACTTTCCGTCACCGCAGGCAACAACAAGGCGTTTGCCGTTTTCAACAATTTCGCCCGCAGTTTTGCCAGTTTGGGAGACAAGACAGCTCTTGTGTATCTTAACCTTTCTTCCGCCGAGTACAGCCGTTGCAGAAGGCCACGGCGAAAGACCTCTTATCTTATTATGAACTTCGCGTGCGGTCAAATTCCAGTCAATCGGCGATAACTCCTTGGAAAGCATGGGAGCATATGTGAATTCATCATGATTTTGCTTTTCAGGTTTAAGCGTGCCTTTAACAAGCGCATCGATAGTATCTTCAAGAATTTGCGCACCGAGAAGCGAAAGTTTGTCATGCATATCGCCCGCAGTATCGTTTTCACCGATTTCGATTTCGCCCTTTATGAGCATGTCACCTGTATCAAGGCCCTCATCCATCTGCATTGAGGTTACGCCGGTTTTATCAAAGCCGTTGATAACAGACCATTGAATCGGGGCCGCACCTCTGAGTTTTGGGAGCAATGAAGCGTGAATGTTAATGCATCCGTATTTCGGAAATTCAAGAATCTCCTTGGGCAGAATTTTACCGTATGCAACAACAATAACCAATTCGGGAGCAGCCTCTTTAAGCATTTCAAGCGCAGTGCCGTCTTTCATTTTAACAGGCTGATAAACTTTCAAACCGTTTGCAACGGCAAGCTCCTTTACAGGCGGCGGTGTAAGAATCATTTTTCTGCCTTGAGGTTTATCAGGCTGGGTGAAAACGCCCGTTATCTCGTGACCGCAGTCGATCAGCTTCTGAAGGCAGGGAACTGCAAATTCGGGAGTTCCCATAAAAACAATTTTCATATTTTTTCTCCTTATTATTCGCTGACCTTAATAACACGCTGAGTGAACACAATGCCGTCAAGATGGTCAAGCTCATGGCAGAAGCAGCGCGCTTTAAGCTCTTCGCCTTTATAAATGCACCATTTACCGTTTCTGTCCTGAGCCTTGACTCTGACAACGGCGGGGCGGCAGGTAACACCTGACTCGCCGGGAAATGAAAGGCAGCCTTCCTCTTCAAACTGCTCCCCCTCGGTGCTGATAATTTCGGGATTAATAAGTTCAATATATCCGTCGCCACAGTCAATAACCACAACGCGCCTTAAGATGCCGACCTGAACAGCTGCCAAACCAACGCCGTTTGCATGATACATGGTCTCTTTCATGTCGTCAAGCAGCTGCCAAAGACGGTTATCAAATTTTTCAACTTTACGTGATGTTTTGCCGAGAATCGGATCACCGTTTTTAACGATGTTTCTGATTGCCATAAATGTCAATCCTTTCAATTGCTGAGATTATAAAATGTAATTATAGAATATAATAATTAATAAAATTTTAAGCCGTTTTGAATTTATATTGTTGATTCGGGATTCATGTCCGCATAAACGGTTACTTTCGAAAAACGTGAATCCGTGCCTGTTTCAACAAGAATTTTTGAAATCATTTTTCTGAAATTTGCAGAATTACGGCATTTGATAATAAGGCGGTATCTGAATTTTCCGTTAACCTTTGCCACTCTTGCAGGCATCGGACCGAGAGTTATTATTTTTTCGCCCTTGAACTCGCCGCCTGCATATTTTTTTATCAAATCAAAAGCCTCTCTTGAAGCTGATTTGACAACAGTTTCGTTATCGCCAACAAAGCCGATAACACAGATATCACAATAAGGCGGATAAATCAAAGCCTTTCGAAGCCTGATTTCCGTTTTAAAGAATTCGTCATAATCCTGCTTTGCAGCAAGACGGATAATCTCATTTTCAGGAGTCAGGGTCTGAATAACAGCAGTACCTTTAAGCTCTCCCCTGCCCGAGCGACCGACAACCTGAGTAAGCAGCGAAAAAGTTCTTTCAAGGCTGCGGAAATCGTCATTATAAAGCTGCTGGTCAACCGAAACGACACCGACAAGCGTTACATTCGGAAAATTCAAGCCCTTGGCAACCATCTGAGTGCCAATCATAATATCATATTCGCCCTTTGCGAAGCTGTCCAAAAGCTTTTCGTGAGAATTCTTGCCCGAAGTTGAATCGGTATCCATACGGATAACTTTTGCATCGGGAAGAAGAGCGGCAAGCTCATCTTCAATTTTTTGAGTTCCGAAGCCCGAATAACGAACTGCATCCTCACCGCATTCGGGACAAACACTTGAAAACGGAACAGAATGACCGCAATAATGACACATTAGCCTGTTATTGGCAGAATGATAGGTCATTGAAATACTGCAATGGGGGCAGCAAATAACCGCACCGCAGGAATTGCAAGCAGCAAAGGTATGAAATCCGCGCCTGTTAATGAGTAAAATAGACTGCCTTCCGTTTTCAAGATTTTCTTTTAAATATTCATAGAGAGTCTGACTGATAGCCTTGCTGCCCTGTGCCTTAGGCTCGGTTCTCATATCAACGGTCACAACCTCGGGCAAAACAGCGCTGCCGTATCTCTTTGAAAGAGTGCACAGCTCATATCTGCCGCTTTGCGCCGCCGCATAGCTTTCAACGCTCGGGGTTGCGGAAGCGAGCAAAAGCAGACATTTATGATAAGCCGCTCTGTATTTTGCAACATCGATTGCATCATATCTCGGAGTCTGCTCCGATTTATAAGTATGCTCCTGTTCTTCGTCAATGATTATCAGACCGAGATTCTCTGCCGGAGCGAAAACCGCGCTGCGTGTGCCGATTATTATTCTTGCTTCACCGTTTTTTACGCGTTTCCACTGTTCAAGCCTTTCTCTGACGGAAAGCGCGCTGTGAAAAACAGCAATATCACCGCCGTAGCGTTTACAGAAAAGAGAAAGAGTCTGAGGCGTGAGACCGATTTCAGGAACCATAACAATGACAGATTTGCCCGAATCTATAACCCTGTCAATAACGCTCATATAAACCGAAGTTTTTCCGCTGCCCGTTACGCCGTAAAGCAAAGATACCGACGGTGTGCCGCGGGCAGAAGCAGAAGAAAGCTTTTCATATGCATCTGTCTGCTCATGCGTTAATTCAATGGAAGTTCTCGTGCCGACCTGATTAACAAAATCGGGCAGAGAAATAACCTCCTGCTCATAAAATTCAGCAACTCCGTTTTTAACAAGCGCATTGGCAACCGCGGGAGTAAGCCCCGTGAAATAGCAAAGTTCTTTAACACTTGCCGTTCCGATATCCCGCAAAACATCAACCATCTGCTGCTGCTTTTTTGTAAGCTTAACTTCGGTTTCTTCGGGCAGCAGGCGCATCATTCTGACGGTTAAATCGCCGAGATTACGCACTGCATCACGGTTGCACACCAAAAAACCTTTTTTTACAAGACCTTCGGTTATTGACAAATCGGGAATCATTGCAAGGAATTTAAAAATTGTGTCGCTTTTGACAAAAACTCCCTTTGCTGAAAGAAAATCAATAATTTCTTTTTCTGCGCCCGAAAGCTTATCGGTTTCTTCCTTACACGCTTCTCCGCTGACTGCATAAGAAACAACCATTCTGTGGTTAACACCTGACGGCAGCATTGCCTTTGCCGCTTCGTAAAGAGTGCAGAAGGTCCTGTCTTTTATCCATCTTGCAAGCTGAAGCATTTCGTCGCTGAGAAGCGGTGATTCGTCGAGAACCTCGCTGATTTTTTTCAGCCTTTTGCCTTCGGAATAATCCGTCACATCAAAAACCATGCCGAGCCTTTTGCGGTTGCCTGCACCGAAAGGAACGGTCACACGGCAGCCTTTCAGAAGCGAAGACTCAAGCTCGGGAGGAATTATATAATCAAATTCTTTATCAAAGGTGAAAGCAGCCGCTTCAACAGCAACCTTTGCATATTTCATTTGACTCCCTCCCCGCCCATATAACTAATTAAAAGAAATATTAAAGATTTCTGATTTCTTCAGGCTCAACGATAACATAATCACCTGCAAGAATTTCTTCGAGAGCAACGCTGACAGGCTTTTCTGTCATGATAATCTTCTTCTCTTCAGCACTTTCGGCGATTTCTCTTGCTCTCTTTGCGGTTGCGGTAACAAGAGAATAGCGGCTGAGATGGTTTGTGAGAACTCCTCTTAAATCAGGATTAAACATTGTTGATTACCTCGCTTATAATTTTTTTATTTCTGAAAGCTTTTTGCCTTTCGGCATTGATTATAGTATTCATAACCGCTGAAGCATTTTCAACGGTGTCGTTAACAACGATATAGTCATATTCACTTGACCTGCGAACCTCTTCCCTTGCTATTACAAGGCGGTGATTAACGGTTTCTTCATCCTCGCTGTTTCTGCCTCTGAGACGCTCTTCGAGAACTCTCATTGAAGGAGGCATCAAAAAGATGCTGACAGCATCTGGATAGCTCTTTCTGATTTTTTCCGCACCCTGAACCTCAATTTCAAGAATAACTGTTTTTCCTGCTCTGAGCATTTCGTCAACAGGGTCTTTGGGTGTGCCGTACATATTATGATTATACTCTGCATATTCAAGCATTTTGTTATCGGCAATCTTCTTTTCAAAATATTCCCGCGTTACAAAATAATAATGCACTCCGTCTTTTTCGCCTTCTCTCGGCTCACGTGTGGTCATTGAAACAGAAACTCGCGCATCGTCACGTTTTGCAAGAAATTCTTTGAGAACAGTACCCTTGCCTGAGCCTGAGGGACCGGAAAAAATCACCAAGATACCTTCGCTCATTCTTCATCCTCCTCGTCCTCAAGCTCGTCCATATCATCATTAAGCCTGTTTGCAACGGTTTCACTCTGAAGATAAGTTAAGATTACATGGTCGCTGTCGGTAATAATAACAGCCCTGGTGCGTCTGCCGTGAGTTGCATCAATCAAGGTACCCTTTTCCTTGCTCTCCTGAATAATACGCTTAATGGGAGCGGATTCGGGGCTGACAATTGCAACAAGGCGGCTTGCGTTGACCATATTGCCGAAACCGATATTGATTAATTTCATTTAACATCCCTCATTATTCAATATTCTGAATCTGCTCGCGGATTTTTTCAATTTCTGCTTTAATTGAAACAACTCTGCGGGCAATTCCAACATCCTGAGCCTTTGAGCCGATGGTGTTTGCCTCTCTGTTGAGCTCCTGAACAAGGAAATCCATCTTTTTTCCGATAGCTTCGCTTGAATCAAGGAAAAGACGAAGCTGGGAAATATGGCTGCGAAGCCTTACGGTTTCTTCTGCAACAGCAATCTTATCGGCAAATATTGCAGCCTCGGTAAGAATTCTCTGCTCATCGATATGAGCATCGGCAAGAAGCTCGCGAAGCCTGCTGAGAAGCTTTTCGTTATATTCCGCAACTGTCTGCGGAGAACGTTCTTCAATAAATTCGACATTACCGATTATCTCATCAAGCCTTGAAAGAACATCTGCCCTGAGTCTGGTACCTTCACGCTCTCTCATTGAAACAAAACCGTTGAGAGCTTCTTCCGCAACAACGCTGACAGCCGTCCAAATTCTTTCTTCGTCAGCCGCCTGCTTGCGAACGGAAAAGATATCACCGACTCTTGAAATATCGGAGATTTTGATATCGTTTTCAAGCCCATAGGTTTCTGCAAGCTCTTTATATGCATTGATGTAGCCCTGAACAAGCGAATGGTTGAGGCTGATTACGGTGTCGGGTTCTTCAACCGCTTCAATTGAAACATAGCATTCCATCTTGCCTCGGGTAAGTCTGCCGTTAAAAAAGCTTTTCAGCTTCTCGTCAAGAAAACCGTAAGTTCTTGAAAGCTTAGAAGAAAACTCAAAATATCTGTGATTAACGCTTTTAATTTCAACTGTTATATTCATACCGTCTACAAGCTGCTGTGCTCTGCCGTAGCCGGTCATACTTTTAATCATTCTTTAAAACATCTCCCAATTTTATTAAAAAGGTTTTGAACCGCCGCAGGAGCAGCCCGAAGAAAGTGCCTCAGGAATTTCGACACTAAGTTCATTATCGCCCGAAAAACCGAGTCTGATAAAAGCGGGCACAGAAAGCCGCTTGCCGATTTTGGCAATGTAAGCGTTTCTGTTTGCGGCATAATTCATTGCGGCTCTTGCAAGCCCTTCGGTGATAATATCATCGGAACAATCAACAGAAAGAAAGTTCATAAAATATCCGTCAAGAGCAAAGGTGCATATGCCGACTTCATTTTCGCCGTCTAAAGCTTTCATGCCCAAGCAGTTTTCGCTTTCAAAAGGAATAAATCTTATCATTTCGCACCTCCACCCGTTTTCATGCCCGCTGCCTTAAAAAGAGCAGCAACTTCATCGGCGGTAAGGTCACGCCACTGTCCTGTCTGGAGCATTCCGAGCTTTATAGGTCCGACAGCAACACGCCTGAGCCTTGCAACCTCAAGACCTTGAGATTCGCACATGCGGCGAATCTGTCTGTTTCTGCCTTCGCGCAAAACGATTTCGAGCACTGCCCTTCCTTCTTCTTTTGAGAGGACATAGACATCTGCGGGCGCGGTCAGCCTTCCGTCAAGCTCAACGCCGGTTGCAAGAATATCAACCTGCTCTGCCGTCGGCTCTGGGCGTACAGTAACCCTGTATGTTTTCGGAACGTGTTTTGACGGGTGCATCATTGCGTTGGCAAAAGCTCCGTCATTTGTCAGAATCAATGCGCCCTCTGAAACCCGGTCAAGCCTTCCGACGGGATAAATGCGCTCTTTAACGTCCTTAACAAGCTCAAGAACACATTTTCTGCCCAAATCATCATCTGTGGTTGTGACATATCCTCTGGGCTTATTAAGCAGAATATAACGCATTCCGCCCTGCTTTATAACTTTTTTGCATTTTACCAGAACGGTGTCTTTTTTGGGGTCAACGCTGTCGCCTATCTGAGCAACGGCACCGTTGACCTTAACCGCTCCGTTTCTTATCATTTCTTCTGCTTTGCGTCGGGATGCGACACCCGCCTCGGAAAGAAACTTCTGAAGCCTGATTTTATTATCGGCCAATTATTTCACCTCTGAAATTCTGAAAAACTCTTTTATCTTTTGAAATATCCTTGAAAAAAATCCTTTTTCCTCTTGCTTCTGAGGTTCTTCAATCGGAGAAGGCACGGTTTTGCACTCAACAAAATCTGCCGCTTCAATCGGCACCTCATCGATTATCTTTTCACCGGAAAAGAAAACCGCCGTTCCGACAATTTCGCCCGCTTTCACCGGTGCATATTCAAACGGCTTTATCATAAGCCGATAACTGCATTTTTCATCCATGAGCCAAATCGGCTCATATGACAGCCGCAAATCAACCGACTGTTTTTCGCCTCCGACAACGCTGAGCCGAACGCCGTTGAGATTGCAACCGACCGAAACGCCCTTACACTTTGAAAAACCGTATTCAAACATTGTAATATGGTCATTCCAATCGCTCGGAGCATTTAGTGTTACCGCAACAAGAAAAACTCCGTCACGCTCAGCAGCACTCACAAGGCATCTGCCGCTCTTTTTTGTGAAGCCCGTCTTAATTCCGATTGTGTCCGCATACTTCCACAAAAGCCTGTTATGGTTTGTAAGGGTTCTTGCATACGGCGGATTGCCGTATGTAAGCCTCGCACTTTTCTGCGAACACACAGAAACAAACTCGGGGTTTCTGATACTTTCGCAAGCAAGCAATGCCATATCATATGCCGTTGAATAATGCTCTTCGTCATCAAGACCGGAAGCGGTTACGAAATTGGTGTTATGCATGCCTATTTCTGCCGCACGTTCGTTCATGAGCTTTGCAAACCCTTCGGGGCTGCCGCCTATTACATAGGCAACCGTGTTTGCGGCGTCGTTACCCGACTGGAGAAGCATGCCGTAAACAAGCTCACGCAGAGAAACGCTGTCGCCTTCAAGAAGCCCCATTGAAGTGCCCTCGACAGAAACCATCTCTTTTGTGACGGTTATCTCAGTTTCAGGCATTGCAGCTTCAAGAGCAATAAGCGAAGTCATTATTTTTGTTGTGCTTGCCATTGAAAGCTTGCTATGCTCATTCTTTGCAAACAGTATTTCGCCGCTATTGGCACAAATTAGTACCGCACTCCGAGCCGAAACACCTATTTCATCAGCATAAGCCGAGAATTCAAACGGAAGCAAAAGCAGGAAAGAAGCAACTAAAGAGATTATTTTCTTTTTCACAAACCCCATCCTCACATAATTCAAATAATAAAATATATGCGGATGGGCTGCGTTTAATTATCAGGCAGTAGGCTCTGCAGATGACATATAATCGTTGATGGCATTGTCAACGGTGTTATCCTTATTCTTAAGCTGGCTGATAACATCGGTTGCCTTGTCAACGATATCGGGAACCATGCCGATAACTCTTTCAACAGAACCTTCTGCTGCATTGATATACTTAACGGATACGCTGCCGTTATTGACAACAAGGAATGCAACGGGAGAAATTGTGATGCCTGCTCCGCCGCCACCTCCGAAAAGCTCCTGATTGCTCTTTGAGGGGAAGTCAGTGCCGCCTGAAGCAAAGCCGTATGTTACCTTTGAAACGGGGATTATCTGAAGAGTTTCGCTGATTTTGATGGGGTCGCCGATAATAGTGCTGACATCGACAAGGTCCTTGATTTTTTCAATTGATGTGCCGAGAATTCCTGATGCTGACTGTTCTTTCATTTTGTTTTCCGCCTTTCAATAGATTTAAAATTAATTATTTATAAACTGCTTTTCCACATCGGGCTTCTGAGCCTTGCTGTGCTTAAGCAGTTTTATAACCACTTTGAATAATAGTTCAAACACAAGAACGATAACCGAATTTATGAGAGCAATGGGTCTTACTGAAATTTTAGTATGAAGCCTTGCGTTTGTTTTACCGAAAATAAAATCGGGGTTGATTTCGAGATTATACTTTTTGACACGCATTTTGCTGACTATGAGACCCATAGCGGGAAAAGCTCCCGCACAAATCTCGCCGTATTTTATCGCTGTCTGAGCGGAGTCGCCCGCACCGACGGTCATTGAGATATACAGTTCTTCAAAAAGGAAAGCTCTGCCGATTCTGCCGAACATGCCGCCGACAGCTTTCGCCGCATCCTTTAACAGCTGAACAACTCCGTTAACGCCCTTGTTTCTGTAAAAACGGACAAACATGTTATCCTTTTTTTTCTTTTTAGGCTCGGGAACAATTTCGCTTTCTTCCTTAGGCTTTTCTTCTTTCTTCTTTTTCGGTTTCTTTTCTTTTTTAGGTTTGCCGTCATCTTCTTTTTTGGGAAGTATGTTGAATTTCAAAAACAGCCAACCGACAGATACAGCAACATCATCTTCATAATGAACGGTTACTTTAAATTTGACCGAAAGCAAAATTATGAAAAACGCTATGATACCAAGAATTACATAAAGCGCCGTCAAGCTATCGCCTCCTTATTCTTCGGGTTGGAAAAAGCTTCTGATCTGCTCGCCCTGCTCATTGTCGATTTCGTCATCAGGTTCCTGCTCATTGTCAGGCTTTTCAGGAAGCTCGGGAAGGTCTGCAAGAGATGACAGACAGAAGCATCTGAGGAAGTCGGGCGTTGTGCCGTAAAGCAAGGGTCTGCCCGGCAAATCAAGCCTGCCTTTTTCTTCCAGCAAGCCCTTCTGGCAAAGCGTTGAAACAACGCCGGAGCAATCAACGCCTCTGATTTGCTCTATGTATGCCTTTGTAACGGGCTGATTATATGCTACGACGGCAAGAACTTCAAACGCAGCTGGTGAAAGAGGCGCGTTCTTCTTTATATCAAGCACACTTCTTACCTGCTGAGCATATTCAACGCGCGAGCAAAGCTGATATTTGCTGCCGAGGCGCAAAAGGCAGATTCCGCTGCCGCGCTCATCAAGGCTTCTGGTAAGCTCCCAGAGAGCACCTGTTACCACTTCTATGTCAAGTTCAAGAGCCTCTGCGATTCTTGCTGCCTCAACAGGCTCGCCCGAAGCAAATAAAATGGCTTCGCACGCGGCTCTTATTTGTTCATTCGTCAATTTCAATACTCTCCCCTCTGCCTTGCAGCAAGGTTATATCCATATTCTCGCCCTGTCCCTCAATATGAATTCGCTTTGCCTTTGCCATTGCGAGAAGCGCAAGGAAGGTTGCAACCATTTCCGAGCGGGATTCGGCTTGCTCAAAGAACGCCGAAAATTTCCTTTTTTTCTTTGACTTAAACATATCAACAATATAGCTTATTCGTGAAGAAACGGAAACTATCTTATGAGCAACAATGCCTCTGAAGGCTTCAATCGGAGGAGGAAGCTTGCGCTTGCCTTTGCCGACCGCTGCCATATATGCCTTAAAAATTTCGAAAGGCTCGTGCGTTCTGGTATAAGTCATGTCCACTTCAAATTCTTCAGGCTCTCTCGAATAAAAGTCAAAACCTTTTGCCTGATTCTGAAGCTTGCCTGCAACGAGCTTGCAGTCCTGATATTCCGTCAGCTCGCCGCGAAGCTCTTCAACAAGTTTTTCCGCTTCTTCATGAACAGGAAGCAGTGAAACGGTTTTGATATAAAGAAGCCTTGCTGCCATTTCGAGAAATTCGCTTGAAACATCGAGGTTATCCTCCTGCATCTGGCGGACATATTCAAGATACTGCTCAATGATTTCCAAAATCGGAACATCATTAATGCTTACCTTCTTTTTTGAAATAAGCTGAAGCAACAGGTCCATAGGACCTTCAAAAACTTCAAGCTTATATTGTAGCTTTTCCAAGGAATAACCCCTTTCGTTAAAGAAACAGTTTAAACGGAAGCGCTGATATCCAACTGACTAAAGACATTACCTTGCTCGTTAAGAAAGCAAGCGGAATATCAAGAACGCCGAAAAAGATAAGCGCAAAAACACCGAGAATTATATAGCGTTCATAACGCATGATTTTGAAATAATACTTCGAAGGAATAATGAGATTAACTATTCTTGAACCGTCAAGCGGCGGAATGGGGATGAGGTTGAACACCGCAAGACTGACGTTTATCGTAGCTGCAGACCTGAAAAATATTGATGCAACACTGACAAACAGAAGAGGATTGGCTGAATAAATAACTGTGCAAAGATTCGCCAAAAGCATAAAAATCAAAGCCATAACAATATTGGCTGCGGGGCCTGCAAAAGCAGTCAGTGCCATTCCGGCTTTGGGATTTTTGAATCTTCTCGGGTTTACGGGAACCGGCTTTGCATAGCCAAAACCAACAAGAAAAATCATCAGCGCACCCATTGGGTCAATATGAGCAAGGGGTGCAAGAGTGAGCCTGCCTTTGAGCCTCGGGGTATCATCACCGAGCTTTGTTGCAACCAAGGCATGGGCATATTCATGAATCGGTAAGGTACAAAAAACAACAAACACCGTTGCAAGAAGACTTATAACAACCTCAACCGAAAAACCGTATCTGAAAATATCAAGTAACATTGGAATTCCTTTCCGTGCCGATAACCACGCGTTCAATACCGCTAAAATCCTTTACGGAATATGTTTCGGCACATTGCTTTGAAAAAATCATTCGGATTTTATCCGCCTGACCCTCTCCGCATTCAACCGCAACAGCTCCATTGCAATAAGGTAGCCATTTTTCTGCAATAGCTCTGTAAAAATCCAAGCCGTCTTCTCCGCCGTCAAGAGCCATAACAGGCTCTTTGAGCACTTCGGATTGAAGAGCCTCAATATCAGCAGAATTGATATAAGGCGGATTGGAAAGAATCAAATCGGGCTTCGGAGCATCAAAAGCTGAAAATCCGTTAAATATATCGCCGCAAATTATTCTTACATTTGAGAGATTGAATTTTTCTGCATTTTGCAGAAGATATTTCATTGCAGCAGGCGATTTTTCAAAAAGATATACTTTTGCCATAGGTTTCAGGTGTGCAACGCTGAGACCTATGCAGCCAGATCCTGCACATAAATCAAAAACAACAGACTCATGTTTATCTTTAAGATATTCACATGCAAAATCTGCCAAAAGCTCGGTTTCAGGTCTGGGAATCAGCACACCCTCACCGACATCAAACGTTTCGCCGTAAAAATCCCATGAACCGATAACATACTGAATGGGAGTTCCTGCGGCTCTTTGATTTATTTTATCAAGAAAAGAGTCTGATTTAACTTTATCGGCTTCATCCTGCGAATGAAAAACCGTATATTCTCTGCCACATTCAAAAACCGCTTCAAAAATCCAGCGTGCTTCGTTTGCAGAGTTTTCAATTTTTTTCTCTTCGAGAAGTTCTCTGCCTTTTTTAATAAGTTCGGCAACGGTCATTCGGCATTCTCCGTTCCCTCTTCCGGGGCACTCTCAACCTCGCCGCTGAGAGCCGCTTTCATGGCTTCGATGGCGACCTCAATAATTGCATCATCCGGTTCAACGGTTGTTATTCTCTGCATAAGCAAACCGGGGGCGGAAAGAGCCTTTGTAAGCTTGTTGGGATATTTACCTGCAAGCTGAATGAACTCAAAACCGATACCCATTATAATAGGCATCATAAGAAGCTTTACAGCCACCCAGACCGCTCTGATTTCCGTAAGCACGGGGAAAAGAACCGAAACAACGGATGAAATAAGAATACTGAGCAGTATTGTTACAAAGATGAAGCTTGTTCCGCATCTGGGATGGAAGCGTTTTTCCTCTTTGATATTTGCAACCGTAAGCTCTTTGCCGTGCTCAAAGCAGAAAATCGTTTTGTGCTCGGCACCGTGATACATATAAACTCTGCGGATTTCCTTCATTCGTGCAACAAGAGCCATGTAGACAATAAAAATTACAACTCTGATAATACCTTCAAAAATCGCTCTCAAGCCGTCAATTGCACCATTGGCAAGGTGGTCATTGACAAGGTCAAAACAAAAACTCGGCATCCACATAAAAAGCAGAAATGCAAGACCGATTCCGAGCACGGCGGAAATTCCGCCGATTACCGCCATCATTTTGGGACCAAAATGGTCGGCAATCCATTTATCAAGCTTTGACTCGCTTTCTTCTTCGAAATCGAGCGAAGTCTTTTCCGCAGATTCCATAAGCAGCTTATAGCCGAAAATCATTGACTCAACGAAAGAAACAACGCCGCGGATAATCGGGAAGTTAAAAGGCTTAACTTTTTTTCTGATTGAAACGAAATCCTTCATCTGTGTTTCAATCGTTCCGTCAGGAAGACGCAGCGACATCGCCGTGCCTTTCGGACCTTTCATCATAATTCCTTCCATCAATGCCTGTCCGCCGACAGCAATATAATTATTCTTCTGCTTGCTCATTAAGTTCTTCTCCTTCCTTATCTGCCGAATCACGTTCTTTTTCTTTCGGTTCGAGCGGAATAGTTATTCTGACCGTCGTGCCCTCTCCGAGCACGCTGTCAACATCAAGCTCTCCGTTATGGAGTCTGATTATTTCGTCGGCAACCGCAAGCCCGATTCCAGAGCCGCGCACCGTTGTGTTAGCTTTATAGAATTTTTCTTTGACATGCGGCAAATCTTCCGGCGGGATTCCCGCACCCGTATCGCTGATTGATATAATCAGCGTTGCAGGATTCGGAAGCTCGGCAAAAACAATTATCTTGCCGCCCTGCTCTGTATATTTGAGCGCATTATCAAGAATATTGATAAACACCTGCTTGATTCTTGAAGCATCACCGTTAACCGGAGCAGGGTTACGCGGCACATTGTAAACAACTTCTACGCCGTCTTTGATTGAACGCTCCTTGAAAGCAAAAACGACTTCATCAAGCTCAGCAAGAACATCGATTCTCTCATTATTAAGACGCATTCTTCCGCTGCTCATTCTGGAAAAGTCGAGAAGCTCTTCAACCATATCATTGAGCCTCGATGCTTCGCTGATTATAACTCCCATACCGCGCTCCGTCATTGCAGAATCGGTATCGCCGATTTGAAGCAGAGTTTCGCCCCAGCCTTTAATGGCGGTCAGCGGCGTACGCAGCTCATGAGATATTGTAGAAATGAAATCGTTTTTCATTCTGTCTGATTCGGAAAGCTTTGTTGCCATGTCATTAATCGTTGCGCAAAGCTCGCCGATTTCATCGTTATACGGATAATGGTCAATTCTCGCCTGCAAATCGCCGCCGGCAATTCGTTTTGCCGTTTCGCCAATATCTTTAACAGGCGAAACAATCGAACGAATAAACAAACTGCCTGAAAGCAGAAGCAGAGCAAACATGCCAAGACAACAAAACGAAAGAAGGAAAGTTATTCTTACAAGCTGCTTATCGATAGCTTCCATTGACACCATAAAACGAACAGCTCCGCCAAATGTTCCGTTTGAATAATTATAAACACAGGTGGATGCCATTATCTTTTCACCTGAAGGAAGCTTGCCGGTCCATTTTCCGACACCGAGTTCGCTGTTCTTGGCGGTTTCATAATCCGGCATTTCAACCTCACCTTTAATTTCAAAACCGCTTGAGGAAAGCAGAATCTTGCCCGAACGGTCAATAAGCCAGACAGCCATAGTTTCTTTGTCGGGAAAATTCTCTATAAACTCTCTGCCTGCGGTCTCAAACCCACCTGAAGTTTCATCACCGTAGAGATTAAATGTTGAAGCAATTTCATCAGCGGAATAAGCATCAAGTGCCATTGAAGCCACACCGTAATAATAACTGCGCATTGAAAGAAGCAGAACAATTGAAACAGCAACCAGAATAACAATGACTATTGAAGCCACATTCAAAAACCAGCGTTTTGTTATTCCGATAAATTTCAATTTCTTCACCTCTTTCTTTTTTGATTTAAACTACCCATTTATAACCGATACCCCAAATTGTTGTTAAATGCCTGGGTGCTGAAGGTTCCTCTTCAATTTTCATGCGAAGACGTCTGATATTGACATCAACGATTTTTTCTTCGCCGAAATATTCACAGCCCCAAACTTTATTCAGAATATCTGTTCTGCTGAGAGCTGCGCCCGGATTTGTGAAGAAATATTCCATAAGCTGAAATTCAACCTGAGTAAGCTCAATATATCTGCCGTTTTTGGTTAGAGTTCTGCTTCTCAGATTAAGCTTGAATTCACCGAGTTCAATAAGGTCAACAGCTGAAGGCTTGCGAGAGCTGTTCATTGCAACGCGCCTGTAGACAGCATCTACCCTTGCCACAAGTTCAGAAGGAGAAAACGGCTTTGTTACATAATCGTCGGCGCCCATCATGAGACCTGTTATTTTATCCATTTCCTGTGTCTTTGCCGTAAGCATGATAATTCCGATGTTGTTGCTCTTTGTTCTGAGCTGTTTGCAAACCTCAAGCCCGTCAACATTAGGCATCATTACATCAAGAAGCGCAACATCGATATCACCTTCATACACCTCATAAAGCTCAAGTGCCATTGCACCGTCTTCAGCTTCAACAACTTCATAGCCCCCGCGTTTAAGATTGATAACAATAAACTCTCTTATTGCAGCCTCATCTTCGGCGATTAAAACGCGTTTCATAATTCTCCTCCTTTATGACGGAATCTTGGTTATTTTTGATTTTACAAATTCCTCATCAATTCCCATATCTTTGCCGGTCTGTGTAACATAAACGCAAACCACACCGTCATCTTTTTCGACAATCGGTATATATGCACTGAATTTTTCAGGATTCCATCTGTCGGCAAATATCTTCAAGACCGAATAAATCTCTCCTGTTGATTCTCCGGCTGCATCCGTTCTGTAAACCACCCAACAGTTCTGGGAACGGTAATTTCTGATTCCGGTCGAATTCATTTCGCTTTCATCAAGATAAATCATATAACCGTCGGAATAATTAATAAGAGTATCCGCAACAGGTTTAAAAGCACCTGAACTGAAATTCTTCCATTCGGTTAAGTAAATATCCTCGGTATCCGTTGTCAGCAGGCTGTCACCCTTACCGAAAATTCTTGACTGCACGGGAATGTCAATTATTCCGTCATTATTTATATCTGCACAGCCTACAGGCTCATACCTTAGCGTTGCGGTCGTTGACATTGTTGCGGTATCAAAAAGCGGAGCGCAGAGCAATGACTCTTCTTTGTCCCAATAAATAATCTCGGTTATCATCTGAGACTCGCCTTTAAGAGCATCGATATATATTTTCATCGGCTCTTCATCGGAAGATTTTTCTGTTTTGATTGAAGTATAGCTGCTGATATTCGGATCAACACGGGTCTCACCGATAAGCTTTACAGAATCGCCCGAAAGCTTCATTGCCTTTGCGGTTCTGTGAATAACGCCCGCAGCATTACTCAGAGCAACAAAGAATATTTCTTTTTTTCCGTCTGAATCTATATCCACAATTTCGGATATAGAGCAGGCCTCATTTGAAATTTCTTTATATTCCCGCACATTTTTCTGGCTGCGGTAAATCGACATAATGCTTCCCGTCGAAACGCCTGGAGCCGCCCACATAACCACAAACTCAAACGAGCCATCATTGTCCATATCGGTTATTTTGATGCTTTCCACAAAATTCCCGTATCCGTTGAAGTCTCCGTCAGAAATCCATCTACCGTCAACAAAATCCAAAAAGTGCATTCTCGCCGAAGTACCGTCATTGCTGTTTCTGTAAAACACAAGAGCTTCGGATTCGCCGTCAGAATCAACATCATTAACAATTATTGCCGAGCGATGCTCACCCTTGCCGGGGTGAGTCAGAGTAACCTCTTCGCCGACAGATTTATAAAAAGCATCAACAAGATCTTCATACTCCTCATAATAAAGCGGCGGGGAAAGCAATGAATCAACGGGACGAATCAAAGCATCGGAACTGCACGAAGAAAGAAGCATACCGAACATAACAAAGCATGCCGTAAGAACAAGAAAATGTTTTTTCATCGCACATCCCTCCCAACCATTATATTTCAAGATATTATATCACACTATAATATAATAAATCAACAGTTTATTATATATTTAATATAAAATTTATATAAAAAGAACAGACTGCATTTGCAGCCTGTCCGTAAATCTATGAAATTGTGAAAGTTGCGGTGTATTCACCGTAAGACCAGCATGAATCGTTTGAAATTCTTACGGGAACGGTAACAACATCCGAAGCATTTTCGTCAATGTCGCTGAAATCGGCAGTTAAAACCACATTATCGGTATTCATTAAAGCGAGTTTATCTTCGGGACCGATAACTGTCAGCACAGCAAAATTCAGATTTGCAAGCTCAGCCGTCAAACCGTCGGGAACACCGGAAACACTTACGGTTGAAGGCGCGGTAACAGTCTTGACGGCCATGTTTTCAACATTAACCCTAACAACAAACTCTTTTGTTTCGTCAAGAACAATACCGCCTGAAATTTCGTTGTCCGTAACACTTATGGTGAACTCATTCGAACCCGCTGTAAGCTTGGAAAAGTCAATTTTGGAACCGAGTTCAATGCTTGTTTTGCTTTCAACCTGATTTTCGGGAATCCCGAAGGTTGCCGTTGCGGGGCTTATGGAAACTCCAAACGGAAGAGAATCAAGATACTCGGCGGGAATATTGCTGAAAGCACACGTTACCGGAAGAGTAACAATCTTATAAACAGGAATTGTTATCTGTGTTTTGTCGGACTGGCGATTGAAAGAAACATATTTGAGCGTTGAACCGTCTGTTGTAACGGCGGTGATAGCGGCATCAACCGTGTCACTCTGGCGCATGTTTCCCGCATGGTCAGCCTTGGCAACAATGCGCTCAATCTTATTGATTTCCGATTCGGGGCCGCTGACCTTAACCGTGTTTGCATCCGACAAAACAAAATCGTCCATAAAATAGCCTTCTGCAACTTCCCGGGCATCAAAGGTTATATCGGTTTCAATTTTGAATTCTTTTTCCTTCGGATAGTCAAAATACACCTGAACAACATTCGAAGAAATATTGATAATCGAGTATTCATCCGAACCTTCTGCATTTATTTTTAAATCATAATTGCCTACCGAATTAACATAACCCGTGCTCGCGGTAACATTTATGCTGTCTGCAATACTGTCTGATTCAACAACAATCTTCTGACCTCTGACGGTAACATCAACCGTAAAATCAGTCTCACCGAAAGGCTGCAGACCGCCAAGATTATTTTTAATTTCACTGTAGTCAATTTTGACAGGAACGTTTTTGATTGTTTGTGTTGTTTCGGGGCTGAATTCAACAGCAACAATAAGCCATACAATAACAGCAACAACCACCGAAAAAACAAGCAAAAAGCGATTGTTATAAAATAGGTCACTTATCCTTTGATTTTTCTTTTTCATTTTTTCCAACCCTTAAGCAGTTTTTTGAATGCACCTGCATCGGTAATCTTTTCATCAACATTATCAATCAGGTAGTTCATAAGCTTTTCTCTAAGCTCCGATTCGGTTAATCCGCGCATAAGAACACCTTTGAATGCAACGGAAATCGTGCCGGTTTCTTCGGAAGTTACTATAACCATTGCATCGCTCTGCTCACTCATGCCGAGCGCGGCTCTGTGCCTTGTGCCGAGTTCGCTCGAAATATCCTCGTTCTTTGTAAGCGGAAGAACACAGCCCGCACAATGAAGCCTGCCTTTTCTGACAACCGCAGCGCCGTCATGAAGCGGAGAATTCGGAAAAAATATGTTTCCGACAAGCTCATGAGAAACCGCTGCATCGATGCTTGTTCCGGTTTTTATAACATCACCAAGAAGCATCTCTTTTTCCATAACAATCAAAGAGCCTGTTTTGCTGTCGCTCATGCGCTGAACAGCCTTTGCAATTTCGATTATTGCACTGCTGACCGTCTCAACACTTTCAGCACGGCTGCCTTTAATCAAAAGGCTGAGGCTTGTAAATTTATTTTTGCCGACCTTTTCCAAAACCTGCCTGATTTCCTGCTGAAAAAGAATAATCAGAACTATAAAAATATTTTGAAAAACAAGTTTAAAAAGATTGGCGCTTGCCTCCATTTCAAGCTGAGTAATAATCACATATGCAACGCCGAAAAGGAGCAGACCTTTTACAAGCTGAAAAGCTCTGGTTTCTCTTATAATCTTTATTCCGTTGTATAAAATGAATGCTATCAGACAAATATCAAGCAAATCCGTTATGCCGAAGCTCAAAGACGGAAGCTTTGAAAAGAAATCCCCGATATTGTTAATAAAGGTCATATTTTGACCAACCCTTTTCCAAAAAATTTATACACAATTAATGATAACACAAAGCTGCACGGGTTGCAAACATATCTTACATATTTTACAAAAAATTAATTTTCTATGAGGCAAACCGCATGAGCGGAAATGCCTTCTTCTCTGCCCGTGAAACCGAGTTTTTCTTCGGTTGTGGCTTTAACGCTGACAAAGTCAGGCGAAACACCGCAGGCAGATGCAATATTTTCTCGCATTTTTTCGATGTGAGGACGCATTTTGGGTCTTTGAGCAATAAGAGTTGCATCGATATTCACAACGGAATATCCGTTTTCGGCAAGCACACAAACAACCTTCTTTAAAAGCACAAGGCTGTCTGCCCCTTCAAATTCGGGGTCATTATCAGGGAAAAGGCATCCGATGTCGCCGAGAGCAGCCGCACCGAGAAGAGCATCGCTGATTGCATGAAGAAGAACATCCGCATCGGAATGTCCGAGCAGACCCGTTTCGTGGGGAATTTCAACGCCGCCTATGATAAGCTTTCTGCCTTCAACAAGCTTATGAACATCATATCCGTGACCTATTCTGAGCATTCCTGCATCTCCTTTAAAATATGATTGACGTCCTCCGAAAATCTGTCATATGTCGTAACACAATTCAAAACTTTAACAAGTGAATTTGCCGAAAGTCTTGACGGGAAAGAATAGTATTTGAGCAAAGCCGCACGCTTTTTCGCGCTGTCCTCCCCGCCCGTAAATCCGAGTTCATATAAATCAAGCTTGGTTATCGGGCGCTCCGGCTCTGCGGTCGTTTCACAAAGAACACCGGCATTCGCAAGAGCCTTCATGATAACATCTTCGGGAACTCCTTCTACACCTAATTTCCCTTCTTTTGAGGGTTCGGTTTTTCTGCTTTCCTTGCCGAAAATATCAGGAATATAAGCATGAATAATGTCATTTTGGTCAACTGTCGAACCGATAAACGAGCGGATTTTAAAGCCTGCGGAATCACTGTCCGTAAGCACAAGAATCCCTCTTTTTTCAGCAAGTTTTCTTATCAGTTGTTGGAGCTCTTTGTCTTTAAAAATTCCGAAACCGTCGGTTTGAATTATGGGGGCATCGATTATACCGGAAAGCTTGATTTTATCATACTTTCCTTCAACAATTACCGCCTGTTTAATTTTAATCATTTCTATCTCCTGCCGGCTCTGGCAAGCTTAACAACGGTCTGTTCAAGAACAAGCCTTTTATCAAGTGCAGAGCTTTTAAGTGTTGTATCCGCCCAGGAAAGAATATCAATGCATTCCCCTATCGCTTCAAACGAAAGGGAAGAACCGTTTCTTGCGGCATTGGTGAGCCTGAATTCCTTGCCGGCATAGTCATAATATTTAGCAATTATTTCTGCTCTGTTGCCCGATTTTACGGCAGCTTTTGCCCGATAAATATCAGAATACTGAGCGATAAGAGCGCCGAGAATCTGGAATTCATCCTCACGCTGCTCAAACAAAAGCGACAGCTTTCTGAATGCGCTGTCAAACCTTCCGGCGGTCAAATCTTTTATCATATCAAACACCTTTGCGTCAAGGCTTTTGATGCAAACGGCATCCACATCGCTTTTTTTGACTTCTTCGCCCGAAGCGTATGCGCAAGCCTTTTCGGTTTCGTTGAGCAAAGTGTTGAGGTCGCTTCCGACACAGGTTATAAGATATGCCGCAACACCTTTAGCAAAAGGCTTTCCTCTTTTTTTTGCGCCGCTTTCAAGCATTTTGACAAGCTCAAGCGATGTCTTTTTTTCAAGCTTTACCGCATAGCCGTATTTTTCAAACAGCTTGACGGTCTTGTTCCATTTAGCACCTTTCGGAGCATAAGCAACAAAAGAAAAAATCAATGCACAATCCGCGGGATTATCGGCAAGAACAGCTTCAAGCTGTTCAAATCCGCTGTCGTCAAGCGCATCAAGAGGAAAATCCTTAACAAGAACGCACTTGGTGTCCGCCATCATGGGCACGGCACCTGCGCTCTCATAAACATCGGAAAGAGTGCAATCCTTTCCGTCAAATGTATGAAAATTGAAGTCTCCGAAAGTGTCATCAACGGTTTTGGAAACGATTTTATCAATATAAACTTTTTTAAGGTAGCTTTCTTCGCCGTAAATAAGATAGATGCCGACGGGATTTGACCGCAGCTTTTCTTTTAATCCGGCTTCATTCAAAACTGGCATAAAACTATCCTTTCATCCACCTTAAGGCTCTCTAAACGCGCTTATAACACCGTTCTCTGCCTTAATGATTATATTACCGCATCCTGCGGTTGCGGCGCATCTGACGCCGCGAGAGGAAAGCTCGTTTTGCAGCACAATACCTCTCTCATTTTCTGCGTTGATAACCACAAAACCGTATCCCGCGTTTTCTGTTCCGTCGGGATAATCATTGCGGGTTATCATGACATCTGCCGAACGAAACTCTTCGGGCAAAGATGAAATTTTGTCAATAGGGTCAAAGCAAACCAAAAGTGAAATATCTTTCGTTTTAACAACTGAACAATATTTATTTTTGCGTTTTACATATTTCACAGAAAAATTTTTGGAATTAAACACATCCGTCAAACCTGCTTTTTCGGTATTTTTCAAAAGCAGATCACTTCCGTCAGGCAAGCTTTCAAAGAAAATTCTGCCGGGTATGAACTCAGACAAAACGTTATTAAGATAGCCCGAGAATGCTTCATCCGAGCTCGGAACAACAAAAACATCAGCGTTTCCGCCAACAGAACGAAGAGCATCGGAAATGCTCATCGACCCGAGAAACTCTGTTCCCCCGCATCCGACAAGCAGATTTTCGCCGCCGCTGCTGATAACGACACTTGTTCCGTTGCCGCAGTCGATAACATTAATTCTTGTTCCGCGCTGACCGTTAAAAGAGAAGAACAGCAGAGATGATGTAAAAACTACACCGCAAACGACAGCAGTCAAAACTGGCATCGGCTTACCGCAATATGCCATTAGAAGCGAGAAAACGCAAACCGTCAAAACCGCGCAAACCACAATTGCCGATTCATCGCTTGAAATCCTGAACGAAAACAAATCAATATCCGCAGCAAAACGGGCGAACCTAATTAAAAAATCCGAAAGTAATCCGCCGAAAAAAGCAGGCAAGTTGAAAGCAGCCGCAAAAACACTGCCGATTGCAGCACCTGCTGCGCAAAAAATCATACAAACACTTGCAACGGGAACAGCAACAATATTTGCAAAGAAAGTTATAAAATTAAAGCTGTTATAAATGCTGAGCGATACCGGAAACGTAAAAGCTGTTGCCGCTGCAGTCAGCATAAGAGTTGTAAAAATGCTCTTCAAAGCCCTGCGAAGGGGTTTTATTCCGATTTTCAGAAAAGATTTTTCAAAACGCGGCGCAATGCACTGGGAATAGAGGATTATTCCGAGAGTTGCAAGTGCAGAAAGCTGAAGACTGACAGACCCCATTGCAAAAGGATTGAAAAGAGCAATGACCAGCAGCGCAAAGCCGAGCGAATTTGCTGAATCCCGCTTTCTCATAATTATATCGGAAAAGAAATATATCAGCATCATAATGCCCGAACGTACAACGGAATATGTCAAGCCCGCAACGAGCATAAAAGCAACAACAGCCAAAGAAGAAACAATACTTGATATTTTGTTCCCAAATTTAAACCTTCTGAGCAACTCATAGACAAGCATTGACCACAGAGAAATGTGAAATCCGGAAACACAAATAATATGCGATATACCTACGGTGCGGAAATCACTCAAAACTTCCGTGGGCAGACTGCTTTTGCTGCCTGTTATCAAAGCCACCGCAAGCGCGCCTCTTTCATCAGGCAAAACACGGTAAACTGCGTTTTCAATTGCATTTCTTATATCAATTATTCTTTTTCCTGCCGGCTTTTCGCCGTCGGGAATATTTTTAACAGAAAACGCATCGTGGTTTGGATAAGCGGCAATAAAAAATCCGTTTGATTTATAGGAATTAAGCGCTTCCATGCTTGAAGAACCCGGAATATAAAAAGTAAACCTTCCGCTGATTTCATCATAAGGCTCTGCATCGGGATGCGAAGAAAAAGTCAACCTAAGCTTCAAATCAACGGCTTCACCGTCAATTGAAGAAGCTTTTGCGGTATAGTAATAGTTTCCGTATTCAATTTCGGGCTCGCTTGTCAAAACGGCTGTCATATCACAAGTTTTTCCGTTAAGCGAAGCTGCCGGTAGATATAAAAAATTAACCGTTGCCAGCAAAAGCGCACAGGCAACCGCACCAGAAGCAAATGCGCACGGAAACACACGCTGTTCTCTTACCCTTCTGATTAAAAGCGCAATAACCAGAGCGGCGGCATACGCAATAAGCGCCGCTGCCGTCACTCCGGTTTCTGTATCAATAAGTAAAGCTATGGTAAAAAACACCGTAAAGCCGATTACGGCAAAAGGTCGTTTCATATAATTAAAATAACTTTAAAATTACTTTTCAATCAAGGGAATTACACCGAGAAAAACAATGTCTTCTCTTTCCGCGGCATCGCCCTCAGCAAGAACAGCCGCCCTTGCAACAACATCTGCATCAAACTTGGCGCAAAGAGTTTCGACCGCTTTAAGCGATTCGCCCGTGCTGATAACATCATCAAGAATCACAACACGCTTGCCTCTTATCTGCTCGCCCTCAACGCCGTCAAGAATGAGTGTCTGCTCCGCATCGGTTGTTATTGAACGCACGCTTACGGAAACTGGGTCTTTCATATAAAGCTTCGCTTTCTTGCGAACAACAAAATACTTTTTGCCGCTCTGCCTTGACATTTCATAAGCAAGAGGGATGCTCTTGGCCTCGGGAGTTACGATAAAATCGAATTCGGGAAGCTTTTCAAGAAGCTTTTGCGCAGAATGAACGGTAACCTCAACATCGCCGAAAAGAATAAATGCGGCAATATCAAGCTTATCGCTGATAGGGCATCTGAGCAGGTCTCTTTCAAGACCCGCAATATCAACTCTGTAATATTCAGACATATTATACCTCCGTCAACCCGCAGGCCATGTGAATTCACGTCCGCTCATAAGATGGAAATGAATGTGTTTAACGGTCTGACCTGCGCTGTCACCGCAATTGTTGACAATCCGGAAACCGTCAAGATTCTTTTCTTTTGCAATTTTAGCGGCAACCTCAAAAACATGAGCGATAAGTCCGCTGTTGGATTCATCGATTTCGGCAGCAGACTTAATATGCTCTTTGGGAATGATAAGAATATGAATGGGAGCCTGAGGCTCGATATCGTTGAAAGCAATAACGGTATCGTCCTCATAAACCTTTGTTGTGGGAATCTCGCCCTTTATAATTTTGCAGAAAATGCAGTCCATAATTACACTTCCTTCTTTATTTAATCATATTTTCAACGATTGAAACAACAGCATCCATAGCTGCTTTGATGTTTGAAACATCCTTTGTGCCCGCCATTGCGCTGTCGGGTCTGCCGCCGCCTGAACCGCCTGCAAGCTTCGAAACTTCTCTTACAATGTTGCCTGCATGAGCGCCCTTTGCAACGGCATCCTTGCCGCAAGCACAGGCGAAGTTTGCACTTGCACCGTTTACACCGCAGATAACTGCAACGGCATTATCATTTTCTTTAACCTTATCGCACATTGATCGAAGGTCACCGGGGTTAACACCTTCAACAGTTGTAGCAATAAGAGTAACACCTTTAACATCAACGGAATTGCTCATAAGGTCGCCTGTCTTAAGCTGTGAAAGCTCGCCGCGAAGTTGCTCAATCTCTTTATCCTTAGCCTTGAGGTCAGCAACAAGAGAACCTGCCTTTTTGTCAAGCTCGGAAACATTGGCAAGCTTCATGTTTGCGGCTGCGCTGTTGATAAGAGCGGTGTTCTTGGCGATATATTCAAGCACACCGTAGCCGGTTACAGCCTCTATTCTGCGCACACCTGCGGCAACGGATGACTCGGAAATAGTCTTGAAAAGACCGAGTTTGCCGGTATTGTCAACATGAGTACCGCCGCAAAGCTCTGTTGAAAAATCCCCTGCTTTTACAACGCGGACAACATCGCCGTATTTTTCGCCGAAGAGAGCCATTGCGCCTGCTTTTTTAGCCTCTTCGATAGGCATTTCAGTGCTTGTTACGGGGAGTGCGGAAAGAATGATTTCATTGACCTTGCTTTCAACCTTTGCAAGTTCATCAGCGGTAAGTGCAGAGAAATGAGTGAAGTCAAATCTCATTGCGGTATCATTGACAAGCTGGCCTGCCTGCTCAACGTGTGAACCGAGAGTTTCACGCAATGCAGCCTGAAGAAGATGGGCAGCGGTGTGGTTTCTCATTGTGGCTTTTCTTTTTTCTTCATTATAAACGGTAACGACCTTATCGCCGATTTTTATGCCGTCACCTGAAAGTATACCGTGATGAAGGTATGCTCCGTCGGGGTCCTTGGTTGTGTTTGTAACCTCAAAAATGCTTTCGCCGATTCTGATTACACCGACATCGCCGATCTGACCGCCGCTTTCTGCATAGAAAGATGTTTTGTCAAGAACAACAATTGCACTGTCACCGTCATTGATGAAATCTTTTCTTTCGCCGTCGGAAACGAGCGCAAGCACAGTGCCTTCCGTACCGTTTTCGGCATAACCCGTGAATTCAGTTTTTGCCACATCTTTGAATGAAACGCCGTTGTTTCTCCAGTCAGAATCCGCAGCATTTCTCTTCGCGCTCTTTGCTCTGAGTCTTGCCTCTTCAACAAGCTGACGGAATTTTTCTTCGTCAACAGTCATATTCTTTTCGTTTGCGATTTCCTTTGTAAGGTCAATGGGGAAACCGTAAGTATCCTGAAGCTTAAATGCATCTTCACCTGAAAGAATACCGTTTTCGGATTTTTCCATCATTTCATTAAGAAGACCAAGACCGGAATCGATTGTCTTATAGAAGCTCTCTTCTTCAGTTGAAATAACCTTCTTAATATAATCCTGCTTTTCAACAAGGTTTGGATATGCGTTCGCATTTTCGGCAATAACGGTATCGCATACCTCTGCAAGGAAGGGTCTGTCAATACCAATAAGTCTGCCGTGTCTTGCCGCGCGGCGAAGAAGTCTTCTAAGAACATATCCTCTGCCGCTGTTTGAGGGAAGAACACCATCGCCAACCATAAATGTTGTGCTTCTGATATGGTCAGTAATAACGCGCAATGAAATATCCTTCTTTTCATCATCATGGTAATTGAGCTTTGCAATTTCCATAATGTGTTTCATAATATTGCGAACAGTATCAACCTCAAAAAGATTGTCAACATCCTGCATAACGCAGGCAAGTCTTTCAAGACCCATACCTGTATCGATATTGGGGTTTGCAAGACGGGTATAGTTGTTTTTGCCGTCATTTTCAAACTGAGTGAAAACAAGATTCCACACTTCGATGAATCTGTCACATTCACAGCCTACCTTACAGTCAGGACTGCCGCAGCCCTTTGAAGGACCTCTGTCAAAATAAATTTCAGAGCAGGGACCGCAAGGACCTGCACCGTGCTCCCAGAAGTTATCTTCCTTACCAAAGCGTACCATATGGGAAGGATCAACGCCCACCTCTTTTGTCCAGATATCATAGGCTTCATCGTCTTCAAGATAAACGCTGACGTAAAGAAGCTCCTCGGGAATTTCAAGAACTTTTGTAAAGAATTCCCAAGCCCAAGCGGTTGCTTCATGTTTAAAATAATCACCAAACGAGAAGTTGCCGAGCATTTCAAAATATGTGCCATGGCGTGCGGTTTTACCTACATTTTCAATGTCGGGTGTGCGGATACACTTCTGGCAGGTTGTAACTCTGTTTCTCGGTGGAGTTACTTCACCTGTAAAATATTTTTTCATGGGAGTCATACCTGCGTTGATAAGCAGAATGCTCTTATCTCCCTGAGGAACAAGCGAGAAGCTGGGCAATCTCAGATGATCCTTGGATTCAAAAAACGAGAGATATTTTTCTCTTAACTCGTTAAGACCTGTCCATTTCATAATAAAAAACTTCCTCCTGAAGGGCAAATCAGCCCTGTTTTTTTCAATTTTTGAATAAAAAAAGGTGCAGTTTTCCAATTCGGTAATGGGACGGCCAAAGCCGCGGTACCACCCAAATTGCGCAAAACTGCACCACTCAATCCTTTAACGCAGGCAACGCCGCCGCTCATCGCGGCAGAGCTCGGGGGCGGCCTTTAAACGTTTCATGCCTGACGGTCATTTCAGCAACCAGACCGCCTCTCTGAAAGCAAACGAATAATTCTTCCCCTTCAAAGCTTATTATATTAGTTTAATGCAAAGATATTATATCATCTTTGCTCATGATGTCAAGAAGGATTATGCGCCCTCTTCTTCAACATTGCTCATTGCAACCCAGCCGTATTGACCGTTATATTTAATCTTAATCCACTTTTTGCCGGTATCCTTTGCGGTTTTGGTGTCATAAGCAACAACCGTGTCTCCGTAATCAAGCTCGCCGATTTTATTGAACTCAGCACCCGCATCGTCTCTGACATTTGCGCCGGTTTCGGAAATAACGGTGTAACTGCCGAGGTTGTTTGCAGAACTGCTCGTTGTTGTTTCTCCATTTGAATGAACGGTAGCATCGGGATCAACGGAAATGCTGATGCCCTTGAAGGATGCAACAGCATCGCCGACAAGAATAACACCCCAGGTTCCGCCCTTGCATGCAATGAACACACCGCCGCTGCCGGGCATAATGCTTGTGTATTCAAACGGAACAACGATTTCGTTTTCAAGGTCAATAATACCCATCATTCCGTCTTTTTTAACGGCAATCAAGCCGCCGGTTACGGGGCGGCAATAGTCGCTTGCCGCGGCCGCACTTGCCTGAAGGTCGTTAACGGCTTCGTATTCGTAAGGGATAACCTTTTTGTCTTTTTCCTGGCTTACATAGCCCCAAAGACCGTCTTTTCTTGCTGCTGCATAGCCTTCAAAATAGCGGTCACGCTCGTCATATGCCGTGTCTCCCATTTCGTCTTCTTCAGGAATATGAGCCACATGAGGAGTTTCGGAAATTGATGCTTCACCATTATTAACGGTGAATTCATAGAACTCGCTGCCAATCTGAACAAGGCTGTGATAACTGCCTCTGTTTGAATAATCTCTGCCGTAACTGCAACGGATAAAACCATCGTAATAAGGCTGAAGAATAATATTGCCCTGATAGTCAAGCAAACCGTATTTACCGGTTGATGCCGATTTGAATTTAGCACAGTTTTCGTCAAGATATTCAATTTCACCACACTCGGCAAACCCGCCTGCTTTCCATTCATATCCTGCGGAAATTGCGTTAACAGCACCAGACGAACCGTCATTTTCCGAAGGAACATCTGGCTTGTTTCCGCCTGCAATTTTTGAAATTCCGACACAGATGACAACAAGTGCAATCAAACAAGCACAAACAATGCCGATGGTCTTTTTGTTGAGATTAATCTTTTTCTTACTGCCGCTGTTAACAGGCTTTTCTCTTTTTTCATATTCGGAAAACTGTTCGACTGCGCGCTCAGCTTCTTCGGAAGGCTCAGTTGAAACAAAAGCAGGGATATCGAGATTTTCGCTTTCCTCAGCTTCATCCGCCTGAGCTTCGGACTGTTCTTCTGACGAAGGAACATTTTCTTTATCAAGAATTTCGTTGATTTTCTGCTTAAAAGAAATAACGTTGTCTGCCGGAGAAGCCGCAGGAGTTTCAGGCTCAGGCTTTTCTTCGGGAGCGGGCTCGGCAACAGCTTCTTCTGCCTGCTCCTCTTCTTCCTTTGCCGGAGCTTCATCTTGAACGGGAACAACAGGTTTTGATGCCTCATATGCATCTATGGCATAAATAAATATGTCTCTGACATTTGCATTGTCGATAGTTGCAGCAGAAGCGGCACGCTGAAGAATCTTTGTTAGAACAGGAAGCGAACCGTTTGATTCTCCCGAAACTTCAACATCTGCAGCAGAAACTATTTCCGCTCTTGCCTTGCCGAGAAGCGCATTTGCCGTGCTCTCGGAAACACCCAGGAATTTTGCCAGGGCGGCAACAGGCATACCATTATAATAATGAAGAACAACAGCCGTTCTGAGCTCGGTTTTAAGACCGGCAACAGCCTTGATAACTGCAGCGCTTTTTTCCTCATCTTCAAAAATCTCTTCAGAAAGAAATTCAGATGAGCTTTCGGAAGCGCCGGCATCAGCATCGGCAAAAACAAATTTTTTGCCTTCTTTAAAAACTGCGGCAACATTCTGCTTCATCCAGATTTCAAAAGCTTCGGGTCTTTTAAGCTTATCGACAGAACAGAAAGCCTTTGCATAAGCCTTTTTTGTTATATCCATTGCAGAGCCGTCGCCTGCCGACAGAGTATCTGCAAGAAAATAAGCAGCTTTCAGAGTTTTTGAGTAGAGCTTTGCCATTGCATCCGTGTCGCCGCTGCGAGCAGCTTCAACAAACAGAATAATATTCTCACTCACTTTTAAATCCACTCCAATCAGTAATTTAATATTATTGTTATAAAAACAACGCATTTTAACCCATTAAACATAATTATAATTGATTGTATACTATATTTGGTGATTTGTCAAGGGCAAACAGCGATAATATGCCAAGATGTTGATATAACGAATCAATATTTTCCAAACAAAAAGCGACCGAAGCAAACACTCCGATCGCTTTGATGTTTTATTCCGAAAAAGGTGTGCTGATATTAACAAGCCTGAAATTGACAGGGTCTCGGCTGCAATTAAAGCGGTAAACACTCATAACAATACCGATTGCAAAATAAACACACAGATTTGATGAACCGCCCGCACTCATAAAAGGCAAGGTAATACCGACGCAAGGCAGAAGCTTAAGGCACATACCGATATTAATAATTGTCTGTGCACCAATCATAAACGCCGTTCCAAAGCAAAGCAGACTTCCCGCAAGATTTCTTGATTTTTTGCCGACCGCCACAATTCTGACAATTATCAGCACCATAACGGCAAGAAAAGCCATTGCTCCGATGAAACCGAGCTCTTCGCCGACAACAGTAAATACCATGTCGCTTTCATTAACGGGAACTCCCGTTGCGGACTGTGTGTAAGTACCCTTAAAAAGGCCGTCTCCGAAAAAGCCGCCTGAACCTATGGCATTAACTCCCCTCTGCTGCTGATATATAATTGTTTCATATACATCTTCGCTGAGTGCCGAAGGAAAATAAATTGCAAGTATTCTGTATTTATGGAAGCTTGCGAGGAACTTTGTCCAAAGCAACGGAACAAAAGCAATTATGCCGCCGACCGCAACAACGAAATACCTTGCCTGAACACCTGCAACAAACATCATTCCGATGAAAATAAATGCAAAAACCATTGCAGAGCCGAGGTCATCGGTTATGATGATTATTCCGATAGGAACTATTGCGTGCATAGCAAGAAGCAAAATATTCCTGATGCTGTTGATATTGTCTTTTACCGCTTCAATGTGCGCTGTAAACGTTATCAAAAAACCAATTTTAGCAAGCTCCGACGGCTGAAAATTAACAACAAAGCTGTCTGTTTGTATAATCGGAAGCCAACATCTTGCGCCGGGTCTGTCGGAAGGACCGTCGCCAAACGGAAAAAGCAACAGCAGCAGCAGCAAACAAACACCGGCAACAAGCGGCCAAAGTCTGACGATAGCATCATAATCAAGAAAAGAAATAATAAAACATGCAATAACGCCCGCACTTGCAGCGATAATCATGATAAGACAATCGCGGCTGATTAAATCGCCGTCTGCAATCGCATCGTTTCTTGTGGCGCTGTGAACCATCAAAGCACCGAATGCAGTTGTCAGAATACAAGCGATATAAAGAATAAAATCGGTTTCTTTAAGCGCATATTTAATTGTGCTTTTTTTGCTCAAAGAACCACCGCCCTGCTTGATAAATTATTAAAAATCAGTTAACTTCGTCGAAAAGGTCAATATATGCTTCGGCAACATATGCACCTGCATCGGGGCCTGTTGAAACAATTTCTTCATTTTCCGTAAGATACGAACGCCAGTCGTTATCTGTCATCATATATCCGAGCTGATCATTTGTAATACCGAAAACAAGAAGCTTTCTGTCAGTTGCATCTGCAAAAGCAGTATAATCCCATTTTTCACCGTCCCAAGAATCCTCAGCGGTTATTGCGCCGCCGAAAGCAATTTCGGGAGCAAGCTCGCCGGGAATGATTGCAATAGCAAGATTTGTGCCGAATTCAGCATATCCGATTTCGCTCACTGCTTCGTAATCAAAACCGCTCTTAACAACCTTGTTTGTAAGAAGGCCGCCCCTTGCAGCAAGTCGGAAAATGCTGTTTTTAACAGGAACGAAAACCTCATCAAATCTGATATTGAGAATGGGAACGATGATTTCATCGTTTGAAATACTGCATGCTGCCTCACCCAGAAGAGCACCGTAAGCTGCAAGGCGTGCATAACCCTCGTCATTATGCTGTGCAACAATTGCAGGGTCAACAACAAGATCTTCGGGATATTCAGAAGTAATAGCAAGCTCTGCGCCGAGAATCATAGCAAAGTTTGCACCGGCCTTTTCGTTGATGTATTTCTCCATGTAATAAGGATAGTCGCCCGTAAGCTCTGTGCCGGCAGCACCGTTGCCTACGCAATGTATGGGAAGGTTTACAATCCATGTTTCTTTTGCATCAGAAGCATTGGGAACAAAGCGGATTCTGTTAAGATTGCCGTCAAACACTTTGGGCGCGCGCTTGTCTCTGATATACTCAGAAATATCAACGTTACCGTAATAAAGGTTGCCTTCCTTCATATCTTTAACAGCATCGGTCATCGACTGAACAGCTACTTTATAAAGGTTTTCCATAAAGTTTTCGTTTTTACCGCTGGGAAGCTCAAGACCGAAAAGATTTCTGAACGAAGATGTGAAAAGCGCATTGAGAATATCGCCGTTGAGACCGAAGGTATCAACACAGCTGTGCTGATGAAGAGCGGAAATGTTGATTGAAGTGATATCCCAGTTATTTGCATCCGCAACTGCCTGGAATTTTTCTCTGATAACTCTGACTTCGTTGTTTGCAAGACCGAAAGTATCGATAGAAGCAAAAATGCTGATGCCTCTGCCGTCGGAAACAGCAACGGTGCGGATTTTCTGATCGTCATACTGATATGTTGCAAGCTTCTTAGTTACGGAAAGGCTGCCGCCTACATAATGCTCTTCTTCAAGCTCTTTGCCTGTGAGAATTGAAGCATTTGAATAACCGAGAGACCAAGCCGCACCCTCTGCAGGAGCATCAAGGAATTCTTCGGGAGAATTACCCTCATAGAAATTCTTTGACTCATAGCTGTCTCTTGTGTCCCAGCCTCTGGGCTCAACAATAAGTGCGGCTATGCCGTTAACGAGTGTGTCAAGAACGCTGTCAACAAAACGGTAGAAACCGCGTTCAAATTCGGATGTGACCTCAGTTGCGGCACTGGCGGGAATTGCGAATGCCGACATAAGGAATGCGAGGGAAAGAAGAATTGCGGTAAATTTCTTTGCCATAATTTATAACCTCCATTGATTAATCAATATTTTTAAGCTCCATATCGCCGAAGCTTATCCACTTGTTTTTGCGCATGAATTCGGAAACGCCGAGTGTTATAAGAGCGGGAGCAATAAAATGCATAACCGCAATTTCGATGATAACAACCTTGGCATCAACACCCGATTCAATCATCGAAGAATATGTCATGAACTGACCGACAAGACCGGATGTGCCCATACCCGAACCCGATGCATGGCAGGTCATTTCGAGAACAGCCGAAGAAATCGGACCGAGAATTGCACTTGCAACAATCGGAGGAATCCACAGCTGAGGATGCTTCACAAGATTCGGCATCTGAAGCATGGAAGTACCCACGCCCTGTGCAATAAGACCGCCGAGCTTGTTTTCACGATAGCTCGCAACCGCAAAACCAACCATGTGACAGCTACAGCCGACAACCGCTGCTCCGCCTGCAATACCTGAAAGACCAAGAATGATTCCAAGTGCAGCAGAGCTGATGGGGAGAGTCAAGCAGATACCCATAACAACCGAAACAACAATGCCCATAATAACAGGCTGTCTTTCCATGCCCCAACTTATTATTTCACCTATATATGTTGTGACCTTTGATGCGGGAGGACCGATAAAAAGACCTGCTGCACAACCGGCAATAATCGAAGCGGCGGGAGTAAGAATAATATCAAGCTTTGTTTTGCCGCCGACAAGCTTGCCGACTTGAATTGCAAAGAATGCCGCAATAAAAGCCGAAAGCGGATCACCGGGACCTGAATAAAGCATACCCGCATCGGTTAAAACCGAGCCTGCAATAAGTTTTGAAGCGAAGGCCCCGACCATGCCTGCAACAGCAGCGGAAACACCAGTTAAAGGTGTTGATTTATATTTGAATGCCATTCCTGCGCCTATGCCCGCTCCCGTGAGTGACTTTGCAACAGCGGCAACCGCACTCAGATAAACGCCTATATCATTATTTATAAATCCGGCTATCTGTTCAAGAATGGTTCCTATTATGAGAGTTGCAAAAAGTCCGAGAGCCATGCCCGAAAGCCCGTCAACAAAAATATAATTCAGTATTTTTCTAACAGTTTTCATTCTTCGTTCATCTCGTCAATAACAATATTTATTGCATTTGCATAAAGCTCACCGATGAATTCCGCGCCGTTGGCGTTGGGGTGAACACCGTCCTGCGACCAATGCAAATCATCAACGCCGATGCTTGCCGAAACAAACAAGCCGTCAAGAGGAATGTAAAAATCCGCAAATTCCTTTGCCAGCTTTCTGACAATATCGATTTTCGGGTTTAAATCCACCCTGAAATATTCTTTATCAGGTGCATGAAGAAGAAAAGGTTCAAGCATAAGAATCTTTGCATTTGTCTTTTCTTTTATTTCTGCAAGTACCTTGCGGTAATTAGCTTCAAAAACATCGTTACCGAGCCACTTGCGGTTATGCGCCCTGTGCCATGTGTCATTAACACCAATGAGAATTGAAACAATATCGGGCTGAATTTCAATAAAATCACTTTGCAGTCTGTTAACCAAATCAATCGTCTGATTGCCGCTTATACCGAGATTGATGAATTCAAAGTCGGTTTCGGGATTATCCTCTTTTATATATTTAGCCGCATAAAAAGGATATCCTTCGCCGAGATTGTGGTAATCCGAGCGGTCTCTGCCTGCATCGGTTATTGAGTCGCCCTGAAAAAGTATTTTCATAACAAATCACCCTTAAAACTGGTTTTTAACCTTGCGCAACGTTTCTATGATTTCTATATGCTGCGGGCAAGCATTTTCACATTTGCCGCATTTTTCGCAAAGAGAAGCATTGCTTTCAATATCAGGAAAAATCTCCTTAACAAGCCTTCTGCCGCCGATCGCTATGTTATTAAAAGCCGAAAAAACCTTGGGAATCAAAACTCCCGCAGGACACGGCATACAATATTCGCAGCCGGTGCACGGAACAAGATTGAGCTCATCAAAAGTTTTCTTTGCCTTTGCAAGCATATCAAGCTGCTGCTCCGAAAGCATCCCCGGCTCGGATTTATCAGCATAGCCGAGATTATCCTCAACCATCTGCATTGAGCCCATACCGCTAAGAAGCATTCCGACTTCTGGTCTGTTCCAGACAAAATCCAGTGCCCATTCAACGGGATTCTTTTCTCCGCCGAGCTTTTCCACGACCTTTTCATTGGGGCTAGCAAGCTTGCCGCCGAGAAGAGGCTCCATAACAATAACGCCAAGTCCCTTAGAAGCCGCATACTCAATGCCTTCAATACCAGCCTGATAGTCAACATCAATATAGTTAAACTGAATCTGGCAGAATTCAAAGCCCTCATAAGCATCGATTATTTTCTTGAACACCCATAAATCATCATGGAACGAAAAACCGATATGTTTGATTTTGCCTTGCTCTTTAAGCTTTTCAAGCTTAGGCATAATATTGAATTTAACAACCCTGTTTTCCCATGAATCATTATTGACCGCGTGAAGAAGATAGAAATCTATATATTCAACATCAAGCTTTGCAAGCTGCTCACTAAAGATTTTTTCAACATCCTCTTCGCAGTTTACATTGCCGAGAGGAAGCTTTGTGGCGATATATGTTTTTTCTCTGTAACCGTCTTTCACCGCTTTTCCGACAAGTGTTTCGCTGTTGCCGCCATGATAAAAAAAAGCAGTATCAAGATAATTGATTCCGTTGTCAATACCGAAACGAAGCATTTCAATCGCTTTCACTTCGTCAATGGCATCCCCTTCAAGGGTGGGAAATCTCATACAGCCGAAGCCGAGAGCCGAAACCTCGACACCGGTTTTGCCGAGAACCCTGTAACGCACAAAACATCACCTCGAATATAAATTTGAAATATTATACCACATCTTTTTAGTGAAAACAAGTCTAAAGAAAATATATGTTATGTATATTTTGCAACATATAACACAATACATAAATGCTAAAAATAATTGCGAGGTGTTAAACATGACAGATATGAACGGAATCCCTCAAGGTTTCGGAATGGCTCTTTCACGAAGCACAAAGGCAATGGAAACTTTTTCTCTCCTTAATGAAAGCGAAAAAAGAAGAGTTATTGACCTTTCCCGCTCAGTCCGCTCAAAGCAGGAAATGAGCCGAATAATCAACAAACTCGAAAAAGGTAAAAATCAGTTATTCTAAAAATCAAGAGGCGGAAATAAGTTTCCGCCTTACATACATGCTTTATTTTTCAAAAATCTTGAGGCTGTATCTGCCTTCGCGCAGAGCCTTTGCAACCTGTTTTGAATCGGTCAGATACTCTTCAAAATAGACTCCACCGGGTTCAAGCGTCAAATTGCCGTGAAAATCCGAGCCCGAAAGCTTTCTGAGCGAATGAAGCTCCGACCACTGATAAGCAATTTTATTTCTGGAATTGTGGTCACCGTGTCCGTTATACACCTCAACACCGTCAAGAAGCTCGGGGTCAACCACCGTCATCCCGATTCTGAACGGATGAGCTTGAAAAATGATAAGGTTATTTTCTTCAACAACGGGTCTGAATTCTTCAGGGTCATTATATCGAGTCAAATCATTGTTGATAACAAAATCCTCATCAAAACCATAAACAAGATAATCATTGTCATTTTCAAGAAAACGCAGTTCCATGCCCAAAATTATATGAAAGTTTTCGTCCTCAAATTCTTTTGCGGCTCTGTAGCCCGAAAGATATTTTTGAACCTGCTCCTCATAGGTTGAACCATGCCTTTTGAACTGCGAAGCGCTGAAATGGTCGGTTATAACCAAACCGTTATATCCGAGTTCTTTATATCTTTTAACAATGTCTGCCGCCCACACCCTGCTGCAGGAGCTTGCCTCTTTTGTATGAATATGAGTATCAAAAAGATATTTTCCCATTCTGTCTTCCTCCCTTTTTCACAAGATATTATATACCTCTGTTTAGGGATATTCAATAGAAAAGTTTGATTTTTCTTACCGTAAACGACAAATTTTAACCGTTCCGCAGTTGTATAATCGATGTGAACACGGGGTGATTAAACTGAGCACTGTCATATATGCGGATATACTTATAATAACCAACATAATTGTAAACTATCTTTTGCTTAGGGCAAGCGCGGCAATTTGCGGAAATGAATTCAAAGCAACCCGTTTTCTGCTTGCAAGCTTTGCAGGCGGCTTTCTTTCTCTTATAATATTTATTGATAACATACCCGCCGCAATTAACCTGCTGATAAAGATACTTTTTACGTTTTTGATTGTTCTTATTGCTTACAAAGCAAAATCGTTGAAATCGTTTCTGAAATGCAGCGCTGCATTTTTTACGGCAAATTTTGTTTTTGCCGGAATTATGATGGCTGCGTGTACCGCTTTTTTCCCAAATAAAGCACTTTATCAAAACGGTGTAATTTATTTTGACATTGATATGCTCACTCTGACAATCGGAGCCGTGTTATGTTACTGCATTCTCAACCTTATATCGCGCCTGACAAAGAGCCGCGTTCCGCAAAAAAGCATTTACACAATCAAGCTTACTTACAATCAAAAATGTGTTGAAGGAAAAGCTCTGTTTGACTCAGGCAACAACCTTTGCGACTGCTTTTCCGGGAGACCTGTTATAATCGCAGAAAAGTCCCTTGTTGAGCCGATTTTATTCGGCGAAGATTTGTTTGAAATGAAAAATTTTCGGTTAATACCGTTTTCTACAATAAAAAATAGCGGAACCTTACCGGCGTTCTCAGCCGATAAAGCAGAAATTTTGACGGAAGGAGGATGGGTTGAAGCGAAGAATGTTTACATAGGAATAACCGAGAAAAAAATTGTTTCGGGAGGATATTCGGTGCTGCTGGGAACTCCGTTTTTTGATGCAATCGATAACAATATGCGAACAGAAAGGGGAAGAAAACAGAATGATAATCAGGCTTGCGGAAAAGCTTAGAACATTAATCAACAAACTGAAGTTGAAGGTCTTTGAAATTGAGGTTGATTATATCAACGGACCTGAAACGCTCCCCGCACCGCTTTCGGGCGAAAAGGAGCAGGAATACCTGATAAAGCTTGAACTAGGAGACAAAGACGCCCGCGAAGAGCTGATTGTTCATAATCTCCGTTTGGTTGTATACATAGCAAAAAAATTTGAAAATACAGGCATACCGATTGAGGATTTGATTTCAATAGGCACTCTGGGACTGATTAAAGCGGTCAATACTTTCAGACTTTCAAAAAACATAAAATTGGCAACCTATGCGTCAAGATGCATCGAAAACGAAATTCTTATGTATTTGCGCAAAAGCAACTCAATGAAAACCGAAGTGTCTTATTACGAACCGCTTAATATTGACTGGGACGGAAACGAGCTTTTGCTCTCCGATGTGCTCGGAAGCGAACCCGATGAAATATACAGGGATATTGAGGCGGATGACGAGCGCAGCCGCCTTTACAAAGCAATCAACTCCCTCGGCAAAAGAGAACGGTTAATAATGACAATGCGATTCGGCATCGGCGGCGGACGAGAATATACTCAAAAAGAGGTTGCAGATTCGCTCGGCATATCTCAAAGCTACATTTCGAGGCTTGAAAAGAGAATAATAGAAAAAATCAAACGAGAGGTGTGACACCTCTCGTTTTTGCTGTTAAAAAACCGCTAATTATTTGATAACAAATATTTTACCGTAACTTAAATCAATATAAATACCGTGTCTATATTTTCCCGATATACTGTCTGAGTCGAAATATTCCGCACACCTCAGGACAAAATATTTCCGAGGTGAAAATTATGATTTATTCGGCAATTACAGCGGCTGTTTCCTATCTCATCGGAAGCATAAACTCGGCGGTAATCATTTCAAAAGCGCATTACGGAAAGGATATACGCCAATTCGGCAGCGGAAACGCAGGCGCAACAAACACTTTGCGCGTTCTGGGCAAAAAAGCCGGCGCGGCGGTTTTTCTGATTGATTTTTCCAAAGGATTGCTGTGCACGGCGGCGGCAAGATGCTTTGTCTGCTTTTTTGAATTCCCTTATGAATGCATGCTTGTCGCAGGATTTTCCGTTCAGTTCGGTCACGCTTTTCCACTTTTTTTCAGGTTTAAAGGCGGTAAAGGCGTTGCCACGGCAGCCGGCGCGGCAGTGGGCATAATGCCTTTGGTCGCCGCGGCATTGATTGCGGTTTTTGCTCTGACGGTGCTGATAACCAGAATCGTTTCGCTAGGGTCGGTAATATCCGCCGCAGCTTATCCTCTGATTGCATACTTTTGGAGCGACAGCCACGCCTATGCAAACTTTGTTTTTGCGGCTGCGTGCGCTGTTTTGATTACAATCAAACATGCGGAGAATTTCGTGCGTTTGCTTGACGGAAAAGAAAATAAAATATCGTTCAAAAAGACTTAATTCTTTATGAGAATTAGTAAATATTTGTAATTCATCAAACCGCATTGACCGCGTGCCAAGGTCAATGTATAATTGGCGAGGATTTAAGGACATGCCCCGCACTTTATCTTGTTGTTAAAGCGGGTGGGAAGCCGCATTTGCGGATTAATATAATGAAATAATCCGGGGCAAGTCTTTAAACATAAATTTATATATAACGGAGGAAATTTATGAAACACAAGCTTAAAGGACTGCTTGCAGTTGCTCTTTCAACGGCATGCTTTCTCTCAACAACACCCATTGCAGGCTTTGCGGCGGGAAAGATGACCGTCAGCGTCACCGAGGGCACACTCACGGCGGTTGATGCAGACGGCAATCAGTTAAACTTTCCTGCAGTCAGCGCAGGAGACGAAATCGTTAAAGCCGATGAAAAGGGCATGTTTTATGTTATCGTAAACGGCGAAAAAGCTTCTGAAAACTACGGAGAAAATACCTACGAAGGCTATGCTCATAACAATGCCGAATCAGAAAAAAGCGGCAATACCTATTATGAAAGCTATACCGTTCCCGAAGCCCCTAAGGGCTATAAGGACGGCGCTTTGGTATCAGCAGCGCAGAGCAGCGATTACTACGCAAACGAAGATGCTTTTTATCTTGGGAACATCGTGAATCTTGCATACACTCCCGTTAATTACAAAGTTATCTTTGAACTTAACGGCGGCAAAGGCACAATAGAAGCCGTAAGCACAAAATACGATACCGAATTCACTCTTCCCGACTCAGATTCGATATCAAAAGAGGGCTTCATTTTTAAAGGATGGAACACCGCCGCCGACGGAAGCGGAGTTTCATACGCCGCAGCGCAAAAGGTTAAAAATCTTACAGAAACCGATGGCGGAGAAGTAACTCTTTTCGCTCAATGGAAAAGTGTGTCAGAAGAAGCCAAAGAATTCACCGTAACTTATTATCTCAGCGAAAACGAGCAATACGGCTTGCAGCAGAAATATACGGCAGGCAATAAAATAGTTCCGCCCGCATCCCCCGAAAAAGAGGGCTTTGAATTTGCAGGCTGGATTCTCGGTGAAGAAAACGGTAAAACAATCCCCCTGCCCGAAGCAATGCCCGAAAAAGACATCAAAGCATACGCTTCATGGGAACTCAAAGACTACACAATCAAATACATGGTTGACGATGCCGAATATTCCTCAAAAACTGCAACCTACGGCTCGGATATCGCGCTCACTGCCCCAAAGGATCCGACAAAAGAAGGCTATGTTTTTGCGGGCTGGTACGATGCCGAAGGCAATAATCTTTACTCTTACACAACAGTACCCGCTTCCGATGTTGTTTTCTCGGCAAAGTGGCTCAAAAACGGCAACGTTGTTTATATGGTTGACGGCAAAACCTATGAGGCATACGAAGTAACAGAGGGAGAAAAAATCCCCGTTCCCGAAGACCCCGAAAAATTCGCACACAAATTTAACGGATGGGACCCCGAAATTCCTTCGGCAATGCCCGAATCCGACCTTACATTCACCGCTCAGTTTGTTCTTGACAAGGATTTCATCACGCTTGTTGTCGGCGGAACGGTTGTTGCAGGCGGAATTGTTGCACTCATCGCAAGCGCGGGAGCGGCGGCAATCACGGGCATTTCAATCATCGGCGGAATAATAACTCTTCTCGGTGTCTCATCAGGCATAAAGAAAACCTATACCGTGACTTACAAGGTTGACGGTAAAATTTACAAAACTTATAAACATGAAGCAGGCGAGAAAATAAGCGTGCCGACCAACCCGACAAAATCGGGCTATAAATTTGCAGGCTGGAACCCCGAAATTCCCGACAAAATGCCCAAGAAGAATCTTACATTTGATGCAAAGTGGACTGAAATCAAAGATGATTCAGACAAAAACACAAGCATCCCTTCAACGGGCTCTGCTGGCGCGGGAATAGCAGCATTTGCAGCTTTGGTTCTCTCTGCCGCAGCAGCAATTATTATCAAGAAGAAAAAGGGCAGATAAATAATCAAGCGACATCCGCATTCCGGCGGGTGTCGCTTTTTCCTGTTGGCTTTTATTTAATTTTTTCCCATTCCTGCGGTCTGAAGCCGACGAATATTCCTTTGTCGGTGATAAGCAAAGGACGCTTAACAAGCATTCCGTCCGATGCGAGCAACTTCAGCTGTTCTTCTTCGCTCATTGACGGCAGCCTGTCTTTCAACTCCATTGATTTATAAAGCAAGCCGCTTGTATTAAAAAACTTTTTCAGCGGCAAGCCACTTTCGGCATGCCATTTTTTCAGCTCATCGAAAGTGGGATTGTTTTCTTTTATATGGCGGTCAGTATATGAAATTCCGTTTTCGTCAAGCCATTTTTTCGCTTTTTGGCATGTTGTGCATTTCGGGTATTCAATAAACAGTATCATCAGAATTCCTCCTTGATTTTCTTGAGAATTTCATCATCTGCGGGGCAGAATCTGTAGCTGTCAATTTCATCAGGCGTTATGCTTTTGATATCATTATGCTCAAGCATCCGTGGAATACCCTCGACGATTTCGGCATTAAAGAGAGTCAGGTGGATTGTGATATCGGGGTATTCATGGTCAACCTCCATAAAAATATCTCCGACACTGACAGTCACCCCGATTTCTTCGCGGCATTCACGAATCAAAGCATCTTCAAGAGTTTCGCCCGCTTCAACCTTTCCGCCGACAAACTCCCATTGATATGCTCTTGTTTTTGTTACGGGGCGCTGAAAAATCATAAATTTATCGCCTTCGCGTATAAGCGCCGCCACTACTTGTACCATAACAATCACTCCTAAAAACATTAACAAATACACTCTAAATTATTTTCGTCAAAAAGTCAATCATTACATTGCTTCATCGGCACAGAACACCAATAACAGCCTTGAAAACACAAGCCGTCATTCTATAACATTTTTTACGTTTATTACAAATAGAGAATATTTTCTTTGTGCAATTTTCACACATATTTTACTTCATAAAACTTTCGGTTTGTTGCAGTATATAATTTTATTTATCACCGCTTAATTGCGGTGAATTTTTATTGACTTTAAGACTGTGTTTATATATAATATAAGGAAACTTATAGTGCATAAGTATTTTCTATTGCAAAAACTTGCATATTCCGTCAGGAAATGCTGTTCAAAAAGGAGAGATTAGCATGAAAAAAATCACAATCACAGACGCAACACTCAGAGAGTGTGCACGCAGGGGTGATATCGCCCTCAGCTTCAAAGAGAAGCTTGAAATTGCGAAGCTGCTCGACAAACTCAACATTGACGTTATCGAAGCCGCTCCCATCGTTGATGAAAAAATCGACACCCTTGTTTTGCGCACTATAAGTCCCCTCCTAAAGAACAGCATCCTATCTTGCCCCGTCGGCAGCACGGTTGAGGAAGCAGACAGAGCAATGAGCTCCATTTCGGGCGCAAAAAAACCCAGACTTGTTGTTTCCCTTCCTGTGTCGGCAGTTCAGATGGAATATTTTCATCATAAGAAGCCCGCTCAGATGCTTGAGCTTATCGGCACACTGACAGCTCATTGCTCATCAATTTGCTCCGACGTTGAATTCTCAGCGGTTGATGCAACAAGAGCTGAAAAAGAATATCTTTTTGAAGCGGTCAAGACAGCAATTGAAAACGGCGCAAAAACCGTTACTCTCTGTGACACCGCCGGTGCTTTGCTCCCCACAGAATTCGCTTCACTCATCGAAGAACTTTATGCCGCTGTTCCTGCAGCTAAGAACATCACTGTCAGCGTTGAATGCAGCAACGCGCTTGACATGGCAAATGCTTGCGTATTTGCCTGCATCGGTGCAGGTGCAACTCAGATTAAAACCTGCGTCGGCGGCGAAGCAATGGCAGACCTTGAAAAGGTTATGAAAGCTCTTCAGGTCAAGGGTCATTCTCTGGATGTAAGTTATTCTGTTAACTCTATGGCTATTAACCATTCGGCAGGTCAGATTCTCCGAATGACAAGCGAAACTCATAAGAACCTTGCCGCTTCGGAAGGTATCGGCGAATACGGAAGCGCTGTTCTTCTTGATGACACAGCCGATATTTCCAAGGTCAGCAACGCAATCGTTTCTCTCGGCTATGAGCTTTCGGAAGATGACACAGCGAAGGTTTTTGAAGCTTTCAAAAATGTTTCCGTCAAAAAGCAGGTCGGTGCCAAAGAACTCGATGCAATTATTGCAAATATTGCTCATCAGGTGCCTCCCACATACAGACTTCACAGCTATGTTATCAATGCAGGAAACGTTATTTCTTCAACAGCAAACATAATCCTTGAAAAAGGCAGCAGAACTCTTAAGGCGGTCTGCATGGGCGACGGTCCCATCGATGCCGCTTTCCATACAATCGAGCAGATTATAGGTCACCACTATGAGCTTGACGATTTCCAGATTCAGTCGGTCACCGAAGGCCGTGAAGCCATGGGTGAAGCTCTTATAAAACTCCGTTCAAACGGCAAGCTTTACTCGGGCAAGGGCGTTTCAACGGATATTATCGGCGCAAGTATTGTTGCTTATATCAATGCTCTCAATAAAATCGTTTATGAGGAGAAAGCTATATGAAACTGTCATTTTCCACAAACGGATGGCAGGAGCTTTCATGGTCTGAATTTGTAAGCACTGCCAATGAACTCGGTTTCAGCGGAATCGAGATTCACAATATAACAGACGACAGGTTCACCGGAAACGATGCACCTTTCAATAAACAGAATTCTTCGGCAACCGTTCACAAACTGCGCGAAAATTCACTCACAATTTCCTGCCTTGACACTTTCTGCAATATCGCAGACAGCAAAACCGCCGAAGAAGGCTTTGAAGAAATTGCAACCGCGATTGAAATTGCGGCAAGAATCAGATGCCCTTATGTCAGGATTCATGCATATGCAACCGGCGAAGACAAAAAGGCTGAGGATTCAACCGTTATTTCACTTATCGGCAGAGTAATTGAAAAAGCCGAGCAGGATAATGTTGCCCTGCTTGTTGAAACCGTCGGAATTTATGCGGACACTTCAAGACTTCGCGACCTTCTCAATGTTTTTGCCTGCGACCATCTTGCAGCGCTTTGGGATATCAACCATCCTTACAGAGATTTCGGCGAAGAGCCCGACACAACAATCACAAACCTGGGCGCATACATAAAGCATGTTCACGTTAAAGATTCCGTTGTTGAAAACGGCGAAGTGAAATACCGCCTTATCGGCGAAGGTTCGCTTCCGATTCAGACAATGCTCAACGCACTTGAATCGGTAAACTATGACGGTTTTCTTTCATACGAATGTCAGCCCGAAACCATGGAGGATTTCGGCGTTGCGGAAATCGTGTTCCCCCATTTTGTGAACTCAATCACAAATTATGACAAAAAGAAAAAGAGCGAAGAGCTTCTTTATACAAACAGAAGCGGCAGCGGCAAATTTGTCTGGGAAAAATACAAGCTCATCAACAAGACCTTCTCCGAAGTGCTTGATACAATGGTTGAAAAATTCCCCGACCAGATTGCTTATAAGTATACAACCCTTGATTACACAAGAACATATTCACAGTTCCGCGACGATGTTGATAACTGCGCAAGGGCACTCATTGCTCTCGGAGTAAAGCCCGGCGACAAGGTTGCCGTATGGCTCACAAACCTTCCTCAGTGGTTCATCACCTTCTGGGCAACAACAAAAATCGGCGCAGTTCTTGTTACGGTTAACACAGCTTACAAAATCCACGAAATTGAGTATCTTCTCAGGCAGTCCGATACTCATACTCTTATCACAATAGAATCCTGCCTTGACTCAAACTATGCTGATTCAATCGCTCAGCTTTGCCCCGAGCTTGAGGTTGCAGTGCCCGGCAAGCCCCTTCACTGCCGCAAGCTCCCCTTCCTTCGCAACATCATCACCGTCGGCTACCGCCAGAAAGGCTGTCTGACCTGGGAAGAAGCGATGGATATGGCTGTCAGAGTTCCGATTGAAGAGGTTTACCGCAGAGCGGCGGCAGTTGACTGCCACGACGTCGCAAATATGCAGTATACCTCGGGCACAACAGGATTCCCCAAGGGTGTTATGCTCACCCATTACAATATCGTTAACAACGGCAAAACCATCGGCGACAGAATGGACATGTCCACCGCTGACAGAATGATGATTCAGGTTCCGATGTTCCACTGCTTCGGCATGGTGCTTTCAATGACATCAATGATGACCCACGGCGGCACGCTCTGCCCCTTACCGTATTTCTCGGCAAAGTCATCGCTCGCATGTGTCAATCAGGAACACATCACATGCTTCAACGGTGTTCCCACAATGTTCATTGCGATGTTCCAGCATGAGGATTTTGCAAAAACAGATTTCTCATATATGCGAACAGGCATCATGGCAGGCGCAAACTGCCCGCCCGACCTTATGAAGCGCGCCGCCGCCGAAATGAACATGACGGAAATTCTCTCCGTTTACGGCGAAACAGAGGCTTCACCCGGCTGCACGATGGGCGAGGTTAACGAATCTCTTGAGGACAGAACAGAAACCGTCGGCAGCGCATTCCCCAATGTTGAATGCAAGATTATCGACCCCGAAACGGGCGAAGACCTTCCCGACGGCGAAAACGGCGAATTCGTTGCAAGAGGCTATAATATTATGAAAGGATATTATAAGATGCCGAAAGCAACCGAAGCCGCAATCGACAAAGACGGCTGGCTTCACAGCGGCGATATCGCATGCAGAAGACCCGACGGATATTATCTTATCACAGGCAGACTCAAGCATATGATTATCCGCCGAGGCGAAAACATTTATCCCCGCGAAATTGAAGAATTCATTTTCACTCATGAATATGTTCAGGACGTTCAGGTTATCGGCGTACCCGACAAACGCTACGGCGAAGAAATCATGGCATGCGTTATCCTTAAAGAAGGCCGCAGCATGACAGAAGAGGAAATGAAGGATTACATTAAATCACATATGGCAAGACACAAAGTGCCCCGCTATATTGAATTCGTTAAAGATTTCCCCAAAAACGCGGCAGGCAAAATTCTCAAATATAAGATGAGAGAAGATTTTGCCGCAAAGCTCGGTCTTTCAAAATAATAAATTATACCGAAAGGGTGTTGTAAATGTTAAATATCAAAATTGAGAGAACAACCGCTCCTAAGCAGAAGCCTGACGAGAACAATCTCGGCTTCGGCAAAATTTTCACCGACCACATGTTTATCATGAATTACACCGAAGGTCAGGGCTGGCATGATCCCCGTATAGTTCCTTACGGCAATCTCACCCTCTCCCCCGCTTGCATGGTTTTCCACTATGGCCAGGAAATGTTTGAAGGTCTTAAAGCCTATAAAGGAGCTGACGGCGAAGTTCGTCTTTTCCGCCCCGAAATGAACGCAAAGAGAACAAACGACACAAACAAACGTCTTTGCATCCCCGAGCTTCCCGTTGAGGATTTTGTTCAGGCTGTCAGCGAAATTGTAAAGGTTGATAAGGATTGGATTCCCTCCGCTCCCGGCACTTCGCTTTACATCCGTCCCTTCATCATCGCAACAGATGACTTCCTCGGTGTTGCTCCTTCAAAGACTTATCTTTTCATCGTAATCCTCTCCCCTTCAGGCGCTTATTATTCAAGCGGCCTTGCTCCCGTTGGCATCTGGATTGAAGATGACTATGTAAGAGCAGTTAAGGGCGGCATGGGCTTTGCAAAAACAGGCGGTAACTACGCAGCAAGCCTTGCAGCACAGGTAAAGGCACACGACGACGGTTATTCACAGGTTCTCTGGCTTGACGGCGTTGAGAGAAAATACATCGAAGAAGTTGGCGCAATGAACATCTTCTTCAAGATTAACGGCACAATCGTTACCCCGATGCTCAACGGCAGCATTCTTCCCGGCATCACAAGAAACTCGGTTATCGAGCTTTGCAAGAGCTGGGGTCTCCCTGTTGAAGAAAGAAAGATTTCCGTTGAGGAGCTTCTTGAAGCACAGAAGAACGGCACTCTTGAAGAATGCTTCGGCACAGGCACAGCCGCTGTTATTTCACCCGTCGGCAAGCTTCGCTACAAGGATGATGTTATGACCATCAACGGCGGCGAAATCGGCGAAATCAGCCAGAAGCTCTATGACACCGTAACAGGCATTCAGGGCGGCACGGTTGAAGACAAATTCGGCTGGGTAACAGTTCTTTAATATGAACAGCAAAAGAATCACAATCTTTGCAGGTCATTACGGCAGCGGCAAAACAAACATTGCGGTAAACTATGCGCTTCGCCTTCGCGAAGAATATGACAGAGTTGATATTGCTGACCTTGACATCGTTAACCCCTATTTCAGAACCAAGGACAGCGAAAAGCGTCTTGAAGAAAGAGGAATCCACCTCATTTCATCTGAATACGCAAACTCAAACGTCGATGTGCCCGCAATGCCCGCCGAAGCTTATGCAATAATTGATGACACAAGCATTCACGCGGTAATCGATGTCGGCGGTGACGACCGCGGCGCTCTCGCACTCGGAAGATACACCCCCGCCATTATCGAACAGAACGATTACGAAATGCTGCTTGTAATCAACAAATACAGGCCTCTCACCCGTGACTGCGCCTCAACAATTGAGGTCATGCGTGAAATTGAGGCAGCTTGCAGAATGAAATTCACAGGCATAGTCAACAACTCAAATCTCGGCGATGAAACAACCGAGGAAGATGTTCTTGCATCTGTTGCCTATGCAGAAGAAATTTCAGAAGCAAGCGGTTTACCGATAAGAATGACTACTGTAAAAGAAGATTTATACGATACACTTAAAGAAAAAGTTGTTAACTGCACCGCGATAAAACTTTATGTAAAACAATCGTGGGCAAAACAGGAGGAAGATTTATGGCTAAAGTAACCTTTAATACCGACCTTTGCAAGGGCTGCGGTCTTTGCGTCGGAGCCTGCCCGAAAAAAATCGTGGCATTGCTTAAAGACGAAATCAACGCCAAGGGTTATCACCCCGCAGGCATTACCGACCAGGCAGCATGCATCGGCTGCGCTTTCTGCGCAACCATGTGCCCCGACTGCGTAATTACGGTTGAAAAGTAAGGAGGAGATAGCAATGGCTGAAAAAGTTTTAATGAAAGGTAACGAAGCTCTTGCGGAAGCTGCTATCATGGCTGGCTGCCGCCACTACTTCGGATATCCCATAACACCGCAGACAGAAATTGCAGCATATATGGCAAAGAGAATGCCCGTTATCGGCGGTACATTTTTGCAGGCTGAAAGTGAAATCGCTGCAATCAACATGATTTACGGCGCAGCAGCAGCAGGCAAAAGAGCAATGACCTCAAGCTCAAGCCCCGGAATTGCGCTCAAGAGCGAAGGCATCTCTTATCTTGCAGGCTCAGACCTCCCCGCTCTTATCATCAACGTTCAGAGAGGCGGTCCCGGCCTTGGCGGTATCCAGCCCTCACAGTCCGACTATTTCCAGGCAACAAAGAGCGCAGGCCACGGCGACTTCAAGCTCATCGTTCTCGCTCCCGCTTCTGTTCAGGAAATGGTTGACCTCACCTTCAAGGGCTTTGACCTTGCCGATAAATACAGAATGCCCGCAATGCTTCTTTCAGACGGCACAATGGGTCAGATGATGGAACCTGTTTCGCTTGAAATGGGCGAGGTTAAAGAATATGACAAATCAGGCTGGGCAGCATGCGGCACAAAGTGCGAAAGAAAGCACAACGTTGTTAACTCTCTCTTCATTCAACCCGAAGAACTTGAAAAATACAACTTCGAACGTTATGAGCGCTATGCACAGATTGAAGCAAACGAAGTTATGTATGATGAATACAAAATGGAAGATGCAGAAATCTGCATTGTTGCCTACGGCGTTGCGGCAAGAGTTTCTCAGAACGCAATTGATAAGGCACGCGAGGCCGGTATCAAGGTTGGCATGATCAGACCCATCACTCTCTGGCCCTTCCCCAAGGCTGTTCTTAATGCCGCTGCCGATAAGGTTAAGGCATTCATCAGCGTTGAGCTTTCAATGGGTCAGATGATTGAAGACATAGAGCTTTCAATCCGCTGCAAAAAGCCCGTTCTTCTCTGCAACAGAGTCGGCGGCATGATTCCCACAACAGAGGATGTCCTCAATTCCATCAACAAAGCAAATTCCGTCGGAGGTGACAAATAATGATAGTTTTTGAAAAACCCAAGGCACTTGCCGATGTACCCCTTCATTATTGCCCCGGCTGCACACACGGCATTATCCACCGTCTTGTTGCTGAGGTTATTGACGAGCTCGGTATTGAAGGAAAGACAGTAGGCGTAGCACCCGTCGGATGCTCCGTTTTTGCATACAACTATTTTAACTGCGATATGATTGAGGCTGCTCACGGCAGAGCTCCCGCAGTTGCAACAGGTGTTAAGCGCTCTTTCCCCGAAAACATTGTTTTCACATATCAGGGTGACGGCGACCTTGCCGCTATCGGTACTGCAGAAACAGTCCACTCAGCAGCAAGAGGCGAAAACATCACAATCATCTTTGTTAATAACGCAATCTACGGCATGACAGGCGGTCAGATGGCCCCCACAACTCTCCCCGGTCAGGTTACTCAGACCTCACCCTACGGCAGAAACCCCGATATGGTCGGTCTGCCCGTTAAGGTTTGCGAAATGCTTTCGAACGTTGACGGTGCAACATATCTTGAAAGAGTTGCCGTTAACAACGTAAAGAACGTAAAGAACGCTAAGAAGGCCATCAAAAAGGCTTTCCAGAATCAGCTTGAAGGCAAGGGCTTCTCACTTGTTGAGGTTCTTTCAACCTGCCCCACCAACTGGGGTCTCAAGCCCGACAAGGCTCTCGAATGGCTCGAAGAAAACATGATTCCTTATTATCCTCTCGGCGTTTACAAAGACAAAACAGCAGAAAAGGAGGCTGAATAATCATGACACATGAAATTCTTCTCGCCGGTTTCGGCGGTCAGGGCATCCTTTTCTCAGGCAAGTTTCTTGCATATGACGGTCTTCTTGAGGACAGAGAAGTCAGCTGGCTTCCTTCCTACGGTCCCGAAATGAGAGGCGGTACATGCAACTGCTCCGTTATTCTCAGCGACACTAAAATCGGCTCCCCCATCGTTTCAAACCCCAACGTTCTTGTTGCCATGAACCTGCCTTCGCTTGACAAGTTTGAAGCAAGCGCAGTTTCCGGCGCAAAGATTTTTGTTGACAGCTCTCTCATCGACCGCAAGGTTGAAAGAGACGATGTTGAGGTTTATTACATTCCCGCAACAAAGCTTGCTTCAGACGAAAATCTTCCCGGTCTTGCAAACATGATTATGATTGGTCATATGATTAAGCATGCAGGCGTTATGCCCTATGAAAATGTTGAAAAGACCATGACAAAGCTTGTTCCCGCAAAGAAAGCAAACCTTATTGAACTTAACATCAAAGCGGTTGAACTCGGCTACAATTATTAAAAATAACGATTAGGAGAAACCCACATGCTTGAATTAAAAGAAATTGGCCTGCGAGTTGCTTCCCTTCGCGAAACCTGCGGCTTCACAGCAGCAGACATGGCAGAAAAGCTGGAAATTTCCGAGGAAAACTATATTGCTTTTGAGCACGGCGAATATGATTTCGCTATCAGCACGCTCAACAACATCGCTCTTATTCTCGGCGTTGATATTCTTGACATCATCAGCGGCGAATCTCCCCGCCTTACATCCTGCACGGTTGTTAAAAAAGGCAAGGGCTATGTTGTTAACAGAAATCCCGGCTACGAATTCTCACACCTTGCATACACTTTCAGAAACAAAAAGGCAGAGCCCTTCCTTGTAACTATCGACCCTTCGGGCAATCCCCCCGTAATGGACGAACACGAAGGTCAGGAATTTGACTATGTTCTTTCAGGAAGCCTTCATCTCTATATCGGCGACATTTGCTACGAGCTTAACGAAGGCGACAGTGCATATTTTGATTCCACCATCCCCCATGCTCACAAGAACGTGGGCGATACTCAGGCGCAGTTTATTGCACTTGTGTTAAAATAATCATCAGGAGTCAGAATAATGCCTATATACGAAAAATTCATTGGCAGGTCAAGAGATTCGTTTATATCACTTAAAGACTGTCAGGAAAACTTTAAAATCACATATGAAAACAATTTTAACTACGCTTACGACGTAATTGATGTTTTGGGAACAGAGAAGCCGGACAAGCTTGCACTGCTCTATGTTTCCAACGTAGGCGAGGAAAAAAGATTCACCTTCGGTGACATGAAGCGTCTTTCGGATAAAGCGGCAAATTACCTCGTTTCTGAAGGCATTAAAAAAGGCGACCCCGTTCTTCTCATTCTAAAAAGAAGTTATCTTTTCTGGATTATCACACTCGCGCTTAATAAAATAGGCGCAATCATGGTACCCGCTTCAAACATGCTCAAGGGCAAGGACTATGTTTACCGCTGCAATAAAGCTCAGATAAAGTATGCTATTATCACGGGCGACGACAACTGCACTGAGTATTTTGACGACAGAAAAGACGAATACGAAACCATTGAAAAAAAATTCGTAACAAAGCACAAGTCTGTCGAAGGCTGGATCGACTTTGAAGAAGGCTTCGATAAAGCAAGCGAAGATTGGACAAGACCCACAGGCGATGCCGCAACAACGGTTGATGACACAATGATTATCAACTTCTCCTCCGGCACAACCGGCTACCCCAAAATCATTGCTCATGATTTCAAATATCCCCTCGGTCATATTATGACCGGCGTTTTCTGGCACAGAGTTGTCGATGGTGGAATGCACTTCACCGTTTCAGATTCGGGCTGGGCAAAATCGCTCTGGGGTAAATATTACGGTCAGTGGATGGGCGAAAGCGCAAACCTTGTTTATGATTTTGACAAGTTCGACGGCGCGGATATTCTTTCAAAGCTTGAAAAATATAAGGTTACAACCTTCTGCGTCCCCCCTACAATGTACAGACTCATGCTTCAGAACGATGTAAGCAAATATGACCTTTCATCAATCACCCACTGCTGTACAGCAGGCGAAGCACTCAACGCCGACATTTTCAACAAATGGAAAGAGGCAACAGGTCTTGAAATTCATGAAGGCTTCGGCATGAGTGAAACCCCCGTCAGCATATGCACCCTTTACCCCTGGACAAAACCGATGCCCGGCGCAATCGGCTTCCCCGCCCCCGGTCTTAAGGTTCACATTCTTGACGAGGACGGAAATCATTGCCAGAGAGGTACAATCGGTGAAATCTGTATTAAATCCCCCTCTCCCGAAGAACATCCCTGCGGCGTTGTTGCAAGCTACAATTTCAGCGAAGAAGACACCGCAGATGCTTACAGAAACGGTTTTTTCCACACTGGCGACCTTGCATACAGAGATGAACAGGGCAGATTTGTTTATTTCGGAAGAAACGATGACGTTATCAAATCTTCGGGCTACCGAATCGGACCCTTTGAGATTGAAAGCGTTATGCTTGAGCATCCCTCGGTGCTCGAGGTTGCGGTTACCGGTGTTCCCGACCCCGTAAGAGGCTTTATCGTTAAGGCTACGGTTGTTCTCAGACCCGGATTTGAAGGCTCGGATGAGCTTGTAAAAGAGCTTCAGACATATGTAAAAACAAACACCGCACCTTACAAATATCCGAGAATAATTGAGTTTGTTGACGAGCTTCCCAAGACATTCAGCGGCAAGGTAAGACGAGTAGAAATACGTCAGAATGACTCAGCTAAATAAAATAGTTACACCGCCAAAGTTAAACCTTTGGCGGTGATTTTCTGTTTTATATCAAATATTTTCTGTTAAAAATGAAACGAGCAATACCAGAATGCCTAGCCCTATGCGATAATATCCGAACACCTTGAAGTCGTGTTTTTTGACATATTCCATAAGGAATTTTATCGCAAAAAGCGATACGGCGAAGGCAACAATCATGCCGATTAAAAGAACCGTAATTTCCGTGCTGCTGAAATCAAATCCGAATTTCAAAAGTTTCAGGGCACTTGCGCCGAGCATTGTAGGCACGGCAAGGAAGAAGGTAAACTCTGCGGCGGCTGTTCTCGAAACACCTATAAGAAGCGCACCGACTATCGTTGCACCCGAGCGAGATGTTCCCGGTATCATTGAAAGTGCCTGGAAAAACCCGATTATTACGGCTGTTTTATAATCAATTCCTGCTATTGAATTTATTTTGGGTTTGCTGCTTTTATTTTTATTTTCAATAAGGATAAACGCTGCACCGTAAAGTATGAGCATAAACGAAATTGTTACGGCATTGCCGAAATGCTCTTCAAGAAAACCATCAAGAAGCAATCCGAGAACAGCCGCAGGAAGACATCCCGCAACAACCTTCAGCCACATCATTACAATGCTTTTCTTTATCTGAAGTTTTTTATCGGCATAACCAAACGGGAACATTTTTTTCCAAAACATCACCGCAACCGCCATTATTGCACCGAGTTGAATAACAACAAAAAACATTTCCTTGAAGTCTTCGCTCATTTTCAGCGGAACAAACGCATCAAAAAGCAGCATATGACCCGTACTGCTTATCGGCAGCCATTCTGTTATTCCCTCTATTATTCCGATAATTATAACTTTAATAATTTCCATAAAATCAAAATTCATAAGCCATATACCTCCATATATTTTATATGTATGGCAAACAGATTTTATAATAAAAAATGTGAGCTGCTCAGGCTGAGCGGCTCACGTTTTATTTTATTTAACACCGAAGAGAAGATCGGCATATGAAGGATACGGCCAATATGTTGATGACATTGCACACTCAGCCTCATCAACAGCCGCACGAATCTCGTTCATAAGAGGAATAATTACGTTTTTGAAGGCATTGGCTTCTTCAATGGCATTCTTGGTAAATTTAACTTCGGAAACTGCTTTTTCAAGCTCATTTGTTTTTGTATAGGCAACTGCCGAAAGCTTTGAAAGCTTTTGAATTATTTCATCCTCATAGGTGCTGTCAGCCACAAAGTTTTTCTTCCTCTCGGCTGTTTTGCAAAGCTTACCGACATACTTGCTGATGGCGGGAAGAATATCCTTATTTACCATATCAAGCACGGTCAGCGCCTCGATATTGAGAGTCTTGCAATAGCCCTCAAAATATATTTCATGACGCGCTTCAAGCTCTGCTCTGGTGAAAACCTTATGTTCTTCAAAAAGTTTAACATTCTTTTCGGCAATTATGCAAGGAAGACAATCCGGAGTTGTGGGCAGATTGTAAAGACCTCTTGCCTCAGCCTCTTTAATCCATTCGTCATCATAGCCGTTACCGTTAAAAATTATGCGCTTATGGTCTTTTATCGTTTTTTGAATAAGTGAATGGAGGGCATCTTCAAAGTTATCAACATTTTCAAGCCTGTCGGCATAGGATTTCAGCGACTCTGCAACAGCGGTATTCAAAACGATATTTGCGCTTGCTATTGATTTTGCTGAGCCGAGCATTCTGAACTCAAATTTGTTGCCGGTAAAAGCAAACGGCGAAGTTCTGTTTCTATCGGTTGTGTCCTTTGCAAATCTGGGAAGAACGTGAACGCCGACCTTCAACTGAACCTTTTCTTTTGCGTCATATGCGGTATCATTTTTGATTGATTCAAGAATCTCGTCAAGCTCATCGCCGAGAAACATAGAAATGACCGCAGGAGGAGCTTCGCCTGCGCCGAGTCGGTGGTCATTGCCTGCACTGGCAACGGAAACACGGAGCAAATCCTGATAATCGTCAACAGCCTTGATAACCGCACAGAGGAAAAGAAGAAACTGAGCGTTGTCATAAGGCGTTTCACCCGGCTCAAGCAGATTAGTGCCCTCGTTTGTGGTTATGGACCAGTTGTTATGCTTGCCGCTGCCGTTAACGCCCTCAAAAGGCTTTTCATGAAGCAAGCAAATCATATTATGCTTCTTTGCAACCTTCTGCATAATCTCCATTGTGAGCTGATTATGGTCAGTTGCAATATTTGTTGTTGTGAAAATCGGGGCAAGCTCATGCTGAGCGGGAGCAGCCTCGTTATGCTCTGTCTTTGCAAGAATTCCAAGCTTCCAGAGCTCTTCGTCAAGGTCTTTCATATAGGCGGCGACACGGGCTTTGATTGAGCCGAAATAATGGTCATCAAGCTCCTGCGTTTTGGGAGGCTTTGCACCGAAAAGAGTTCTGCCGGTAAAAATAAGGTCTTTTCTCTTGTTATATAAATCGGTATCGATAAGGAAATATTCCTGCTCCGCACCGACTGTCGTTTTTACGCTTGTTACATCATTCTGACCGAAAAGCCTGAGAATTCTGACAGCCTGCTTGCTGATGGCTTCCATCGAACGAAGCAGCGGAGTTTTCATATCAAGAGCTTCGCCGCCGTATGAACAGAAAACAGTCGGAATACAAAGAACATCTTCTTTGATGAACGCATATGATGTGGGGTCCCATGCGGTATATCCCCTCGCCTCAAAGGTTGCGCGCAATCCGCCCGAAGGGAAGCTTGAAGCATCTGATTCACCCTTAACAAGCTCTTTTCCGGAAAACTCCATAATAACCCCGCCATCTTTGCAGGGAGAAATGAAGCTATCATGCTTTTCGGCGGTAATTCCCGTCATTGGCTGAAACCAGTGAGTATAGTGAGTCGCGCCGTTTTCAACAGCCCAATCCTTCATGGCATTGGCAACGACTTTGGCAACCGCTGTATCAAGACGCTTTCCGTCCTGAATTGTTTTTTTCATTGCCTTATATGTTTCTTCGGGCAGTCGGAGCTTCATGGCCTTATCATCAAAAACCATACAGCCGAAATATTCAGGGATGCTTTTCATACTATAACTCTCCTGTTTCAGAAATGCGACAAAAAACGGCAAAGACACCACCGAATGGCGCCTTTGCCGAAACTGTGTTTTTTAGTATATCGCCAAAACAAACCAAAGTCAAGATTTTTCAATCCGGACATTACATATTTTACGTTATGTCGGTTTTAAACAAAAATCAATAAAAGTTTTTGTGTGTTTTGCAGCGTTAATTCACTAAATACAGTACTCAATAAATTCAATGTTCTTGCAGAATATTTCAAAGATTACACGTGCATAAACTGTCATAATATTCTGAAAACTTTTCGAAATTTACATGAAACTATTGACAAAATAGGTTTATAATTGTAAACTTGAATCGTGGTTTGTAGTTACAAACCAAAATAACGTATGAAACGGGGAATTTTAAATGAGCGATTTGAATTTATGGGACAGCGAATATAAATTCATGTGCGTTGTCTGGGACAGTGCGCCTGTTAATTCCGGCGCTCTGGTTGAGCTTTGCAAAGAAAAGCTCGGCTGGAAAAAATCAACCACATATAACGCAATCCGCAAAATGAGCGAAAAAGGGCTGATTAAAAATGAGGGCGCGGTTGTTTCGGTTATTGTTCCAAAAGAAATGGTGCTGGCAAATGAAAGCGAATGTTTTGTTGAGCGTACCTTTGATGGCTCTCTTCCCTCTTTTCTTGCATCATTTCTCGGCGGAAAAACCATTTCGGAAAGCGAAGCGGATTTTCTGACTGCGCTTATTAACTCACATAAGGAGGGATAAAAATGCTCGATTTAATTCAGCAAATATTTAATACATTTTTAAATATGAGCATAACGGGGGCTTACATAATCGCCGCAGTTATTGTGATACGCGTTCTGCTGCGCAAAGCACCTAAAATATTTTCATATATACTTTGGATTATTCCTGCTCTCAGGCTGATTCTGCCCTTTTCTTTCTCCTCGGTTTTCAGCATTTTCAACCTTTTCTCCGCACCGACACAAAGCACGGAGATAAACAACATTTCCACTCACAGCTATGTTCCTCAAAACATCGGAACAATGCCCGTTCCCGCAATTGAAACAGGAATCACAGCAGCCGATAACCTTGTTAATAAAGTACTTCCCGAAGCGGATATCACCGCAAGCGTTAACCCCATGCAGATTATTATGTATGTGTTATCTGTTGTGTGGATGCTGGGAATAATCGGCATGGCGGTTTACGGCATTGTATCCTTAATAAAAATAAATAAGCGCACCGAATTCGCAACAAAGCTTGAAGGCAATGTTTTTGAATGCGAAAATGTACGTTCACCGTTTGCAATCGGTTTTTTAAAACCGAGAATTTATCTGCCCTGCGGTATGGATGAAAAAAGCAGGGAATATGTTATTCTGCATGAAAAAACACACATTAAGCGCTTTGATCATATAACAAAGCTCATCGCTTTTACAGTTCTTGCGCTTCATTGGTATAATCCTTTGGTATGGGTTGCTTTCAGCCTGATGACACGTGACATGGAAATGAGCTGCGACGAAAAGGTTTTGAAATCTTTGGGAGAGCAAGAAAAGAAGACTTACGGCTTAACCCTTGTTGCAATCGGCTCAAACAAGCGTTTTCTCGCAGCCGCTCCCCTTTCATTTGGCGAAAACGGCGTTGAAGAAAGGGTTGTAAATATTTTAAAATTTAAAAAACCGAAAGTCATTGCAATTACAGTCTGCATTGTTCTCTGCTTAACTGCGGGTATTATATGCCTTACAAATGCATCCAACGAAAAAGACAAATACGCAAAAGAAGAAGAAAGCATTGAGCTTTATATTGAAAACGGCAGCGACGCAGTTGTCGGAGTTGAGATTGTTGAAATGGGCGAAGATAACACAGCCTATTGCTGGATGCATCTGCGCGCATGTGATTATTCATATTCTGACTGGCTTAACGGCACGGAGGAAAAGGATGCAGCCGAATTAAAAGCAATGGTTAAAAAGATTTTCAGCGAAAACGACCCGCTTGTCGCCGAGCCCGATGCCGCGCCGGTAATGATTAAAGCAAAATTCAACGACAGCATGGTTATAACCGAAATTGAAAATATACGTGACAATCCCCCTGTTGACATGGGTGATAAAACGAAATATGCCGAAATCATATGGAACAAAATAGCGGCAAAATCGGAAGAAAGATTCAAAAAAGCTTACGGCGGAAGATATAAGCTTGAGCGTGTGCTTTTTACAAGCAATTCAAATGAGATTTTTGAAAATCTTTATCCTATAGGCTTTGAGCTTGTTGAATACATGGGGAATCCCGTTCTCGTTATGAAAATCACCAACACCATGCAGGCTTATAACACGCTCCAAACTCCTTATTACAGAATTGACGGCAACTTTTCAATGAGAGTGCTCAATGAATACAATGAATCCGAAGGAAAGACAATTGAAAGAAACCCAAACAAATCCTACAGCACACCGATGTATTCAATCGCAGGCGGAGCGGAGTCGGGCAAAGAATATCTCTGCATTTATGATCTCTCGCCCTTTGTCAACACTATTTTCAAAGACTATAAATACTTTTTGGATTTGAGCATTGAAACTCCCTTCGGCGAATATGCCGAGGCTTCGATTCAGTTCCAAATCGGCAGCGAAACGCCCGAAAACATAATGCCTGAGCTGACATATGATTCTCTGGCGACAGGCAGCAAAGCCGAAATAACAGAGAAAATTTCCTCCCCCGTTCACGGATGGATAAGCAAAGGGTATAACAACCCGAAGACATTTACGCTGTCACATGAACAAATGAAAAGGATTGCAAAGCTTTTCAATTCAACAAAGCTTACTTCAGACAGCAGCACGGACGACGTGAATCCCGACTCGGTTTTTTGCGTTCAGATAACCGACGAAGATAACAGCGTCCATTCATTTTACGCAACACTGACTTGGATTCTCGACGCGGAGAATAATAAATATCAAGCAGAAAACACGGAACTCTTCAAAACGGTGGCGGATATATATGATGAAATACTGAAATCAGAATCTCAGTCAAGCACGGCGCCCGAATATTCACAGAATATTCCGCAAATCACCAAGCCCCATATAAATAAGAACGATGTAACTCAGTACACCTCCAAAACACCGCTTTATACGGGAATTGCCCCGCAAACAACGGTTAAAATATTTGAAGAAATTACAAGCCCTTCAAGCGAACCGAAAGAAAAATATGTTGTTACTGACATAAAAGCTGCCGAAATGAGTTCCTTTGAGCTTTTGGGCATAGAGCTTCAAAAATCATATGAAGGCTATTACTTCTGCCTTACTCTTATTAATCGTAGTCCGGTTGAATGCCATGTCGGCAAAAGCTATGTTCTTGAAAAACAGGTTGACGGAATTTGGATTGCTTGCCCGCAGATTGCAGAAGAAAGCTCAGAGCCCGTTCAGCTTTACAGCAACACGCTGATGCATATTCCTCTTCCGGTAAAAAAATATCTTGACACTCCTGCCAACGGAAGATACTGCCTGACTTTACCCGTAAATACAAACGGAAAAACAGGAGTTTTTTCTATTGAATTCACAATCACAAAATATGTGTCGTCAAAGCTGAATGCAGGCGCAAAAATCGAAAATCCGCTTTCCGTAACGGTTTATCCCGGAACATCCGGCGTTTCTTACTGCTACAATTTACTGCCAGAGGAAACGGCACGGCAGATATTGAATTATTCCAACAACTTCGCCCTTCAGTCCGTTGAAAAGCAGCCGTCAAAATCACATTTCTCGGTTTCTATAATCGACAGAAACGGCGACGAATACTTTTTCATAATTTGCAGCGACGGAACAATCATCATCAACAGCCAATATTACAAAACTCAGAACGGCAAGGAACTGTATCAGCTTCTTTATAACATTAATTAACAAACACAGCCCTGCACCAGAATTACGGTGCAGGGCTGTGCTATATACATCACAGTTTTACTGCTTCATAGAGCATGGCGGCATGGTCTTTCGCTCTTGAATTAAAGAATTTTTCCATGCGTTCGCCGTAAACGGGCTTAGGCTCAAAATTATTCTTGCAAAGATATTCAAGCGAAGCCAGAAGCTCGTCGCACGTTTGCGTAACATCGCCGAAGCCTTCCTCAAGCGGCAGATCAAGAAGATTATAGTTGTGTGTTATGCCCGCTTTGAACTGCTCATAATCGGGCACAAAATAGAGAATGGGTCGGTTGAGATAAACAAAATCAAAAACGATTGAGGAATAATCGGTTATCATTGCGAGATAGTCCTGCATTTCGTTTTTATCCTGAGTTACTCTAACTCTTGGATTTTTGACATCGAAAAAGCGGTCATAATCTCTGAAAATCGGATGATTTTTGAAATCGATAGTCAAATCATATTTTTCGAGAAGCTGAGCAAGCTTTTCGGAATTCAAAAATTCGTTTATCTGTGTATAGAACGGTGAAACGAGAAATTTATCTTCAAAAAGCTCTCTTGTGTTGTTTTCGTATTCGCCGATAAGATTTTTACGCCACGAAGGTGAGAAAAGAATTCTGCGCTGAGCTTTTTTCTCTGTATCAATGGCATCAAATCTCGGCATGCCGCTCATAATCAAATCGGATTCCTTGAAATTATAAATCCTTTTGAAATTTTCACGCTCAAACTCGGAAGAAATAACAACCTTATCAATATTTGCTTTCTCTTTGGTGTAAAGCAAAGGCAGACGGGCATGAAGAATGCCGTGCTGAAGATAGATTATTTCATAGTCGGTTATATCCGAATACCATTTGAGGGGCAGACCGTCAAACGGGCTGAAAATTGAAAGAGAATTAAAGGATGTAAAAATTTTGCTGCAATTAAGGAAAAGTATTTTATGCTTTAAGCTCTTAAAATTAACAAGATATTTCTTTTGTTTCGAGTTAAAATATCTGCTCTTTTCCTTAAGATTATCGATTATATAATATCTCTTAATGCCGTCGTTCTTTTCAAAATCATGAAGAAACTGGTAATATGCATTATCAAAAATATTCTCTCTGTCGCAATAAAGCCATATTTCTTCTTCTTTTTTGAAACGCTTTGACATTTTTCGGTAAAGAAGAGCTCTGTTGTTTTCTGCCTCGACAGCTTTATCGGCTGCATCTCTTGCAGCTGCAAGCTCACCTGCCGATGCTTTTTGAACGGATATGCTCTTTGACTTTGCTTCAAAGGTCATAACATATTCACCACAAGCCGCAATATTCTTGGCTCTGTTAATTGCACATTTAAAACCGAAATACGGCACGGGAACAACCTTTACTCCGCCGACTTCAAGCACAAAGGTTATACACTCGCTACCTTCAAAATCGATTTCAAGGTCGAATCCGCCGAAAAGATTGGTCGGTGTTTTGCTCTTGTAACAGCTGAAAGAGGTATCCTGCATGGGAACTTCATGCAAAACATTTGAAGCATCGCTGTAATAAAGACGCATTTCTTTATAATCAACAACACCGTTTTTAATATATCCCGAAACATATAGCTTTTTGTTATGAATTCTGAGGGTATTAAAAACAATTGTATGCGGCTGAGCAAACCAAAGAACATTGCCGCTTGAAATACTGACCGCAGAACCGTTGACCGCCATTTCGTATTTTTCATTTTTAAGGCGCATGAAGACCTCTACATGATAAGGGTCAATATAGATAGAATTGCAGATTATTGAATTATCAACTTCTTTAACGATATCGCCGAGAATTTTGAATTGATTTTTCTCCGTTTCTTCATCTGCGTGGCTGACAAGCAAGTCAGAGGTTATGCGCCAGCCGAGATTATAAACAACAAGTGCCTGTGCTGTTGGATGCGGCTTTCCGTTTTCGTCACGCGCGGCATCAAGAAGTTTCTTCAAGAATCCCGTATACTGCTCAAAGCAATAATACGGATTATTGAACATTGAACTTGCCGAACCGGAATGTCGAAAATACTTATAGACAGCTTCTTTAACAAAACCGAGTTTCTGCTTTTTGAGAAGCCAAGAGAAAATAAACCATTGGTCTTCGCCGAGTGAAAGGGTTTCATCAAAAATAATTCTCTCTTTTTCGGGAACATTTTTGACGCAGATATTCATGGTTGTCTGAATAATATTTATATCGGAATTTATATCATAAATGCCGCTGTGGCTTAAAATGTCAAAGCGTCTGTGGGTTGTTACCGCACCCTTTTCATTAACATAGTCAATCGAATATGTTACAAGGTCTGTTTCTTCATAATGGCTTTCAAAAAAATCATAAATGGCTTCAAGGCTTTTTCCGCCGAGAGCATCGTCGGCATCGAGAAACATGATATATTTGCCTTCTGCAAGCTCAAAGCCCTTGTTTCTTGCGCTCGAAACGCCGCCGTTTTCTTTTTCAAAATAAACTATGTTGGCATTATTTTCGGCATACGCTGCGCAGATTTCGCCGCTTCTGTCGCTTGAGCCGTCATTAACAAAAACAATCTGAAAATCCCTTTCGGGCATTGTCTGTTTCTTAAGGCTCTCGACACACGAGGAAATAAATTTTTCGCAGTTATAAACAGGGATTATTACCGAAATCTTATATTTAAAATCCGACATTTGAGCAAATCCTTTACAAAAAATTAATATATTTATTTTACAATATATAATCAGAAAAATCAACACTTAAATATTGTTGACTTTCAAAATGCAATATTATATAATTTAAATAATTATTAAATCATTCCTAATCGGAGGAAAAATATGAACAGATATGAAAGCGCAAAAGAGCTTTATTTGAAATTTGGCATTGACACCGAAGAAGCACTCAAAAAGCTTGGCGATATAACGGTTTCGGTCCATTGCTGGCAGGGCGACGACGTCGGCGGATTTGACAGCGACGACGCTCTTTCGGGCGGCATTCAGACAACCGGCAACTACCCCGGAAAAGCAAGAACACCCGATGAGCTTATGGCGGATATTGACAAGGCATTCAGCCTTATTCCCGGAAAAAAGAAGCTCAATCTTCACGCAAGCTACGCAATTTTTGACGGCAACAGAGCAGACAGAGACGCTCTTAAGCCCGAGCATTTTGCAAAATGGGTTGAATTTGCAAAATCAAGAAACATCGGCATCGACTTCAACCCCACCTTCTTCTCTCATCCCATGGTAAAAGACGGTCTTACCCTTTCATCACCTGATGAAGAAATCCGCAAATTCTGGGTTGAGCATGGCAAGCGCTGCGTTGAGCTTTCGGATTATTTTGCAAAAGAAACTGGATATCCCTGTGTTATGAACATCTGGATTCCCGACGGGTATAAGGATATCCCCGCAGACCGTCTCTCTCCCCGCCTTCGTTTCAAGAAATCGCTTGATGAAATCCTTGAAACTCCCTATGATAAGAAGAATGTTTACATAACTCTTGAATCAAAGGTTTTCGGCATCGGTCTTGAAAGCTACACTGTCGGCTCGGCGGAATTCTGCCTGAGCTATTCAATTCAGAATGGCATCACCCCCCTCATGGATAACGGTCACTATCACCCCACAGAGCTTGTTTCCGATAAAATACCCTCAATGCTCGCATTCAGCGATAAAATCGCTTTGCATATCACAAGAGGCGTACGCTGGGACAGCGACCATGTAGTTATTCTTGACGACGAAACAAAAGAAATCGCAAAAGAAATCGTCAGAAATGACGCTCTTGACAGAGTGTTTATCGCAACAGACTATTTTGACGCTTCAATCAACCGCATCAGCGCTTGGGTAACAGGCGTCAGAAACGTTCAGAAAGCTCTTCTTTTTGCGCTTCTTCAGCCCTCCAAGAAAATGCAGGAGTTGCAGGATGAAGCCAACTTCACAGAGCTTATGGTTCTGAGCGAAGAAATGAAAACAATGCCCATGGGCGATGTTTGGGCGGAATTCCTCGAAAGACAAGGCATTGAAAGCTGTTATGTAAACAGCATTAAAGAATATGAAGAAAAGGTATTGGTGAACAGAAAATGAAAAACATCTTTGAAGCACCCTTCGTAGTGGGTATGTGTAAAGCAACAGCAAATATGTATCGCATGGGTTGGGACGAAAGAAACGGCGGCAACATCAGCGTTATGCTCGAAAATGATGAAGTGGCCGAGTATCTCGATATCAACTCCCCCATCAGAAGCTTTGACATGGGATTTGATGCAAAAGTTCTTGCAGGCAAAATCTTTATCGTTACCGGCACAGGCAAATATTTCAAGAACGTTGAAGATGACCCCGAAAACAATCTTGGTATCATTAAAATCGCCGAAAACGGCACAACAGCAGAAGTACTTTGGGGCTACAAAGACGGCGGCAGACCCACTTCCGAGCTTCCCGCTCACCTTATGAGCCACATTTCGAGACTCTCAAAAAATCCCGAAAACAGAGTTATCATGCACAGCCATCCCACAAACACTCTTGCAATGACCTATGTTCATGAGCTTTCAGAGAAAAAGTTCACACATTCTCTTTGGGAAATGTGCACCGAGTGCATGGTTGTTTTTCCCGACGGTATCGGCGTTCTTCCCTGGATGGTTTGCGGCACCAATGAAATCGGCATTGCAACCGCAGAAAAGATGAAAGAATTCCGCCTTGTTATCTGGGGTCAGCACGGCATCTACGGCTGCGGAAAGGACCTTGACGAAGCTTTCGGTCTTATCGAAACAGTTGAAAAGGCAGCTCAGCTTTACATGATGACCGCTCACCTTCCCAGAGTCAACACAATCACAGACCCCGACCTTGTTGAAATCGTTAAAGCATTCAAGCTTGAAGATGTATACAGAAGAGATTTTCTTAACCTTTAATAAACATAATTAATTGGAGGAAATTACAATGGCAAACAGATTTGTACTTAACGAAACATCTTACCACGGCAAGGGCGCTATTGCTGCTATTGCTGATGAATTCAAAGCAAGAAGCTTTGCAAAGGCTCTTGTTTGCTGCGACCCCGACCTTATCAAATTCGGCGTTGCAGACAAGGTTTTCAATGTTCTAAAAAACGCTGACATCGCATATGATGTGTTTAGCACAATTCAGGCTAACCCCACAATCGAAAATGTTCAGGCAGGCGTTGAAGCATTCAAGGCAAGCGGCGCAGACTGCATCATAGCTGTTGGCGGCGGTTCATCAATGGATACTGCAAAGGCTGTAGGTATCATCATTGCCAACCCCGAATTTGCCGATGTACGTTCACTTGAAGGCGTTGCTCCCACAAAGAACAAGTGCGTTCCTATCATCGCTGTTCCCACAACCGCAGGCACAGCAGCTGAAGTTACAATCAACTATGTTATCACAGACGCTCAGAACAACAGAAAGATGGTTTGCGTTGACGTTCATGACATCCCCGTTGTTGCAGTTGTTGACCCAGACATGATGTCAACAATGCCCGCAGGTCTTACCGCCGCAACAGGCATGGATGCTCTTACACACGCTATTGAAGGCTACATCACTAAGGGCGCATGGGAACTCAGCGACATGTTCCACATCAAGGCTATCGAAATCATTGCTAAGAGCCTCAGAGGCGCAGTTGCAAACACAGACGAAGGCAGAGAAGGCATGGCTCTCGGTCAGTATGTTGCAGGCATGGGCTTCTCAAATGTAGGTCTCGGCATTGTTCACTCAATGGCTCACCCCCTCGGCGCACTTTACGACACCCCTCACGGCGTTGCAAACGCTATCATCCTCCCCACAGTTATGGAATATAACGCACCCGCAACCGGCGATAAGTACAGAGATATCGCAAAAGCTATGGGCGTTGAAGGCACAGAGACTATGAGCATAGAAGATGCAAGAAAGGCAGCTATTGATGCTGTCAAGCAGCTTTCAATCGATGTCGGTATCCCCGCAGACCTTAAGGAAATCGTTAAGGCTGAGGACATCCCCTTCCTTGCACAGTCAGCATTTGACGATGCTTGCAGACCCGGCAACCCCAGGGACACAAGCGTCGAAGAAATCACCGCTCTTTATAATTCACTTATCTGAATTTAAAATCAAATCTTAACTGTTGACACAACAAAAATCACTCATTAATTTTCATTAATGAGTGATTTTTATGTTTCTGAAATATTTGAAAAAGTTGAACAAAAATTTTAATTGCTTTTACTATTCATTTCTCTTTGCTTGTCTATATTCAACAAATATATCATGCTATATATATGAAATATCACCAAAAAGGTTCGGATTTGATGATTGATTCTGTAAAGGCTGAATAAATTTCAGACTTTACATTTTTGTGCGTTTTGCACAAATTATTATCTTTAATTTTGTGCAAAATCACTTGACTTTTTCGAGATTTGGTGTATAATAAAGCCATAACAAAGAGAAAGGATGAATGTAATGAATTTCTACGAAGTATCAACCTATCCCGCAGAAAAGAAGCTCCTCAGTGAAATTGAAGGAGAGAAGAAGTTTCTCACATTCAAAAAGCTCTTCAAAATCTTTGAACTCAACGCTTTGCTCAATGGTTGAGAAGCAGCTTCCCTGAAAAATATCAACCCTAACGGGTGATTTTATATATCTGAGCTATGCTCAGAGCTTCTGAAAAATCTGCACAGACCGTAACAAAGAGATTTCTTTGTTCGGTCTGTTTTTTTATTATTAACATACAATATTAATATAATGCTTTTTGGAGGTAGGATATGAACTGCTGCATAACAGAATTGCGCTGCAAAGAGGTTATCAACAAATCAAACGGATGCCGCCTGGGTCTTGTCAGCGATGTTGAGGTTGACTCCTGCTGCGGACGGGTTGTTGCTCTGATTATTCTCGGTCGACCGAAATTTTGGGGAATATGCGGCAAAAGAGAGCGCATAAGAATATGCTGGGAGGATATCGACGTTATCGGCAATGACACAATCCTTGTATGCAAAGCTCAGTGTGAAGACCACGGACACAGACGCAACAGGACTCATAATTAATCAAAAAATGCCGCAAAATCCGAATGGATTCTGCGGCATTAATGTTAAAATTAAAGACCTGTTTTTTCGCTGATGTATTTTCTTGCCATGCAGGCATATTCATAGGGGTTAGCCTTTGCGGGATCCTGCTCAGCTTCAACAACAACCCAGCCCTCGTAATCTGCTTCTGCAAGAATATCAAAAACGGGAGTGAAGTCAAAGTCGCCGTCACCGGGAACGGTAAATGCGCCTGCTCTTACGCAGTCGAGGAAGCTCCAGCCCTTTTCCTTGCCCTCGTTGATAACATCCTGACGGATGCTCTTGAGGTGAACATGCTTAACTCTGTTAACATACCTTTTAAGAACACCGATTGCATCCTCGCCCGAGAATGAAAGATGACCTGTATCATAAAGAAGATAAACAAGGTCGGGATCTGTGATTTCCATGAGCTTGTCAATTTCAGCTTCCGTCTGAACGCCTGTGCCCATGTGGTGATGGACGGTAAAATACATGCCCTTTTCCTTAGCAAGTCTGCCCATTTCGTTGAAACCTTTTGCAATGAGCGTCCACTGCTCATCAGTATAAACAGGCTTATCGCCGAAAATGCTCAGAGCCTTACCCTGGATTGAGTTGCCCTGCTCGGATGCGCCGATAACCTTTGCGCCGAGAGCATGAAGCTTATCTCTGTGTTCAATAAAAGCCTTGATTGTTGCATCATAGCCTTCCGAAAGAAGGAGAGACGAGAACCATGCATTACAGATTCTGAGGCCTCTTACATCAAGCTTATGCTTAAGAGTTTCAACATCCTTGGGATATTTGTTGCCGATTTCGCTGCCCTTGAAACCGCTGAGAGCCATTTCGCTGATGCACTGCTCAAAGGTGTTCTCAGCACCGAGATCGGGAAGATCGTCATTTGTCCAAGCGATAGGAGCTATCGCAAGATTAACTTTGTCTTTGTTAAGCATATCTATTCCTCCGAATTAATAAAGTCTTGCTTTGGCAATATTTTCCTGCATATCTTCATATGCAGCCTGAACCTTTTCACTGGTTGAAACCTCAGCAACGCCGACTCTCCACCATGCATCATATCCGTCGCTCATGCTGCCGTGAACAACCTTGATGTCAAACAGGCAAGGAACATTCTGTTCCTTTGAATCCTTGATAGCATCGCGAAGCTCGGCAACGTTTGTTACGGTATAAGCCTTGCAGCCGTAGCCCTCAGCAATTTTAGCAAAATCAATAGGAACAAGTGCGCCGTCAAGCATGCCTGTGAGCGGATTTCTTGCCTGGAATCTTGTACCGAAAGTATCGGTTCCTTGATTGTTCTGAAGGTTTTCAATGCATCCCCAACCGGAGTTATCAAAGAGCATAACGTTAATCTTTGCCCCCTCCATAACAGCCGTGTAAAGCTCGCTGTGAAGCATCAGGAAGCTGCCGTCACCGACCATGGTATAAACCTCTCTGTCAGGCTCGGCAAGCTTAACGCCGAGAGCACCGCAGATTTCGTAACCCATACAGGAGAAGCCGTATTCCATATGATATGTTTTAGGAACAGATGACCTCCAAAGTCTCTGCATACAGCCGGGAAGACTGCCCGAAGAACCGATTGCGATTGCGTTTTTATCGATAAGCTTATTGATTTCGCCAAGAGCTCTTGTCTGCGAAAGACCTTCCTTGAGATACGTGCCGTACATGCGGTCAACCTCGGCGTTATAATCCTCTTTAATCTGGGCAAGCTCTGCGCTGTCCCATGTTGTGTAATATTCTCTGACGGAAAGAGCACCCATGATATCGAGCATTGCCGTTTTTGCATCGGCGATAACAGCGGTTGCATCCATCTTGAATGCATCAAACGAACAAACATTTATGGAAAGGATTTTGCAATCGGGATTTTGGAAACCCCATTTGGAAGCGGTTGTGAAGTCTGTCAAACGGGTGCCGACTGCAATAACAAGGTCAGTCTGCTTTGCAACAGCGTTTGCAGCGGGGCCGCCGGTTACACCGATACCGCCCATGTTAAGCGGCAAATCCCAGCGGATGTTGCCTTTGCCGGCTTGTGTTTCGCAAATGGGCATATTGAATTTTTCGGCAAAGAACCTTGCTGTTTCCCATGCCTCCGAATATGTAACGCCGCCGCCGACAACAAGAATCGGCTTTTCGCTGCGCATAACAGCCTTGACCGCAGCTTCAATTTCACGCTGAGTGGGTGAACGGCGATCAATATACCAAACTCTCTTTTTAAGGAAATAATCGGGATAATCAAAAGCCTCGCCTTCAACATCCTGAGGCATCGCGAGACAAACAGCGCCTGTTTCTGCAGGGTCGGTAAGAACCCTCATTGCATTGATGCATGCTGTCATGAGCTGCTCAGGTCTGACTATTCTGTCCCAATATTTGCAGACTGCCTTGAAAGAATCATTGGCTGTGATGCTGTAGCTCGAGGGCTGCTCAATCTGCTGAAGAACAGGGTCGGGCTGGCGGCAGGCAAAGGTGTCGCCCGGAAGAAGAAGAAGAGGAATTCTGTTTGCTGTTGCCGTGCCTGCGGCTGTTACCATATTAAGCGCACCGGGACCAATCGAAGAGGTACAAGCAATAATCTGACGGCGGTTTTTCTGCTTTGCAAAAGCAATTGCGGCATGAGCCATTCCCTGCTCATTATGACCCTGATAAAACTTAAGGCTGTGACCGCCCTGCTCAAGAGCCTGACCGATACCGACAACACATCCGTGACCGAAAATACCGAAAATGCCGTCAACAAATTTTGTTTCAACTCCGTCAAAACTGATATACTGATTATCAAGAAACTTGACAAGAGCCTGCGCCATTGTTAATCTCATTTTAAATCACCCTCCGGTTTTTTGATGTCGACAATGCGATTTTTTGAAAAAATATACCATAATAATTAAACCGACATATAATTGCTAATATTATATACTATATATAGTGTTATTTCAAGAAGTTTTATTTAAATACCGACAACAAATTATTAAAATTTTTTCATAAAAAGACTTGACAATCGTAAACAAATAATATATTATATTGTAGCTGTCAAAAAACAGCGGAATTAAATATGATCCATTAGCTCAGACGGTAGAGCACTTGACTTTTAATCAAGGTGTCCGGAGTTCGAATCTCCGATGGATCACCAAACACTTGATATCCGGACTAATCTATGAAGATGGTTTAGTTTGGGTATCTTTTTTTCTTATCGATAAGAAAGTCAGGACCTCCGGCTTAGCCGGAGGTCCTGACTTTCGGTCAAAATACAAGGTTTGTACATTGCATAATTAGATTATAAATGATAAAATCAAGCAAAGTTTTCATAAAATGTTGTAACCAAAACAGAACGAAAGGAAGCCCGAATGATTAAAACTGCTATTCCGTCTGTAAGAGATTTGCTGAATGCAGGTGCCGAAAAATACGGTAATGCTGCATTTATAAAATATATCGAAAACGGCGAAATCAAAGAGAAAAGCTTTGTTCAGATAAAGAACGACAGTCAATGTGTGTGCCGTATGATAAGGCATATAACCGAAAGAAGAATTAACATTGCCGTTATCGGAAAAACATCCTATGAATATCTTGTTTTCTGTTCGGGTGTGCTTACAAGCGGCAATGTTTTTGTTCCGTTTTCGCCGGATATATCCGTCAATGAAGCATCAGAGCTTTTTGAAAGGGCAGATATAGAAATGCTTCTTTATGAAAAAGATTTTGAGGATAAAGCGAATGAGCTTATTAAAATCTGCCCGAAGCTTAAAAATATCTACGGCTTTGATGAGGCAGAAGAAATATATTGCCGTTATTCAGTCGATTCTGAATTTTCTGCTTTTTCCGAAGTTGAAGATGATAAGGAGCAATGTGCAATAATCATTTTCACCTCGGGCACAACCGGTGTAAAAAAAGGCGTTATGCTTTCAATGAATGCACTTGTGGGCAACATTATGTACCATGAATATTGCACGGATATTTTCAATGAGGGTGTTGTGGCGCTTTCCGTGTTGCCAATGTATCACACATTCTGCTTTTCGGGAGATTACCTGAAAAATCTTAAAGACGGTTTGCAGGTTTGTCTTAACGGTGAATTCAAGGATATAGCAGAAAATCTCAAGCGTTTTCAGCCTAAGGTAATCAGAATTGTTCCCATGATTGCGCAGTCCTTGCTCGGCAAGATAAAAATTCTTCTCAGAAGAAATCCCGATTTAACGCCCAGGCAGGCAGCTGAAGAAGTTTACGGCAAGAATATCAAGTGGCTTATTTCGGGTGGTGCATATTTGAATCCCGAATTGGTTGAAGAATATGACAAACTCGGAATTTTTCTCCGTCAGGGCTATGGTATGACCGAAGCAGGCTGTCGTATTTCTGTTCCCGATGAAAATGTTGAATTTGAATCCGTGGGCAGAATAATTGATTTATGTGATGTCAGAATTCAGAACGGTGAAATTCAGGTGAATTCTCCGACCGTGATGATTGGATATTACAAAATGCCCGAGGAAACAAAAGAAATGTTTACCGGGGACGGCTGGCTGAAAACGGGCGATATTGGTTATGTGACCGACGATAAACAGCTTTTTATAACGGGACGAGTTAAAAATCTCATTATCCTTTCAAACGGCGAAAATGTTTCGCCCGAAGCTATTGAAAGAAAGTTCAGCTCGGTTGAATTGGCTGAAGAAGTGCTTGTTTACGGTGAGGCTAACAGAATAATTGCCGAAGTTTATCCGAATGAGGAATTTGCCGAGTCAAACAGCATAGAAGATATTGAATCCGAACTTGTAAAAATTGTTGATTCAATGAACGAAACAGCCAAGTCATCTCATATAATTTCTGAAGTCAGAGTCAGGAATACTCCTTTTGAAAAGACCGGTCCAGGTAAAATCAAAAGATATGAAACCAAAATTTAAGGAGGGTAAGTTGTGAAAAAAATAACAGGTGCTGTATATGAACTTATTCCGCCTCAGGAAATGATTCAGTTCATGCTGAAATACAGTTTTTTTCATAAACAGGTAACGCAGATTCCCGAGTCGATTATCGTAAAAAAAGATATAGATTTCGACCTTATGGAAAAAGCCTTTAACATCGAAATCGAAAGAAATGACTGCCTGCGCTTGCGTTTCTTTAAAGAAAAGGGCAGAATAAAGCAGTATTTTCTTCCTGAATATAAGGTGGATAATATTCCTGTTCTGAACTTCAAATCCGAGCAGGAACGCATTGATTTTCTGACCGAAGATGCACGCAAACCCATAAAAATGCTCAAAGGCGAAATCTTCCGCGTTAAATTTTTTCGCACTCATGATAACCGCTGCGGTGTTTATATCAATGTTCATCACCTTGTTATGGACAATGCGGCTGTTTTCACTTTCTTTGCGGATTTGTTTGCTGTTTACGACAGCCTGAAAGACGGTACGGATATGCCGAAGCCTCTCGGCAAGTATGAGGATATTATCAAAAAAGAGCTTGCCTATGTTGCTGACCCCGGAAATTTGAAAAGGGAGGAAAAGGCTTACAGAGAATTTATGGAAAAAGACGGCGAGCCTCTTTATCTTGGCGTTGAAGGTCCGAAATTTTTGGAAGCAGAACGCAAAAAAAAGAAAAATCCCGATATAAAAGCTCCATCGCTTTTTGACCCCTTTCACGATAAGGCAGAGCTTACGAAATACAGTATTCCTTATGAGGACAGTCAAAAGATTTTTGAGTTTATGAAAGAAAACAGCATAAGCGGTGAATGTCTTGTTCAGCTTGCAATGCGTCTTCATGTTTCCAAAATAAACAACAGACACAATGATACATATTTTATTGTTCTCTGTCCCAGAAGAAAAACCGTTTTGGAAAAGCGGGCGGGCGGAACTCTTGCAGCACCGCTCCCTCAGAGAGTTGTTCTTCCTGAAAACACAACATTCAGAGAAGCTCTGAAAAAAATCGCGGAGGTTCAGTTCTGGGCATTCAGGCATATGGATTATCCTTATCTTGAATATCGTGCCCTTCAGCAGAAAATGTATAACTATCCTGCGGCGGCAGGTGCTTCAACAATGATGTTCTCATGGTTTCCCCTTGAAGCAGGATCAATGAATAAATGGGAATATGAGTTTGAGGGTTATTCGTTGGGAAGATATATTATGGTTCTTTATACGTTTGCCATGAAGGATTTTCACAGCGGATGCCTTAAGCTTTCTTGTATGCATCGCACAAGATTTGTAAGTGTTGAGGACATAAATGCATTCCATAAAGGAACGGCAAACGCGCTTAAACTCGGTGTCGAAAATCCTGATATGACACTCGGTGAAATAATGGACAGAATTTAAAAGGAAGGTAATACTATGCTTAATAAATTAAAAGAAATAATCTGCAATTTTGTTGATGTTGATTCCGATGAGATTACAGCCGAATCCGTATTCACAAACGATTTGGGACTTTGTTCTCTTGATTTTGCGATGCTTTCTTCAGAAATTGAAAAGGAATTTGGCGTTATTGTCAATGCAAAAACCTTTGCTGCAGTCAAAACCGTAGGCGGTCTTACAGACTATATAGAAGGAATAAAATAGAAAATGCAGTTGATTATCCTCCGTTCATTTGTTAAAATGTAAGAAACAGACGGATGGAGGTACTGTCTATGAAAAAAACAAAAATCGGTGTTTTGGGCGCAGGCAGAGGAATTGATATTGCAAAAAATTTCCTTATTCTCGGCTGTGAAATTGTTGCTTTATGCGAACATAGTCCGGAAAGAGCCTCCAAGGGGCTTACAGAACTCGGATTCAACGTTCCTGTCTTTGAGAAATTCGATGATTTTATTGAACAGGAAATGGATGCCGTTATTGTTGCTAATTATTTTCATGAGCATGCACCTTATGTTATAAAATGCTTTAAAAAAGGAAGCCATGTTTTCTGCGAATGCATCAGCAACGGCACAATGGCGGAAGGCGTTGAACTTATCCGCGCATATGAAAAATCAGATTCGATTTTTATGCTTGCCGAAAACTATCCTCAGATGATTTTTAACCGCGAGATGAAAAGAATCTGTGACGGCGGAACGCTCGGTAAAATACTTTATGCCGAAGGTGAATATAACCACCCCTATGCACCGAACGACATTGAATTCAACAAAGAGTATGTTTATTTCACCAATCATTGGAGAAATTTTTTGCCTCGTGCATATTATATAACACATTCACTTGCGCCGCTTATGTGGTCAACCGGTGCAACACCCAAGAGAGTCAGCGCCACGCCTGTTTATTCACCGATTAAAGAAAAAATAACTGCAAGACGTGTCGGCGACAGAGCCGCAATCATAACAACGCTGAACAATGATGACTCCGTTTTCAGGGTTACCGGTTGCGCAGCATTCGGCGCGCATCATAACGCATACCGTATCTGCGGCGAAAACGGACAGATCGAAAATCTCCGCGGCATGGGAGATAAAGTGATGCTTCGTTACAGCGAATGGGCAATTCCCGAGGGCAGAGAAGAGATTAATCTCTATGAACCCCAATGGAATGACGGCGATGAAGAATTCATAAGTCAGGCCGGTCACGGCGGCGGCGACTACATAATCGCCAGAATGTTCCTTGATTGCATCAGAGAAGGCAGACAGCCCGAACATCCTTATGATATTTATTCTGCCGTAACAATGGCTTCCGTGGCGATTCTTGCCCACCGCTCAATTCTCAACGGCGGCATTCCTTATGACATTCCCGATTTCAGACTTGAAGAACACCGCAGGGAATACGAAAACGACAGACAGACTCCTTTTTTCGGGTCAAACGGAAGCAAACCCACTATCCCCTGCTGCTCAAACCCGGACTATTCACCAAGCGAAGATCAGATAAGAAAAATGGCTGAAATTCTGAACAACTAAGCAACTATATATAAAAGCACTTCATGGAAAATTCCTTGAAGTGCTTTTTGTATAATCAGATTGTCATATAGTTTTCATCTTTTCAATTTGTTTCTTGAAATATTCAACATAATTATCAAATCTTTCAATTTTTTCTTCGCCATGCATTGCTTCAATGAGTTTCAAAGCGCGTTCGGTTTCTTCAACAGCCTTTGCCTTATCGCCCTCATCTCTGTAAAATTCCGCAAGTTTCCACATCATCTGAAGAAGAGTTTCAAACGAAATCCATTTTTGCTTTTCTGCGGCTTCGTATTTTGGCTTTCCTGTTAAAACAAACGCCATTTCAGAAAGCTTTGTAAAATATATCTCCGGAATTTGTTCAAGAGCTGCAGCTGCGCTTTGAATATCACCTTTTTCTTTGTAGGCATATGCCAAAAACCTCAACGCATCATATTTCACCTCGCTGTTGTTGGTTTGGTCAATTAACTTTGATGCAACCGCAATAGTTTCATCAGGATTTTTATTGTAATTAATAACGTAAAGCAGGTTGTTAAGCAAGATATCGTTTTCAGGATATTTTTTCAAACCCGTTTCAAGAATGCTTTTCCCTGTTTCGGGATCCGTTTCTCTGAACTTATATGATTCATCGACCAATCGCCTGATGTCTTCATCTTTTTCAATTGAATCATAGCACAATATCTCATCGGTTGATACACCGAAATAATTTGCAAGAACCGGTATCAGTGTTATATCCGGCAAAGCAATATCGTTTTCCCATTTGCTGACAGCCTGAAATGACACTCCGATTTTTTCAGCAAGCTGTTCCTGAGTTATTCTTTGTTTTTTGCGCAAGGATTTAATTTTATTTCCGATTTTTAGTTCCACGACAAACACTCCTCTTTTGAGTTGATGGTTTTGGGGTTAAGAACGTTCTTACAATCTCATTATACGGTATATACCCAAATATTCAATAACCGCTCAGGCGAGATTTTTCAACCCGGAGTTGAATCAAGAAAAAGCAACAAAAAAGAGCAGCCTCAAGCTGCCCAACACTTAAATATTATCACATATATTATTTTTAAGTCAATATATTTTTTACAGTCCATAGGCATATTCACCAAAAATCTGCATTTTAAATAAATCATAAGCATCAACCTTGTACAAAATCCCATCTTGAAAAGCACCAAAAAACATGCTATATTATAGTTAAAGAAAGGGTGATACCGATGAACAGGTAAAAACCTAAAGACTTAAAAGCTTAAAATCCAAACAAGCAAAAGTCTTTACCTCGGCTCCAATCACAAAAAGTTCAAAGCAAAAACAAAAATCAAAAGCTGAGAACAAAAAATTGAGCCGGACTATATCAAGAAAGAGAGGTTATCCAAAGATGTTAGATATCAAGAATTCAATGAAATAACCCTTGGCTGAATGTGTAAAGAAACATCAGTCAAGGGTTATTTCAATTTTACGGATAATTACGCCCCTCTGGGTGCTTTTTTAATTTTATCCAAAAAACACTTGATTTTTATTTTAAGATGTAATATAATCTTTCAAGTATCGGGGTGTAGCGCAGTTGGTAGCGCGCTTGGTTCGGGACCAAGAGGCCGTGGGTTCAAATCCCGCCACTCCGACCATACAAGAATCGTTGAAAATCTTAGGTTTTCAGCGATTTTTCTTTTTTGTGTCGAAACGGATTTACGAAAAAAGCACACAAAAAAGCACACAAAATCGTTCAAAACCTTTCCGAAAGTGTTTTCACACGGAAAGGATTTTTTATGGCAACAGTAATTGAAAACAAGAAGAACGGCAAAACAGTTTCATTCAAATTCCGTGCATATCTCGGAAGAAACGAAATCGGAAAGCAAATCAATAAATACACAACTTGGTTTGCACCTGACGGTTTAACTCCTGCAAAGGCTCTGAAAGCCGCAGAACAAGCCGCCGAGGAATGGGAAACAAAGATTAAGGAAGAATACGAAAGAGATGTTCTTGACCCTATCAGAGTTCGAGAACGAGAAATAAACGAAGGTAAAACTCCGTTTACAGTATTCATAAATGATATTTGGTTTCCTATTGCAATTTGTGACGGAGAACACAAGGCAACAACAGTTGAATTTTACCGCAACATTCGCAAACTCTCTGAAAACTATTTCAAAGACCGAGTTATTCAGAAAATTACATCAAGAGATTTACAGTTGTTTCTCAACTATTTAAGAACAACATACAAAACCGCAAGCGGCAACCGCCTTTCACAAAAGACAATAAGACATCATTACAGATATTTAACCTCTGTTTTTTCATTCGCATACAAACAAGAGTTCATCACAACAAATCCAATGGATAAAGTTGATTGCCCCAAACTCCCCAAAAAGAAAGTTGACGCATTAACACAAGAGCAAGCAGAACAGTTCTTTTCGGTTATTCAGAATTGTTCACTCGATTTTAAGTGTATGCTTTTCTTAATGGCAACAACGGGAGTTCGCAGAGGTGAATTGCTCGGTTTACAATGGCGTGATATTGATTTTGATAAACTGACGGTTGATATTAAAAGGAATGTGACCTATACACCGCAAAGCGGAACAATCGTTGACACACCGAAAACAGAATGCAGTATCAGAACAATTCCGCTGATACCGAGTGTTGCAACAATGCTGAAAGAATACAAAACAGAGAAGCAAAGGAATTTCAAATCAAAAGACTTTGTATTCCCGAGTGACAAAGGAAATTCAATTCCGAGAGACCCCAATTCGGTGACTTGCAGAGTAAAACGCTTTATGAAAGCAAATAATCTGCCTGACCTCTCACCGCACGATTTAAGGCATTCTTGTGCAACGCTTTTATTGAGTAACGGTGCGGATATAAAGAGCGTACAAAGCATTTTAGGGCATACAGATGCAAGTACAACATTAAACTTTTATGTGCGTTCTGATTTACAGAATATGAAGAATGCAACAGACAAATTGAGTTCGGCATTCGGTATATAAAACAAAAAAGTGGGAGAGCAAAAACGCTCTCCCACAAATTATATATCAATGGTTATATTTGAAAGATTTGCTTTTATTTCTTTTATTATTCTGTCAGATATAACCTATTTGCATTTTTTACTGTTGAATATTTCTTTGCCGCTATCAACCGCAACCGAAACAACAGTTTCAATATCGTATTGTATTGCTCCTATAAGCCTTTTAATGGCTTCGTTATATATATCTGCCGCCATTTTCGGAACAATGTCATTTATCGCTTTTTCGGCGATTTCTCGCATTTCTGCACGGTGTCTTGCGGCATTGCCGCCGTGACCGTCTCTTGTGTATATTGCATTTGGTGGAGCATTACCGCCGCATAAATTCATTTTTGTTCAACTCCTATAATTAATATCGGGGGGTGGTTTTCGGGATTTCCGAAAACCGCCAAATTTTTTATATATGTATCAGAATACAAGGTAATCCGAAGCAAAAATTTGATTCAGTTCCTTTTCTAAATAAGGTGCTAAAGAATAATAATCACAACACATTGACAAGTCTTTTATAAACTGCTTTTTGTCGCCTTTATATTCAACATTCACATAGTCATTTATCATTTCAACAAGTGTATCCAAAGCAAAATAATATTGTGATGTTTCTTCAAGTAACTTTTGAATATAACCGTAAAATTCAATTTCCTATCTGCCGTCAATACAGATTTCTTTTCTGTCATTTATATTTAATCTATCCATTTGTTATCTCCTTAAAAATTGATATATTTGTCATAAAGAAAGTCAATTCTTTCTTCGTCTGTTTCTGTCAAATCTTCTTTTTGTAACAGTTCTCCTAATTCGGCTTTTGCTTCTGTTGTATAACCGTTCATTCCGTAATTCAGAAAGCGTTCCAATTCATCAAGCATTTTATAAAACGGAACAGAATCCCTTTCTTTTTCTTTTGTTTTATTCTGTTTTATAAATGTAATATCTGTATTATTTCTCTATGTCTTTTCAGAAGAAATAATATGATTTTCAGAAGCGGCATTCTCATTTTCCGAAAAGTAAATCGGAATTTCCGAAAGCGGCATTTCGTGAAAATCGAAAATGTTACTGTACGGAGTAATCGGCACTAAATACCCTTTTTCGGTTAAATCCTTAACCGCACTATAATAACTGTCTTTTTTAATGCCCCATTCCGCACACGCTTTTTGGCTCAACTCTAACTAATATTTGTCTTGGTTTTTATTGAAATATGCCCACAATTTAAACGATGACCCTTTTAATTCTTGCATTGCGTGTTGCAACGCTTCTAAATTCATTGTTGCAAACAGATTGTTTCTGTCTCTCGGTTTTCTTCCTGCAATTCTGACTATTTTCTGATTTGCAACGCTCATTTGCTTTTTCACCTCTCTTTCAATAGCGTTTTTCTGATTCCCCGAAAGATTCAAAAGCAATGTGCAAACCCCTATATATACATAGACTTATACATAAAATTATAAGTTTAACTTATACATATATGTAAACGTATAGTCTAATGGAATACAGTATTTTCGAATACGGGAGCTTAAAACAAATTTCTGAAATTTCGGGAGCTTATAATTAAGTGTCAGATACAAGTTTTATTTATCTTTCACTTTCTATAATAATTATATCAAAAATTTAATGTATTTTCGAGTTTTCAGAATTGTCAAGTTTTATTACATAAAAAATGACCCCACACAAGGTGAGGTCGAAAAATTATTATACATCTGTTCCATTGACACTTTTGATTATAGCATCTGAAAATGTCAAACCTACCCATTCGTAGCCATGAGGATGTTTTACGATACGAATATCCTTTAACACGCCCTCAAAAACTATGATATCATCATCTTGCAAAGTAGAAATAATATCATATTGACCATCAGCGATATCAATTTTAAAATCGCCATAACGCAACGGCCAATGATCATCATAAAGACTATATCCACATCCTATGCGAGTACGACTCTCAACTTCGTATACTTTTGCATGGGTCATTATATATCTTTCATTTACAAGTTCACTGACACAAGTGTCATAAACCGCTCCGTTACCGCTTAAATGCGCTTCGGTTAATTTATCAATAGGAAATTCAGAAGCAGGAGCGGATGTTGTTTCTTCTTGGCTCTCTTTTCCGCTACAAGCTGAAAAACTGAAAGCAAAAATAAAAGACATAATAATGCATATTACTTTTTTGCTAATACTCATAATTAACTTCCTTTCGCATTCAAAATATAACCTGCCGCACGAACTGCCGCTTCGTATGTTTGAACGTGTCTTGAAACTGTGTCGGGGCTTCGTCTCATTTTCTTTGCAACCTTTGTATAACTGCCGAGCTTTTGATACAGTTCCCACATCTTTTGTTTTTCTTTTTCGGTTACTTTCTTCGCCATTATTTAACAACCTTATCTTCTTTGCGAAGCATTGTTTCCTTGATTGCCTTTTCAAACTGCTCTCTTACATATTCTTCTGCAGTCCATTTTTTGTCAGAGCCGCCCTCTGCAAGAATTTTGTTCATTCTGTCAAGCTGTGTGAAAAAGCTTTTCGGAAGAACGATTCTTCCCTTTTCGGTGTCGATTTCAATACGCATTTTTGTTTCCTCCTAAAAAATAAAAATGTACGAAAACACGCTGAAATTTGCGTAAATTCGTACAAATCATTATATATATATATATATTGTCAATAGTTTTGGCAAAAATATTTGAAAAAAGTTGAAATTTTTTTGTTTCAGTAGAAAAACATAAAATTTGCTTTGAAATTCATTGAAAAACTTTCGTTTCTGTAGGGAAACACAGAAAATCCGAAAAGTTCTTTTGAAATCGAATAAAAACACGCTTAAAACTGTTTGTTTTTGTGCGTTTACGCACGAAATTTAAGAAATTCCGACCGAATACCGCCGTTTTCTTGCGTAATTCGCAAAAAAAGATAGATATTTGTGCGTTTTCTCTGCGTTTCTGTCAGAAAATGCCAAAATCCGCAACATTCGCATAGGGTAAAACATCAGCTTTTTATGACTATAAATTATGGCAGTCGCCGCAATATTCGTATTTGAAATTAAAAAGCACACAACTCAATCAAAAGCAAATCGTAAAAGCCTTATATATCAACGGTTTTGCCCCCATTTTTAGGCACACAAAAAGCACATTTTTTTTGCTTTTTTCTTTGATTTTCCTTGCTTTTCACTCTCGTTTGTGGTATAATAAAAACAACGAAAAACGTAAGCGTGTCAACACTTTCGGGGATTTCATACGATTGAAATTTAAGGCGTGTTTTTGACCTGTTAAAGGCTACGAACCAAAAGGTCAGGGGTTCGAATCCCTTGCAGCGCGCCATTATGAGTGTTAATAACGGATTCAAGTTATTAGCACTCTCTTTTTTGCAGAAAACCGTTTTTATTGGTCGCAGACTTTTTACGGTCTGCGACCTTTCTTTTTATACTGTCAGATATTCAACAGCAACACCTTGCCGTATATCAGCCTTGTAATTTTCGCTGACGGTTGGCAACTCCAGATAACCCACAAATCGGTAGTGGATAACTATTCTTTGAGTTCTGTTCTTACCCGTACCTTCAATCTCGTGAACTTCAATTCGGTCAATTAATTCGTGCAGCAGAGGTGCTGTCAGGGTTTCCATTTGCATAAATTTCCGTATTGCTGCTATAAAGATTTCTTTGCCCTTTTGCGTTTTTTCCAAAGAGCCAATCTGTGTGCGGAGTTCGGGAATTTTCGCTTTCAGTTCAACTCTCTCAACCTCATACTTGTATGACATACACATAAACCATTCGTCTGTAACCTTGCCGCTTGAATTGTCCTCATAAAGTTTGAGATAAAGCCTTTCAACCGTTTCAATTCTCTCAATGGTTTTCTTCAACTCTGCTTGTAAATGATTCTTCTGTGTGAGTATGTCGGCATTGGTTTTATTTGAAAGTATTTCTGCAAAAGCCTCTTCGTCATACTCCATAAATGAAATGAGCTTTCTCAACTCCAACAAAACGATTTGCTCTATTGCATCCGTTCTTACATAATGTCTGCTTTCGCAAGTGCCACGATAATCCTTCTTGTAGTTGGAACAACTGAAGAAATGAATATCTTTGTTGCGGGGATTGACGTGCGACCACAGCTTTTTACCGCAATCGGCACAGTAAAGAAAATCACAAAAGATGCTCTTTTCACCGTTTTCGGGTTTTGGTGCTCTGCGCTTGGTTTTTGCATTTTTCTCCTGCACCATTTCAAAAACCGCTCTGTCAATAATAGGCTCATTGACATCTTGGAATATCAGCCAGTTTTCACGTTCATTCATATATCGTCTTTTGTTTTTGAATGACTTTGAATAGGTCTTGAAATTAATGACGTCACCGCAGTATTCCTGCTGTGAAAGTATCTTGGCTATGGTGGTCTTACACCATTTGTACGGGTCTTCTTGAGATTTCTTTCCGCCTCGGTTTAGTCCCTTGCTTCGCCAATATGCCATAGGTACAAGCACCTTGTTTTCCTGAAGCAGTCGGGCAATGGTTTCGTTACCTTTACCCTCAAGACACATACGGAATATATCTCTCACAACCTCTGCCGCTTCGTGTTCAATCACCCACTTTTTAGGGTTAGTT
>JAZNSX010000040.1:0-10114 GCA_045591425.1 Acutalibacteraceae bacterium | reverse complement strand
TTCTGAACAAGGAAAACTTTTTATTTTATTTGCATTTTGTTGTTCTCTTTCCATCAGCTACACCGTGATTATATTAATTCATTTTGACAATTTATATACCTTTTTCTTGACATAAGTTTGACAAATTAAAAAGATGAAAATGAGCAGGATTTCTCCTGCTCAAAACTCAATAAAAAAATCAATCATTTAATATAATATTACCTCAAACCTTGCACCGCCGTTTTTGCCGTCGGTCACGGATATTTCTCCGCCGCAGAGGGTCAGAATATTTTTGACGAGAGCAAGACCCAAGCCGTTGCCTTCGGATTTATGTGAGCTGTCGCTCTGATAGAATTTGTTGAAAATATGCTTTTTTTCTTCGTCGCTGATTCCGCAGCCTTCATCTTCTATGGTGAAGGTTATTTTATCATCTGCTCTTTCCAGCTTCATTCTTATCAAGCCGTTTTCGGGGCTGAACTTTATTGCATTATCAAGAAGATTGTTCCACACATGGAACATCAGACTTTCATCGCCCGTATATTCAATCTCATCCAAATCAACATCAAAGTCAATTTCCTTTGCACTCCATTTCGGTTCAAGAAGAACGATTGACTGCCTTATCTGCTCATCAAGACGGTAGGTTGTTTTCTTTGCCTGAATAGCCTTGTTATCAACCTTTGAAAGCAGAAGAATGTTGCTGACAAGCTCTGAAAGACGCTTTGTATTGAAAAGTATCTTTTCGATATATTCGTTTTCTACTTCGTCAATGTTTTCGGTGTTCTGCAAAAGGGTTGCATAGCCGTCGATCGCAGTTATCGGCGTGTTGATTTCGTGGGAAACGTTTGAAACGAAGTCAGTTTGCAGAGTTTCGGTTGCGCCGAGCTCTTTTACCATAAGATTGAAATTCGTGTAAATATCCTGAATTGCTTCAAGCTTGCTTTCGGTTTCAATCTGCGTTTCAAAATCTCCTTCAGCAACCTTGTTCATTGCAGAGCTTAAATTTGTCAGAGGAGTAATAAATCTTTTTGAAATAAAAGACATAACAATTCCGCCAACGATTATGCTTACAAACACAATCCATATCAAGTTAGGAATGCTTATCTGAACATCAAAATAATACTTTGCAATATATGCAAGCGAAAGCTCCAGCGGAATGGTTACACCGAAGCCGACGACGACCGAAGTAATAAAATATCTCCACAGCTTTTTTGAATTCGGATTCTTTTTCATTTCTTCTCCACCTTATATCCTACGCCACGCATAGTGACGATTCTGAAATCGGTGTTATCCTTGAAGCGGTCACGCAGTCTGCCGATATGAACGTCAACCGTATGAGTATCGCTCACGGCATCATAGCCCCATATCTCGTCCATCATCTGCTGACGGGTAAAGATTTTGCCGGGATAGGATGCCATTTTATATAGAAGCATAAACTCCTTCTGCGGCAGAATCGAGCTTTCTCCGTTGCAGGTTACTGTTAATGAATCGCATTCCATAACGGTTGAGCCGATGGTCAATTTTCGTTCATTCATAACCTGCGCTCTGCGAAGCAATGCACCCACACGAAGCACCATTTCGTTGACATTTACGGGCTTGACCATATAATCATCCATACCCGAAAGGAAGCCGAGCCGCATATCGTCAAAGGCATCCTTTGCGGTAATTGTAAGAACGGGTATGTTGTTGCCCGCTTCACGCAGAGAGTGAACAAGCTCGTAGCCGTCCATTTCAGGCATCATTATATCGGAAATTATGAGGTCAAAATATGTGTTATCCATGGCATCGAGTGCTTCTTTTCCGTTGGACACACCCGTTACCGAATATCCGTTTTTTAAAAGAACGTGTGTAAAAAGCTCACGAAGCTCAATATCATCTTCTGCAATAAGTATTTTAAACATCTGCAACACCTCACGGTTATATTTTACAGTCAATATATGAATAAATCAAGAGAGTGCAAAACGGACAGCACCATTGTTGCGGAACTGCCCGTTCTGCGGTTCTATGGAGGAACCATATATGAAAGTGTGGAAGAGATATCAATATCTGTTTCTGACCTTTTCTGCAAATGCGGTCAGACCGTTAATTGTCAGCTTCGTTCCGTCATCAAGAATTACCGGTCCGTAGAACCTTCCGAACACCTGATGCCCGTGCTGACTGATTATTCCGATGTCAAAAGAGTGAACATTATCATAAATCGGCACAAAATCCATATCAAATCTACCGTCGGAGCTGATGAATTTCCAAGGCTTCATCACATCGTCGGGAATTTCAAAAAGTATGCGGTCGAGCTTATGGCATTTGCCGTCATAAAAAATCATATTTTCACTTGCGGCGGAAGTATCTCCGAAACCGTAGCCGATATTGAATCCGAAGCTTTTACCGTCAATAACGCCGTTACCCGAACTCCAGTACCAAGTGTTGTCATAAGTCCAGACACCTCTGCCCCAATCAAGGGTAGCAAAATCCTTTTCAGGGTTGAAATAATGTTTTTTGCCGTTATATTTAACCCATCCTTCAGCCGGCATGCAATTAATTTTCTGATTATAGTAAAACGCTGTTTCATCCTCTTTCCACGGAGTGGCAATAACCATTGTATCACCGCTGTAATTATGCAGAAATATGTCAAAATCCATCTCACCGTGAAGCGGGCATTTTTTGTAGTGACCGACAAGATGCCTGCCGCCGTTTTCGTGAGTTACGGAAAGCGAGCAGAAATTTTTGCTTATATTTATATCACCTTCGGAGCTGTCGGTCGGCATATTAAGTCTGCCCATCGGGAAGAAAAGCGGTGTTATGTAAGCATATTTTTTATTGTTAGCAAAATCATAGAAATTTGAATTTGCAAGACCCATATAGCGGTTATCGGCAACAGTCATTGAGAAAGCGTAACCGTCGCTGCCAACGATAACGTAATAATCCCATTCTTTCAGGCGGATTTTATCAGCCTTCATATCCAGCGGATTATATTCCATAATCAGCTTTGTTGCCCAGCCCGGTTCGGTCAGAACTCCGTCGGAATTCAATAATTTCTGTGGTTTTTCTATTTTGTGATTCATTTTTACTTCCTTAAACAATTAAAAATAAGTAATAACAAACAGGCACTACAAAAAGCACGCTGTCGAATCGGTCAAGCACACCGCCGTGACCGGGCAGGAAGCTGCCGAAATCCTTGATTTTGCAATCCCTTTTGATATATGAAAGAAACAAATCTCCGAGCAATCCGAAAACCGAGCCGAGAATGCCCATAACGATAAAATTCAGCCACGGCACGTTGGTTTTGCAGAAATGAAGGATAATTCCGTAAATAAGCATGCCGAGTATTCCGCCCGCAACTCCGCCGAATGCACCTTCAACGCTCTTTTTCGGACTGATTGACGGAGCAAGCTTATGTTTGCCGAATTTTGAGCCGATGAAATATGCTCCCGCATCGGCACACCAAGCGGATATAAACGGAATCAGAACAAGATTTCTTCCGTTGTTAAGGTTCATCATCGGAACGAGAAGTGAGATAAAAAACGGGAATACATATGCACCGAAAAAAGCGGCAAAAATTCCGTTTGTGCCGATTTTTTGCTTTGAAGTTATTTCAGCAAAAAACAGAATAAATACAAAAACAAACATCATTGCGATAAAAGCGTATACATCGGCATTGAAATATATAAACCACGGTATCAAAATCGCCTGAATAATACAGAATGTCTGCAACAGCTTGTTTTTAACAAGTCCCGTATTGCATACAAGTTCCTTCGCCATAAAGAAGCAGGCAATTGTTTCAAGAATTCCCGTTGCCCATACAGGCAAAACAAGAAGCACAACAAGGCAGACTGCTATCCATACGGCGGCAACAATAAGCCTTGTTCCGAGTGACTGAAATTCTGTTTTTTTCTTTCTCATAATATCACCGTTCTATTTCATCAACATCTCTTGAATTTGCATAAATCTTTTTCATTCTCTCATCGGGAAAATGCTCATCAAGGAAAACTTCAATTCTGTTTGAAGGCTCTGAACCTTCTTTTCTTTCGTTCCATCGAAGTGCCGCAACAGCGGAAAGTCCAGCATCAAAAACAAAAAACACAATAAACGCCCAAACGAGAATACGGCTTAATTTCATAGGAACAAATGCTATAAATTTATCCATCAGCGGCATTATGAGCTTAACCCATGAAATGCCCAGAACACCCCAGAACAATGAATAGAGCAAACATACTCTGCCGTTTATATTCAGAGGCAGATGGCTGTAATCCCACGCAACGGAGCCGAAAACAATTTCCTGACCGAGCGAGCATATGTATTCCGCAACCGTGCCGACGGCAAACGAGATGAGAAAAATTTTCCATAAAGAAGAGCTTTTAAATTTGCTCAAAACGGCAGTCAGCAAAACTCCGCCCATTCCGTAAGCTACGCTTAAAGGACCGTAAACCAACGATTTCCGGCTTTCGATATAGCCGTTTTTAATCAGACACCACAAGGTTTCAACCGCAAAGCCCACCACACAGCAAATCAAGAATATATAAACATATTTATAAAATGTTTTCTTATTCATTTCTTCCTCCGTTTATGATTCTTCTGATTCTGTGAATGCCGTAAAGTACGGTTGAAATAATCATTGCAGCTATTGAAATCGCAATAAGTGTGTTTGCAAGCCAAAGCGGAATGTTTGTAAAAAACAAAAGAATAAGCATAACAGCATAAAGAATAACTGTGCAAGCCTTGCCGTACCACAATGCACTGTTGATTTTTGCAGAATATTTTGTTTCCATTATTGCAGTTACCGCCATAAAGATTTCTTTCACAATAAGAACAATAAGAGCAGGCAGCATAAGCTCATATTTTGTGAGCAAGCAATACATCATTGCCGCTTGGGTAAGTTTATCTGCAATAGGGTCAAGCACTTTGCCGATATCCGTTACCATATTGAAACGGCGTGCGATTTTGCCGTCAAGAACATCCGTAAAGCCCGATACGGCAACGAGAATTGCAGTCAGCAAACCGCTTTTCTTTTCGCAATATGCCCATATGATAAACGGAATAAGTATCAGACGCAGGTAGCTTATCAGATTCGGAACAGAGAAAAAGTCTTTTGCTTTCAGCCTGATGTTCATTAATATCGCCTCGATTAAGAATTCAATATATTCATAAACTCTTCGCCCGTAATGGTTTCTTTTTCATAGAGATACTGTGCCAATTTGTCAAGTTTTTGTTTGTTTTCGGTAAGTATCGTCATTGCCTTGTCATACTGTTTTTTGATAAGTGCAACAACCTGGCGGTCGATTTCCGTCTGCGTTTCTGCCGAGCAAGCAAGCAAAGCATCACCGCCGAGATACTGATTTGTAACAGTTTCAAGAGCAACCATGCCGAATTCGTCGCTCATGCCGTAGCGGGTTATCATCGCTCTTGCAAGCCTTGTAGCCTGCTCGATGTCATTGGCTGCACCCGTTGACACCGAGCCGACCGCAAGCTGCTCTGCAGCCCTGCCGCCCGTATAGGTGGCAATTTTATTTTCAATCTCTTCCTTGCTCATCAAGTAGTGATTGCCTTCGTCAACCTGCATTGTGTATCCCAATGCACCCGATGTTCTCGGAACTATCGTTATTTTCTGAACGGGTGCGGAATTTGTCTGCATTGCGGCAACAAGTGCATGACCGATTTCGTGATATGCAACAATCATCTTTTCTTTGTCGGTCAGCAAAGAGTTTTTCTTCTGATAGCCTGCAATAACAACCTCTATGCTTTCTTCAAAATCAGCCTGCATAGCTGCTCTGCTTCCTCTGCGAACGGCACGCAGAGCCGCTTCGTTAACAATGTTTGCAAGCTCTGCACCCGACGCACCCGATGCCATTCTTGCAATAACAGAAAAATCGACATTCGGTCCCACGCAGATTTTTCTTGCGTGAACTTTGAGAATTTCTTCTCTGCCTTTCAAATCAGGCAGTTCAACGGGAACACGGCGGTCAAATCTGCCGGGTCGTGTCAAAGCAGGGTCAAGGGATTCGGGTCTGTTGGTTGCGGCAAGGATAATAACTCCCGTATTGCCCTCAAATCCATCCATTTCGGTCAGAAGCTGGTTGAGTGTCTGCTCTCTTTCATCGTTGCCGCCGATGTGATTATCACGCTTTTTGCCTATGGCATCAATCTCATCAATAAACACGATACACGGTGCTTTTTCTTTTGCTTGTTTGAAAAGGTCACGCACCTTCGATGCACCCATACCAACAAACATTTCAACAAATTCCGATCCCGAAATCGAGAAAAACGGAACATTTGCTTCGCCTGCAACGGCCTTTGCGAGCATTGTTTTACCCGTACCCGGAGGTCCGACAAGCAGAATGCCTTTGGGCATTGAAGCACCGATTGCCTTGTATTTATCGGGATTGTGAAGATAGTCGACAACCTCTGTCAGGTTTTCCTTTGCTTCATCTTCGCCTGCAACATCGCTGAATTTTATTCCGCTTGACGATTTAACATAAATCTTGGCGTTGCTCTTGCCCATATTGAACATCATGGAATTTCCGCCGCCCGCTTTATCCGTGAATTTTTTCATCACAAGCTGACCGAGTCCGACCATGAGAGCCATAGGCAAAATCCAACTCAAAAGTATGCTCAGAATCGGCGACATTTCCTGAACTATTTCTGTTGAGAATTTTGCTCCTGCGGTGTAAAGTCTTTGAGTTAATGCAGGGTCATCCATAAGTCCTGTTTTATAGAAGTTGCCGTTTTTGTCGCTGAAAACAATCTGATTATCCTGAATTTCAACCTCGTCAACGTTAAGCTCCGTTGTCATTCGGATAAAAGTACCGTAATCAACCTCTTTAACTCTCATATTGTTGAGAAGCGGCATAACAATCGCATTGAAAAGAATGATTACCGCAAAGAAAATGCCGTAATAGAACATCATCGGCTTTTTCGGTGTTTTAACTTCGTTCATAAAATACCCCTTTATCACTTTATGCCGTAAGTATAAAACACTTTTTTCAACCAAACTTCAACTGAAGTTCAACAATCGTTGAACTTGAAAATAAGAAATATGCTGTTTCACTAAAAAAGCAGGTAACATCCACAAGGATGTCACCTGCTTGCTTTATACTATATGAAACTGCGCTGTGAATGTATTGAACCCGTTCTTGCTTTCGGCAAAGATTTTGCCAGAATGTTCTGTGACGATGCTTTCAGCGATGGAAAGACCGAGACCGTAGCTGTTGTTCATCTTTCGGGTTTTGTCACCTCTGTAAAAACGCTTGAAGATGTTTTTCAGCTCCTCTTCGGGTATGGTTTCACCTTCATTGCTTACTGAAAGTCTGCATTGATTTCTGCCCTGCTTTTTCAGAATCAGCTTTATTTCCGATTTTTCTGATGCGTATTTATTTGCATTATCAAGAAGAATATCAACAACCTGTTTTATTTGCTCTGCGTTGCCGTTTATTCTTATATCGGATTCAATTTCACTTGTGAAATTCTGCTCTTTCTCAAAGAACAGTGCTTCAAACGGCAGTATCGCATCGGATACGGTTTCGCTCAGATCAAAAACCGCAAATTCTTTTTTTAGACTGCCGTTATCAAGCCTTGCAATTTCAAGCATACTCTCAACAAGTCCTCTCATTTGCTTTGACATTGTGAGAATATTATCAGTGAATTTTGCTTTGCTTTCTTCGGAGCTTTCAGATTTCATGAGCTCGGCATTTGTTGTTATGACCGTAAGCGGAGTTTTCAGCTCGTGTGACGCATCGGCAATAAACTGCTTCTGCTTGTTCCAAGCTTCTTCAACCGGTTTAACAGCCCATTTTGCAAGGAAGATACTTATGACAAAGAAAAGCAGCAATGCACTTAATCCGATGATTACGCAAGTTCTGTAAAGACCTGCAAGCATATCTGCTTCGGCTGAAACATCAGTAAAAATATAGCTGTTGCCCATCGGAGTCCTGTTGCGGAAATAACGCAAAGACGTATCGGGAACAATTCCTGTTTCCTCGTCACGGCTTTCGGCATATTCAAAAAGGGAGTTCAGATATTCTTCATCGGACAAATCAAACATACCGTTATCTTCTGCAATAAATTCTCCGTCAGGGGTGATAAGCAGACTGAAATGCGGTTTCGGGATATGTTCAAATTCTTTTTCGGGTTTATTGTGAGGCTTGGGAGACATTACTATATCCCTCATTGCCGAGATGCTTTGCTGTTCGATATTTTTATGCGTGAGTGTAATAACCGTACCAAGGATTATGCCGAGCATAACGGTTACAGTTACCATAAAAATACATATAAATTTAATTCTCAGCTTTTTAAGCATTTATTTAACCTCCAGATGATAACCGAGCCGTCTTATGGCTTCGATGCTTATATCCGAGCCGATGCTGCGAAGCTTTTTGCGGAGAAATCCGATATAAACCTCAACGTGGTTTTCAACCGCATTCGAATCATATCCCCACACTCTTGCAAGCAAAGCTTCCTTTGAAAGATTGCGGTCCTTTGACTGCATAAGCAGACGCATAACATCAAATTCCTTTGCAGAAAGACGGACGGATTTTTCACCGCATATCAGTTTTCCTGACGAAAGGTCGAGCGAGGTGTTGCCGAAAACAAGCTCGTCAACCTGATTTCCCTGACGGCGCAGAAGTGCGTTTATGCAAGCAAGAAGTTCGGCGGTATTGAAAGGTTTTGTTAGGTAATAATCCGCACCGCTGTTAAGACCTTTTATTCTGTCCTCAACCTCTGATTTTGCCGTAAGCATGAGAATCGGCGTTGAGCATCTTTTTGAACGCACCTGTCTTGCAACCTCATAGCCGTCCATTTTCGGCATCATAACATCAAGTATCAGCAAATCATATATTCCGAGTTCTGCATATTCCTTGCCCGTTTCGCCGTCATAAACCGCTTCAATCTCAAAGCCTTTGCCTTCAAGAAGCGTTTTCAGCGAATCGGCAAGGATTTTTTCATCTTCAATAATAAGTATTTTCATAGTATCACCTTCGGATATTATAATATCTCCGTTTGCTGAAATAAAGCTGAAAAAGAATTTGTTTACATTTCTTTTACAATGTTGAACCCGTATTTTCAGTTTGAATTCAGTTTCAGGTGATATGATTACGGCATACAAAAGAGGTGATAAAAACTTGAATCTTCGTCACGAATGGAAGCATTTAATCAATTATGGGGATATGATTGTGCTGCGTAAAAGACTGAGTGCGGTTATGAAGGCTGATGAAAACGCTGTTGACGGCAGATATTTTATCCGAAGCCTTTATTTTGACACTCCTGCCGATACCCCATTGAGGGAAAAGCTTGACGGAATAAGCCGCCGTGAAAAATTCAGAATCAGATACTATAATTTTGACACAACGGTTATTCATCTTGAGAAAAAGAGCAAGACTGCAGGACTCTGCAGCAAAAAAAGTGCGGATTTAACAAAAGAACAGGTTCGGAAAATTATTGACGGTGACATTGGTTGGATGAAAGACTCCGAAGATGAACTCATCCGTGAGCTTTATCAGAAAATGACCGTTCAACAGTTGAAACCAAAAACGATTGTTGACTATTGGAGAGAACCGTTTGTTTATCCTGCAAGCAATGTGCGGATTACCCTCGATTATGAAATCAAAACGGGACTTACTTCAAAAGAATTTTTCAATAAAGACTGTCCGACGGTTTCGATTCCCGATAACCCGATAATCTTAGAGGTCAAATGGGATGAATTTTTGCCGACGGTTATCAGAAATGCAATACAAATCGGCGACAGACGGACTTCGGCATTCTCAAAATACGCAATCAGCAGAATATACGATTAAAAGGAGAAAACCAAAATGAACTTTTCAGACATTTTTAAATCAAGCTTTATCGAAAACATTGCAAGCGTAAGCATGCTCGATATGGCAATAGCAATGGCTCTTGCTTTTCTAATCGGAATTTTTATTTTCTTTGTTTACAAAAAGACGTTCAGCGGCGTTATGTATTCATCAAGCTTCGGTGTTACCCTCGTTGCGCTGACAATGATTACAACCCTTGTTATCCTTGCAGTTACAAGCAATGTCGTTCTTTCGCTCGGTATGGTCGGTGCTCTTTCGATTGTCCGTTTCAGAACCGCAATCAAAGAACCGCTTGATATTGCTTTCCTTTTCTGGGCAATCGCAGTCGGCATTGTTCT
>JAZNSX010000039.1:0-13996 GCA_045591425.1 Acutalibacteraceae bacterium | reverse complement strand
CTGAGCTCTATCTCCATGAATTCTTCATATGTTTTCATATTATTATTCCTCCTTTAATTCTCATTCTTGTGCCGCATCGGCAAAATATTTATCAACCGCCCAAAAATAGAAGGCCGTTCTCTCTTCTCCGTACTTGCGACTGTCTGCTTCAACTGTCTGGTTTTCATATTCCTCAAATCCGTCACGGAATACGCTCTGATAATCCTCGAAATTCTCATAAAAAGCCCGCATATCATCAAAAATGACAAGCTGCTGATATTCCTTGTCGAGTGACAAAAATGCATCGGCAGAATCATGTTGGAACGCATGACGCACCTCATGGCAAAGTGTGTCCACAGCTTCGGTTGAATCATCCTCCATAAGCACTTGTGTATTAATTGTTATTTCGTGTTTTGAATAGTCATAAAATCCGCATGTACCTAATCCGAGTGAGTCTGCGCGTACATTTATCTCATGAGAAATTCCGAGATGTGCCTTTTCAACGTTTGCAAGAGTCTGCATGGTGTCCAAACGGTCTTCAAGCGAGAGGTTTTTCCATATGCTTTCATCGATTTTTGAAATAACTGACATATTTTTTTCAACAGCTTCAGCTTTGTTTTCTTCAACCGCTGCGGTTGGTTTTACGGCAGGAATGATCGAAGGAGAGTCAAAAGCATAAAGCCCTGAAATATAAATAAGCAAAACCGACAAGCAAACAGAAACAATGCTTTTCGCGCCGTTCAGACAATGAACGATACCGCATTTGAATTTTTTTAACGTTTCATCAAAATTGTCTGGAATATCATTAGCGAGGATAAGTGCAAAGCAAAAAAGACCGCAAAGAATGAGGATAGAAATTCCGACTACACCGATAATCATATAATGCTGATCATCGTAAGCCATTGCCGAGTAAATTCCGAACGGAAGAACCGTATTTGTAAACAACGAAAAATAGTTTCTTCTTCGTTTGAATGTCAAAAGATATGTAATAACAAGACAAGCTCCCCATATAAGCCAGAGCTTTGCTTTTGACTCATCAAATGTATTGAATGAAATGCAGGAAAAAATTGTTGCACGATAAAAGATCATTGCAATAAACGCACCGAAAATTGAAAGAAAAATATATGTCTTAGGTGAAAGTTTGTTTATGTTTCTCATTATTTACACTTCCTTTTTAATCAAAGCTACGGGGTCCGTTTTCTTTGAATACAGTTTTGCTTTTAGCAATAGGCTCAAAAGTTTTGTCTCGCCGAATGTGGCGGTTTGTATATCTTCTCTTGAATTTGTTCCATTTCGGTCCCGCCCAGGCATAATAGTTGTGTTCGCCTTCAATTCTTTTAAGATGGGTAGGTTTGTCGGGAGTATCGACATAGTAATTCGTGAGAGTGTGTGAAATTCTGATAAGGTCTTTTACTTCTTCTTCCGCACCGCTGGAATTCGGTCTCCAGACTGAAGCATAGAATCTTTTAACTTGGTTGGATTTGAAGCGAAGATTTCTTACACGGGCAACTTCGCGAGATTTTTTTCTGTTGGAGTTGCACCGCTCAGTCTCATCCGATTCCTCAATTTTTTCAAGGTAGTCGCTTGCATAGTCAAGGCAACCTTTTTCCCATTCTTCGAACCAATTATTCATAATATCACCTTCATTTGTAACAATCTTAATTAAAGAATCAGAATCCCATTTTGCGATGGTTGTCGTCTTTGGTTTTTTTCTTTTTGAGATACTGCATAACAAAAGCTTCGTCGATTGTGAAGTTTTCAATATTCTGGTTTTCGCTCCAGATACGGATAACTTTTCTGACAAGGGTTTTGATATAACCTGACATCTCACGCATCCCTTCATCATCGCAGAAATCACGGGCAATCAACATAAGGGCATCATCTGTAAAAAACAAAGAGTCCTTATCGATTCTGTGGCTTGCAAGAATGGAAGGGATAATATGATTTATGGCAATGGCAACTTTTTCTTCTGCTGAATACTTATCCAGATAGAAAATATTATCGCCAAAGCGGTTCACAATATAGCCGGGGATATCGTTTATATCATTTGCCGTACAAATGAAGATAGAGTTGCTTACGTCTATATCTTCATCGACGTACTGATCGTAAAGCTTTTTCTGAGGACCGAGAGCCTTCAAAAAGATGCTGTAAGGGTTACCTTCCTTAGTTACAGAAAGTTTATCAATCTCATCAAACAGCACCACCGCATCAGCTCTTCCCGCTTCCCAAAAGCCGTCGATTACCTTGCCCGCTTTCGAACCGCTGTAGGTCTTTACCAGACCGGACATAGCAATAACATCAGAGCCGGAACAATCGATATGAATAAAAGGCTTATCGCAGCACTCCGCAATTACGGATCCTATGCTTGTTTTTCCCACTCCCGGAGGACCTACAAGCAAAGTCACAAAATCCGAACAATCGGAATACTGCATTGCCAACAAAAACTCGGCAAAACTTTCTTTGAAATCGTCAAGACCATAAATATATTTATCCATTATGGCTATGATTTCATAAAATGATTTCTTTTTGTAAGGATAAAGCTGGGTGTCTATTCCGAGTATATGTGAAAGCTGATTGATAGTATTAAATTTATCACTGTTGCTGAAACTGCTGTTCAACTCCGAAAAAAGCAGTTTAACCTTTGCTCTGGTTGCTTCACCGTATGTATCTTTACATGTTTCATACAAGACCCTTAAAGCCTTTTCGTCTCGAATCGGAGTATATATGGACTCATCGTTCTTTGTTTCGGACTTTTTGGGTCTGTTAAATTGTCTTTTAAAGAAACAGCGTTGTGAAACAGTGAGTTTTGCATAATGTTTCAGCGCATTTTGCTTGGCAAGAATCTGCTCATAAGACTGAAACATTTTATAGGTATCGTCATCAACGGCAAAAAGAAGTTCAACAGGATATCGACAGTCTTCTCCATCAAGATAATAGTAGCTGTCACTATATTTTATTCCCACATTGAGTTCAGCTTCGTTCATTTCGTTTAACAAAACAGTTTCTTCATTACAAACAAAGTTGCATTCCGTGTTTTTATAATTAACCGGTTTCGTTGAGTTTTTTTCGGGAAGTTCAGAAACCGAAAGTCTGATGACATCAATTTTTTCGTTGGTATATTTGTTCATCTGCTGAACCAGTTTTTTGACATTGAGATTTGAAGAAGGATTGTTGAGTGCGACAGCATACAAATTCATCCCTGCGTCGATTTTAATAATACTGTATTCCTTTTCCGATTTTGAAGATTTGTCGGATGATTTCTTTTCATTTTCAAAATCATCAAAATCAACACCGTCATAATGAAGGGATTGAATTCGTCTTGAATAATCCTCTCTTAAACCGGTCATATGATCGCCTCCCTGTGTGGTTTTTGTGCTTTTGTTGTTATCGAAAATCTGAATTGAGTCATTTTATACATTAAGTTTATACTGTCTGGGGTGAAAAAATCTTATTACAACTCCGAATGCAATCTCTTCAATGCTGAAAAGCAGTGAATAAAACATAACGGAATAGAGAATGGAAAGAAGTCCGTCGGTAAAGAAAAAATAGTCCCATTCCAGTATTCTGCCGATGAAGAAAATGTTTGCGGGGATGCCTGACATCGCCACGCACAGAAATGTCCAGAGGTTTTCACGCCTGTCAAAAACGGGAACGAAAGAAATAATGGTGAAAACAGACACCGCCCACAGAATTGCCGCAATTACCGAACCAAAAACCGCAAACAATAACGAAAACAGCAGCGGAATAACTAAAGTCAGAAGCTGGAGCTTATTTGATTTGTTTGTCATACCGTCCATCCGAACACCCCCATAATATTTATTGCAATGATTATCGGCAAAGCTATCTGTGCAATGCAGATTAATGCGCAGGCAGAAACCGTTGCTTTGCCCGATGTTCCTTTGCGGATAAGCATTTTTCTGTACTTTCTGCTTTTGAGTGCTTTTTTTGCTTTTTCAACAAAATTCTCAATTCCGAGAAGTTCGCTCACTATATTCATACCGTCAAGATTGCTTATCAGTATCAGATTCATCAGTCCCAAAATTACGTTATTTATTGCCGCACCTGCAAAGAAAGAACTGTAATCATAAACACAGCATGCAATTATTCCGAATATTCCCGCAAGCAGAATATTCATTTCAATTCCTGCCGCATTCACCTGAATTCTGTGCATTCTGACTTTGATTGTCGAGGTGTCAATCATTACATATGCACCGGGCATCAGCCATTTAAGAAGAACTCCCGCTTCAAAAACATTTCCGCCATAGGCGAGGCAGGCAAACATATGCCCGAATTCGTGAAGAATCATTCCGGCAAATGTTCCGAAAAATAATCCGACTATAAGCTGAATAAAATCGTCGTTAATCTCTGCACGGGATACCATTGTCAAAGAAATCACAGCCACGGGAAGCCACAAAATGCGAAGCAAAGCATTTATTATTTTTGCAGCTATTCTGAATTTTTTGGTTATTCCGGGAATCCAGAGAGTGTATATGATTTCAAAAAGCGATTTGCTGATGAATCTGCCTTCACGAAGAAAACCCAATTCGTCAAGTGCTTCAAGAGTTTTTGTTACTTCCTCCTGTGACATTTCCGTATCAATTTTATAGGGGTCTGTTTTTCCGTCAAGCTGAAGCGTAAAATTGACCTCTTCGCGGCTTATCGGATACTCGTCACCGTAAACAAAATCCTTAAGTAAATATTGTCCGTTTTCCTGTTTTCTGATTTTTGCCCAGTTTACAAATTGCGGATAACCCATTTGCTTCACATCCTTCTAAATACACTATAAGTCAAAAATTACATCTGCAATGTAAAATGTTAAAATCGATGCGTTTTTTGTAATTTTTAAACCGTTCCTCATATACTTGAATGTACAACCGTATTGTATACCTTGAAAATAACAGATAGATAATTTGAAAACAAAAAACATTTTTTGTTTTATGGAAAAATATAACAAAATAATAATATTTTGTCGTTTTCAGCCGAAGACAGCAAGAATTGATTTTATTTTTCAATCCTTGCTGTTACGCCCCACGGAGGAGTAACCTTTGTTCCGCAGATAATCCACAGCACGGGAATGCCCATTGCAGCAGTTTCATCGGGAAATCTGTCATATCCGTCGGTGAAAATAACAATGCTTACGGGCGGCTCATCGCTCATATTTTCCCTTATATATTTAAATACATTTATAAAGCTTGTGCCGCCGCCTCCTACGGGTCTTATCTGTTTAAGCTCATCGGTATTCTCAAACGGAACAGGCTCTTTTACCCCGCCGTCAAAGAATCCGAGCCAGCCTTCAAGACCGCCGTTAAACATTTCAAGAGCAGCCTCTATTTCATCAAACGCTGTATGGATTGTTTTTTCGCCAATCGACGCAGACGTATCAATCATAAAAAGAATTTTCCTCACTTTATCGCCACAGACTTCACCGTTATAGTCGGGAAGAAAGAAACCTGAATCAGAAAAGCGTCTATCGGGAGGGTTAAAAGAATAATCGCAGATATCTTCCTCGATGAATTCATGAAGAAGAGTGCGCCAGTCAAGTGTACGGCTCTTTTCTCTGTGAAGGAGCCTTTCTGCAAATCGTGGAATTTTGCCGACCGACGAACCCGACATTTGCGATGCTGTTTCCGCTGCGTTTATAACCCTTTGATTCCACTCTGCATTTTCTTCGGAAATCTCGTCTTCCTCTTTCCATTTCGAGTGGTCATCGCTGAACGCAATTGCGGCTATGGACTTCGTAAACTCCTTGTTTTTCATAAGCATGGAATAAACTTCTTCCGCCGAAAATATTCTGCCTTCCCTGCCGTCGGGCACGGTATGAATAGATTCGCCGTAATTTTTGAGTGTTATTTTAGAAACATCATTATCGAAGGTTTCAAGTATGGTTGAATTCACAACGATATCGCAGGCGATGTTAAACACAAGCTGATTGTAGCCCAGACCCCTCTTGCAATGGTGCAAAACGATGTGCATTATCTCGTGGAGCATAACGAATTCAATTTCCTTTGCGGAAAGGTTGTTTAGAAATTTCGCACCGAAGCAGATTCTTTCGTTATCCGTAAATGCGGTTTCGCACTCCTCGTCAACAGAAAGTTTAACGTGCATAAGCAATGCACCGTAGAAGGGATGGGACATAACAAGACGCATTCTCGCAGTCAGAAGCTTTCGTGAAAATTCCTTTAACTGAATATCAGACAACGCCATTGAGCAATCTGCCCCTCCTTTCCATCCATTTGGAATATGCGGGAATCATGAGAAGCTTTCGGAGATAATCAGTTTCAATATGTATAAGCTCCTTCATAAATGCAACGCTGAAATCGGGGGAAAATCTTTCGGAATATCTTATTGCGTTTCCGATTTTTCTTGCATCATCCTTATTCTCACGGGCATATGCAATCATGGATGAAACAAGAGCGAAAAGTGCATCGGTTTCTTTGGGGACATCGGGATTTTTGCCCTCAAATATATCTTCAACCGAGGGGAGCTCATGATAGACGGAGCAAAACATAACAAACTCAGAAGCAACACCTGCACCGACACAGCCCGCAATCATAGCGTATGCTTCCTTTTCATCGCTGTCATAAACATCAAGTATATTGCTTACCATCTCCCAGCTGCGGGGAGTGGGGAATGCAAGGTCATCTTTTTGCGGGTCAAAAGCCATGAAATAATCTCTGCGTGATGTAAGAAAATCCATTACCTTATGATGAATTCTGTTTTCTTTTGCCCATTTTACCCATGACGAAAAGTTCGCGACGATTTCGATATGACAAAGACGGTTTGCAAGTGCCTTCGGCATTTTATATGCAACGCTTTTATCGGTGATTCTGTTGCCCGCCGCGATAACAATGCAGTTATCGGGCAGTTTGTGTTCACCGATAACTCTGTCGAGAGTTATCTGATAAGCCGCTGCTTGCACGGAGGGTGGACAAGCAGAAAGTTCATCGAGAAAAAGAATGTTTATGACATCGTCACATTCGTCCATCTGAAAAATCTTGGGTTTGAGCCATACCGCAAGGGTTTTGTCCTCATTTGCGGTAGGCATACCTCGAAGGTCAATGGGATTAAAAAGAAGCAGACGAACATCTGTAATGTTGACCTTCTTTCCTGTTTCATCTTCGATAAATGCTGCAAGCTGACGGATAAAATCCGATTTACCGATGCCCGGAGGACCCAAGAGCATTACGGCAGGAAGATAAAATACTCCCAGACCCTTTTTGATAGCCGAACAATATGCTTTACTGATTTTGTTTACCGCCTCCGTTACACTGAGTTTAGGAATGTTCATTTCTTCTAATACATCTTTCATTTAAGCTGCCTCCAATTTCTTATCAATGTCTTCGAGAAGTTCGTTGTAAAATTCAATCTCCTCGTTATAGAATTTAATGTTTTTAATTTCTGTTTTTATATCGTCCTGTCTCTTGATAAGAGCATCACGGCTCTTTACAAATGACTTGTGAAGTTCAGGGATTCTGGCAATTGCATTATCAATTCTCGTCATAATGCCCTTGTCGGATTCACCCATTTCAACGGTGTATCTGCCGTTTTTCTCAATATATACAAAGGGCTTGTCCGCCGTCATATAAGCAGGATAAATAATCTTGAATCCGCAGTAGTTATTTTCGATTACGAATTCCTCTCTTGCGGTTACAACATTTCTGATTGAATCCGAAATCTTCCTGCGGATTTCCTTGCGGATTTTTCCATCGCACGAAGGCGGATTCTTGCGAAGAAAAGCCACATCAAGCATACAGTTGAAAATCATGTCATTGCCGTTCTTGATGAGCGTGGGAATCTCTCGAAGCTCTTTCTGAAGAAGAATCTTGCTCTCCTCGCTTTTGCTTCGGAGTGCTCTGTATCTTGAAAGCTCGTTGTGTGCTTCAACACGCTCTTTTATCAGCGGGTTGCCGATTGCAAGAGCTTTAACCTCGCCGTAAGAAAGAACAGCATCGTCCACTTCGGAAATGCTTCTTGAAGTAACTGCTCCCTTGAGAATCTGTGAAATTACTCTTTGCTTATTCTCAAGAATCTGGTATGAATAAGCATCAAAGCTGCCCTGTGTAACGTATCTGAAAATATATATTTCTTTATTGGAATTACCTTGGCGTAAGATTCTTCCCTCACGCTGCATCATGTCAGATGGTCTCCACGGAAGGGTCAGATGATGTATGGCAATACATTTATCTTGGACATTAACGCCTGTACCCAGCTTCATGGTTGAGCCTATAAGCACTCGGATTTCACCTTTGCGGGTCCTTTTGAAAAGCTCTTCGCGCTTTTTGTCATCGGTCGCATCATGGATATATGCTATCTCATACGACGGAATACCCTTTTCAACGAGCAAACGTCTAAGCTCATCATAAAGATTGAATCCATCCTTGGGAGTTGAAATATCGCTGAAAACAAGCTGTGTGCATTTATTTTTTGTTGTTTTAATATATATTTCGAATACTTTGTTTGCACAGTAAGCAACTTTTGAATGCTCTGAAAAGGGTGCATCGGGATAAACAAGTCGGATATCCGCCGCCGCAGCCGTTCCGTCGTGGGTGACCTTAAGCATATTGTCAACCTCGGGAGAAACATTGCCGTTTCTGATTTCATCGCAGCGTTCGGAAATCTCCTCAAGAAACTGTCTGAATCTTACCGTTTGGGGAACAATAACATCCGTATATCCGTTGAACTTCGGCAAGCCTTCGGATTCTTCGGGCGTGTAGAATTCCGCTACCGAAGAAAACAGCGATGTAAGCTCGGGAAGATTGACGAATTTGGAATATCTTGTTACAAGACGGTAATTGGATACGTCAACATCAATCTCAAATTCTGTTGTTTTTTCACAGAATTCAGCCGCCCATGCATCAAATGTGTTGAGTCCGTTAATTGCAAGCTCGCCGCTCTGAAGCATCTTCTGCCAGACGAAAATATCCGTCATTGAATTTGTGATGGGAGTTCCCGTTGAAAGAACTACACCCTTGCCACCGTTATTCTTATGGATATAGTGAATTTTGTCGAGCATTTTGTTTGCCTTTGCAGAACCTTTTCTGTTGATTCCTCTTGCAAAGCTTGAGGTTTCAATGGTTATGTTCTTATATGCCTGAATCTCGTCGACGAAAAGCATATTGATGCCGAGGTCGTCGAAATAAACCCTTTCCTTGTCGGACGATTTGCCGTCAAGGTCAAGAAGAGTTTTCTTAAGCTCCTTTTCTCTGCGCTTAAGGGCGGAGGTGCTGTTGAGGAATTTTCCTCTTGCTTCAATAGCCTTATCAAGCTCCGATTTAACTTCATTTTTATAATAGTCCTCGGAAAGCGGAATAAGGTCAAAGCAACTCTGGGGAATAACGAAAATTCCTGTTTCAGCATAACTGATAGCCTTAAGAACATTCTGTCTTTTTGTAGGTGTGAAATCCTTTGTTCCGATAAAAGTGATGTCGTGAAGATGCCCGATTTGGCGTGCAGCCTCTTCAAACTGAACAAAAACGTTGTTGGGAGGAGTAATGATAATTTTCTTTGCCAGCTTCATTCTTAATGACTCGAGAGCGGCAACAAGAATGATGAATGTTTTACCTCTGCCTACAGGCAATGCAAGCAGGCAGTTCATCGTGAAAAGAATTCTTGCAACGGAATTAAGCTGATAGTCACGGAGAATGATTTTTCCCCACTTCTTTTCAAGGAAGTTTCCGTTGAAAACACGCTTTCTGATAAAACCGTACTCACGGGTATAGCATCTTTCAACCACTTTTCTGATTTCAGGTGTGTTCTTTACCCACCTGTCAAATTCGGCAATAATAGCATCTCTTTTTTCAATTACTTTAGCTGTTGCGGCTTTATTGATTGTTCTCTTGCTTCCCGATGAGGTGCCGTTTTTATTAAAAACAACTGTATCTTTGTTGTTGAGAATATCTTCAAGGATAACCGTGCCTTCTTTATCGGGAGTACCATACTTTACGATATTTGTAACCCATCCACGGTAACGGTTTTTGAATGGGATTTCCCATGAACCCGTTATAATATCCTTTTTTACAAGAAACGGCAATTTGTTGCCTTTGAAATCGGGTGAAGAAATGTATCTGCCGAAAAGATGCTCAATAAACGCATCTATTATTTCCGACGGCACAAACGTCATACCCGGAACAAGCCTGACATCATCAAAATAAACAGCCATACTCATGTAACTTTCAAGAACCCTGATGTTCTCGTCAAAACGGTTTGAACATAAAGCTGATATCGCCTGTGCTTTTTTATGCTTTTCAAAAAGATTTCCAGAAATATATTCACTTGAAAGCTCCCAGCCTTCATAAAGGTCTCCGTTCCAGGTTTCGGGATTTTGATAAATCACTCCTTTGAGTAAATCAATAACCGTATCTTTATCTTTCCCGGTAATTTCAGAAATGAAATGAATATCAACATTCATATGTTTTCTTAAACTCATAACGAGAGCTTCACTTATTGTGATTTTTTCCCCTATGTGCCCCTTTGCAAAACCTGAAGTCTCTTCTCTGCCCCTTTCTTCTCCAACATCAAATGTTTCCCAACCCATTTGCAAATCATATGTGTTTGTTTCTGTCATTTTCATCATCCTTTCTTCTTTGTTCCGATTCTGTATCGAGCTATTTTTTATATTTACACAGTCAATTATAATAAACCAATATAACAAAACTGTATTTTTTGTTTTTTGTTTCTTCATTTTTAAAAGGAAAAAAAATAACAAAAAAATAACTTTTACCATATAAACACCGAAATCACCCCGAATTTCGCAAAAAATTTGCGATTTTCGGGATGATTTCTTAAAATTATCAATCGTTGAATATATCTCCTGCTTGTTCAATTATATGAGCAAATTCAGGATTCTTTTTTATGAGCTTCAAAGCGATGGATTTGCCGATTTCGGTTTCAAGTTCATTGACACCTGAAAGCCAGTAAATTATTTTATCGGTATCAAACTTTTTGGGATGCTGAATATAATATGTGCAGAACTGGAAAATGGTCTGGATGTTATCAATATCCTTTGCAACGGAATAGTTAATTCCGCTCTTTACCGACCAATTATTCCAGCAGTCAAGATATTTGCTTATGTCTGCCGAATCTGGATATGTTCCCGAAAGAAGCAATGACTGCATAACCATGTTTTCCTGATGGTCATAAAAAACCTGTTTTTTGACCTTGTCGGGTCTGCAGATATCTCCTGTTTCTGTTTCTCCGAGGTCGTGAATAAGGAGCATCTGCAAAATTCTGTTTTTATCGTAGCCGTCTGCGTCGTGGCTTTCTGGAAGATAAAGCATACCGATAAGCCAGCAGTTATACATATGCTCAACGATGTTTTCGGGGGCGGGAATTTCGGCCTTGACCCAGCCTGTTCTTTCAATGTTGCTTGCCTTTGAAAACTTGTTGAATGGTGCCGCAGAGCTGTAGGCTATGCGGCCCGAGGGATACTCCTCAAACAGCTTTTTATATTCATTGTGCATCCACATAAAATACTGCGCTGCTTCGCTGAAATCACGGAGAGATCTGTGCTGGATAATCCATTCAAGATAACGGATGCATCTGCTCATATAAGGTCTTACATCAAGAACCGTTTCATCATCCACTCGCTCAATTCTTGCCTGAATAAGATTGCAGAGTGTCATAACTTCAAGCACCGCAACAGGATTTGTAAAATCCTTTTTCTTGATTCGTTTGTCAAGCGAAAGGCAAAGCACATTCAATGTGTTCTGCCCCTTGGTCAAATCGTCTTCGAAATCAAGCAGGGTCTTGTTGGGAATATACGGTTTGTCACCGTAGTATTCAAGATGGAAGCCCCTGTTAACCGTGTTTGCGGTTTTGTCGTTAATCAAAGATTTTATGTAATATCGGAATGAAGCTTCATCGTCTTCATAAATAAGGCTGACGCTTATACCACGGATAAGAAATGCCATATTCTTTTTATCAGCGGTATTTTTGAATTTGGTGTCGTTATAGCGCTGAATTTCCTTTTTACTGTATTCCTTAAGCAGTGCTTTGCACCTCTTCTTTCTTGCATGGTTGTGGAGTCTTGCCATCCAGAATGTAAGCTCACTCTTGCCAAAAAGAGAGAGAGTATCATAATAGCTCTCAGCGATTATCATGATTTTGTACTCATAATCATCATTGCCGCCGATCATATCAACCACAAATCTTGTGATGCTCTTCTGCAAAACCATATTAAAGAACGAAAGATTCTTAATGTTTTCCTCACGGCTTCTGTTTTTGAAGTCAAGCTCGGAAATCTTTCTGACATAATGCTTTGCGATAAGATAGTCAAGAACACTTCTGTGCTTTCTTATCAACTGCCAGCGAATATCGAAAAACGGATTGTTTTTATAAAAATCCACCGAATCGAATTCAAACTTATATGCAAGCTCTGCTGCAGAATCGGTTTTCTTTCCGCTACCGAGAAAGCTCATGCAAATTGCGGAATATAAATCTGAAATGTTTCCTCTGGGATCGAAAAGGTTGTCCTGATAATATTTGACTATATAAACAAGCCAATATGCATCAACAGAGAGAAAGCTGAGCTTCACAAGGCTGTCATAAATCTTTTCGGGAGTAATGTCTTCCGACACATCCATACCCGATATGTCAAGGCAGTTTCTGATGAAATCAATGCTTTCAGCTCTTTTGTGAAGATTCATCGATGTTATGCGCATATAGTGCTTATATTTGTTTGAAGCCAGGGGATGAACATTAAACTGGTGCTGACTGTTAACTGTGAAATCGCCGTCCATACAGACAACAAGCTTACAGTTAAGCTCCTTGATTTTTTTGCTTATAAAATAATAAAGAGCCTCGTCTCCGCGCGAAAAATCTCGCACGCCGTCAATCATAAGAAGCGGTGTTTTGTTTTTGTGTTTACTCTCCATCGCTTTTATCTCGTCAAAATCCTTAACAAAGACCTCAACGATGTCATCATCTGAAATACCTTCATTGTTCTCAGCCATTTTTTCGTAATATGCAATATCAATATAAAACGGGAGAATCTTGCTGTTGTTTTTTGCAACTGCAAGATAAAGATACTGCATTATACGGTTTTTGTATGAACCGAGCGGACCTTTGATTTTAAGTATTTCTCTTGTTCCTGATGTTTCACATCCGTCAACAATCAGATTATACACATTGCCTATAACATCGTCGTTTATAGAAACTCCGTCGAGACTCGTGATTCCGTTGAAAATTCCCGAAAGCTTTTTAAGCTCATTAATAACGGTTTCGCCATCGCTGTCTGCAAGTTCCTGTGCTCCCGAATGGAAGAATTTTTCGGAAAACTGGAGCGTTTTTCCTTCGGATCTGAGAATTTCCATGCATTCCTCTTCCGTAACTCCGGTCTCAAGAACAGAAAAAAGCTCGGAAATATCAGTCACATCGCACCTTCTGATACTTCCGAACCTTTTAATGCTTTTAGGCAATTCAATTTTATAACCGGACTTTGAGACATTGATTATTCTGACATATTTTTTGAGAGCCGACATAACGTTTCTCAACACCTGAATATTGGGATCTTTGTCAAAATACATTGTATCATAATAAGTACGATATAAAGATTCGTAAGTAACAACTCTGGGGAATTCAATTATAAGCTTTTCGAGGATAGCCATCTGGGTGGCAGAAACTACCTGGTCAACCTGGTTGATATAAACAGTTTTTCTGTCAAAATCAATATATGTTTTTTCATCAATCTCCAGAATTCCAACCAACTCATAATCCTTGTCTATGTAACAAGTGTTTGCGTAATCAATATAACTTTTCAACTTTTCACACCTCTTTCGGTATAAATTTACAAATTTGTCAAAATTAGCCGATTCAAATACAATTAAATCACACTTTTTTTGCTTTGTCAACATAAATTGAAAAAATATTTTATAAAATCTGTAGGTTTACAATAGAAGTGTTACAGTGAAACAAAAAACAAATGACGAATGGAAAAACCTGTGTTACAGTTAAGTTGCTCAGACAAAACCAACAGGAGGTTAACCATTCGTCATGACAACTGTAACACAAACAATGAGGT
>JAZNSX010000038.1:0-48049 GCA_045591425.1 Acutalibacteraceae bacterium | reverse complement strand
AATGTTCTCCTTTTGCTTAGCTGTGCTGTTGGTAGCCGCACTCTCTGCAAGAGGAGTTTTCTTTTCATCGCTAAAGCTTTTTCGGAACCCCTGGCACAGCCAGGGGTTTTCAAATACAAAAAAATCCCGCCGTACAACTGTACAGCGGGATGATTTTTATTTATCAGTCACTTGTGTAGGGAAGAAGAGCAATCTGACGTGCACGCTTGATAGCGGTTGTCAGCTCACGCTGATGCTTAGCGCAAGTGCCGGTAACACGGCGGGGAAGAATCTTTGCTCTATCTGAAGTGAACTTATTGAGTCTGTTTACATCCTTGTAATCGATGCATTCAACTTTATCTACGCAGAAAGCGCAAACCTTTCTGCGACCCTTTTTGTTGGGTCTTCTTTCGCTTCTATCGTAAGCCATGGATTAAACCTCCTTTTCAGTTTCAGTTTTTGCGTCCTTAAAACGGAAGGTCGTCTTCGGGAATTTCTTTGAAATCGCCCTCGTCGGCAGTTGAATATGAGGGAGCGGGCTGAGCATTCATGAAGCTGTCGTCTCTTGTGAAAGATGAACCTGTGTTGGATTCATTCTTGGAACCGCAGAAACTTACGTTATCTGCAACAATTTCAACAGCCTTTCTCTTGTTGCCGTTTTTGTCCTCATACATTCTGGTCTGAATGTAGCCCTGAATTGCAATCATTGAACCCTTGCGGAAATATTTGCAGACGAACTCTGCAGTCTGTCTCCATGCAATAATGTCAATGAAATCTGCCTGACGGTCTTCGCCCTGGCGGGTGAAGCGTCTGTCAACGGCTACCGTGAACGATGTAACGGAAATTCCGCTTCCTGTAGTGCGAAGCTCGGGGTCTGCAACAAGTCTGCCCATAATTACGGCATTATTTAACATTTTGCGACCTCCTTAGTTCTTTTTAACAATGAGTGAACGAAGCACGCCGTCTGTAATCTTAACAACACGGTCAAGCTCTGCGGGGAATTCGGGAGCAGCCTGATAATTGAAGAGAACATAAAGGCCTTCTGATTCGTCATTGATAAGATAAGCGAGCTTGCGCTTGCCCCACTCATCAACGCTCTCAAGAGTGCCGTTAGCTTCAATCATAGCCTTGAATTTCTCAACGAGAGTCTGAGCAGCTTCTTCGCCGTTGGCAACTGAAAATACCATCATTGTTTCGTAGCTGATGTTTGCTGACATTCTTAAAGCACCTCCTTCTGGTCTTTGGCCGCAGTGCATCTGCGGCAAGGAATAAAATTCGTTTTAATCCTGCTGTTTCTTTCACAGCGGTTTATTATTTTAACAGAAGATACGCGCATTGTCAAGCATTTTTTCACACTTGCGAAAAATATTATATAAGGGTATAATATATAGGACACAGGAGGTGACCACATGAACGAACAGCTCCCCTATCTCCGTAAAAAAGCAATGAGCCTACCCCTGACTCCCGGGGTCTATCTGATGAAAAACAAGAAAAATGAAATTATATATGTCGGCAAAGCAAAGGCTCTTAAAAACAGAGTCAGCTCATATTTCGGCTCGCAGAACAATCTTTGGATTAAGGTGCGCCGAATGGTTGAAAACGTTGAGGATTTCGACTATATCATGTGCGACAGCGAGTTTGAAGCGCTTATCCTCGAATGCTCGCTGATAAAGCAGCACAGCCCGAAATATAACATTCTTCTAAAAGACGACAAGGGTTATCACTATATTAAAATCACCTCTAACGGCTGGAAAAACATAACTGCCGTTAAGCAAAAGCTTGACGACGGCGCGGAATATATCGGTCCTTACACCAATTCCTACGGCATCAGCAACGCAATTGATGAAGCGAAAAAGATTTTCATGCTGCCACAGTGCTCAAAGGTTTTTCCGCGGGACTATAAAAAGAGCCGCCCGTGCCTTAATCATTTCATCGGGCAATGCGCCGCGCCGTGTGCCGGCAAAATGAGTGCTGAAGCCCACGCCGAAGCAATTGAACAGGCAATCGATTTTATTGTTAACGGCTCGGGTAAAGCGATAGATGCTCTAACCGAAAAAATGCTTGAAGCCTCCGAAAACCTTGAATTTGAAAAAGCAGCAAAGCTGAGAGATAAAATAAACGCAATAAAAAAGGTGACAGAAAAACAAAAGGTCGTTGCCGCATCGGTTGAGGAACAAGATGTTTTTGCAATTGTCTGCTCAGATACAAAAGCTTGCCTTTCGGTTATCCGTTTCAAAGACTCCCGCCTTTACGACACCGAGCATTTCATCATCGATTTGCCCGAAGATATGCCCGAAGCAAGACACGAGCTGCTGAGAAGCTATTATTCAATAAGGGATTTTGTTCCGCGAAGAATTGCGGTTGACGGCGAGGTTGACGGCAGCGAGGTGCTTTACGAGTGGCTTTCATCTTTGGCTAAAAGAAAGGTCAGCATCGTCACTCCGCAGCGCGGCGAACAGCATTCGCTTGTTGAAATGTGCCGCTCCAACGCAGCTCAGAAACTTGCGATTTATCTCGGCAAAACAGGCAAAGCAACCGTCGCTCTTGATGAGCTCGCAACGCTTCTCGGATTGAAATCTCCGCCCGAATTCATTGAATCATATGATATTTCACACACGGCAGGCAGCGAAAACGTTGCCGGCATGGTTGTTTTTAAAGGCGGCGTTCCGTATAAAAAAGCTTACCGCAGATTCTCCATAAAAGGCTTCAGCGGTCAGGACGACTATGCATCGATGGCAGAAGTCATTGAACGCCGCATTCTCAGGTATTTTGAAGAAAAAGACAGCGGCGAGGGCTTCGGCAAATTGCCCGACCTTATTCTGCTTGATGGCGGCAGCGGGCAGGTCAATGCGGTAAAACCCGTGCTTGAAAAATATAATCTTGACATCCCTCTTTTCGGCATGGTCAAGGATTCACACCACAAAACCCGTGCAATCGCCTGCTCGGGCGATGAGCTTTCTCTGACCTCGAAGCGCGCAGCGTTCACTCTTGTTTCGACAATTCAGGAGGAAGTTCACCGCTACGCAATAGAATATCACCGCAGCAAGAGAAAGAAGGCTTCTCTTTCTTCAACGCTGACTTCGATAGAAGGCATCGGCGAAAGCAGGTGCAAAGCGCTGCTCAAGCACTTCAAAACAGTCAAAGCGGTTTCGCAGGCAAGCGAAGAAGAACTCGCCTCGGTTAAAGGAATGAACAAAAATGCCGCAAAGGCGGTTTTTGAAGCATTTCACGGTAAAAATATACCTGAAGAGGATTAAATTTACAACTTTTTATCCTTTTGTTAACATTTTGTCTTGACATTCAATCCTATTTAATGCGATAATATACTGTACTTTATATAAGCGAGTACGCTTATATGAGTAATAACGGAGGAGTACAAATGAGAGTAATCACCGGTTCGGCAAGAGGCATGACACTCAGAACTCTTGAGGGCGATAACGTGCGCCCCACAACAGATAAAGTTAAAGAAGCGATTTTCAGCGCAATTCAGTTTGAAATTGAAGGACGCAGAATTCTCGATTTGTTTGCCGGCTCCGGTCAGCTCGGAATCGAAGCGCTCAGCAGAGGCGCCGCAAACGCAACCTTTGTTGATGCAGATAAAAATGCAATCAGGATTATCAAAGAAAATCTTGCAAAAACCAAGCTTGACTCTCTCTCTTCGGTTGCTCAGACAGATTCAATTGCATTTTTAACCATGACCGACAAGATTTTTGACATTGCTTTTCTTGACCCGCCTTACGGCAACGGTCTTTTGCAGAAAGCTCTTTCAAAAATCGGCGAGCACATCGCAGAAGGCGGCATGGTCATCTGTGAGCATCCGTTCAAAGAAGAGCTTGAAGATAACTACGGCGGTCTTGTAAGACAAAAGGAATACAAATACAGCAAAACGGCCGTAACCGTTTATCGGAAGGGATGATAGGATGAAAACGGCAATCTGCCCCGGCAGTTTTGACCCCGTAACGATAGGTCATATCGACATTATTCACCGTGCGGCAAAGCTTTTCGATAAGGTTATCGTTGTTGTAATGGTGAATTATCACAAACCCGACAGCTATTTTTCAGCAGAAGAAAGAGTTGAGCTTCTCAAAAGAAGTCTAACCGATGTTGACAACATCGAGATTGAGATGCACGGCGGTCTTCTTGCGGAATATGCAAAAGAAAAGGGCGCATGCGCGGTTGTTAAGGGCTTGCGCGCCGTTTCGGACTTTGAATATGAATTTCAGCAGGCGCTGACAAACAAAAAGCTCAACCCCGAGCTTGAAACGGTGTTTGTTATCTCAAATGCCGAAAACATGTATCTTTCATCAAGCGTAGTTAAACAGGTCTGCGGATTCGGCGGCGACATCAGCGAATTCGTTCCCGCAGAGGTATGTGACGATATAATCAAACGAATTAAAGAAAGGAACAGGATTTCAAAATGAACATTGAAAGCTTACTTGACCAGATTGAAGATATAATTGAGGCGGGCTCAAAAGTGCCCCTGTCAAACAAGGTCGGCGTTGACGCAAACGCAATCAGAACGGCTATTGAAGACATCAGACTCAACCTGCCGAACGAAATCACACAGGCAAGAGCTATTGTTGCCGACAGAAATAACCTTCTTGTTAAGGCAAAGAACGAGGCTGTGGCTGCTGTAACCGGCGCTCAGGAAAAATCAAGAGCTCTTATTTCAACAGCAGAAGACAAGGTAAGAGCCCTTGTTCTTAAAACAGAAGATTATTCAAAGAATAAGGTTGCAGAGGCAGAAGCCCAGGCAAAGCAGATTGTCAACGCCGCAAACGAAGATGCAAAAATCATCAAAGCCAACGCTCAGCTTGAAGCAGCAGCTATGGTTGACAGCAGCGAAATCGTTGTTCAGGCAAAGGCAACTGCAGAATCAATTTCAAAAGCAGCTCAGGACGAAGCGGCTTCCACCATCGCAGGAGCAAAGGCTCAGGCGGAAAACATCGTTAATGCCGCCACTGAACAGGCTGAAAGAACAATTGAGGATGCAAGAATGCGTTCCGACGAAGCTATCGACAAGGCAAATAAATGGTCTGCCGAAATCAGAATTGCAGCAGGCGATTTCATCGAGGACATAATGAAAACCGCAGACGAGGCAATCGCAAACAGTCTTAATGAGATTCAGACCGCACGCAACAACATCAAAAACGTTACCGGCAAAATTGAAGCTCCCTCGGCAGAAGAATAATCGCAAAGCAAAGCCCCCTGTTTTGATTAAACAGGGGGCATAACATTGAAATTAAAAGCTCTGTATTTCTTCAAGTATATCTTTATCCTGCTGAAAAACTTCTTCGGCAGCTTTCATAATTTCAGATTTTCTGATACAGTCGCGATAAAGCATAAGCAAACGTCTCTCATCTCTCGTCACCTCAACGACCGATTCAATCATATCGGGAGAAGCGAGAACCGCAACAGGCGACAATTCAGACTCTGTTTCTTTAAAAAAGCTTTTCATAAAATCATCGATAGATATACGGTAAAGAACCGAAAGCTTAAGAACAACATCTATCTCGGGCTTCCTGCCGGTCTCATATTTCGCATATGTTGAGCGGTGTATGCCGAGATATTCCGCAACCTTTTGCTGAGTCATGCGGTTGGCTTTTCTGTGAACCTTCAGCACTTCGCCCATTGACTTGTCATCAACACCCAAGAAAGCTTTCAATTCTTCCCCTCCTTTCAATGATTTACTTAAATACATTATACAAAGTTGATTCGGCAATTTCAGCAAATGTTCCAAATCGTCACACTTTTTTATTCAAAGGAGTAAAAGTCATGGAAAACTGCATTTTTAAAAACACAAAATATTTTATTATTGATATGGACGGCACATTCTATTTGGACGGCAACATCATTGACGGTTCAAAGGATTTTATTGAAAAAGTCAAGACAAGCGGCAGAGATTTTTATTTCTTCACCAACAACTCATCAAACAATGTTGAGGTTTGCCGCGCAAAGCTTGAAAAGATGGGCTTCCCTGTTGATGAAAACAGAGTTATCATTTCTTCTCATGTTGCCGCTGACTATCTCAACAAAAACTATGCAGGCAAAAAAGTTTTCCTGCTCGGTAACGAAAGACTGACAGGCGATTTTGAAAAGGCAGGCATCAATCTTGTTTCGGAAAACCCTGACATTGTTGTGCTCGGCTTTGACACAACACTCACCTATCAGAAAATGTGGGATGCTGTCAGATATATTGACGGCGGCGCAATTTATCTCGCTACCCACCCCGATCTCAACTGCCCCACGGCTGACGGTTATATGCCCGACACAGGCTCAATGATTGAGCTTTTTGCCGCATCAACCGGCAAGAGACCCGTTGTTCTCGGCAAGCCCATGACCGCAACCGTTGACTATATCACCGAAATGCTCGGCTGTGAGAGAAATGAGCTTGCATTCGTCGGCGACAGACTTGCAACGGATATTGCCATCGGCGCAAACCACGGAATTCCCTGCGCTCTTGTTTACAGCGGAGTTACCACCCCTGAGGAATATGCAAATTCAGATATCAAAGCAAGCGTAGCTGTTGAAAATCTTAAGGCTCTTGCTGAATATCTTTAATATAAACAGAGCATAACGTCAGTTCGAAACCTTCCTGACGGGCACCTGCTCGGTGCCGAACAAAACTAAAGGCGCTGCTTGGCAGCAAAGGAGCAAAAATGAACAGAAAAAAAATTATCATGCTCGCTCACGGAGCGATGATTGCGGCAATTTATGCCGCAGCAACCTATCTCAGTGCATCTTTCGCAATAGCTTACGGTCCGATTCAATTCAGATTATCGGAAGCTCTGACAATTCTTTCGGTATTCACCCCCGCAGCAATTCCGGGACTGACCGTCGGATGTATTATAGGAAATATCCCAAGCCCCTTCGGAGTCTGGGACATTGTTTTCGGCTCGCTGGCAACTCTGCTTGCGTCAATAACCGCACGGGCATTCAGAAAAATAACATTCAAAGGCTTTCCCCTGCTGTCACTGCTGATGCCGGTTGTTTTTAACGCATTGATAGTCGGCGCGGAAATCGTTTTTCTTATGCCGTCGCAGGACGCAAGTCTTTCTGCATTTGCCGTTGCCGCGCTTGAAGTCGGTGCGGGTGAATTGGCTGTCTGCCTTGCAGGCGGAATACCTCTTTTCTATGCAATAAGCAAAACAAAACTGTTTAAATATTAAAGACAGCTTCGGCTGTCTTTAATATTGCTGCGACGTTTCTTCTATCTGCATAGGCTGTTCAATGCCGATATTTTCAATGCAGACGAATTCGCCGCTGAATTCTCCCGCCTTTGCATCATAGTTAATATCCGCGCTTTCAACCTCAAGATATCTGAATTTCTCACTGCAACTGTCAAGAAAATTCAGAGCCGCAAGCAGCCTGACTCTTTCGGGTGACAACACAACCTCACTTTCCGAATAAACGGTTTGGGTATGTTTTATCAGACCGACCGGAAGCGTCACATTTCTTATTACAATCTCACTTTTTTCGGTATAAGAGTTCTCAAATTTCCGTCCGAGCGGAACGGAAAACGAAAGAAAATTAAGCGAATAGCTTTTATTCTGTGCAACGGCTTTTTTGACTTTGATTTTACCGCTTTGCGAAGAGGAAATGCTTCTCTTGGTTCTTGCAACAACATATCCGCTTGCCTTGCAAAAGCTGACGGTTAAATCCTTGTTTTCCTTAATACCGCTTATCAGCAAATCGCCTTTCAAAACGGGGTTCCCGATTTTCTGCTCCTGCGTTCCGTTAAACGGTCTGATAATAACTATCTGACCGTCTCTGGCGGCAACAATATCGGTCGGTGTATTGTCGCCGCCGTCAATTTCGGGCGATTCAACTGTTTCCCTGACCTCAATTCTCGCCGCACTGCCGTTAATATTTATATTAAGCCATGAAAGCTCCGGCAGCTTTTGCAATGCCGCAATTTCTGTTGAACCTATATTGATTTTCGAACCTGCGACGCCTTTTTTAACGCCCAGTTCTTCAAAAACTCCGATTATCGTTTCCGAAGGCACTCTCACATTGCCGACAACATCAATGCTCCAAATTCTCGTTGATAAAATTATTACTGCCACAGCGCAAAAGCAAGCTCCGATTAAAACACCTATTCTTCGGCTGTGCTTCTCAACAAAAAACGGCAGTCCGCATTTTCTTTTTATTCTGACTTTCATGCCTGACTTGCGCGCAGCGGAGCGAATCCGTTTGTATCCGCCGCAATCGGTGCATGCAGTTATAACCGAATCGGCATTTCTGAGTTCCCAAAGCAAAACACCGTTATGTCGGCAAAGGTTTATGAATCTTTCGGGGAATCCGCCTCTTGCCGTAAAGCTCACGTAGCCGAATATGAATCTGAAAAATCTTAATACAAGCATTTGCGCCTCCTAATTGCAATAATCAAGACCGGTAATTGTTCCCTTGATTATTACCTGACCGTTTTGCATTGAAACAATGGTCAGCTCACAGCCGCAAACTCTGACCGTCAGCCTGCCCGTATTCAAGGCAATAACACTGTCGCTGTATTCCAAAACACCGCAGCAGCCCTCAATAATCGCCTCTTTGTTGCCGCTGAGTTCAATATGTGCATAACCCGAAACGGCATCCGCGGGCAAATCAAGGCTTCTGCTTATCGAATCCATCAGCTTCTCTCCTCTGTTTTCTTTTCGGCAGTTTTTCTTTTTCATAGCAATTCCCCCTGTCCTCATATTATGAATATGACACAACAAAAAGAACAACGCCGATTGGAGTGACAAATTTGAAAACAAACGGTTTTTTCGCTTTATGCGCAGGTACGGTCTCTTTTATTTTTCTGCTGACATTTTGGTCCGAGTTTTCACGCGGACTGAGTGCCGGTCTTACAAACTGCGCTGAAACTGTTATCCCTTCACTTTTTCCTTTTTTGATTGCCGCCTCACTTACAAGCAGAGGAGAACTGCCTGAAAAAGCGAAAAAATTTCTGACTCCCATAACCCAAAAGCTGTTTTGTCTGCCCTCGGAATGTCTGCCAGCAATAATTCTCGGTCAAATCGGCGGCTATCTTTCAGGGGCAAAGGCAGCAGACGAGCTTTGCCGCTCAGGAACAATAAGCAAAACTCAGGCGGAACGGCTGCTTCTTTTCGGAGTTAACTCGGGCATCGGTTTTTCGGTGAATGCCGTGGGCATCATCATGCTCGGCTCAAAAAAATCCGGAATCATTCTTTTTCTTTCCCTGTGTGTTTCGTCAATAATCACAGGCTTTTTCACACGCTTTCTGCCACGGAAAGAATCGAAGGCAAACAAGCTTTCGGATTCTCCTTCGCCACTATCCGAAACATTGGTTGAAAGCGTCTCTTCAAGTTCGTGGGCAATGCTCGCCGCCTGCGCCTTTGTTACTGTTTTTTCAGGCATAACATCGGTTCTCGACTCCCTAATAAAAAATGAAAATATAAAGCTTATTATAGCCTGCCTGCTTGAGGTAACCAACGGTTGCATAAGTGCATCGAAAAAAATTGCTCTGCCATCTCTTGCCGCTGTCTGCGCCTTCGGCGGAATCTGCGTTCATATGCAGGTATTTGCCGTTGCAAAAAGCGCAGACATCAAAAAATCGTTTTTTTATTTTTTTCGTGTTTTGCATTCGGTGCTTGCGTTCATCGTTTGCCGCGTTCTGCTCTTTTTCTTTCCTGTTGAAACTCCTGTTTTTCTTTCATTTTCGCAGAATGTGCAACTTTGGTCTTTTTCAGCCCCCGCTTCTGTTTCGCTTCTCCTTTTATCCGCTCTTCTGATATTGGACCTTGATAATAATAAAAAAGTATGCTAATATTTCAAGGAAAGGATGTTGAAGGCATGAAAAGCAAGCTTCTTGAAAAGAAAAAATATCCCGCTGCCTGTGAATACTGTAAAAACGGCCGTCTTTCGCCCGATGAGCAAATGGTTCTTTGCATCAAAAAAGGTCTTGTTTCCCTTGACGGTAAATGCAGAAAATATACATACGACCCTCTTAAACGCAGACCGAAAAAGCCTCTCATTGTTCAGCAGGCCGACCCTTCGGAATTTGAATTATAATGGTGATGGAAAATGAAAACAACTAAAGAGTTTATTTGCAACCCTCTTCCTACTCCGAACTGCCACGCATCAACCGTTCTCCCTCTGCCCGACGGCAGCGTTGTTGCCGCTTGGTTCGGAGGCACTAAGGAAAGCACTGCGGATGTTGATATCTGGTATGCACGCAGAGACGAAAACGGTTGGAGCAAACCCGCAACCGTAAGCTACAATAAAAAAATTCCCCACTGGAACCCCGTTCTTTTCCTGAACGATAACGGCGAGGTCGTTCTTTTCTTCAAAATAGGCAAAGAAATCCCCACATGGCGCACTTTTGTAAGCATTTCAACTGACGGCGGAAAAACCTTCGGCAAGCCGTATGAGCTCGTCAAGGGCGACAGAAGCGGCGGCAGAGGACCTGTTAAAAACAAATGCCTTCGCCTTTCTGACGGACGGATTCTCGCCCCGGCATCAAGTGAAATCCGCGGCTGGAACTGCTTTGTTGACATTTCAACCGACGGCGGAAAAACATGGCGCAAAACCGCCAAGATCAAAACAGAACAGGCGGTGCCGCTTTTTAACCGTCAAAATAAATACACGTCAAACCTTATCCCAATGATTCAGCCGACCTTATGGGAGTCTGAGCCGGGCAAGGTACATATGCTCACAAGAACCTCTGTCGGCAGAGCCTACAGAAGCGATTCGTTTGACTACGGCGAAACCTGGTGCCAAGCATATGTAACCTCTCTTCTTAACAACAACAGCGGTCTTGATGTTGTTAAAGTCCCCTGCGGCGACCTTTATCTGATTTCAAATCCTGTTGAGGAAAATTGGGGAGAACGCTCCCCCCTCACCCTTCAGAAATCCTGCGACAACGGCGCAACGTGGGAAACCGTTCTCATTCTTGAAGAAGAAAAGCTTGACAGCGAATTTTCTTATCCTGCCATTGAATATATGAACGGCTCGCTTTATATTACATATACATATGAACGACTCAATGTCGCTTTCTGGAAAATTGACCTTTGATTCGGCATTTTTCACTTTTTTAATCGATTGTTCATAAAAAATCTATTGTCAAAAGCCCAAGCGGATGATATAATCATAGTCGTTTGGCAACAATAAAATTTAAGGAGTATTTTAAAATGAAAAAAATTATTTGCCTCGTTCTCGCCATGGTTATGGCACTTTCATTTGCAGCATGCAACAGTGCTCCCGTTGAACTCACAGGAACACTTGAAGAAATTTCAGACAGCATTTATGCAAATGCAACAGCAATTGAAATGGCTATGGGTCCCGCAATGGAAATTGACCTTGCCGATGCAGATGCAGCTAACTACTACCTCGGCGTTGCTTCGACAGACTCAATCGAAAGAGCTGTTTTCTCAGAGCCCATGATCGGCTCCATCGCATATTCAATGTGCCTTGTTAAGGCAAAGGCAGATGCAGACATCGAAGCTCTCAAAGCAGAAATTCTTGACGGCGTTAACTACAGAAAGTGGATTTGCGTTGCAGCCGAAAAAATCGCGGTTGTTAACTGCGGAAGCACAATCATGATGGTTATGTCAACAGAAGAAATGGTTGACGACGTTTGCAATGCATTCTCGGCCGTTGCTCAGGCAGCAGGCGCGGAAACTGCCGAACCTCTCACCAAGGCAGGCGAAGTTCAGGAAGAAATTCCCGAAGGCGGAATTGCCGACATGGAAATTCCCGCAGATATGCCCGCTTTTGACGGCGAAACCCTCGGCGACGAAATTCCCGCAGAAGACGGCGTTGTTCTTGCATAATTTATACAGCATTCAGGGGCTGTCCTTAAGGTCAGCCCTTATTTTTTAGAAAGGGGACCGCAGATGCTTTTTTCAAGCTTAACATTTTTATTCGTTTTCCTGCCTGTTGTGGTCGGAGGTTACTATCTCTTGCCGGCAAAAGCTAAAAATATATGGCTTCTTGCGGCAAGCCTTTTCTTTTATTTTTACGGCGAACCGAAATATCTTGTTCTGATGATTTCAGTTATCGCTTCCAGCTTTGTTTTCGGTCTTCTGACTGATAAAGCCGACGGCAAAAAGCGAAAAGTATTAACCGCTATATCGGTTGTTGTCAGCCTTTCGGCTTTGTTTTTCTTTAAATACACCGACTTTTTTATATCGAGTATAAACTCTGCCTTCGGCTCAAACCTCGGGCTTTTGAAGCTTGCTCTGCCTGTCGGTATCAGCTTTTACACCTTCCAGGCAATCAGCTATAACATTGATGTTTACCGCAGAGATGTGCCTGCGCAAAAGAACATCATCAACCTTGCGCTCTATATATCTCTTTTCCCTCAGCTTATTGCGGGACCGATTGTGCGCTATTCAGATATTGAAAAAAGCCTGCGCGGCAGAAAGCACAGCCTTGAAGGCTTTTCTTACGGAATAAGACGGTTTGTATTCGGTCTTTCAAAAAAGGTATTGCTTGCGAACTCATTCGGAAGCCTTTGCGAAATTTTCAGAGACACTCCAGAAAACTCGACTCTGTTTTTCTGGATTTATGCCGTTGCATACTCTCTGCAGGTTCATTTCGATTTTTCGGGCTACAGCGACATGGCAATCGGTCTCGGCAGCATGCTCGGATTTAAGTTTGTCGAAAACTTCCGTCATCCGTTTGCTTCAAGCTCAGTCACGGAATTTTGGCGCCGTTGGCACATTTCGCTCGGCAGCTGGTTCAGAGATTATGTATATATACCGATGGGCGGAAACAGAGTCAGCAAGCCGCGTTTCTTCTTCAACATCTTAACAGTTTGGTTCTTAACGGGCTTCTGGCACGGAGCTGACTGGACCTTCATTGTGTGGGGGCTATATTTTGCGGCACTTCTTCTTGCAGAAAAAAGCGTTCCGCAGAAAATCAAAGATAATACGCCCTCGTTTTTCAGCCATTTGTATTTAATTCTTGTTGTGCTTGTCGGATTCGTTATATTTAATGCCAACGGAATCGACGGCGCAATTTCAGACATTAAAGGCATGTTCACTGCCGCATATCCTCTTTGCACAGACATCACGCTTTATTATCTTCGCAGCTATGCTGTTTTGCTGATTATCGGCATTGTCGGCTCAACCCCGATTGTTAAAAACGCAGCATTAAAGTTAAGCGAAACAAAAATCGGTGCAAAAATTAATGCTGTTCTTGAACCTGTTGCAACTGTTGCGCTTCTTGTTGCCGTAACAGCTTATCTCATTGACGGCTCATATAATCCGTTTCTTTATTTTAGATTTTAGGAGGTTAACCATGGGCAAAAAAGCTCGCAATATAATATCCGTTGTCTGCTTCGCGGCTTTCATTATCGCCCTCGGAGCAGCCTTTATCTTCAAAGAACCCGTTGATATTCTCGTTTCGGAGCGCAGGAAAGCAGCTCAAATGCCAAAATTTTCTGCAAATGCCGTTATTGATAAATCCTTCTTTGACGGTTTTGAGGATTACCTTATGGATCAATTCCCTCTCAGAGAAAAATTCAGGGCAGTTAAAGCCGCAATCGAGCTGAAAATTCTCGGTCAAAAAGACAGCAACGGCATATTCCTGGCAGAAGGGCATATATCGGAAATTCAGCCTGCTTTAAATGAAAAATCGGTTCTGAATGCCGCTCAAAAAATCAATACAATATATGAAAAATATCTTGCAGACAAAAACACAAGCGTTTTTTATTCGGTAATTCCCGATAAAAATCATTATCTTGCGGCTCAAAACGGATATCCCGAATTTGATTTTGTCGGGCTGACAGATATTTTGGGCAAAAACCTTCAAAATATGGAATATATCGATATTTCAGACACCTTAAGCCTTGACAGCTATTACAGAACAGACACCCATTGGCGTCAGGAAGCTCTTGAAGCAACCGTTGAACGTCTCAGCTTTCACATGGGTTTTGACGCAAAAAAATTCAGCAACTATAAGGCTGAAAGAGTCGATGCCTTTGACGGAGTTTATTCTTCCCGCCTTGCTTTTGGGGCAGAAAGCGATGATCTGATATGCCTTCGAAGCGACGTCACCGACTCTGCAACAGTTTATAATACAGAAACAAAAGAGATTCTGACAGGCGTTTATAACTTTGAAAAGCTCAGCGGCAATGATAAATATGACGTTTATCTTTCAGGAGCAACACCGATTATAACCGCTGAAAACCCTCTTGCGAAAGAAAAGAAAGAACTTGTTATGTTCCGCGATTCCTTCGGTTCATCGCTTGCTCCGCTTATGCTTTCTGGCTACAGCAAAATCACTCTGGTTGACACAAGATATATATCCTCTCACGTTATCGGCGACTTTGTTGATTTTGAAAACTGCGATGTGCTGTTTATCTATAACACTCAGCTGCTCAATCAAAGCAGTATGCTGAAATAAAAAAGAGAGTCAGCGAGCTGACTCTCTTTTTGCATTGTTTATAAAATTTTCTATTCTTGCAGCATCCTCACAGCCCAACTGATAAAGCTTTTTCATGCCGTCTTTATTTTTCTTCAGTGTTTCTATTCCGAAGCACTCTTTAGGCGCAACGACCAAAGCCTTACCCTGCTTTTCAAGCTCCACAAGGGCTTTAATTCCGTCGTTATATCTTTCATGCATGGTCAGAATTTGCTTTGCCGATTCGGGATATTTACACAGCAGGCTGCGCACGGCAGCTGCAGGCAGCTTGCTTTTCGTGAATTCCACAGGCTTTGTTATGCAGAGAATAACCTTGTCGCAACCGTCAGCAAAAGCCTTTTTATACGGCACAGTGTCTGAAACTCCTCCGTCATAATATTTCACACCGTTGATTTTAACGGGGCGGCATGCAACAGGCAGGGCACATGCTGCCTTGAGTGCAGAATAGTCATCCTTTTTGAAATCATCCTTTGTAAAATAATGCGGCTTGCCTGTTTGGGCAACGGTCGAAACCGCAGTAAATCTGCAATCGGATTTCATAAATGCCTCAAAATCCAACGGGTCCTTGCCTGTGCTGTTGGTGATTCCGGAATAAATATAATCAAGGTTTATAAAAGAACCTTTTTTCAACACATTGCCAACACCCATATATTCTTTTTCAAAAGCATAGTCATGATAAAATCTGAAGGTTCTTCCCTTCTGCCCCGAAACATATGTTATCAGATTTCCACTGCCCGACGAAACGCCGATGCAATATTCGGGGGATATTCCTCTGTCAATCAAGCCGTCATAAATTCCGCTTGTGTAGATGCCGCGCATGCCGCCGCCTATATCAATAAAACCTATCATCCGAAAATTCTCTTTTCTGTTTTAGTACCTCTATTATACACCCGAACACCTTTTATTTCAACAGCTAAAACAGCGTTGCTGTCACAGCTGAAAGCACAAAGCTCGTCGCATCTGCCATTAACGCTGCGGGAACAGTGCATCCGCTCTTTTTTATGCCGACTGAGCCGTAATACACCGTTACCGCATAAAAGGTTGTTTCTGTTGAGCCCATTATTATTGATGCTGTTTTGCCCTGTATGGAATCGGGACCGAAGTTTTTCAGAATCTGCTCAAACATTGTCAACGATCCGCTGCCGGATATCGGACTGAGCACGGTAAGCGGCAAAACATCAACAGGAATACCCGTCAATTCTGCAAATGGTTCAAGCATTCGGGTTATAACATTCAATGCTCCCGATTGGCGCAGCATCGTAACACCAAGCACAAGCCCCATAAGAGGCGGCAAAAGGCGAACTGCCGACTCAAAGCCTTTTTTTGCGCCCAAAACAAAAACATCAAAAACCTTAACACCTTTAAACAAGCCGAAAACAACAATCAGCGCAGTTATTAAAGGCAATAAAAACTCAGTTATTTTTTCCACCTTATCCCCTCCGAAAGCTTTATCATAATAATTGCCGCCGTTAATCCTACTGTCAGCGCAGCGGCAGATGATATCCATGAGGCAGGCATAATATCAAAAGGTGTTTTGCATCCGTAATCCTGCCTCAGTGAAGCAACAGTTGTGGGTATAAGATGAAATGCCGCTGAATTCATAACAACAAATTTAATCATATCCGCACTTGCACTGTCTTTTCTCCTATTCTCATCCTGAAGCCTCCGCATTGCTTCAAGTCCCAGCGGCGTTGCAGCATTGCCAAGCCCAAGAAGATTGGCTGTTACATTCATTGAAATCGCCTTTGCAGTTTTGCCTTTCATATCCATTTTAGGAAAAACCAACCTCAGAGCAGGAGAAAGAATACGGCAAACAGCAACCGTCAGACCCGATTCCTCGGCAATCTCCATCAGCCCACCCCACAAACAAATCGTGCCTCCAAGCCGTATGCATAAATTGACCGCATCGGATGCACTTGAAATTATCGCATTTGACAAACCACCTGCGTTTTGACCGAAAACAGCGGAAATTACTGAAAAAACAATCATTGAACCCCAAATGTAATTAATCATATTCAACTCCCCTAAAAAATGAAAGTGATGTAGCGGTCTTATACGACCTTTTCTGTCAAATATCGCCCTTTTTCATTGACTTTTTCACAAAAAAATGATATAAGTTAATTAATATGTATTGTTTGCTCTTTGATGCGGAGGTGGCAATTTATGTACAAAGGATTTATACGCGAGGTTGATAAGGTCGGCAGAATTGTTATCCCTAAACAGCTGCGAAAAGAGCTCGGTATCCTTGATCCCGGTTCGGAGGTTGAACTGTTTTCCGACGGCAAACAAATAATTTGCAGAAAAGCGGTTTGTGACTGCATCTTTTGCAAATCTGATGATAACCTGACTGAATTTGAAGGCAAATATATATGCGGAACCTGCCTTGAAAAGCTAAAAAACGAATAGACTATTCACCTCAAGCCTTTCGGCTTGGGGATTTTTTCATCCCTTTTTGAATATATATGACTGTCGGGCCGTGTTTTTGCATGGCAAAACAAATAATGAGCGCCTGCGACAAAAACAGGCAAATTGAAGGGATTGAAACATGTGAATTGGCATTCATTATCTGCACAAGCTTGCGCTAAAATGCTGAAAACAAATATCAACAGCGGATTAAGCGAGCAGGAAGCGAAAATCCGACTAAAAAACTCAGGCGAAAACAAACTCAACCCGCAAGTAAAAAAATCAATTATCAGACAATTTTTAGCACAGTTTTCAGATTTCTGCGTAATCATATTGCTCGTTGCCTGCGTCATCTCTTTTGCAACGAGTCTTTTAGAACACAGCCGGGATTTTGTTGAACCCGTCGTTATTTTGATAATCGTTGTTCTCAATGCGGCAATCGGCGTTTTTCAGGAAATGCGTGCCGAAAAAGCAATTGATGCACTCAAAAAGCTTTCCGCACCGAACGCAACGGTTATCCGCGGCAAAAACCCAAAAAAACTCCCCGCTTCTTCACTTGTACCCGGTGACATAATTCTTCTCGAAAGCGGCGACATGGTTCCTGCGGATGCAAGGCTTATCAGCTCAAACGGTTTCAAAGTTCAGGAAAGTGCTTTAACCGGTGAATCTGAGCCCTGTTCAAAAAGCTCAGACGGTTTTTTTTCGGATGACTGCTCACCTGCCGACAGAAAAAATATGATATATGCTTCAACAACCGTTATCGCGGGCAATTGCCGTGCACTTGTTACAGAAACCGGAATGAATACACAAGTTGGAAAGATTGCTCATCTCCTTGAAAGCGAAAAATCGCCGCAAACTCCGCTTCAGCTTAGACTTGAAAAAATCGGCAAAGCACTCGCCGTCGGTGCACTCGTTATCTGCGCCTTTGTGTTTTTACTCGGAGTCTTCAGGCAAAGCGGTCTTTTGCCGTCCTTTATGTTAGCTGTCAGCCTCGCCGTTGCCGCAATCCCCGAGGGTCTTCCCGCAATTGTCACCATCGTGCTTTCCCTCGGTGTTCAGCGTATGGCTAAAAGCAACGCTATAACCCGTCATCTCCCCGCCGTTGAAACCCTTGGCGCCGCAACAATCATTTGCTCTGACAAAACAGGTACGCTGACACAAAACAAAATGACCGTTACACAGATTGCAAACGCACTCGGTGAAATACCGCTGAGCAGCAGCGAAGCCGCAAATATTCTGCTTCTCGGCTCACTTTGCAACAACGCAAGTCCATTACGCCGCGGAAAATCAATCTCATTTGAAGGCGACCCGACGGAAACCGCAATTCTAAGCGCCGCTTTCGAACTTGGCACGGACGTATTTGCACTCGACCATAAATATCCGCGAAAACATGAAACACCCTTTTCAAGCGACACGAAATTTATGTCTACAATTAATTCCTTTGACAGCGAAATAAGACTCATTGTCAAAGGTGCACCCGATACCGTTCTGGATATGTGCAAGTATTTACTTATCAACGGGAACGTCGCCGTGCTTTCGCAAAACCGCCGTCAGCAAATAGAAACACTTAATGCACGCATGGCGGAAAGCGCGCTGCGTGTACTGGCAGTCGCATATAAAAGTTGTGAAAATGACTCCAACGAGTCAGATCTTATTTTTGCAGGACTCATCGGCATGATTGACCCACCCCGCCCTGAAGCTGCTCATGCTGTTGCCACCTGCAAAAAAGCGGGGATTAGGCCTGTTATGATAACCGGGGACCACGTAATCACCGCGCGCGCTGTAGGACGGAAGCTGGGTATCTATGAAAGAGGCTCCCGTGCAATAACAGGAAAAGAACTTGATTTGCTTGATGACAGACAGCTTGCCGATGCAGTTCGCGACTGCAGCATTTTTGCAAGGGTAACTCCCGAGCACAAGGTCAGAATTGTAAAAGCATTTCAAAAGAACTCACACATTGTCGCAATGACGGGCGACGGAGTTAACGATGCGCCCGCACTTAAAGCGGCCGATATCGGCTGCGCAATGGGTAAATGCGGCACGGATGTTGCAAAGAACGCAGCAGATATGATTTTAACTGACGACAATTTTGCAACCATAGTAAAAGCTGTTGAGCAAGGCCGAGGAATATATGACAATATAAAAAAAGCCGTGCATTTTCTGCTCGGCACAAATATCGGAGAAATTTTAGCTGTTTTTGCTGCATCTCTTCTCGGCTTTGAACCACCACTGATTCCCATTCAGCTTCTATGGGTAAATCTGGTCACGGATTCACTTCCGGCAATGGCATTAGGCACGGAGAAAGTCGAAAAAAACATAATGAAGCGCAAACCGATTTCTCCGGAAAAAGGCTTTTTCTCAGACGGGTTGTGGATAGACATTTCTCTTGAAGGCACCCTCATCGGAATTTTAACTCTTATTGCTTTTTTCATTGGAAAATTTACGTTTGGCGTAGAAAACGGCACCGTTTTGGGCAGAACAATGGCATTCTGCACTCTCAGCTTTTGCGAAATCGCCCATGCCGTCAATATGCGTTCTTCAATGCCGCTTTATAAGGCGGGTTTTTTCAGCAATAAAATGATGACTGCATCTGTTTTTATCTGCAGTGCCGTTCAGGCTTCGGTTATTGTCGTTCCCTCGCTGGCAAAAATTTTCGGTACAGTTCCTCTCAACACTATGCAATGGCTCATCATTGGCGCACTTTCTTCGGTTACTCTTATCGTTGGCGAAACCGGAAAAATTCTGCACGGTTTTAACGTACATAAGAGTAAATCCTTCAGAAAAATCTAATAATGTTGAAAGCAGAAAGAGCCCCTGCACATATGTGCAGGGGCTCTTTGTTTTATTTGGTTATAACGCAGATTAGCCGTTATTATTCAACTTCGATTCCAATTTCTTTAAGAATGAAGGTGAAGAGTGTCTTCATCAGTTGAGCAAAGCCGTCAGGCTCAAAGAAAGACTTATTGATACCGTAAGCAGAGAACTTAACTGTCAAACTGCTCCACATATCAGGACTAAAGAAGCCGTTCCAATCCCAATTCTCAATTTCAACAAGATAGAAGAGAACGATAAGACCTTCGGGAAGATGGTTAACCGCGGCTTCATTTCTTTCACAGACAATGCCTGAACTCCAGTAATACATCTTGAAGTCCTTGCCGAGAGCCTTGCAGATCTTGTTGTTAGTGTCATAAACTCTGAAGAAGAAGTCGCTGTGTGCCTTCCACTGAGTTTGGAAGATAAGTGTTGTCTTAGCAACAGTTGAACCCTGAGCATTTACGCCTTCTTTCCATGTTGCAGTATAAGGATCTTCACCCTTTTCAACATAGAAAATCTTCCAGCCGATGCACTCGAAGGTGTCAGGGCACTTTGTATGATCACAGCCTGCTGTGTCGCAAGGACGTCTTGTGATTGTGCCTCTTCTGATCTGGTCAGCAAGGCTGAGCATCTCACCAAGCTGAGGTGTTTCGATATCAAGACCGTAAGTTGCCTTATAAACAGATGAAAGGCTCATAGTTTCCTCAAGAGTCTGAGGATTCTCTTCGGTGCTTGTGTTATAATCAATATAAACATCAATAAGGTCGTTGTTATACTGAGCATAGATCTCCATGCCGTAAGCCTGCATGCTTGTTACAGCTGCATTTGACCATCTGCCGAAGGTCTCGCCTTCGGGAAGGTTTGCTTCAACAACAGCCTGAGCTTCCTTCTTATACTGCTCAAGTGGTGCACCTGTGGGAACAGAAGCTTCAAGAGCAATTGCATAAATAGGCTGATCGTTTTCGTCAAATCCGGTTCTGTACTTGAAGACAAGGTCATAGCTGAGAGCTGTCCATGAACCGCGGATTACGATTTCACCGGTTGTATTGTTTGCATATTTTGAAAGGTTTTCTATTGAAAGAACAAGAGTTTCTTCGGGATCAAAGTCTCTTGCATTAACGCCTGAGCCGATCTTCCAACCGTTGAACTCATAACCGTCAGCATTGAAGTATCTACCGCCTTCCATTGTGCCGCCGACCTGTTCCTTGTTTTCTTTACCTGCGATGGGAAGCTCAGTTTCGAGATTATTCTCATCGAAAAGTACAACTTCTGCAAACTTAACTTCATCGCCGATACCGTAAGTGCCTTCAACTGTCTTGAGAGTTGAGTTGCTGCCTGCGTTACCAACATTGAACACAATCTTATACTCAAGAGCTTCAAATACGCCTGTATATTCAAGGGCATCTTCTGCAAGGTTTGCAGTTACGCCTTCGCGTTCATCGTATACAACAGCTTCACCGTTTTCGTCAACCCAGCCTACAAACTTGTAGCCGGGAACTGCCGCTGTGTCAGCAGTTGTCTTGGACTTGATTGTAATGGGATACTGATATTCACCCTCAACAACAGCGGGAACACTGCCTTTAGAGATTGTTTCTGTGAAGTCGTCTGTTGCTTCTCCGGTTTCTGCGTCGTATACAGGAATCTTCCATGTTACGTCAACCTCTGCGTCAGCATAAACATAAACAAGCTGCTTTTCGCCCTTAACAAAATCAACCTTAGTGTTGATCATGTTGTTCTGGTCGATCTTTTCGCCCGATGTGCCTGCATAGCGGAACTTCAGAGCAACACCGAAGCCAAATTCTTCTGAAAGATCAAGAGCGTTTGTAATTTCTTCAATCTGTGCAAGTGTGAGTGAGCCGCCTTCTGAATACTGGGTTGAAGCTTCAATCCATTCAAGCTCGCCTTCAGCACCTGTATATTTAAGGTTTCTGACCATGAGACCGATTGAGCTGTAAGCCCATGTTGCAAAGTAAACAGAGTCGCCGTCGGTTTCATATTTGCCAAGATTTACAGTATTGGTTGTTACCTTTTCTGCTGTAAGATTACCTTCTTCGTCAACACCTGTGACCTTCATCCAACCGTCAAATGCCATTACGTTTCCGTCTGCATCTGTCTTGTGAAGATTTTCGTTAACAAAGGTTCTGTCAAGCTGAAGAGTCTTACCGTACTGAACAGTTGCTTCTGAGAATGTTGTTGTGCCTTCTTTTGCTGCTTCTTCGTCAATGAAGAATTTAACATTGTAGTTCTTTGAAGTCCATACAACCTTTGCAGAAGCACCCTTGAGGTTGTTAACTGTTACTTCTGCGGGCTCCCAAGATGCGGTATAACCGATTTTTTCGGGAACAAGAATATCCGCAAAAGCTATTGTGCTGCCCATAGCAGCATTAACAACTACCTTGCCGTTTGCGTCGATTTCAGCATTTTCGGGAAGGTCTGCTTCGTCAATAGAGCCGCCTGCAATGTCGACTGTTACGGGGAATGTATCTGTTTTGAGAACTCTCTTAAGAACAATAACGCCGTCAGCTGTTGTATAGTCAGCAAGCTCTTTAACGGTGAATGTTGCCATGTCAACCATTATACCTGTGTCAACATCAGCCCAACCGTACTGATTTTCTGCTGCTTCAGGAATTTCTTCTGCGGGAATTACACTGTCAACAACATAATCCTTAACGTATTCGGTGCCGTCTGCAGCCTTGATAACGGTATCGTCGTTTTCAACAAACTTAACAGTAAGTGTCTCTTCAACGGGTTCTTCCGGCTCTTCGGTTGTACCATCGTCGATTGTGAAGGTTGTGTAAGTGTCGTCAACAAGAAGAGTTATAACATTATATCTGCTTGTGTCAGCCATTGACTTTGTTGTGCCCTTTGCAATGGGTTCTTCTGTCAAAGGATCTCCGTCTGCAGAATAACAGTCAGCTACTCTTCGTGTGTCACCGCGTTCTGTACCCGAAACAACTCTGGGAACATTTTTCCAAATTGATGCGGGTGAATATGATGTTGTTTCATCAATGGTAGGTTCATCAAGAACTCTGACATAGAAATTGCTGAGCCACTGATCGGATGTCATATTCCAAGCATTGGTTTTTGTTGCGTCAACAACAGCAGTACCCGACTTAACATAGTCAAGGTTTGTAGCATCGATTTCACAATCTGCATTTTTAAACCATGAGACTCCCGATGCTGCCGCCGATGTAAGAGTATGCTTCAATGTAGTGTACTCACTCATGGGATGAGATTTATTAACGAGACCTTCTGATGTTTTGTTTGTTGTGTAGGTTGTGCCTGTTGCTACTGTGGTTGAAAGAACGTTCTTAACATCAAAGAATCTCTTGTCGAAAAGGAATGTGGGAGAGTTTGTACCAATCCACATATCTGACTTGATATAAATACGATATTCAAGCCATGAGCCAGCTTTAACCTTACCGTCTGTGAGACCATTTAATTTCTTAATGGTGCCCACATTGGGTTTTTCAGCGTCTTCATATGCAACTTCAAGCTCATAAACGTCAACGCCGACGTAGATGAATTTGTCGTATTTTGCTGCGAGGTCTGCAAATGAATCAACAGTTGATGTAACTGCTTCATCTGTAGCTGCAGCTTTGGGTACTACAAGGTCACCGAGAAAGGCAAATGAGCCGACAAGAAGAGCGGCGCAAAGCACAAGGCTCAAGACCTTTTTAAATTTGGACATATGTTTTCCTCCTTTAATAATAAAAATTTCCTTCCTTGAAGAAGTGACAAAAAACACTTCTGTCCATTATGCTGAATAATTATGACACATTTATTAAGATAAAGCAATAGAAAAAAAATATTTAAATAAGCTCTAAATATTTTTTGTAAAAACCGCCCAAATTTCAAAAGTTAAATTCGTGCAACTTTACTATTGCGCGCCGCCTGGGAAACTGCCGCCGCAACCGTTTTTCCGACTCTTTCGTCGAATGCCTCAGGCAATATATATTCCGGGCAAAGCTTGTCCTGCGAAACAAGGTTCGCAATGGCATGGGCTGCCGCAAGCTTCATTTCTTCATTGATATCCGATGCTCTCACATCCAGCGCGCCTCTGAATATTCCGGGAAATGCCAAAACATTGTTGATTTGATTGGGGAAATCGCTTCTGCCCGTGCCCACAACAGCAGCACCCGCTTCAAGCGCCTCATTCGGCATAATTTCCGGAATGGGGTTTGCCATAGCCATAACAACTGCATTTTCTGCCATGGAAGCAACCATTTCTTTGCTGACTATTCCGCCTGCGGAAACCCCGACAAAAACATCTGCGCCCTTCATTGCATCGGCGAGAGTTCCTCTGATTCTGTTTTTGTTTGTAAACTCCGCAAGCTCTGCAAACGCAGGAGAAAGCTCATCGCCCTTACAGATAATCCCTTCTCTGTCGCTCATAATAATATTCCCCACACCACAGGCGTTGAGAAGCTTTGCAATTGCCGAGCCTGCAGACCCTGCGCCGCTCATCGCAACTGTGCAATTTTCAAGCCTTTTGCCCACACAGCGAAGCGCGTTGAGCACAGCAGCAAGAACAACGACCGCCGTGCCGTGTTGGTCATCATGAAAAACGGGAATATCGCAAATTTCCTTGAGTTTTCTTTCTATTTCAAAACATCTCGGAGCTGCAATATCCTCAAGGTTAATTCCGCCGAAGCTGCCCGCAAAAAGCGAAACAGCATTGACAATTTCATCCGTATCCTTTGAACGGATACAGAGAGGGATGGCGTCAATATCGGCAAAAGCCTTGAAAAGAAGGCACTTGCCCTCCATAACGGGCATACCTGCTTCGGGACCGATATCTCCCAGACCGAGAACAGCCGTGCCGTCGGTTATTACGGCAACGGTATTCCATCTTCTTGTGAGTTCATAGCTTTTATTTATGTCTTTCTGAATTTCAAGGCAGGGTGCGGCAACACCGGGGGTATATGCAAGCGATAAATCCTGCTTGCACGAAGCACTTGCCCTTGTTTTTGTTTCGAGCTTGCCTTTCCATTCATAATGAAGTCGCAAGGACTCCTTTAAATAATCCATGTTTAACATCTCCAAATTAAATTAAGGGTCGATGTAGGCATCGACCCCTACATAATTGCGCATTACGAATTACGAATTTATAATTACTTCGCCCAACCCATTGAGCAGTCAACAGCCTTTTTCCAGCCTGCATAAAGGGAATTTCGCAGTTCTATATCGGTTTCGGGTTCAAAAACTTTTTCAACAACACGGTTGTGCTGAATTTCTTCCGTGCTTTCCCAAAGACCGACGGCAAGACCTGCAAGATAAGCCGCGCCGAGGGCGGTTGTTTCAACATTCTTGGGGCGGTTTACGCTGCATCTTATCATGTCTGCCTGAATCTGCATCATGATGTTGCTGACACTGGCACCGCCGTCAACACGAAGCTCCGTGAAATCGATACCCGAATCGGATTTCATCGCTTCGAGAAGGTCAGTTACCTGATATGCAATCGCTTCGAGAACGCTTCTTGCGATATGCGCTCTGTTAACACCTCTTGTGAGACCGACAATCGTGCCTCTTGCATACATATCCCAATAGGGCGCACCGAGACCCGTAAATGCCGGAACAAAATAAATTCCGTTCGCATCGGAAACGCTTTCGGCAAGCTCGTCACATCGTTTTGCGGTGTCAATCATATGAAGCTCATCACGAAGCCACTTGATAACAGAGCCGGCATTGAAAGCTGAGCCTTCAATTGCATATTCAACCTTGTCACCGATGCCCCATGCGACACCTGTGACAAGATTATTCTTTGATTTCACACGGGTTTTGCCAGTATTCATGAGAAGGAAGCAACCTGTGCCGTATGTATTTTTAGCCTGACCCGCTTCAAAGCATCCCTGACCGAAAAGCGCGGCAGGCTGGTCGCCGATTGCGCCGCAAATGGGGATACCTTCAAGGAATTCAAGACCGAGAATGCCCTTTGAAACTCTGCCGTAAACCTTGCTTGAAGGAACGGGTTCGGGAAGGATTGACATGGGAATTCCGAGCTTTTCGCAGAGAAATTTGTCCCAGCAAAGGTTGTCAACATCGAAAAGCATTGTTCTTGATGCGTTTGAATAGTCGGTAACATGAACGCTTCCGCCTGTCAGGTTCCAGATAAGCCAGGTTTCAACCGTGCCGAAAAGAAGTCTGCCCTGCTCGGCAAGCTCTCTTGCAGAGGGAACGTTGTCAAGAATCCACTTGATTTTTGTTGCGGAAAAATACGCGTCAACAACAAGACCTGTTTTGTCTTTTATATATTCTTCGAGCCCCTGAGCCTTGATATCCTCGCAGATTTCAGCCGTTCTGCGGCACTGCCAGACAATTGCGTTATAAACGGGTTTGCCCGTCTGTCTGTCCCAGAGAATTGTGGTTTCACGCTGATTTGTGATGCCGATGCCCGCGATATCTTCGGGGCTGATTGCTCCCTGCATTATGCACGATGATACCGCCTGAAACTGGCTGTAAAGAATGGCGAGGGGATCATGCTCAACCCATCCTGCCTGAGGATAAATCTGTTCGAATTCGTTCTGCGCCTTGCTTACTATGTTGCCTTTTTTATCAAAAACTATCGCTCTTGAGCTTGTTGTGCCCTGATCGAGGGCAAGAACATATTTTGCCATAGATTTCATCCTTTCACACCGAAATATTTTATTGCATTATTATATGAAATATCTTCTGCGATTTTGCAGAGCATTTTTTCGTCATAGGGATAGAGACCCTGAGTAACCATATCACCCATCAGACCGCACATGATTCTGCGGAAATATTCGTGGCGTGGATATGAAAGGAAGGAGCGCGAATCCGTAACCATGCCGACGAATTTACCCAGTGCACCGAGGTTTGCAAGAGCCTTCATCTGCTCTCTCATGCCGTCAATATTATCATTGAACCACCATGCCGAACCGAACTGAATCTTGCTTTCGGCTTCAGAAGTTTGGAAGTTACCAAGCATTGTTCCTAGAACATAGTTGTCCTTGGGATTGAGAGTGAAAAGCACGGTTCTGGGGAGCTTTTCTATAACTGCGAGACTGTCGAGAAAACGTGAAAGCTTTCCTGCGATTTCTCTGTCGTCTATTGAATCGAAACCTGCATCGGGTCCGATTTTGTTGAACATGAGGGTGTTGTTGTTTCTTATAGGTCCGATATGAAGCTCCATGCCCCAGCCTCTTTCGGCGTATTCGGCTGCAAGCACGGAAAGCAGAGCGGTTTTGAATTTATCAGCTTCAACAACGGAAACTTTTGTGCCGTTCTTTGCCTTTAAAAAGATTTCTTCGAGTTCTTCCGCAGTTGCATCTTCATAGGGAACATAGGAAAACGCATGGTCGCTTGCACGGCAACCCATAGATGCAAAAAATTCAATTCTGTCTTTGAGAACTTCGCAGAGAGTTGCAAATCCGTCGATTTCTCTGCCTGCGGTTTTTTCCATATCGGAAAGCCATGGCTTCCAAGCGGGCAGGTCAATTCCGAGCGCCTTGTCGGGTCGGAATGCAGGAAGAACCTTACATTTAAAATTGGTTTCTGCTATGAGTTTGTGATATTCAAGAGAATCCGCTGGGTCATCGGTTGTGCATAGATGAGAAACATTTGATTTTTCAATAAGCTCCCTTGGAGTAAAACCGCCGGCTTTGATAGCGGCATTCGCCCTGTTCCAGATATCTTCAGCGCTGTCTTCATTAAGAATATCATAAATCCCGAAATATCTTCTCAGCTCAAGATGACACCAATGATACATGGGATTACCGATGAGATAGGGCATTATTGATGCAAAAGCCTTGAATTTTTCATAGCCGCTTGCATCACCTGTTATATATTTTTCCTCAACGCCGCACGAACGCATTGCTCGCCATTTATAATGGTCACCCGAAAGCCAGAGCCATGCAATATCCTCAGGCTGTTTATTTTCATATATCTCTTTGGGGGAAAGATGGCAATGCCAGTCAAAAATCGGCATTTTGTCCGCCGCCTCAAACATTTTCACCGCAGGTTCATTATCAAGCAAGAAATCTTTGCCCATAAAATCCTTAATCATAGGTGATGCCTCCTATATATAATTATACATTTTAATTTTAGCATATATCGCAGGATTTTCAAGGGTTATTTAACCGGTTTGCTCCAAAAAAGCGAAAACCGCTCCCTTAAGGGCGCGGTTTTCTTTTGAGGAGTTGTATATAAGAGGGTGGTAGTGATTATTCGTCAATTCCGAGAAGCTCGTTAACTGTCATTCCGAGAACCTCTGAAAGAGCCTTCAGCTCAAAATCGGTAACATATCTGAGCTGACCTTCAAGCTTTGAAAGACCGGAAGCGTTAAGGTCTATGCCCTTAATCTGAAGCTGAGTGAGAAGATCCTTCTGCTTCATGTTGATTGCCTTGCGTCTTGCTTCAATCTTTGCACCGACGATGTTTCTTTCGCCAAGTGCCTGTTTTCTGATTCTCATAAGTTCATCCTCCTGAATTATACAATTTGTATAATTTGATTGTCGTTCATTCAATAAGCAACACATTTATTGTCTGCTTTGGTGATTTTAACACACATTATTGAAAAAATCAATATTTTTTTGATGAAATATTAAATTTATTGTTTTGAATATTTATCTTTTGATAAACACATAGCAAAATCTAAAATAACATAAAAAAGCCAATCCGAAAACATATTTTTTTAGTATATATATTGTAAAAAACAGAAAAATATTGCATAATAATAAAATAAAATGTATAAACGAGGTGTTTATATGAAAAACATTGGCTCCGAGCGCAATCTGACCATGCTCACGGATTTTTATGAAATCACAATGGCTAACGGCTATTTCAAAAACAATTTCAAAGACACAATCGCCTATTTTGACATGTTTTACAGAAAAGCACCCGATAACGGCGGCTACGTAATCATGGCGGGCGTTGAACAGCTTGTTGAATATCTTTCAAACCTCAGATTCACACAAGGTGACATTGAATATCTCAGAGGCAAGGGCTTCGGCGAAGATTTTCTTGAATATCTGGCAAATTTCAAATTTGAATGTGATGTTTGGGCAATTCCGGAGGGTACTCCCATTTTCCCCGGCGAACCGATCGTTAAGGTTAAAGGGCCAGTTATTCAGGCGCAGTTTATTGAAACAATGCTTCTGCTCTGCATAAACCACCAAAGCCTCATAGCCACAAAAGCAAACAGGATTTCCCGCGCCGCTGAAGGACGGGCTGTTATGGAATTCGGTTCAAGACGGGCGCAAGGAGCCGACGGCGCAATTCTCGGTGCAAGAGCCGCTTATATCGGCGGCTGTTCGGGCACTGCCTGCACAATAACAGATGAAAAATACGGCGTGCCCGCTCTCGGCACAATGGCTCACAGCTGGATTCAGCTTTTTGACAGCGAGCTTGAGGCCTTCACCGCATATGCAAAGGAATATCCCGACAGCTGCACCCTGCTTGTTGACACATACAACGTTCTCAAATCGGGTATACCCAATGCCATCAAGGTTTTTGATGAAGTGCTAAAGCCTCTCGGAAAGCGCCCCAAGGGAGTTCGCATTGACAGCGGTGACATCACATATCTTTCGCGCAAGGCAAGAAAAATGCTTGACGAAGCAGGCTATCCCGACTGCGGCATTGTTGCTTCAAACTCTCTTGATGAATATATTATCCGTGACATGCTCATTCAGGGGGCAAAGGTTGATTCCTTTGGCGTCGGCGAAAGACTCATAACCTCGTCATCAAGCCCGATGCTCGGCGGCGTTTATAAAATCGTCGGTGTAAAAAAAGGTGACACGGTTATTCCGAAAATCAAACTGAGCGAAAACGTTCAAAAAATCACAACTCCCGGCAACAAAAGAGTGTATAGACTCTACGATAAAGAAAGCGGCAAAGCGATTGCCGATCTGATCACCCTTGCAGATGAACAGATTGACGATACACAGCCGTATGAGCTTTTTGACCCCGACTACACATGGAAACGCAAAACGGTTGAAAACTTTGTTGTCAGAGAGCTTCTTGAGCCCATTTTCGCAAAAGGCGAATGCGTTTTCAAAAAGAAAGATATCAAAGAGGTCAAGGACTACTGCAAACAGCAGGTTGAAACCCTCTGGGATGAAGTTACCAGATTCGAAAATCCTCATAATTATTATGTTGACCTTTCCCAACCCCTTTGGGACATGAAGCAAGAGCTTCTCAGACAAAACGGAAAGAAATAACAAAAAGCACGGTATGCAGCTGCATACCGTGCTTTTCTTACTGATAATAGCTTTCAAACAGATCCTGTTCACCAAAATCATCCGGGTCGAAAGCAGGACTGTCGAAGAAATCCGTGGTCTCTTCTTCAGAAGTTTCTTCCCAATAATCGCCGACATATTCAGAGCTGTCACCGTAGCCCGTACCGCCATTGTCGGAATATTCTCCGTTTGTTTCCTCTTCGGTGGTTTCTTCTTCGCTGCCGTAGTTACCGATCCAACTGAATATCCCCTTTCGGGTTGTGGATTCCGGCTCGGTGTAAAAATGAGTCTCATATTCCTCGCCGTCGGTTTCTTCACTATAATCATCTTCATAATAATTATCCGATGATGAGGATACCGTGCCGCGGGCAAGGTCAATTGCCGATATATGGGTTGAAGCATTTATTTCAATGTTTGTCTGACCGTAAAGCGCAAGCTGAAGCTCTCTTGCCGCTTTGATATAGTCAACAATCCATACAAAAAGTCTGCCGGAATATGTCTGGAAATAATCAACTCCGTAGCGCACTTCTTCAGAAGGCTGCACCGTGCTGACAATTTCATATTGAAGCCAGCCTTCTGTAAGCGCCTGAGAAGCAAGGCTGAGTATTTCCGTTGTTTTATAGTTTGTCGTGATATAAGGCAGGAAGGTTTCAATAGCGTTATTTATGTCGCTGATCGACGAGGCCTTAACATTCCTGATAACCGAACTGATAAGCTCTCTCTGCCTTCTTGTTCTTTCAACCTCGCTGTCAAGCTTGCGGATTCTTGCATAAACCAAAGCGTGCTGACCGTCGAGAAGAACATTTTCACCGCTTTCAAAGCCTTTTATCTTTGTTGTGCGGTTCATAAACGAAGCTTCAGCCTTGGTTACAGGAACCGAAACGCCGCCCAACGCATCAACAGCTTTGACAAATGACTGATAATTTATCGAAACATAGTTGTCAACTTGAATTTTATAGTTGTTTGAAATAACCTCCATGAGCTTTGCTGCGCCGCCCCATGCATAGGAGTGGTTGGTTTTGTCATATCTGTCCTTGCCGTTGATGTTCATATAGGTATATGAATCTCGGAGAAATGAAGTTATTGTTATTTTCTTTGTCTTTGTATTGACGGAAACAAGCATCGTTGAATCCGAGCGGTGAGAACCGTCTTCATCATCCTCGCCGACAAGCAAAACATTGATAACCTTTTTGTGATGAAGCTTTTCACCGTTGTTGGTAGCCCATGCCTTAAGAAGCTCTTTTATCGAGTTTGCGCTCTCGATATCGGCAATTGTGTTATATGAAACATCGTCATCATATTCCTCGGCAGCGAAGGTTGCATCTGGATTGCCGAAATTACCGTCATTCTGATTGATAAGAGAAAGCATTTTTCTGATGTATGCACCGCCAAGCGCGGAAACAACAAGAACAAGGCAGATAAAAACGCTCAATATCGCCTTAAGATTTCTCTTTTGGTTTTTAAGAAAAAAAGTTTTAACCTTGAGACCCCAAAAATATTTCAGTCTGTTTTTAAAGCCCTTCGGCTTGCTGTAGCTCGAAATATCTTCGAAGCCGCCGGAGCTTTTTCTTTTGCCGCCCACGAAATCACCTGCAAATCAAGATTATTATTTAAAATACGTTATTTTTACAATTAGATTGTTATTATAACATAATATTTTATAAAAGTTAACAAGTTTTACAAATATTGTTTGAAAATTTTTTGTTAATATAAGGGTTATATTTGTAGAAATTGACATTAATAAAAGGTGCCTGAAGGCACCTTTTGTCACATGGATGATAAATAGGTTGCATTAACCCAACCGCTGACCGAGTTATAAGTAACATAAGCCCAGCCGGGAACAGAATTTGAAACGGTTATTGCAGTTCCGTTCGGTATTTTTTCAAGTGAAGGCGAATCAGCTTCGGGCTTTTGGCGCACATTCAGAACACCGCCGTTCGTTTTTACGATATACGCCCCCGCATTAAGCACAAGGTTGCTCTTGCTAAAATCGACGTTATAATAAACCTTTCCGCCTTTAAGCTCTTCGCCGTATGCAGCATACATATCACTGACGGTCACAAGCTTGAATCCGTTTTCAACAAGACGCGGAACGATTATATCGCAAAGGTCTGCCGTGAAATCATAGATATCATGCATGAGAATGATATCCCCTTTTTCGGCATTTGCAACAACTCTGTCGGCAATCGCCTTAAGATCCGCTTCGCGCTCCTCCTTGGTTCTGCCGGGATGAGCTGCATCCTTATATCTCCAATCCTCAGTATCGATCGACCATTGAATAAGCGGCATACCTATATCTGCTTCAACTCCCTTGAAGTTTCCACCCGGAGCTCTGAAAAGCTTAACATCAACACCCGCAAGGGTTTTGAGGGTTTTGTTGGGTGTATCAACCTGAGCTCTCAGCTCATCGGCCGTGCATTTGGTAAGGTTTTTGTGATCGTTTGAGTGGTTTGCAATTTCGCAGCCGATTTCCGCGGCGCGCTGAATAACGCCAACATTTCTTTCAATATTATAGCCGACAAGAAAAAATGTTGCGGCTGCACCGTTACTTTCAAGAACATCAAGAATCCTGTTTGTTGTTGATGCTCTCGGGCCGTCATCAAAAGTTAACGCAATCAGCTTTTCGTCCGACACAACAGTCACGGATTCGGTTGTCCGCTCCGAAGACGTTGTGTTTTCAGGGCTTATATCTGAGCCGCCGGCTGCGCCTGTTGTTGTTTCGGCAACAGTAGGTGTTCTGTTGCAGGCGCAAAAAATCAGCAAAAAAAACATAATAGCCGCTGCTAAAGCAATTATCTTATGTCCCTTCATTTTCTCCTCCAAAAGTTACTCTCTCAGATAACGGAAACGTCCCCTGCTTCTCTGTATTTGACATTATATCCCTTTTTTCGATTCTTAATTTTACTTTTTAGAAAAATAAAGCTTTTGTAATAATTTTAATAATCCTGTAACATATTGTTTACAATAAAAAAGAAAAAATCCCCGTCGCTGTTGCAACAGAGATTTTTGTGGTGACCCTATCGCTTTCCAAATCGAACGAATTTGTAATTCTTTCGTTTGAAGCGGAGTGGGTGATTTCATTGCCACTTGATTCTGAACCTTTTGAAATATCTATGCCTATTTTAACTTTCGGGTCGGGATTTCCGTCATCACCATAGTAAATATAAACCTTTTGCAAAATAGGACTTTTCAGAACTGCCCTCATATGTCGATAATAAAGCTTTGCTCTTTTATCATCTGTATCATAATCGTTGGTGTCCGGTTCAAGTTGTTTTGACATTGCAATCAGTGAAGCAATATCAAGCCAACTGTTAATGATATTAAAAAGTCTTTCCTTGTCCAAAATTTTAACACTGTTTTTCGCTTGGTCAATTAACTTGTTAAGCTGCTTTTTATCTTCTTCCAGCGGAGCGAGATAATCCTTTGCGGTTTCAATTCCTATTCCCTGCATAACAGCCATCATAATATTGTCGATTTTCTTTTGAACTGATTTCAGTTGTTTTTCATATTGCGCAATCTGTTTTTGTTCATAACTGTCATTCGATTTCTTCTCAACATAAAAATCAACATATGCTCTTATTGCTTCTTCGTTTGGGAACAGTTTGAACATCAGCATTTCATAAACCTGATTTTCAAGTTTTTCCTGACTTATTGCTTTGTATTTGCATTTTCTCACTTTTGCCTTGCGGCATTTGTAATATGTATAAAATGCACCCGTTGCAGAATATCCCGATTCACCGACCCATGCTTCGCCGCAATTGCCACAGAACACTTTATCTGACAGCAAGTATTCTCTTTTAGCTTTGCCGTGAGCATTCGTGTGTGCTTTTTGTGCCAATTTCAACTGTGTCTGATGATAGGTATAATCGCTGATGATTCTCGGCATTCCGTCAGGAACTTCGATGTCTTTCCATTTATAGACACCCGTATATTTAATATTACGGAGCATTCTGCTGATTACATTGTTGTCAATCGGTTTGCCGTTGGAATTTTTATAGCAACGGTTTTTACACTCAGCAACAATTTCTTTTATCTGCATTCCGTCAAGATATGATTGAAAAATAAACCTTACGATTTCTGCAGCGGACTCATCGATAATATATGTTTTTGTTACAGGGTCAACGGCGTAACCAAGCGGCGGTTTGCTTCCGTTAGCAAGACACTTTCTAGCATTATCACTCATACCTCTGTCAACTTTTCTTGCAAGGTCAGCGTTATAATACTCTGCTAAACCTTCCATAAGCGAATCAAGAATAATGCTTTCAGGACCTTCTATTACAGGTTGTTTGATAGGAATTATTGAAACACCGCAATCTCTCAAAGCTTTCTTTGCGACAGCAAGAGCGTATCTGTCTCTGCCCATTCGGTCAATGGTGTAAACTAGAAGCACTTCAAACTTTTTCAGTTTGGCATCGCTCATCATTTTCTGCCAACCGTCACGGTTTTCGGTTTTACCGCTGATAGCAGAATCCGAATAAACTTCAACTACATTCATATCGTTTTGGAGAGCATATTCCCTACATTCATCAACCTGCTCTTCGATACTTTCCTCTCTCTGCTTATGAGAACTGTATCGGGCATATATTGCAGCGGTTTTCATATTCAAACAACTCCTTCCATGAATAATCGCTTGGTTTCAGATATAATTGACAGGTTAATTTTACAACACACATAATCTTTTGTCAACATGTATTATGGTAGCAAAATAAAAATGCACCAAAAACGATTTTGTTCTCGGTGCATTTTATGTTATATTCCTTTAAATATAACATTTCCAACTTGTTCACAATTCTTTTTTCCTGTTTTCAAATCCTCAATTAAAGAATCGTAATTTTGGGTGATAGATTCAAATTTAATTTTACCAGTAAATCCTATTATTTTACCAATACTACTTATATCTTTGTTAATTTTATTGATAAAATATTCTAAAAATTTGTTCTGTAAATTCTGATGCATCATAATTCGATAAACTAAGTACGGTTCAGTAAAAAATTGGTTTTCACTATTTCTTGCGTTCCAATATATGCGTTTCATCAATTTTAGAATATAAAATTCCGTTTTGGCTTTATACTTGTCTAGGCTAAAAGCATTGTTGAGTGAAAGATCGGCACCTGGAAATTCGAGTTTTCGTAATTTTTTAATTTTTTTAATGAAAAATCTTTTAGAAAACCCTAATTCTTTTAGATCAAAAACTAAAATGTTCTTTTTATTAATTTTGCCCTTGCAAACATTACCATTTTCATCTTTTACCTTATACTTTAAATTATGATTACGCATTTTCAGATACCTACAGTTAATACATTGATATGTAATTTTCTTGAGGTTTTTTTCATCGTCATACCAGTAAACTCTTTCGATATATGCTTTTCCAAAAACCAATAAATTCTCGACCAAATTAGATAATATTTTATCTAATTCATCTTCTAGGAAGTCATAGCCAAAAAAATTCTGAAATTTTTTAGAATCTCCTTCAAATTTATAAAAATCGTTACATATAAATTTGGTCTTTAATGCTATTGAATAATCCGAGCAAAAATCATCAAAAAACATATGGGCATACAAAGAATTAGATGCTTTAATTATACAAGACAGATAGGTGCTGTCTGAAATTTTTGGCCCCTGTTTTGAACTTTGAGTTATTCCATCCCAAGCATTATAAATCATTTTCCCACCCCCATCTTGACTTGTATTTACTTTCGTTCGGCAAATAATTGTTTAAAATCATAACGCCAAACACCTCATATGCTTCTGATGATAATAAATTAAATTCAGAATGTGCCCCTATGAGCTCTTTTAGCAAAGTATTATCTGTTTTTATAACACGATGGAAATTTTGCCACTCCCACTGAATATACCCTGACGATTTAAAGGCATCCTCTATTGTTTTCTTCCAATTGGTATGTATTATTGAACGATTATATATTGCAGGTCTAAGCATAGTTGGAACAGAAAGCATCGCTGAAACTCTTTTGCAAAATTCTGTGCTTTCGCCTTTATATCCTTCAATAGTTTTCTGAAAAGAAGTTTCCACCATTTCTTTCCATCGATTATCACCCGAAATCTCACTCCAGAGATAAGCATAACCAGAAATATATCCAAATTCCAATATAGGGTTGCTTAAAACCGCTAATACCATATTTTGTTTAAAAGGCTCTTTGATATTTAATAATTCTTTTTTGCTTAACTCTTGATACAAAAGCACCAACCCTAACAAACATGGATAGACCGTTTCAAATGATGTGTAATTATTCTCCTTTATAGACTGAATCAAATAATCACAAATATTATTATAACATGCCCCTAACATATCCGGGTAATCGTCATACTTATCCCAATTATCCAAGGTGAATATTGTTGCACACTGACTCCATTTTGTCGGAATATCATTATAAGTATTATCCAAGTTGTTTTTTAAGTTCTCAAAATCAAAAGACTCCCAAATATAATTTTTAGTTTCCTTATGATATTTTTTTAATTCCTCTAAAATGTTTTTCAAACTAGGCATAATCATATCCATTTTATGATATAATTCAACATATTTTGAATACATAAATGTTCCTGCCGAAAACTTTTTTGCTTTAAACAATCTTTCTGACAAATCTATAAAATAGCAATTAATTGCATTAATAGATTTACAATATAATACTATCTCATCATAAATGTGCTTCGATATGTATTGCTTTATATACCAATCGGGTGTTATTCTTTGTTTTTCTATTTTATGTTCAGCAATAATACCCTTATATATTTTTTCTACATCAGGTTTATTTAAAAACCTAATATATCTATTCCTCTTTAAATCTTTTTTCTCAACAACATAATTTAAAATTTGATTTATATCTATGTTTTGAATACTTTTGCCAATATCAAGGATACACTGAATATACAACATCATTAAAGCTTCAGTTGTGGCTAATTCATCGTCTGTATCAATTTCTTTATCTGTTATAGCTGATATAACTTTTTCTTGAACTACAGACATATATTCAATGAAATAATTAAGTTCATAATTTTCTATAGCTTTTGAATGCAAAATTTCCAAATGAGTAAAGTACTGCCTAACCAAATCAAAATCTCTTGTTTTAATAAGTTCATCGAGACAGCGTTCATTTATTGATAATATTTCTTTTTCAAACCAGTAATAGTCGTATGTTTCGATATTTCCTAATAAAGTACCGGTGTTTAAAGCGATATTTATTTCCGTATCACTTGCATAATACCACTTTTTATATGTTTGGCTTTTAAACCAAAAAGAATTATATGGTATACTGTTCTTAACAGAAAGGTATTTATATAATATTTTTAAGTTTTTTATCATGAAGTCAAACATCGGTCTAGTCTTGTTTTCAGTAGACTCAATATTATATAAATTAATCGATTTTAGTAATCCTATATTTTTTATAACTATTTTTTTATAATGATTTTGAAAATTAGCATCATCATCATAGATTTTAGAGTTTGAGATTTTTTTAAAACTAGTTAAAACAGTACGGTAAACTTCCTCAGTAATAAAATATGTGTCTGACATACCTAGGATTCGTTTCCCGATAAACACATAGGATACAAGCATATAAATTGCCAATAATAAATTGGTAATTATCGTAACAACTCCTAAATTATCGAAAAAAAGATTGCAAATAATAGCAATTATCGAAAAAATCATGTAATTAGTAATTGAACTAATACTTTTGTTGTTGATTAAATCGTTTTTAAATAATGTTGAAATTTGTTCAGGTACATTGATATATTTTGACGAAAAAACAGTAGCAATATATGAGCAATACAAACCAAGAAACACACCTGCTACGCCAACCATAGCAATTAAAATATCAGATATAAGTGTTTGATCAATTTTAGGTGTTATTTTAAAAATCGCACAGAAAAGATTATCAAGTTTTGTTGTGAGAAAAATAAGAAGAAGGTTTAAAACTGTTTGTTTAATAACTTCTCTAAGCAAACTCCGCCTAATATTAAACATAGTTCTTTCTTTGTCTGCAAAAAACATTATTTTATTTAAACTCTTTTTTATATTAAACGAAACACTCAACAACTTTTTTCTTGTTTCCCAATATAAGTTCTGAAACATATTATGTTCCTCCGTTATTATTAATTATATTATAATATCACAAAATTTTACATCTATCAACAAATATAATAACGGTTCAAATTAACATAAACATTCTCGAGTTAAAAGTTTATATTTGAATAAATATTTAAAACTAAATTTTAGATTTTCAAAAATCTACTTGTAAGAGTTATAGTTATAAACACTTAAGCCGAAGAAATCGCCTTTTCCGAACTGCTTTATGTGTAATTTTAATGTTGTGTAATGCATAAACCCCGTTTTTCGCCATCAAGGTCATCTTATATTCAGATTCAAAAAATCCGCAAAAACGCACTTATATATCAACGTTCCCAAGCATCAAATCATTACAAACTATAGAAAAACCATACAAGTTAACATTAATACCAGCTTGTATGGTTTCCTTTTTATTTATCAGTTTCCCATTCTCTTAAAATCTCTATATTCCTGGGCTTAAGATTATCGGTTTTGAATACAATGGGTTTGTCACGCAGAATTCTTGTGCGGATTCTTTTCAAATCTTTTTCATCGAATCCAGAAAGTTTTAAGCATACACTGAAATTCGCTACATCTTTTTTGACTTTTATTTTTTTCAAAAGATAACTATGTTTCTGTTCAACATCATCAAGACCTTTGAACCGATAAGTCCAGACCTGTTTTCCTAATATGACTGTTGCAGGGAAAACAAGACCTGCTGTTGAGCCTATGAATTCTCCGCTTTTTATTATTGCTGCTGCATTTTCGGGAGTAGTGAAATGAATCAGACCGTCATTTTTTACATCATTAATCACATCACTACTAACACGCCAAAACGGTGAATAAATGAAATGTAATATTGCATAACCGACCATAGAAAAAACTATTGCAACTTTTATAAATAAAATAATACAAATACGCTCCTTTGGCATTGTTTTCCAACATTTTACACTCATAATATGACAAATTTTTTAATGATTGTATATTTTTATGTTAACATTAGCTGTTTTGCTTGTATTCGCATAAAGAGCGCATCCGTTGGGGTAACGGTTGCGCTCTTTGAAAATTGTATAAATCTCATTTTAGCTAATCATACCAAGCTTAAACAACACAATACCTATTAAACCTTGAACAATACCCGAAGGTATCCATAAAGTTGCTAAAATTGCCTGAAAAATTGACATTATCTTTTTACCTCCCATTATTTACTCTTGTTTTTAATTCGTCCCAAACCAAAGGTGTAGGGATCAGGCTTGCCGAGCTGTTCGGCAGGTGTTGTGTCTATTTTATGTATGATATCAATAAAAGTCAGCGTTTGTTCATACATCAAATCCGGATTGAATTTCTCCACCTCGTGGCTTTCGCTCACAACTGTAAGATAATCGGGAGCGGTAACAAGTGCAATTTCGGGTATCCCCACATTTCTCAAAGGCTGACCCTCACCAAAATGAAGAATATTATGTCCTCGGAGAGTTATTGTTCGGATATGTTTTCTGCCTTTGATGGATTCATAATATATTTCATCCATTTTCTTGTTGCCTGTATAAACAAGCTCAACATCAATATCGTTTGTTTTCTGATATTTGCCGTCAACATCTTTCCACTCTGCGCAGCCAAGATGTTCAACGCTTACACCTGCAACTGCTTTTATATGACCTTTTTTACCATCCCACATATCACGGTGGTTTTTTAGCCATTTCGAAGACGCTTGTATATCATTCTGCTTAAACTCATGAAGCCTGAAATGTCCTGCAACAAAAACAAAGATAAGCGTTCTGTTTAACTGCTTATGTATGAAATATTTCATCATTTCAAGCATTGCAATCGGACCGTTTTCTTCAACGCAGTTTGAACCGTCGGTATGCGTGTTGATGATAATTGCTTCTTTGCTGTTCTTACCTTCAATAACGGAATAAAAACTTTCTGTTTTGGCATTCTTCTCTTTTTCAGCAAGCAGTGTAAGGGTTACTTTTTGCTTATTTTGTGCAGCTTTAAGCAGTTTGTTACCTTCTTTTTCGCTTACCCACAAGCATGGAATGCCGAGATATGACTGAATGAATGAAAGATACTGACCCTTAACCATTTCGGCACTCATTCCCTGCCAGATGCAGATTATCGCTTTTGCTCCCATTTTCTTTGCAACAGAAAACAGAGGAAAATTAACAAACGATGTTGCAACAGGTCCTTTGTAATGAGCAGGCAGACTCAAATCTTTCGGGAATGAATTACGCTGATTAAAGGCAACTCCCGTAGGTATCTGACCCAAATCGTGAACTTTGACCAGAGCAATTTTATTTTTCACTCCGATAAATCCTATATGTTTTTCTTTGACCTCAACGATTTCGGCTGTAATTCCCTCTTTTGGAGTTTCGCCAGAATACGGCCATTCAGATGAAACCTCAATATTTTCATAGCCGTTATCGGCATGAATCACGATTGAAGATTCATTTGCTTCCCAACGGTCAAACGAATAAAGGTCTGAATATACATCAAGCCCCATATCCTTTATCTCGCTTTTCAGGTAAGAAACAAAATCGTTATGTCCCTTTGAACCCGTCAGCCTTGTGCTGAAGGAGTTCATTTTTTTAACGCCGTTCAGAAGTGCTTCTTTTGAAATGTAGTTTTCATATTCTTTTATCATTGTTTTCACTCCAAGTATTTAAAATATTGTTTTCCAAAAAGAGCGCAGCCGTAGGGGTAACGGTTGCGCTCTTTGAAAGTCTTATAAATCGTATTTTCAATTAACCCCAACTTAAATAACACAATACCAATTAAACTTTGAACTATGCCAGAAAGAATACACAAAGTTGCCTGAATAATTGTCTTTTTCACCTCAACTCGTTTTTATGAACCAAACTATTTTAACGAACATAATTTATAAACATTTCAGTGAGATTATAAATATCTGAATGATAATTACCGATTGAAGTGAATGCATCGGACAAGCACTGCATTCTTTCGTTAACACTCATTCCCGAGAACAAATCAAAAGCATTGGAGATATACCATGATATATCATCAAACATAATGAATGTGAATTCTATAATGCCGTCAATATAAAGAAAATAGTTTTCGGTGAACGATGCAGGAACTTTTTCACAAGGTACGCTCAGATATTCTTTATTAGAAACCTCAACAACAAGATACCACTCGTTGTCTTCCTTCTGATAATATTCGCACCATATAGAAAGATATTTTTCACCCTTAAGCTCAAAATCGTAATAATAGCTTACACACTCAGTTTTCTTTGTGCCGTCAGGCATAGTGATGATAAGCTCTATGTTGTCAGGCTCGGGCGTAAAAGCAATGTAAGGAACAAAGGTCTGAGTAACAACCGCAACCTCATCGGCGTTGCCTATTTCAATCTTCTCTATAAAGTCAGCAACTGTTTTTATATCAACAGCGAATGACTTTTTATATTTCGGAAGAATAAATGTGATTTCGGTTTTGCCGGGAGCAATATCCTCCGGGTATTCAAAATTGAGATACTGGTCAAACTCCTTTTCTTTTCCGCCATTGAATATGAGTTTGCCCTTTACGGGAATACTGCCCATGCTATCGTCATCATCATACTCGGAACAGATGTGCTCTTCAAAAACAATATCCTCAAGATATTCGTCTTCAACCTGCATATCAATTATTTCTTCGGCAATATATTCGATATTTATTTCACCGCTATATATATCGTTAGGATACATAGGTTCATAGATCAAAATCGAAACTCCGAAAAAGCTATCGCCTTCTTCAAGATAGATCATTATACCTTCATTGAGAAAAACATACTCTTCTTCGCCGTAAACAACGCCGTCACTTATATTCTGAGAAATTGAGGGGGTAAAAAACAAATCCCCAACGGCTTCAACACAATAGTAACCGCTTTTTTCAACTTCGAATTCATAGTAAACGTTATCGAAATAAATAGTATTGTTATCAAAAATATTAGGTTTGCTGACAGGCGAAATGGTGTTCATGCCGAGTTTCAACTCGCCTGCGTAATGATATGTTACGGTATCATATCCGTCATTCCATTCAACCGTTTTTTCCTGTGCAGATGCACTCAGTGTGAACAGAGAAATAATCACTATGAATAATGTGGCTATTTTTAGTGTTCTTTTCATATCAACACCCCTTGATTACATAAATATCAAAACTAAGAAAGAAATTATTTTTGCGAAAAGTGAACTTATGGATGAAAAGATTTTTTCAAAGAATCCCGGTTCTTCAGCATCTTTAGAAATTTGGAAATCGGCTAATACCGTGCCGGAATAGTTACCGATACCCGTGATTTTTGCCGTTGCCGTGCCTTCGTTTATGTTGTTGACATAGGTTACGGTATAATCGGCACCCTTACGGAGAACTTTTATGCCGTCGGTAACTGTAATATCGGGAGTAACGGCTGAACCTGTGTAAGGCTGGTCATCTATGGGAGCAACAGATACAGCGGATATTTTCTTTGTAACAATTGTGAAACTTGCGGAGCTTGTAAACATTGAATAATCACCAAGACCTTTTACTTTAACCTTTGCTTCACCTACATTTATGTTGTTACTGTAGCTTACGGTGAAATCGGTGTTTTCGGTAAGCCTTTTGTTTGAAACAGAAACACTGATGGCAGGTTTAATCTGAGAACCCGTATAGGTCTGATTGGGAATTTTTTCAATTATGAATGTGCTTACGTCAATACCCTTTGCCATTGCGTAGGAGTATGCATAAGAGGTATCAACACAACAGATGGTAAGGCTGTCGCAACCCTCAAAAGCATCGTCGGCAATTTCAGTTACACTGTCAGGAATAAGTGCAGTTTCAAGATTTGTGCAATTTTTGAATGCTGCTGTACCGATTTCATTAACTGAATCGGGAATTGTAATCGTTTGAAGAGTGTCGCAATTTTCAAACGTACCGCAAATTTCGGATTCATTGCTGATAGCTGTAATGTTATTGCCAAAATAAATGTTTGTGATTTTTGCTTTATAGAAAGGCGAAGAGGTTGACCAATCCTCAGGAACATATGCATTATCGCCGCTTAAATTACCGACCTTGCAGTTGACAGCATTGAAATAAACGGTTGTAAGATTATCACATAATGCAAATGATCTGTATCCCAGGATTTTCAGGTTAACGGGAATGTTGATTTCCTCAATTTTACACTCGGCAAATGCACTGTCCCAGATGTATTCCAGACTATCGGGCAAAACAACATCCGTAAGATAAAAACAACCTTCAAAAGCACACGCTCCAATAGTTTTAAGTCCTTCTTTAAAAGTTACATCTTTTAAACCAGATAGACGGAAACAGCAAGAGCCTATTGAAACAAGCTTTTCGGGAAGCTCAATTCTTTCGAGTGAAGAGCAACAATCAAAAACCCCGCGTTCGAGATTTTCAAGGTTGTTGTTAAGAATAACTTCTTTTAATCCTATGCAACCACACATTGCTTCTGCACCGATTTGGGTTACGTTGGATAAATCAAGGCGTTCAATGGATTCACAACGGTAGAAAGCACCGTCGCCAAGTTCCGTAAGACATTCGGGCAAATCTGTGATTACAAGTTTTTCACAGGAGTGGAAAGCATATTTTTCGATTTTATTAACGCAGGGCATTTCAACAGATTCAAGTGAACTGCAGTGATTGAAAGTGCTCTCGCGGATTTCTGTAATACTGATCGGCAGAGAAATGCTTTTAAGTTTTTCGCAGCGATAAAAAGCGTTTGCTTCAATTTTGTTAACAGATTGGGGAATATCAATGTATTCAAGAGAATTACAGTTGTTAAAACACTCATAAGGAATGGTTGTTACCTTTGAGGGTATGTTGATTTCGGTAAGTTTAAGGTTGCCTGCAAAAGCATAATCACCGATAACCTCAATTGTTTCAGGGAGAGTTATTGATGTAATAAGATCTTCGGGAATCAATTTATCCGGGCTGTTGACATAGGCGGAATTACTGCTGCTGAAGCTGGAAAATGCAAATCTACCGATTTCCGTTACAGGGTAACCGTCAAGCGTTTCAGGAACGGCAACAACACTTTCACTGCCTGTGTAGCGTGAAATAATTGCTTCGGAGTTCTCTTTAACAGAATATCTGAATCCGTTGCTTTCGTATTCATAGTACGGTGGGGTTTCTTCATTTGAAAAGACGATGCTGCCGTCAGGATTATTGAAGTTGCAGAACATATTGTTCGTCAAAAATAACAGAACCGTATTATAAGCCACACCGTCGTTGCATACAACTCTGTCCACAGAGCCTTTATATTTGATTTTGAATAAGTCTGTCAGCACACCGTTGCAAACAATTTCAATCGGCATACTGGTGATTGAGGGTAGAGAGATATTTTCAATAGTTATGGAATCAGCATTGAAAATAACCTTTTTCACATAAGAATAATGGGAATTACCGTAAGAATAGCCTGAACTTGTAATATCTATGGATTTTAAGTTTGAGCCGAAAACAAGCTCTGTAACGGGCGTACCTGCCACAGCATTAAATTCGAACGTGACAAGGCTGTCGGGCAATTTAAGCTCGGTAAGTGACGGACAATTTGTAAATGCAAATTCATTTATAACTTTAAGACCCTCGTTGAGAACAACATTTGTAAGGGCATTGATATAACCAAATGCATTTGCACAGATTGTTTTAACACTTGAAGGCACAACGACCTTCTGAATATTTTTGTTGTTTGACGCATTAGGGTGGGCAACCGGTTTCGGATTGTGTATTTCTTTGCCGTTGAAACTGTATTTTCCTATAGATGTAACGGGCATACCGTCAATTTCGGCAGGAATGATAACTTCCGATTTGCTTCCAGCATAGGATGTGATTTCAATCTCGTTTATATTTATAATCGTATATTCATAATCGCCCCAAGTAAAAATCCCATCATTCTCTGCGGCTTTTGCCTTAGTTGATATAATCTCTGAAAAATTAATGCCAGTCATCGGCATTACCGATATAATCAAAGTTAATATAAGTAAAAAAGATAAAATTTTTCGTTTCACAAGTAATACCTCCGTCCTGATGCTGTTGAGTTTATCCGTTTAATAGGCTTACTCATTAAACATCATAAACGAGCATGAGCAGTTTTCATAAGCGATTGTTATCGTCGCTTGTTCTTTAAACAATATTTTTTCGATTTCCGTTTCAACCGTATATTCATCGGCGGAAAGCTCTGTTTCGTTACCGTTGCTATAAACCGCATAAACCTGCATTTCTGAAAGGTCGATGTTGTTTAAATCATTCGCCGTGAAATCAAAATCATCGGGGAATATTGCATAAATTGATGTCAGTTTTTTCGTTTCAAGGCTTTCGATAACTCTGACTTCAAGTGTCTGTGTGTAATCACCAACTGAGATTTTAACCGTTTCATATTTCGGCTCTGTTCCGAAGCTGTCAGAAACTTCAACGGTATAATCATTAATAAGGACAAGCCGTCTTTCGCCGTTATCGTATTCGCCGAAAACTTTGAGTCCGTTGCCGCTGAACTTTTCTCCAACATAGTATTCCGTCTTGAAATCGGGTGTTGTTTCAACGCTGATATTAATTAAACTTGCTTTCTTTTCCGTGGTAGTTGTTGTAGGCTGAGTTGTTACCGATTCAACCTGTTTTTCGTTTGTGAAGAAATCCGAAACGATGCCCGAAAGTGCCTGAACGATTGAAACGTTTTCTTCAACTTCAATCTGTGTGCCTGCGGTGAAAAGAATTGCAATCGCCGCACAAGCCGCAACGAGAACTTTGAATTTGTTCTTGGTCTTAATACCGACTTTCTTTAAGAAATCCTTGTGTGAAATAAGGGGAAGTATCTGCGATTCATCACCCGAGCGGATTGCATTTATTGCATCTGCACATTCGTCAATGAAATCAAAATCCGTGCCATCGCCTTTGTCGAATTCCGCATCAATGAGTGCTTCGAGCATTGTGCAAAGCTCATCTGCGAGATTAGTCATAAAATCGGGGTGCATTAAAATTTCTCTGCTTACTGTCATCATTCCGTCAGCCTCCTTTCTTTTCAATATCAAAAGAATAAACCATATATTTAATCTTGTTTCGCAATCGCATTAACCGCATCGATGCGGCAGGTCTTGAAATCCCGAGTTTGTCTGAAATCTCCTCAACACCGATTCTTTGTATGTACCGCAAATCGTAGATTTGTTTTTCTTCATCGGTCAGAAGATTCAGAAGAATTTTTGCACATTCCTCATAGTCGATCAGGTCAAGCCGAGATAAATATTCATCAGTGACTCCGACTTCAGCCGCATAGTCAAGAGGTATAATTCGTTTTGATTCAACGGCATCTTTTTGCTTTTGCCGTTTCACGAAATTATCGGCTGTCCGATAAAGAAACGCCCTCGGATTTTCAAATTCTTCTCCGTCGAGGAGTTTGTTATAAAAAACAATGAAGGTATCTTGCACACAGTCGTCTGCAGCCTCCCGTGAATCAAGGCGTGACAGACAATAATTGAAAAGTCTGATGCGGTATTGGTCGTAGCATTCCTGCAGTAATGCGTCGGCACGCTTCTTTTCGCTCATTATCCTCACTCCTTTCATGTCCTTCATTATGTAGTCAACGAATTTTCAAAATGTAACAGAATTTTTTGAAAATATTTTTAGTTTAATTATAAATCTTTATATTTGATATAGCAACAAGGTAAAATAATGCAGTGTTTTATTGCTTACAACAATTACATAATAAAATAAAAGTCCGAAAATTTCTCTGATTACGAGAGAAGATTTTTGGACTTTTTTCATTTTTTGAGGCATATAGAATTTTTGATTTTATGTAAAAAGTTGTTGCATACTTGCCGAGAAAAATGAAGGTGACGATTGAATTTTGCGGATTTGATTTTGCAAAATTTTTGTGTATGCGGTTGGATTTTTGGGGGTACCCTTTTACCCAAAAAATTCAAAGTGTGTACACACAGCAATCGGCACAAGTGGGTATCCAAAGGGAGAAAATCTCCATTTGGCACACGATTTTGCGGCACGCAAAGTCTAGTGTGTTATACCTTTGTTCCGTCGGCGGTGAAAAGGATGTCTGTCGTCTTATATGACAGCAGACTTTTCAGCGGTGCAGAGCAGGCAGATAAGTTCAGGAAAGAACAGAAAAAATTTGTTTTTTCTGACTGCTCGGAAAAGGAACAAACGGTATATAAGACTCCCCGCCGCAGCGGAAAATTATCTGCAATTGTCGCAAAGAAGCAGCTTGAAAAAATATATTTTTTGCAGATAATCGAGTTCTCCGTAGCAGAAATTCAGAACGCAGATTTGTATTTCCGAAACAGTTTTTGCTCCGATATTTTTTATGCTCCGAAGCTGACCGTTTTGAATTTTTGTGATCAGTTTTCCGAGTGTAGTAATTTTATTTTTCTTAAGAATATTTACGGTGCGTGTTGACAAAATCAACCCGTCAATTTTTATTTCGTAAAGCTCATTTTTTATCGGAACGGAAACCTTTAATGTTCTGCCCGAGAACACTTCAAGCGCTTCCGAAAGTCCGTGCTTATGAGCGAAATAATACAGTTTTGATGCCGCAGTAATATCTGTGAAATTTTCAAAAACTATATATTCTTTTTCTTCGGAGCAGTCGGGCTCACGACTACAGATATAATCCCACTGCGGTTCAAAATGTTTTCTGATATTTTTCATCGCACTTTTTTCGATTTGTTTTGCTCGGGATTCTTTCAAATTGAAATATTCCGCCGATTCTTTTCGTGTGTGATGAACTCCGTCTTCAAGTCCGAAACGATAAGAAATATATTCACGTTCACGGTCATCGAGTTCATTAACTGATTCACATAGCAATATATTTTTTAACTTTTCAAAGAAAATATTTTCGGTGTTTGAACTGTAAATATACGGTTGCCTTGCTAAAAGAGTGCTTTCGATATAGTCTGCATCGGATTCACCGTTTTCGTTTTCACCGTCAAAACTCATAAACGAGAAATAAGTTTTTTCTTCTGTTTCTTCATCAACTTCGTAAACTTCATAACCGTATTTTTCGGGAAGCAGAAGTATGTACTTTTCTATATATGCGGTGGCATAAGTCAGAAATTTTGTGCCTTTGTTTATATCAAACCTGTTAACCGCTTCAAGAATTCCGATGCAGCCTTCCTGCACGATTTCTTCAAATTCTATTCCGAAGTTTTCAAAATCTTCCGAGTATTTGTTTGCAAGCTTTTTGATAAATCCGAGATTGTTTTCAACAAGACGGTGCTTTGCAGTTTCT
>JAZNSX010000037.1:0-4992 GCA_045591425.1 Acutalibacteraceae bacterium | reverse complement strand
CAAATATATTTCTCGAAATAGCTGTCTCAATGAGGCAGCTATTTTGCTTTAGAAATTCAGTCTTATATTTTCCTGATTGTTGCCAATCTTTTGCCTTTTTATAAAGATATATTTTTAAACCAAAAGACTGCACGTGAACATCCCATGCAGTCTTCATTATTTTATATCAAACGCCTGAAACCGTTGATATGTAAGGGTTTTACTCCAACCGTATCTCTAAATTCAACATAGCGGAAATGTAGTTTTCCGACTGTGTCAATGTTGTCTGTAACGGGTCAATTTTTTTGGATCGATATGGTTAATTTATTAGTATATGTTTACAAACACAAAATATTCACGAAACTACTTAACCTTTTAAATCCTGTTTCTGTTTTAACAAAAAAGAAACCGTCTTTCGACGATTTCTTTAGATTGATATTAAGTCTGTTTAAGATTTGCCGGCGTATATTATATGATAAACGATATAAAAAACACTGGCGCGACACTTTAAAGTTAATCTCATTTTTAATCAACTTTTTTTCCGATTTTGGCGACAAATCTTTTAAACTTGCCTCTTTCAAGTGCAAGGTAAACACTTTTTATTGGTGGACAAATTGTGAAAAGCACGCCCGAAAGAGTGAAAAGGAAGCTGGGATTGACGCTCTTTTTACCCTTTTCGATACCCTTGACCATCTTCTTTGCAACCGTTTTCGGGCTCTGCACAGGGAACGGTCTTTCAAACTCAACCTCATTTGCGGTTGCGAAGAAGTTTGTGTCTGTTGCGATGGGATAAAGGCAGGTGAGTTTCACATTCTTCGGCATTTCAAAACGGATTCCCTGCTGGAAACCCTCCATTGCAAATTTTGATGCGGAATATGTAGTAAATCCGGGCATTGCCATTTTGCCGATTGCCGAAACGGTTATGCAGAAATGTCCCTTTCTGCCGTTGAGATGACGCACGAATTTCTGATATGAATATATGGGAGAATAAACATTGGTTTCAAACATTCTTGCCGTTCTGTCCCAATCGGTGTAATCCATCAGTTCATAGTAGGGATAACCTGCGTTGGCATAAAAAATATCAATCTTGCCGAAAAGCTTCTTCGCCTTGTTGAATATCAGGTCAACATTTTCCTGCGATGAAACGTCACAGACGAACGGAGTAACGTTATCGGAAAATTTATCCATATTATTGCAGTTAATATCAACGGCAAGTATTTTATTGGATTCTTCAGCCGCAAGGATTTTGAGAACTTCAAGACCTATACCGCTGTCTGCACCCGTAAGAACGATTTTTTTATTTTTAATCATAATATCTCTCCTTGTCAGAGTATATATCTATGATATTCTATATTCATCTCTGTGTCAATAAAACGGTTGCGTTTTCTGAACAAAAATGATAGAATTTGGTCGAAAGGAATGATATGCTATGAAATATCCGACTCTTTTTTCTCCCATAAAAATCGGAAGCATTGAAATAAAAAACAGAATATGTATGGCACCCATGCTTATGGACTTCGGTCAGTTTGACGGACGAACAACAGAGCAACTTATGGATTACTATGAAGAAAGAGCCAAAGGCGGTACGGGTCTTATCATAACCGAAATCACAAGAGTCAACGATGTCACGGGCGGTGCGGCTTTTGCACAGCTCGGTATGAGTCACGATTATCAGATTGAGGGTATGACGGAGTTTGCCAAACGCATCCATTCCCACGGCTCAAAGCTTTTTGTTCAGCTTCATCATCCCGGCAGACAGAATATGGGTCTGCTTATCGGAACTCTTCCGCTGAGTATTGCGTGCGATAAAGCGATGCCGTTTTTCAAAGATATGCTCTATAAGGTTGTGCCGGCAGGTAAACTCCTTATGAAGCATCACATTGTTCCGAGAGTTGTTGCACCCTCAAAATGCGAAAACAGTTATTTCTCCGACGGCAACAACAGAGCACTCACCAAAAAAGAAATCAAGAACCTTATAAATGACTTTATCGATGCTGCAGTTAGAGTCAAAAAATCGGGTTGTGACGGCGTTCAGCTTCACGCATCTCACGGATACCTGCTTCAGCAGTTTTTATCGCCCAACACCAACAAACGTACCGATGAATACGGTGGCAGTCTCGAAAACCGAATGAGATTTATTCTTGAAATCATTGCAGGTATCAGAGAAAAATGCGGCGCTGATTTCCCGATTATTGTCCGTCTCACAGTTGACGAATGCTACTCGATGATTGGCAAAAAAGATAAGGGATACGACCTCAACGAAGGCGTTGAAATAGCAAAAAGGCTTGAAAAAGCAGGTGTTGACGCTATTGACGTTTCCTCTGCATCTTATGACACCTTTAATTATTGGCTTGAGCCGACATCGTTCGAATGCGGCTGGAGAAAATATATGGCTCAGGCGGTAAAGAATGCCGTCAGCATTCCAGTTATTGCGGCAAATCTTATCAGAAGTCCCGAGCAGGCGGAAAGCCAACTCAATGAGGGTGTTCAGGATATTATTTCGCTGGGCAGACCACATATTGCCGACCCCTATTGGGCAAAGAAAGCGGAAAGCGGACACGCAGAGGATATCAAGCGTTGTATCTGCTGCCTTTACTGCATCGAGAGTATGCAGAATAATGCCTACATAGGCGACCACGGCTATTGCGCAGTCAATCCCTTTGTGGGAAGCGAAAAATATGAGCTGAAAAATGACGGAAACGGCAGGAAGATTCTTGTTGTCGGTTCTGGTCCCGCAGGACTCACCGCCGCAGAGCTTCTTGCAAAAAGAGGATTTGCCGTTACCGTTGCGGAAAAGAGCGATAAGTTCGGCGGTCAGGTTGATCTCGCAGTAAAACCGCCTCATAAAGATAAGCTTTTGTGGTGTATAGAAGATTTGCATACAAGCTGTCAGAAACTCGGCGTTGAGTTTCTGATGAATACGGAAGTTACCAAAGTATTTGTTGAAAACGCAAAGCCTTTCGCCGTTATCTGTGCAACGGGTGCATATGCTTCAAGACCGAAATTTATTGACGGCTATGACCGTGAAAATGTTTATACAACAACCGATATTCTCGATGGAAGCGTTGTGCTTGAAAACAAAAAAGTTGCCGTTATCGGCAGTGGTATGACGGGACTTGAAACCGCAGAATTGCTCACCGAAACCGGCAACAAAGTGACCGTTGTTGAAATGGCTGACGAAATCGCGCCCGGCATATGGCATCAGCACATAAACGATATAATGCCCCGACTTAAAAATAAGAAAACCGAATTTCTCACCTCAAAAAAACTCACCGCAATCAAGGGAAAATCAATTGTTATTGAGGATAAAAAGGGAAATAAATCGGAAGTTGCAACAGACTATGTCGTTCTTTCTCTCGGTGCAAAGAGTGAGAATGCTCTTTATAACGAGCTTAATAATGCAGGAATAAATACATACCTCATCGGTGACGCCGAAAAAGTCGGCAGAATCGCCGATGCAACGAGAAGCGCATTTGAATGCGTGAAGAAGATTTAATTACATATACAAGAAAAAGACTGCACAGGGTCATCCCATGCAGTTTTTTTGTTTCTATATCAAACGCCTGAATCCGTTGATATGTAAGGAATTTACTCCAACCGTTTCTCTAAATTCAACATAGCGGAAATGTAGGTTTCTGACTGTGTCAATGTTGTCTGTAACGGGTCGCCTTCACGGATTCTCATTGTTCTGCGGATTTCCTTGGGGATAACGACCCTTCCGAGGTCGTCGATTCTTCTGACAATACCTGTGGCTTTCATTTTATATCTTTCTCCTTTTTCAGACAAATCTTGATGTTATTATTTGTGAGTCAAGGGGATTTATACTGTTCGAAATTATGAATTTAGAAACTATTGTTCATAAGATGAAAGTTGAATAATGAATAGTTTTATGTTAGTATGATATCAGATTTCAGATAATCAGAGCGAGGAACATTCAGAAAGTGATACATACCCGAAGATGACCTTGCGAAAAAAATTTTCAAAAATTTGAAATTAAATGAACCGTTTTCAAATTCCACTCGTCTAATGGGTGAAAGGAGGAGGAAAATGAATGTCGGTTCAACTAAAAGAAGAGTGAATCTCGACGGGCTTCACTCTCTGGATATATCGGTTTGTGAAGAAAAGAAAACCGTAATCACCGAACTTATAACGCTTGATGATGACCCCATTATGATTTATGCGGAGAAATTTGATAAGCCTTGTGATTACTTGAAAAAAGGAATACGCAGAGGAATTGAATATCTTAACGCTGCCAACCCCGCAAAGGAGGAAATATGGAAGTCGATAAACAAAGGATAGCCGAGCTTGTCGGCAAAATACAAAGCGGCGATGATTCCGCTTTTGACGAACTCTACAAGCTGACGAGTGACAGAGCATATTTTGTTGCACTTGAATTTACAAAAAACAGTCAGGATGCGGAAGACATCCTGCAAGAAAGCTACATAAAAGCACTTTCTAAAATCAATGAGCTTGATAAGCCCGAAAGCTTTTCAAGCTGGCTCAACCAGATTGTTGCCAACAAGAGCAAGGATTTCCTTAAAAAGAAAAAGCCGATGCTTTTTAACAGTGACGAGGAAGAAACGGATGCGACGGAGCTTTTGCCCGATGAGGACACAAATTTCAGCCCCGAAGGAAATCTTGACCAGACCGAATTGCAGAAAGCGGTTATGGAAGTGCTCGATGAATTGAGTGAGGAAAAACGTGCCTGCGTTCTGATGATGTATTTTGAAGAATTGAGCGTAGGTGAAATTGCAGAAACGCTTGAAATTCCCGAAGGTACGGTTAAAACAAGGCTGTTTTCTGCCCGCAAGGATTTGAAGGATAAGTTTGCAAAGAGAGGAATCACCTCTGCTTACAGCATTGCACCCATCGGAATTGTTATCTGGGCACTTCGCAGAATGTCGGATGCAGTTTCAAAAACTTTTGTTACAGGCGGTGCATCAGCGAAGGTGCTTGCAGGAATTACGGCGGCGGGCTCGGGGGCTGCGGCGGCAACAGCGGCAACAACGGCAG
>JAZNSX010000036.1:0-41980 GCA_045591425.1 Acutalibacteraceae bacterium | reverse complement strand
GGGTATTTTTGTTGTGGGCTATCTGGCAATCTGGGCAGTTATTTATTCCGTAATAAAGAGAAATACAAAAAAACTCAATAAAATGCTGAAAGAAAAACAACAAACTATAAATGAATAAAAATCAAACATTCAACTGCTCTCCTTGTGAGGGCAGTTTTTTCGTTCAATAACTGTAAATTTACCGAAAAATCGACACAAAGTACCACAAAACGGACAGGAAATACTATATAATTAAATTAAAGGAGTGATGATATGTACTTAAAATTAACAATACAAGAACGACTGAAGGATCTGAGAACAGAACAAAAGCTGACTCTTGAACAGCTTGCCGAGAAAACGGGCATTTCTAAATCTGCACTTGGCAAATACGAAACCGAAGAATACAAGGATATGAGTCCGTTCAATCTTGTCACACTTGCAAATTTCTATGGCGTTTCAACCGATTATCTGCTCGGTCTGACTGAACAAAAAAATCACCCGAACGCAGACATCAACAATCTGCATTTGAGTGATGATATGATTGATTTACTTGAAAGCGGTAAGATTAATACGAGACTGCTTTGTGAAATTGCAACCCACGAGGATTTCAGAAGATTTCTGACCGATATTGAAATCTATGTTGACCGAATCGCTGATATGAGAATCAACGATTTGAATGCTGTTCTCGGCGTTGTGAGAAATGCGGCTATGGAAAAATGCCCCGATGAAAATGATTTGTATGTCAGAACATTGGAACTTGCACAGGTTGATGAAGATGAGTATTTCAGTCATGTGATACATAAAGACCTTGACCGAATTATCAGCACAATACGTGAAAACCACAAAACCGACAGAACAACGGCGGACACGGTTTCACCTGCGGCAGATGCACAAAAGCAGTTGCAGGATGCATTGAATTTTGAAGGCAGCGATGAAGAAAAGAAGGTCAGAATGTATCTCAACTCCCTCGGCATAGACTACGACTCTTTGACCAAGGAGGAGCTTGTAACACAAATAAATATCCTCAAAAAATCAAATCATATGAAAAGTCCATACAGTCAAAGAGGGAAAACCAGAAAGAGACGGAAATAAGCTCTGCCGGCAATATCTTTATGAAATGTTATCGATTGTTTTTTGTTTAATGAATCCTAGGAAATAAAAGTTATAAACAATATTTTATATTACAGTTGATAATTCATCTTTTTTGTGGTAAGATAATAAGCAAGATAATAAGCAAGAATGACAGGAGGAATATTATGTCCGACTACACACCGCCGTATATAATTACCGATAAAATCTTAAGCCTTGTCGCATCCGTTTCCGAGAAAGTCGGAAGGATTACGGAACGTAGTAATCTTGATTCAAAACCACACCTGAGAAGAAGTAATAAAATCAAGTCGATTTATTCATCACTTGCTATTGAAGCAAATTCACTCTCTTTGGGCGAAGTCAAGGATGTTATCAACGGCAAAACCGTTATTGGTGCAGAAAAAGAAATACAAGAAGTCAAAAACGCGTATGCAGCATATGAAGAAATCTCCAAAATTGATGTTTACAGCCTAAAAGAGTTGAAACGTTTACACGGCATTATGACAAAATACATTGTTGATATAAGCGGTGATTTCCGTCTCGGTGAAGAAGGCGTTTTCAACGGTGACAAATGTATTTTTATGGCTCCGCCTGCAAAATTTGTTCCCGGACAAATGACAGATTTGTTCAACTGGATGAAACAAAACAAGAAAACTGTTCATCCGCTGATATTATCTTCTGTTTTTCACTATGAATTTGTTTTTATCCATCCGTTTACAGATGGTAACGGAAGAATGGCCCGTTTGTGGCACACAGCTATTCTTTCAAAATGGCAACCGATATTTGAATTCATTCCCATCGAAAGTCAGATTGAAAAATTCCAGAACGGTTATTATGAAGCAATCGCAAAATGCCACGCAAACGGCAACAGCACGGTATTTATAGAATTTATGCTTGAACAAATAGATGCTGTTCTTGATGAAATATCCGCTTCTGTAACTGCTCCTGCAAATAATATTACCGAATATGTAAGCAGACTTCTTTCGGTTATGGAATATGACACTCCATATACATCAAATGAAATTCTTGCTCTGCTCGGACTTAAATCGAAAGAAACATTAAGAAAGAATTATCTTACCCCTGCCATCGAAAGCGGATTGGTTGTTATGACAGAACCAGACAAACCCAACAGCAGAAATCAGAGATATATCAAAAAATAACTATTAAAATTTAATATGATAAACGCATTAATGGAATTTGAGGTTAAACTATGCTAAATATATGATATAATTATCTTATAAAATCATTTGTACAATAAGGAGTGTTACGATGTTATACCTATTTAATACGGGTGCTCGTGGTGGATATGTTGATAACGTATTAACCACAATGCATTTGCCTTGTGGTTCTGAAAATATGTACCAGTATACATTCGAAGGTGATTCATACATTGACGAAAGCATCAAATCAGGTTTATTAAAAGGTAATTCTATTAAGGACAAAGATGTTTTAATTATTTTTGTTAATAAAGAAAAGTCTCCCTATGAATATATACCTTTAAGGAAAGGCAAATTGATGTTAAAAGAAGATAGAAATGGGAGATCATATTTTTATGTTTCCCTAGATTCGCATTGTGCTTGCAAAGGCGACTATGACAGTTTCAATAAAAGTTTTAGAAAACTTTTCGCTGACAAGTTGTTTAACAGCCCTGAGGAAGGAACCATCGATTTTATTGACAAAAAACAAAACAAAGGCTATCTAGCTTTTTATGGACAAGACATCCCCCATTTATTAGAGTGCAATGACAACAGTTGGAAAAAGACCGTAAAAAAATTATCCGAATGTGAGAAATTTAAAAATAATGTTATCTTTACTAAATTAGACATATATAAAAAATCAAAAGCATTACGTGCTAACTTTTTAAAAAGTGTTGGAAAAGCATCATATACATTTAAAAAAGGACAAACATATACAGCAGAACTTGCATATTATATTCCTTTTCATGATAATAATACAACATCATATTTTGACATTGAGCTTGTATCTAATCCAGATGAAAACATATTACGAGGGGCTGCACTCACTCAAAGATTAGGTATCATGGACGGCTTGGTCAAGTTTAAATTTTTCCCAACAGATGTCTGTACTGATGAAGAAATTTTCTTTAATTTAAGCAATTGTTCTAATGAAGAACAAAAAGATAATATCCGCATTTCAAAAAAACCTTTTTCTTATAAGGTAAGGAAAAGTTTTGGTCAAAATGCCTTATTAGTGAGTTTAACAGCTATTAATGGTATTTTATTGTATTATGTTAATTATTATACGGCTCTAATTGATAGTACAAACAATTTTAACGAATTAAAACCTCGATATTTTATAATACTTACAGTGGTTACCATTTTTTCAACAATAATCATAAACTTGTTAACAAAAGTATTTGGCAGAAAGAAATAGTTATGCATTTAAAAGAAGTTAATAAAAAAACCGCAGAGGAATTCTTTTCAAAATATGAACATTTAGGGAATTGTGGACTAGGAGTTTGGCACTATGCTTTATACGATGACAATGATGAGATAATATCCGTCGTTTCATTTGGCGTAACAAATTTCAATTCAAACAGAAGTTTTCTTGGTGGTATTTCAAACAAATATAATGTACGGATTATTCAGCTCACTAGAGGCGGCACGAGATTTGATGCTCCCAAAAACATACCATCTCAAATTATAAAAAAAGCAATGTCAAAAATTAAACAACGTTATGGGGATGTGATTTTTGTTGCATATTCTGATACAAACTGGAATGAAATTGGTACAATTTATCAAGCATCAAATTTCAGTTATTTAGGTTTAACAAATCCTAAAGGTCAATCGAACTATGTTGTTGACAACAAAATCATAAGCGGTTGGGACATAAGGAAAAAATATGGAACCAGAAATATGAACATACTTTCTAAAAAAATAGAAGGTATAAGACGTGTACCATTAACCCCGAAACATCTCTATATATTTGTTAAAACTTCTAAAATAAAAAGAAGAAGAATCATGGTAGAATTAAATCTAAAAATCCAAAAATATCCCAAAAGAGAAGAATATAGTATTGGTAGCATGAAAGAGATTCATGATAAAATGGCTAAAAGAAATTCCATAATATAATCAAAAGGCTTATATTTAAAGTGTAACATTCCAATCTCAAAGATGCATATATTAGCCAACGAAACTATCGCTCACTTTTTTAATGATAATCTTACCTCAAAATTCAATTCAATGCTTGAAGTGCCGGGTGAAGATAAAATAGATTATGTGCGGAGGTGAACAATGAAAACATATTTCAAAAACGGTATATATAAAGATATTGATTCTTTCGTAATGTGTAATACCGAATTTTGTATACAAGAAATGTCGACCTATGGCACAGAAAAATATTTGTACACAGGTGACTCAGTAAAATATGAACTTGATTCAGAATTGGTTGATTTATATGATAAATTTAGGGATTTACTTTTTGTCGATACAGATAAATACTATTCTGAATTAAAAACACTACCTGTTTTTGTACAGGATGCAGGTTACAATTCGGATTGTGCGTTAGACAAAGATACATTTTTAAAACTTGTTGATAAATGCAAACATAAATATCCTAATATATATAGACATTTATATTTAGTTGATATTCAATTTTTAATAGCCACTATTCAGAATTTACTCGAAGGAATGGATTATTCATTCACTAATTATTTCATTCAAATTAGTAACGTTGAAATCGAAAATCATTTAATAGATAAAACAGATGCCGTGTTGATATTGACATCTCAAGATTCAAGATATCTTTCTTCACTTCTTGAAAGTTATTTTACAAAAGCATATTCAATCCTAGATATACTCACAAAAATCTGTTACGAATTCGAAAATCCATATAATAGTTTTGAAGATTTCAAAAAAACAAGAAGTGCTAATATTCTTTGGGGTGACAGAAAGTATTTATCAATAAAAAATGAGACGAACACGGTGTTCGTTAGAAGTTATGCGATTAAACTTATAGAATCATTAAGAAATGAAGTGGTTCATAATGGTTCTTTGGAACAAAATCCCAAAGTGTATATTTCTTTTGAAAACAATAAAATAGTTGAAAGATTTATGCTTTTACCTGATTATATTGACGGGAATTTAGTATCTGTAAAAAGCAGAAAACACTTCTTCAGCAATACTAATAAAGCGAATGAACTATTGCCTGAATTACATATTACTTATTTAAAAGAAATCTTAAGCACTATAAAATTCTTTAACAAAAAATATTGATTGACATTTCCTATTGTCTCAGAGTTTGAAACGAAACTACACAGGATCAAAAGCAGCAGGCAACATCTTTTAACGATGTTGCCTGCCGTCTTTTAGATTATAGCAAATAAAAGTTCAAATTATCACACAGATAACCAAAGTCTTACTGCTATCACTTTGCATTAAAGAATGGATTGAAACCCGTTTTTATTTCATTTACAAGATTCTCTTTGTGGTTAGGTATCAAATCAAGCTTTTCACTTTCTTTATCATCGAACATGAATATCTGCATGTTTTCCTCACCGATTTCTTTGTAAGCCTCATGAATAACGGTACCAATAGAAGCAACGTTTTTTTCATCAAACGGTTTTGATATATGATCGATAATAATCATCGGAATAATTGGATATTTCTTTTCCTCAATTAGCATTGCCATAAACACCAAATATCCACAAAGTTGAATCAAAGTGTGTCTTGCATTACTTCCTGTTGCATATATAATCTCACCTTTGTCTTCATTAGTTGTCATAGTTTGTAATGCATTTCTGCTTTTTATATAGTTAATGTGAAATTTATCATTGGTTTCCCTGTAATCGTCTTTAATAAAATCAGCTTTATCTTGTGCACTATTATATAGCGCAGTAATCTTTTGGCTGATTTCTTCAATTTTTTTCACATCATCTAATCGTTGTAATCGCTTAAGCTCGTCACGATATTTTTGGATTTTGTCTCTTAATTCCTTTATATCATCAGAAGAAACATCTCCCGAAAAGGAAGTGATTCCATCTTCAGCAATAGCTAATGCTTTCATTTTTTCATCATAGCCTAACTGTGCAACTTGAAATCCCGCTTTTAGTATTTCCTTCCTTACATCTTCTTTCTGGCGTTTAAGTTTACCGATAACCTCATCCTTAATAACATATTTACTAAAAGAAATACTGTTTTTAATTTCCTCTGTCAATTCAATTAACGGATCAACAAGATATTGATACGATTGATTATCAGTTATTATTTCTTTAAAAGTATTCAACATTTTTTCTCTGTTTTCATTCTCTGCTTGTTGAACACTTAAATCATTTTTGTACTTTTCATAGACCTTAATCTGTTCACAAATGTTAGAATAAATAACTTCCAGCTCTGATATATTTTTCGTCACCATTGGTGTGACATCCATCAAATCTTCTAAAGCTTTTAATTTAGATAGAATTGCTTTGCCATTTTTTCCATCAAAAAACTCTTTAATGTTAAGTTTTTGAAGGTTTATATTAACCTTATGTATAATTGTGCTATCTGAATCGTGTCTTTTTTCAATAGAATCTAATTCTTTTTGTAACTTTGGAATTTCATTTTTTAAAAAATAAATCCGTTCAACATTTTTATTAAAAATCAAATTTAAAATAGATCCTATTTTAGTTGAGTATCTTATATCACTACATTTATCAAAAAAATCAACAAGATTTCCTTGACGAAGTTCCCCCAAAAAGCTAAACAATGTAAATGTTCTATATGTCATTGCTTCTTCTGTTATTTCGCGCATTTTCTTTAACTCATCAATATCTAATGTGAAAACAGCTTGAAGCCTATCTTTGTATTCATCAACATTAATTGCTTCAGCATCTTCTTCATCTAAATAAGCGAAATAACACATGTCGTTATTTAAAATACGAGTTATTCTATATGATAATGAATTATATGTAAAAACCATTACTGCTTTGTTTAATGTATCTTTATACCAGTGACTGTTTTTTATTTTATCAGAAGAACCAAACATATAATCTATAAACTTATAAAACTCCGTCTTGCCGGAATTGTTTTTTCCAACAAAATAATTAATCCCTTCTTTAAATGTATAGGAATAAACTTTGCCATCACAACTGTGCATGTCCAAACGTTCAATTTTAAACATTGCTTAACACCTCTTTTAGAAATTGTCTATCCGAAAAATTTCTGCTCTCTTCTATTGCGTTTTTTATCAACTTATCATCATAAAATTCAGCACCAATTTCCCCGTCTTTTCGCAAAAGAACGGTATCCTGAATGACAATATCACCGTTTTCTATTAGCAAGTGTATAGCTTCAATAATATATTTAATATTTGCACAATAATCAGAATAATTTCCTGATATCAGCGAAATCACTTTAAAAACAGTATCTTTTGATGTGTTAGATTTAAAAGGCCATTGACAGTAATTGTTTTTTATCTTTAATAAATATGCAAAAAACATCGTTTTATTAACACTCAAATGTTTATGCACATTAAGAATTCCTTTAATTATTTCGCAATACTTGCCAACCAAAAGAACCTCAATTTTGATGTCAGCATTCGACATTCGCATCAATCCTCCCAGGATATCATTTTTTGCGGATCTGTTTCTTCTTTCGTTAGGTGTATAGCTGAGCCATGCCTTAACTGTATGTTTTCAGTATAACCATTTTCTCTGTTTATTGTTTCAGTTAATCTTCCGTAAGCAGAATCTTTCCCTTGAAACTGCAGATCCATTTTCGCCATTGTAAAGTTGTCATATGTTGTAAGTTCTATATCCTCAATCAAATTTTTCTTCATATTCTCTAAATTTCTTATTTTATATGAAGAATAATATTCCTCTTTAATTAAATAGTCCCTGATTGAACTTGTAGGAAGTTTACATTTTAAAAGTTGTATATATTGTCGCGACACAATTAAGTCCTTATTGTTTATATCAATACTACTTGCTCTTGAAAACTCGCTATAACTTGCAGGATTATACTTTTCATCGCTTATTGACATATGTATTTCGTCTATTTTATGCCTAAAAGTTGAGAAATCACATTTATATACATTTCTTTCAATAACACTTGATAATATCTCATTAGAAAAATAGTTAACTAACTCTCTTATTCTTAAGCGATATGTTACATCCATTACTCCACCGTAATTAAAAAGTTCTTTGAATGCATCATATATTTCATTTTCTATAGTTTCCAATTCTTTAAATTCATATTTTCCTTTAATCTTATCACAGATTTCACAAAAAAGAGTATAGTTTCCGTTTATTAATTTTTTTACCTTTGTAATAAGAGCTTTGCCATTTTTATTAGAACTTAATATTTTATCGAACAACACTTTATAATCACTCGGGAAAACACAATCTATATTTTCAAATTGTTTATCAACAACTAAAACATATTTTTCTATGTCATGTTGTTCATTATTTAGAATAATCCAATTAAACAACACTTTTTCATAGTCCTCAGCACTCAATTTTGTTTGCTTTACTTGTAAAGCTGTTATTCCCGAATCTGTATTAAAAATCTCATTATATGTTTTAAGTTTATCTTCTTGTTGAGAAATATTCTTATCACTTTTATGTAAGGATACATCATCATATGTTTCATAGCCTATAGAATATCCTTCACGTAATTGGGATAAATAAAAAACAAAAACTTTAATTTGATAAGCAAAACCAGCCAAGCTATATATTCCTGAGCTATTCAATCCATATCCTTCTTTCATAAAAATATCATTTTTATAAAAATCACTATAATGATTATAGCCTTTACATAAAATGTTTACAAGTACATTTTTAAAAATGCTTTTAATAACAATGATACACTATATAAAAATAATATTATTCTTTATAAAAAGACATCTTATTGTTATAGTTATGGCAATTAATAGGAAAGCAGGTAATATTCCAATGGATACTACCTGCTAAAATTTTATCTCATATCTGACAACGAGGTATAATCTGTATTGTTTCTCAAATATTCTCCCATCTTACCGCTGAGCAGTAATCTTACATAACTCATCGGCTCGTTGTAGATAAGAAAATCGAGTTCTGATGTTTCGTACATATTGTTTGCATATTCGTTTTCAACGGCGATGCAATCAATTGATACCATAGAACCGTCGGTCAATTTTACTTCTACGCAAGCAGTGTCGATATTGAATTCACAGGTTTTGATTCGATTTGTCATAGATAATTCCTCCCTTAATAAATCATCAAATCCGTTGATATATAAGGCTTACACCATAAGAGCCACTTCGTATGTAATCACCTTGCTGTGCCCGTCAAGCCAACGGTAATTGCGGGTAAATTTCATAGTTCGTACGGGACAGATGTTCTTGACCATCTGGCCGCCGACAGAACCTGCTTCCTTGGAAGTGAGGTCGCCGTTGTAACCCTGCTTAAGGTTAACGCCAACTTCTCTTGCAGCCTCCATCTTGAACTGATCAAGAGCAGCTCTTGCCTGAGGAACAACTGAATTATTCTTTGACATTTCGTTTACACCCCTTCAAATTCAATTTGCGTTTGCTTTATTATTGTTGCAATCATTCAGGGGTTTATTAATGTTAATTTTTTTCATTATTTGAAAGTTTTGAAACAAATAAAATGCCCCCTTTGGAGGGAACTGTCGAGCAAAGCGAAACTGAGGGAGTTAAAACAAATTTAAACCCCTCCGTCATCTTCTTGCGAAAATTCCACCTCCCCCGAATTGGAGGCAAATGAATTTCTGCGGTTTAACGATAAATCCACGCACAGCTTCAAGCTATTCCGGCTTTTATATTTTATTTCTCTTTTCTTAACTATCATCAAAATCCGTCACTTCGTGAAAGCAGCTGCATACAAAACGGAGTGTGATTTTTCAAATATGAACCAAGTGAGGAATTTACTGCGATTACGGAAGAAGCCGTTTATGCGCTTAATGACTTCCGCTTCTTGCGTGCGCACTTTATCACGCCATCCTTTCAAGGGATTCAAGCGTAACCTCATATCTGACAGGCTCACCCGAATTGAACCTTTGCATTTCTTCCATCATATAATAAGCCATTCTCTGCGGTTCTTTACCTGTGCTTCCTGCAATGTGTGGAGTCAGTATTGCATTCGGGCACCAAAACAGGGGCGATGAGCAGGGAATTCTTTCATTTTTGATAACGTCTGCAACAAAGGTTCTTGACGGATGAAGAAGCAGGGATAAAGCAAGTGAATATTCCGCAACCTGTGCGCCTCTGCCTGTGTTGATAAAAGTTGAATGCTTTTTCATTTTTTTGAAAAGCTTTGCGTTGAATATATTTTCAAGCTCAGGCTTATTGGCAAGATGGTTGCTGATAACATCACACTCGCTGAATAGTGTTTCCATATCCACAAGCATAACGCCGAGCTCGTTTGCTGTTTCTTCGGACACAAACGGGTCACACGCATAAACCTCAACATCAAGTGCTTTGAGCCTTTCCGCAACCATTTTTCCGATTGCGCCGAGACCGACAAGCCCCACCTTGCATTCAAAATTACCCGTTGCTGAGTTCGCAAAAGCAAGGGCACGAACGGGCAGAATACGATAGCTTTTTGCAGACTGAAAGTATCCCTTGGCTGCCAGAGTTATCTGTGCGAAGGTATATTCCGCAACGGGTACCGCGTTTGCCGCAAATGCACTGAAAACCTTGATTCCGCTTTCAAGAAACGGACGGGCAAAATATTGAACCGTTCCCGCAGAATAGAAAACAGCTTTGAGTTTCGGCATATACTTTGCGATTTCTTCCTTTGTGAATTTGGGCATCCCCCATGTTGAAAACGCAATTTCACAGTCGGCAAGAAAATCCGCGTTCTCCGCAAGGCTTTTTCTGTTTATTCTCTTTGAAAGCTCACCGTATTCTTCAAGCTTTCTCAAAACTTCCGGTGTGTAAACCTTTGAAAACTGAAGCTGATTTGTGCCAAAAAGAGCTATTTTCATCTCATTTCTCCACCTTTGCCATGATTTTTGATTGCATCATAACCATTCCGTGAAAAACAATTATCATACCATTTCTTTTTCGATAAGTTCGGTTATTCCGGGTGTTTCATAATCCGCGATGTCCTTTATAGACGGCACGGCATTCTCCATTGCATATGAACGGAATTCGGCAATCATGTGGGTATCGTTAATATTATCGCCGACTGTTATCAAATCGTCATAGTCAGCGCCGATAAGCTCCAGAAACCTATAAAGACCTTTGGCTTTGTTCATGTCTGCCGAAACAATATCAATGCATCTGCCGTTTTGCAGAGGATTGAGAGATTCGCCGAATTTTTCTTTTATCGCTTCGGTAACTCTCGCCGCCTCGCCGTCATCGGGCAGAATCGTACTGATTTGATTGAAATAATGAATTTCGGGAAGGGTCTCAAGCGTAAATTCGTCATCAAGACGTTCATCATCGCGCTCATCTATTACACATTTGAAATTTGTGTGTACGCTCGCCCAACAACAGCCGATGCTCATTATAAATTCAAGGAGCGGCTTTGCAAGATTGCCGTCACACCGAGATTCCGCCTGCACTTCGCCGTTGATGTTCAGTATCACCGCGCCGTTGGAAGCAATAAGGAAATCATATTCAAAGTTGTTTCTTTCTGGAATTTTCAAAAGGTCGGGTGCACCCCTGCCGCTTACAATTCCGAAAAGATTCCCCGCCATTCTCCAACGCTTTATTGCGTTTCTTTTTACGTCATCAATTCCGCCGTAATTGAGTGTGCCGTCATAGTCACTTGCAATGATTTTCATAATTCGGATTCCTTATTTTTTTAAAATTTTCCTTTTGTCGATTTTAACACAGATGAAATAATGTGTCAAATTTTCATCACGGTCTTGCAGGAAAGAAAAAACTATAATATAATGATTTTATAAAAACTCAGGAGGCGGTTTTATGTGGAAAATAATCAGAGTCTTTGTTTCGCTTTTTGTTTCAATTGAAACTCTGTTCACGGGCATTCTCGGCGGAGCGCCCTTCAAGCAGGTTGAAATGCCCGAGGTTCCGTGCGGAGAATACGGGCAGTATGTTGACCCGTTCATAGGCACGGGCGGAACTCCGTGGACCTGTGCAATGCTCAGCCCTGCGGCAACCGTTCCTTTCGGCTCCGTCAGGCTCGGACCGGACACCTGCTTTATCGGCGGAATTTATATAACAAAAATGAACACCTCGGGTTATTATTATGAGCAGGGACATATAAAAGGCTTCAGCCATTCGCGCCTGTCGGGCACGGGCGCTGAAGATTACAGCCATTTCAGGGTAACTCCCGCTATAGGCGACAATGAGCCCGTTGTTATGACTTACTCTCACTCAAAAGAAAAAGCATCTCCCGGCTATTATGCGGTTTATCTGCCCTCAGTCGGCTGCCTTGCCGAACTCACCGCAGATATTCACACAGGCGTTCACCGCTATACGTTTTACGGTTCCGATGATGCCCGTTTGTATATAGACGTATCAAGTGCTTCCTCAAACAAAACTTCCTCCGACGGATATGCAAAATATGACGAAGAAACAGGCATCATAACGGGCGGATGCGTAATCGACGGGCAGTTTTCGGGCAGATTTAACGGTCTCCCCGCTTATTTCGCCGCCGTTGCCGACAAGCCGATTAAAGCCTGCGAAATCAAAGGCAGCGGCAATGACTGCGGAGTTGACATCAACTTCGGCGCGCTTGAAAATGAAAGCGTTGAGCTGAAAATCGGCATCAGCTTTGTCAGCGAAGAAAATGCAATTCTTAACCTAAAAGATGAAACCGACGGTCTTTCCTTTGACGATGTCAGAAAGAATGCCGCCTCCGATTGGGAAGAACGCCTTTCGTCAATTAAAATCGACACCGATGACGACGAAATAAAAACCGTATTTTACACCGCACTCTATCACAGCATGATTATGCCCACAAACTTCACCGATGTTAACGGCGAATATCTCGGCTTTGATAAACAGGTCGGCATTGCAGAAGAATATACATACAGAAGCGATATGTCGATATGGGACACCTGCAGAACAACCTTCCCGCTCTATACGCTTATTGCTCAGGACATTCAGACCGACTGCCTCAAGAGCCTTGTTGAAATGGCGGAATCAGGCGCAGGGGTTATTCCCAGATGGCCCATGGGTGCGGGCTACACAGGCTCAATGCAGGGCGACCCCGCAAACATAATCATCACTGAAAGCTATCTTAAAGGCATCACCGATTTTGATGTTGAGGCTGCATACGGATTTATGAAGAATTCTTCGGACAACGCAGTTGAAAAAGACGGAAGAAATTATGTTGAATTATATAATGAATACGGATATATTCCGCAGGATATTGCGCCCGGCGACGAATCAGTCAGCAAAACCCTCGAATATGCCTGGGAGGACGCAGCAATAGCCGCCCTTGCAAAGGCTCTCGGTAAAACCGACGACGCGGAAAAATATGCTGATAAATCAATGTATTACAAAAACGTCTTCAATCCCGAAACAAAGTATTTCCAGGCAAGAAATGCCGACGGCAGCTTTGTTTGGAATTTCAGCCCGTATATTACCACATTCTATGATGCGGTTATGATTAAAAAGTTTGCAGATTGCTATTGCGAGGGCAGCGCAAGGCAATGGCGCTGGAGCGCAATGCATGACATTGACGGAATGATTGAGCTTTTCGGCTCAAAGGAATATTTTGTCAGCGAGCTTGAAGATTTTATGAAGGATGCTTCGCTCACAAGAGCCGCCGTTGACCCCGGTGACGGCTACTGGGTCGGCAATCAGCATGATATTCATACCCCCTATCTTTTCAGCAACGCAGGCAGACCCGATCTGACACAAAAATGGGTGCGTTGGACTCTCAAAAACCGCTTCAGCAGCGATATCAACGGCCTTGACGGCAATGATGACGGCGGAACTTTAAGCTCATGGTATGTTTTCTCGGCTCTCGGCTTCTATCCCCTCGCAGGAACAGAAAATTACTGGCTCGGCTCGCCGAATATCGACAGCGCAGAGGTTAAGCTCTCAAACGGCAAAACACTTGAAATCGAAGCAATAAATCAGAGCGATAAAAACATTTATGTCAGCAGCGTTACCCTCAACGGTGAAGAACTCAACGGCTGCTATGTTACCCACTCACAGCTTATGAACGGAGGCAAGCTTGTTTTCAAAATGAGCAGCACCGCAAACTAAGGAGGAATTAAATTCATGGCAACATTAAAGGCTTTATTGTCCTTTTTTCAAGTGCTTTTATGCGTTATCGGCATAATCCCCGTAAGCAGCGAAATTGATTACGGCAGCAAAGGCTATCAGCCGCCGCAGGTTAACACACCGATGTATATTGTTCAGAATTGCGAAACGAATTTTGTTATTGTTACCGAGGACGAACCCGATGAATGCATTCTCACAGCCGTTAACGAAATGCAGACTTATATCGAAAAAATCAGCGGTGCAGAGCTTGAACACATTACCGAATCGGAATATACCGACGGTAAAAAGGCAATTATAATCGGCGAAACCGAGCTTGAAAAAAGCATAACAACAGTTGACCGCCAAAAAATCGGTGCAGACGGATTTTTCATTTATTCAAACGGCACACAGCTTCTCATCGCGGGCGGCGACAGCCGCGGCACTCTCTATGGTGTTTATACTCTTCTCGAAGAATATCTCGGCGTGCGCTGGTTCACTCCCCAGCTTGAGGTTGTTCCCGAAAGCAAAGATGTTGTTATTGATGCGGCAATCAGCCGAACGGTTCAGCCATCGTTTTCAATCCGCCGCAACAGCTGTGCGGGCGCAACGGATGCTTACCGCGCAAAGCATAAAATCAATGTTTCTTTCTGGAATGAAGCTCCGGAATACGGCGGCTCTCTGACATACGTTTTGTGGGACGTAACGCTTGACACTCTTGTTCCCGATGCCCTTTTCGCGGAACATCCCGAATACTTTGCAATGAATACAGACGGCAGCCGAACAACCGACCATGTCTGTCTCTCTCACCCCGAGGTGCTTCCGATTGCAATTGAAAACACACGAAAGGCAATTCTTTCCTGCGAGAGAGATTCAAAATATATCCATATCGGTCAAAAAGATAATTCAAACTACTGTCATTGCGAAACCTGCGAAGCTCTTTACGAAAAATACGGCAGCATTTCCGCGCCGACAATTATTTTCACAAACGCTTTTGCAGATGCGCTCGACGACGAATTCCCCGATTTCACCTTCACTTTTTATGCATACGGTGAAACGGAAAGACCTCCTCAGGATTTGACTCTCAGATGCAACAGCAACGTTATCCCCGTTCTCTGCGGGCTTCACAAAGCATGCCGCAGCCATCCTCTCACCGAATGCGGCGCAATGGACGGCGTTGAAAATGAAACCTTCGACATGCTTTACGGCGACCCCGAGCCGCAGATTGCACAGGATTTTGCAAACTGGGTCAAGGTTGCGGACAGAACCTATATTTATGACTACACGATAAACTTCCTCAACACGGCTCAGTTTTTCTCGAATTTTGAAACGATGCAGCCCACGATGAAATATATGCACGATATCGGCATCACGGGCTATGTTTATAACTGCGGTGACGGACACTATGCCGCCTTTAACGAGCTGAGGAACTATCTTCTCTGCAAGCTCCAATGGGACGTTGACTGTGACGTTGAGTATCATATGGCAGACTTCCTCAAAGCTTATTACGGCGAGGATGCCGCACCCTATATCAGAGAAATTCTGGATATCCAAACAGCGCAGGTAAAGGCAACAGCCCATGCCTTTGACTTCGACTGGCACTATCAATCCGGCTTCTATCCGTTCTATACCGTTGACAAGCTTAACTATCTTTGGGCAAAAGCACTGAATGCCGACATCACAGAAAAACAGCTTTTCAATGTTGAGGTTGCAAATCTGAGCTGGGAATATTTCAAAGCGAACCAGTTCATAGGCAAATATTCGTTCCTCAGCCCATTCAGACTCAAAGCAAATGAAGACCTGTATGATGAATTCAAGGCGCACGGTCTCAACCGTGTTTCTTCCTTCGGAACCATCCCTGAGGATAAAGAAAGCGTTGATTTCATGCTGCGTCCGTTTAATTGGAAATGATAAACAGGAAGCCCACCATTCAAGCGTGGGCTTCCTGTTTCATGTAAGCATATCTTCTATTACATCCTGCAGATGGCAAAGCGGCAGTTTGCTTTCATTGCATAAATTCACAAAGGTCTCGGCCTCTTTCTTGTCGAAAAAAATATCGGGATATGAGACTGATTTATTTCCGTTTGAATCGGTTGCCGAAATACCGTAAACCCTGTGTATAATACCTTCCTCATCCGTAAACACATCTTCCGACAAAAAATAACGCATATTGATTCTCCTCTTCTACGCTAAAATTTTCAGAACAGTTGAACCAGTGGTGTTGTCCGTAAATTCGGAATCATCAAACCGCATCCGTAACACCTGCGGTTTCAGATGATATATCAATTGTTTTTTTCAAAGCAAACCCGATTCACTCACCCTCTTTCATCAAAATTAAGAAGCCCGAAAAGACATGATTATCCTTTGCTCAACTTGTTCTCATATATATATGAGAAAAATCGCAGAAGATTACACGATTTTCTCGGGCAAATTCAGTGTTTATACGTCTTGCACAAAAATCCGATGCTAAGTTTGTATATATCGTCACAGGCTTTAAATGCTAATAACACAAAAGCAACCCGCCGTTTGCCATTATTTGGCAAGCGGCGGGTTTGCTGTATAAATAAATAATTATTCGCACTATTATTTTTCAATTTTAACCTGCACGGGATTGCGGTTTTTGAAATATGTAACATATTCGAAACCGCAGTTTTCGGCAATTTCATAACCCTTATCTATACCTGCACCGACATGCTCGGTAAAATGCGCATCGGAGCCGAGAGTCAGCAATTCACCGCCGAGCTCTCTGAAACGGCGGACATAATTTTCCGTCGGCATGGTTTTGCCTATGGGCTGCCTGAGACCGCTTGTGTTGATTTCAAGCGCTTTGCCGTTTGAGATAAGAACCTTAAAAACCTCGTCGGTTATATCATCATAACGGCTCAAATCAATATCCTCTCTGCCCGCCTGAACAATATATCGCATGGGATATGTAAGATGGGCAAGAGTGTCAAAGCCGTTCCATTTTGCAAGAATAAGCTCCTCTTCAAAATACTTGTCAAGAAGAGCATATATTTCATGCTGAGTAAGTTTGCGGTAATCAAGGTCGCCGAAGTCGGGCATTTCTCTCAGATTGTGTATTGAACCGATAATAAAATCATATTCATAGCGCTTAAGGGATTTTTCCGTAAGCTCTGGGTCATAGGTCGGCTGACCCATTTCAATGCCTCTGAGCACCTGAATTTTATCGGCGAAAGTCTTTTGTGCAAAGCAGATGTCTTCATAGCTGCTTTTTTGGCGTATTTCAAGCTTGTGGGCTTTATAAAAATCGACATCGAAATGGTCTGTGAATGCAATTGTTGAAAGCCCGTTTTCAATTGCCGCCATACACATCAGGGCCGCTGAATAATTGCCGTCGAAAGAGCTTGCCGTGTGCATGTGCAAATCTGTTTTATTTTTATATGCCATGGATATCACCTCACATGTTGTTATTGCTTCTGCAAATCCTCAATAAAAACGCGGATTTCGCGAACAATTATATTATACATCATCCTGAAAAATCTGACTATTTTTTCAAAAATGTTTTCTCTGTCTGCTTTCACATTTTCGCCGTCTGCAGCATAGCAGCCGATGTTTGAATCTGAAATATCATTGCCGAAAAAGTCAACTGTCAAATCATCTTCAACTGCGTAGCCGCAGCCGATAAGCGGTGAGTTTTTTGCAAGCTTGTAAGCATCCGTTCCCTCTCCGCCGACAAAGCCGGGCAAGGTGTTTTTTGAATTTCTTTCAAAAAACGGAGTCGGGCAGTTATAGTAGCAGTTGTTTGAATAAACTGTGTTTGACTCAAGAATCTGATCTGTTTCGTAATAAACCTTGTTGCCGTCAACCGGAATAATAATATTATTGACAAACAGCGAATCGTAAAGATCGGTTATCTGGAATTCGCCGCAGTTTATTATTGTGTTGTTATAGAACCTGAAGCCGTATTCACCCGCAGCTGAGCTGGTTTTGCTTCTTCCCGCGCCGTCATTGACCGAAAGACAATATCTGACGGTATTGTTATGCTGACCGCTGTAGTTTGCGTTATTGCACATAAAACGCATATTATCATGGGAATAGATATATTGATATGTGCAGTTGTTGGTATGGGAATCAAAATCGATAGACATGCCGTCGCCGAAATTTTTCTGACCGGCAATTTCGCAATACTGAATTGTGCTGTTTTCGCTGCCCCAAAACCACATCGCCGCCGTAAAATATTCTATTTCGCCGTTTTCTTTAAGACCTTCACCCTGGCAGCAATTAATCGCACGGCAGTTTGTGACCAACGCGCCGTCGCAGATGCCGACAATAACCGCCTCGGCATCCATTTCATGGAAATAGCAGCCTTCAATCAGCAAGCCCTTATTATAAATGGGGTCGATATCCTCTTCTGCGCACCACGGAGCCTGTTCATCATTCCACGAACCCCAAACCAAAAAACCGTTTGCACAGTTAAACACTTCGCAGTTGCGGATTGTAAGGTCGTTTACCGGGTATCTTGACTTTGCAGGCAGACCTTTTACCATAACCGCCGCTCTTGCAGGCGCTGCGCCGTTTGAATTATCGTCTCTGTAGTGAACCTTGTAGTTCTGCATATCCGTGAAATAAACATTGTCAATGACGATTCCTTCGGATGTCTTGGTGTATGTATCAATCCAGATTCCTCCGCCGTTCGGTGCCTTGATATGAAGATTTGAAATTGTTACATATGAGCAGTCAAACAAACGAAAAACCTCTGTCCTCTCATTTGTTTTCAAAATCGCTTTTTCGCCTTCACCGTAAGAAGAAATAACAACGGGATTTTCCTTTGTGCCGCTGCAAGAAAGAGTGACCTCGCATTCATACTCGCCGCCGTTTTTAAAAAGGAAGTGTGTGCCCCCTGCAATTTCTTCGGTTATTTTCAAGCCTGCAATGGTCTTGACAGGATTGTTTATATCTCTTCCCGTGTTTGAATCGTCGCCGCCGACCGAATCAAGATAATAATATGTTTTGGTGTCTGCGGCATATGAAAATAATCCGATACTGCCGAAAATGATTGCAAATGAAAGCAAAAGACCAAGAAATCTATTTAATCTTTTCATGAATACTCCTCCGCGATTTTTATCTCAAATTATTATATCACTCGCTTTGCTTCTTGGCAATCCTTTTATAATGAAAAGACAGAATCTTAAAGCACAAATCCAAAGGTAAATATCCACAAAATGAGCTCTTGGTTTTTGTCAAAAACAGAGAATGTTTTCAGAAAAGCAATATTTTTGTGTAACTTTTTGCGATTTTCGTCATATATATACAGACGATATTTTGAAAGAGGGCGGTTCCGATGGGTTAAACAAACATTAATGCACACATAAGGAGGTTAAAATTTGAAATCAGTCAAGAAATTAACGGCATGTGTTATGATTATTCTTTTTGCTCTCAATTTGCTCTATGTTAATGCGTTCGCACAAAGCAATCGGTTTGTTGACAATTCGGTTCTTTACGGATATACTGAAAACGAAGCCGACAATTATTCGGATATGGAATCATCATTTATGTCTGTTACAAATTCGACTCAACCGCAGTCAAGAAGCTCTGTTTTGGAGGTTCAGCCGCCTTTTATAATTGTCCCGCTTCACAGCAAACCGACCATATTCAGTTCTGTTGTGTCATGGTTGTTTGTGCTCACGGATGTAACGGTTGTCGGCTATGAAGGCTATTTTACAAAAGTATCGGTGAACAGCACCGGAGACATCGGCTATGTTTTTAAGTTTTTCTTAACTTCCGATTCAAGTCTGCTTGTAAAGCAATACGAAAACATCTATGTCGGAAAAACAAAAAGCATATTGAAGGACTATGACAATCCGGAAGATTTCAAGTGGTCTGTTTCACAAGAGGGTGTAATCTCACTTAACCCACAAACCGGCGAAATAACGGCTCTGAAGCCCGGAACGCTGGTTGTTACGGCAAAACATAACGGAAAAACCGATGAATGCATTGTATCTTCAATAAATCCGTGGAAGAAAACGGAAACAGCAACCGCAGAAAAAAACATAACGGTAAAATCCAATCCCGAAAGCAGTGAATACAATAATTTCAACAAAGGAACAATAAAGAAAGGCGCAGAAATCGTTGCCAAAGGCGATATTGCTGATGGAAACGGTTGGATATATGTGTCATCCGGCAACACATGGGGATTTATTGAATTATCCGATTTTTCGGGAATTGATTATCTGATGACAGAATATCATTATTATGACCAAGGATATGCTTTACGTTTTAATAACATTAACAATAAAACAGCATCGGAAAACATTTATGATTACGCGTCTGTGTTGAATGCTGTTATGATAGCAAATTTTAAGCTTAAAGTTTGTCCATATGTTTATCCGTACACTTCTGCCGCAGATCAATGTAAAATTTGGAGATATAGTTCGGTTAAGTTAAACAACTTGGCAAGTTTGTGTCCTAAAACTGTTCCTCACAAAACGGATGCTTGCTTGCAAACCGGCTACTTAAGAGAAGAACTGAAAAACAGATTCGGAAACGGCGGCGGAACTGTTTCCAAAGTTGCATGGACAGGACATGTCATGAACAATTATGAAACAGATCGTTCAAATGCTACTGTTGGAATGGGAACAATTATAATTACCCCATATGCAGTTACAAATCCCAATAAGAACTTTTCTAATTACTCAAATGCCACAATACGAAAAGAATTATTGTATACAATTGTTCACGAAACCGGTCATCAATTTAAGCTTCGAGATCACTATTGCAAAAAGGATTTTTCGGAAGAAACAAAGAAATGTTCAAATGTATTTTGCGTTACTTGCAACAAATTACCATATGCAGACTACTGTATTATGCTAGACAGAGTAAATATTGAAACAGTTGATTCAAACAAAATTTATTGTGTTTATTGCAAAAACGCAATAAACACTTATTTGCTTGATAACTTTTAAATTAGGAGGTAACCATGAAAAAAATAATTAGTATATGCTTGTGTTTTTTAGTAATTGTCAGTCTTGTTTCTTGTACAAAAAGTGATAATTTTGCTGACATGAACGAGAAAACAAATATACAAATAACACAAAAAAATGAGGAAACAGATAAAACAACATGCAAAACCATATACCAATCAAAAGAAGAAACCAATCAGACATCAAAGCAGTTAATTGACGAGACAGAAACCCGCTCTAAAGTTGTTTCAACCGACAAAGAACACATTAACGAATTACCGCCGTACATTCTCATATTAAATATGGATGAAATAAAGCAGATAAAATCAGCTTCAGAAACATTGAGTGAAAACGAGTTTGCAGAATATATGAGCGAAAATTTCAGCAACGCCGAAATGAACGGAATGAATTCAAAAACAAACACGCAAAATCTGATAAACAACTTATCCGATACTTATGTGCTTGTGATAGACGGCGATTTCGGCAATCAAAAAATGCACTACTATACAGAATCTCAAGATGTTTCTTATAGGGTGTATGTTGATGAATCGCTATGCTTACGCTGCACATCATATGTAGAAAGCAGAAATGAACCGTTTTTCGAAGAAAATGAATATATGAAAATTGATAAAACATATGAAACAGATACATTAAAAGCAGAAATCTTCAAATATACAAAAGAAGATAACAACGAAGTTTTCGGAAATATTTACTTCAACAACGAATATATAACATTCCGCGCAGACAACGGTATATCGTCTGAAGACTTTGAGCTTATCTGCCAAAAATTGTCAGTTACCAAAATCGGCGATTTATTATCTGAATAAAGCAAAGGAACGGCTGCGTTGCAGCCGTTCCTTTTTGTCATTCTGTATTATTTTATCTTATACCGTAGTTTTCGATAACATAGTCCATATCCTTATCGCCTCTGCCTGAGAGGTTGATGAGAATTGAGCCGTGATCCATTGTTTTGGCAAGCTTCATGCCGTAAGCAACAGCGTGTGAGCTTTCGATTGCGGGGATGATGACCTCAAGGCGCGAAAGCTTATAGAATGCATCAATGGTTTCTTCGTCGTCGATAACATCATACTTAACTCTGCCGATTTCCTGAAGGAAGGCATGCTCAGGGCCGGATGAAGGATAATCCAGACCGCTTGCAACCGAATAAACGGGAGCGGGGTCGCCGTTTTCATCCTTCAGCATAATGCTGTTGAAGCCGTGCATGATGCCCTCTGTGCCGTACTTAAGGCTTGCAGCGTGATCTCCGAGCTTGGGGCCTCTGCCGAGAGGCTCGATGCCGTAGATATCAACAGGGTCATTCAGGAAGCCTGCAAAAAGTCCCGCCGCGTTTGAACCGCCGCCGACGCAGGCAACAATCGCGCTGGGAAGATGACCTGTCATTTCAATGAACTGGTCGCGCGCCTCAATGCCGACAACGCTCTGGAAATCACGAACCATCATCGGGAAAGGATGGGGACCGAGAACCGAGCCGATGCAATAAATCGAATCCTTATATTCCTTGCTGTATGCATCAAAGGCTGCATCAACAGCTTCCTTGAGAGTCTGCAAGCCGTGAGTTACCTCAACAACATTTGCACCGAGAATTTTCATTCTTGCAACGTTGGGAGCCTGCTTTTTTATGTCAACAGAGCCCATGTAAATGTCGCATTCAAGGCCGAAATAAGCTGCTGCGGTTGCAAGCGCAACGCCGTGCTGACCCGCACCTGTTTCGGCAATAACCTTTTTCTTGCCCATATATTTTGCAAGAAGAGCCTCGCCCATGCAATGGTTGAGCTTGTGAGCACCCGAATGGTTAAGGTCTTCGCGCTTGGCATAAAGCTGAACCTTTCCGCCGAGAGCATCCGAAAGCCTTTCAAGATGAGTAACGGGAGTGGGTCTGCCCTGGAATTCCTTTCTGATTCTGCGAAGCTCCGCAATGAATTTTCTCGACTGGCAGATTGAATAATAAGCCTCTGTGATTTCAGCCATTGCCGCCTTGAGCTTGTCGTCAATATAAACTCCGCCGTATTTGCCGAAATAACCGTTTTTATCGGGATAGTTATTAAAATATGTATCAAAATCGATATTGTTAATTTTCATTATGGTTTCCTCCAAAATATGTTAAAGTTGTCAATTGTTAAATTATCATTGCGGCTTGCGCCATCGTTTCGTCAGCAAAATCACGGCGATTCCTCCAAAAACAAAAGTCCCTGACAGAATTATTTTCTGTCAAGGACGAATAAGCTTTTTATCCGCGGTGCCACCCTGATTCACGGCTGAGCCGTGCGCTTAGCAGGATACAGTCATATCCCCGGCAACTAACGCATGCCCTCACGTTGCAGAATACTTTGCTTTTGCATTTCACTGCACCCTCAGCGGCCCATTTGACGACTTGTTTCTTGCCCGACTCTCAGCAACACGGGCTCTCTGGAAAGGCATCATCGCCGTTATCCCCGCTTCAACGGTTTGTGTTATTGAATTGTGTGTATTATATCACCGCAGAATTTTTTTGTCAAGCGGATATTTTTTCTGATTTTCAATTAATCAAATCATCAAAAAGCCTGATGTTTGCTGCCTCGAGTTTGAGCTCGCCGGACTGCTCTTTTTTAACAATTTCAACAATTCTGTCGTTAACAGGTGTGGGCACTCCGCATTTCCTGCCCCATTCGCAAACAACGCCGTTGATAGCATCAATCTCGCAGGGCTTGCCGTTGCGCAAATCCTGAAGCATCGAGGGAATAATATCAACATGCTTCTTCATTGCAATGGGAATAAGAAGCTCGCCGATTGCTCTTTTGAAGCCGTTTTTATAATAGAAAAGCTTTGTAATATCCTTGCCCTGAACGGGAGCAAACACCGCGCCTGCGGCATGACCGACATCAATGCATTCCTTCATGCAGCGTATGGCGACCTTGCGTGCATATGCATCGCCCGTAACGGCGCCGAAGGTGCCGCCCATAACGGTGCCGAGACCTGAAAAGGTAGCGTTAATGAGAAGCTTTGACCATCTTGTGCCGATAAGATTATCTTCAAAATGAACGGGGCACATTTTTTCGAGAAGCTCTGTTACTCTTGCAACCTGAGCATCGGTGATACCCTCCATTTTGCCCATGTGATATGAAAGGCTGTCGGGCTCGCTTGTGAGAACGCATTCGCCGGGAGCGGCAAGGTTTGCGCCCCATTCAACGGCGCAGCCCATTGTGTGCTCTTTGCCGATGATTTCGGCGATGCCGGGCTCGGGGATACCGTTCTGAAGCGTTACGATAACGCCGTCTTCTGCAAGGAAGGGCTTAAGGAAGGTGCAGACCTCAGCATTAAAAAGCTGCTTTGTCATGAGGAAAATAACGCTGTATGTTCCGCTCATTTCGTCGGGAGTAATTGCCTTGACGGGTACAGTCATTTCAACCGTGCCCGTGATGTGGGCACCCTTTTCGTTAAGAGCGGCAACATGCGCCTTGTTTCTGTTAACAAGCTCAACGTCAACGCCGTTTTTGGTCATGTATGCACCGAGCACCGTGCCGAGAGAGCCTGCTCCGTAAATTGCAACCTTGTTCATATTCATTCACCTGTCAGTTCATATTTTTATCAGAAAACGTTTAAATCTGCAAAAATATATTAACACTTATTTCCTGTTTTGTAAATGACTTTGTTTTATTATGCTTTCAAATTTAATGTTATGGCAGAAAAGTTTATCGTCAAAGCTGACAAAACAGAGGTTTGATTTTTGTTAAAAACAGAGAAAGTTGAAAAAAACGCAAATTTTCGCGTAACATTTCGCGATTTTCGTCATATATATACAGACAAATATTTAAGGAGGCGTTTCCGATGGTTTGCAAAATAATGTGACGTTTTGTCACATTAATTGATTTTTCGAAACTGTTTTGATAAGATATAATTACAATATTCTCTTATCAAAATATAAAGGAGCGTAAGAAAATGAAAAAATACATTTTAAAGGTGTTTTCATTGATTTTGGCGGTTGTTATGGGCATGAGTTCATTCGGTGCGGCATTTGCAGCCAAAGAAATCCCTGAGGGCTACACTCCGATTTATACCGCAGAGGATTTGAACAACATCCGCAACAACCTTTCGGGTAAATACATACTTATGAATGATATCGACCTTTCGGTTTACGAAAACTGGGAGCCGATAGGTAATGCCGATGCACCTTTCACCGGTGAATTGGACGGCAACGGTTACTCAATTTCTTCCATGAAAATCAATGCAGAATGCAACGAAAATAAAACTTATTATTGGGGCTTGTTTGGATATATCAGAGGAACAGTAAGCGAAAACCAACATACCATAAAGAATTTATCAATAACTGATGCGTCTGTAAATATCAATTGTTTTGAAGAAACGGTAGCTAAAAGTCATATTGGTGTTTTGGTCGGTTTTTGCAGTTCTTCTTCTGTGTTTAACTGTGTGATAGCAGGCGAAGTTTTTGTTGAAGGTTTTTCTGTCAGTGAGGTCGGCGGTGTTATCGGAAGATGTAATTTGAGCAGCATTACCGGTTGTGTTAATTATGCAAATTTAAACATTACCGGCACTTCAAACTCATCAAAACTCTTTGTCGGAGGAATTACAGGAAATATCAGCCAATCCGGAGAAAAATATTGCTGCAATTACGGAGACATTTTTGTCAGAGGCAGCGAAATCACTCAGTCGTGTGTTGCCAAGATAGGCGGTATTGACGGCGAAGGTTCAAATAATATCAGCCTTACTGACAGCTATAATCGCGGAGATATATCAGTTGACTTTTCAACAATTGAAACATATGTTGGCGGGGTTTCCGGAGAATCAAAAATTTCTGTAAATACTTACAACAGCGGAAAAATAGTTTGCCCTGAAGACTTTGAAGGCTACTCAGGTGCAATTTCAGGCAATATTTATTCCGATTGGTTAGCTATAGGTGCTCCGGAAAAACTGGAAAACGCATATTATATTGACCCGAAAATGATTCCTGCATATAACGGCGAAAGCATTCCTAATGATTTTACAAGTAAACCATTTATAAATGTAAAGCTTCTTACCGAAGAAGAATTTAAAAAACAGGAATCATTTGCAGGTTTTGATTTTGAAAACGTTTGGATGATGGAAGAAGGCGGATATCCCGTTTTGAGAAACCAATCTGAAATCTCACTTGCTAAATCTGTTGAGCTTGAAATAGGCGATACATACGATGTAAAAGCAATCAGCAAAAAATGGAGTTCAACAGATAATAACATTGCAGTTATTAATGAACAGGGTGAAATTTCTGCATTAACAGCAGGCACGGCAATCATAACGATTGAATGTTTCTATGGCTATACCATTGAATATACTGTAACAGTTCCCGAACAGGAAAAGCCAACAACGGCACCCTCAACAGAACCCACCGAACCTAACGAAAACCCGCAGGATACTTGTCCCTTGGCAGATTTTTGGATTGTTAAGCATTTAAAACAGGTCTGGAAGTTTGTTGTTTGTATTGTTTTAAATGCTTTATCTCTTGTTAAGAAACTTTTAGGTTAAGTGAAATATTATAGACTTTTAGGGAGAATGAACTATGAAATTAACACTTAAAAAGTTTGTGTCTGTATTATTGACTTTCATGATTTGCTTTGGAACTTTTGCTGCTGCGTTTGCCGCCGAAGAAATCCCTGAGGGCTACACTCCGATTTATACCGCAGAGGATTTGAACAACATCCGCAACAACCTTTCGGGTAAATACATACTTATGAACGATATCGACCTTTCGGTTTACGAAGACTGGGAGCCGATAGGTAAAATGGATGCATTTTTTACCGGGGCATTTAGCGGCAATAACTTAACAATTAGAAATTTGACTTTGAAGTCCGATATCACCACAGAAGAAACCAACAATCTTGGTTTGTTCGGATTTATAAAAAATGCAACAATATCGGATGTTAATTTAGAAAACATATCAATCAACGTCAATTACCCCTATAATTCAACTTATTATATCGGCGGAGCAATTGCCTATTGCTGTGACAGCAAGCTTGAAGACTGCAATGCCAACGGAACAATTTCTGTTATTTCCGGCGGAAACATTTATGCAGGAGGCATCGCAGGCTATGTTCGCGATGAGAACAAGAGCACTCAAATAGTGAATTGCATTTCAAACACTGATATTCAGGTTGTCGGAGAGAATAACAGCATTTGGCAGCCTGCTGTAGCTGAATATACATATGTCGGAGGAATTGCCGGTAATGTTATTTCTGCAAATTCGATTTCAAAGTGTACAAATGAAGGCGACATATCGGTTAGTTCTATAAACATTGGAATCATCGGAAGCATTGTCGGAAATTCTAAAGACACAGAAATAGAAAAATGCAAAAACTCCGGAAATATTTCAGCTATGGGAACATGTAAAATTAATGAAACACCTATTAATATAACTTTATGGAGCAGAATCAAAATGTTTTTCATTTCAATTTTTGAATACATAAAAAATATATTTAAATAAAAATTAGGGGATGTAAAAATGAAACATCTTATAAGACTTGCCGCAGGTTTTGTTGTGTTTTGTCTCGTTTTAAATGTTTTTATATTTACTGGATATAGTTTAACAGAAAACGCCTCAATATCTTCAAGTGATTTCTTGTCAATGACAGGAAAATTGATTAGCGATTACGATACCCCCTTTTATGTTCCTGAATCATCAACTAACATTACCTTTGAAGAAAGTAATAGATTAATAGTAAAAACCGATTCTAACGATGCGTTGCCCGACGATAAAGGAGCTATAGCAAAAGTTGAAGGTTGGAATTCAATGCATATTCTTCAGTATTCATCTGCTGAAGAAATGCAAAAAGCTTTCGATTTTTATTCAAATCAAGCTTTTGTAGAATATGTTGAAGAAGATGAATACATTGAATTTTATACAGCGTCCTATACAGGAAATTTAGTTTCAGAAAAACCGCTGTCGTGGGGTAATGACGTTGTAGGTTCAACTTTCGTAAATGAAGTGTTGATAAAAAACAAAGTGGAATTAAATGAAGTAGTTGTTGGTGTTTTTGACACAGGTTTAAACATTAACCACAAAGATTTTTCGGATGATAGAATTTTAGAAGGGTACAATGTTTTTGAGCAAAATACAAATATAACTGATTTGAATGGTCATGGTACACATGTCACAGGAATTATCTATAACAATACACTATCTAATACAAAAATTAAAGCATATAAATTAAACTCAGCAAAATTTCAATCAAACACCGTGTCAAGCGCTTTGTTTGCAACGGCTATTATCTCTGCTGTTGAAAATGATGGTGTTGATGTGTTGAACATGAGTATCCGTCTTTATGCTACCAGTAATTATATTGACGATGCTGTTGAGTACGCATATAATAATGATGTTCCGATAGTAGTTTCAGCGGGCAATGATACTCAAGGAGATGGTAAAAATGCTAATGATGATTATCTTGCGAGCAAAGAAACTGTTTTGGCTGTGTCCGCTATTGATGCCGATTTAACCCCAATGCTTAAATCAAAAAACGGAGAAATTTCCACAAACTATGGAACATGTATTGATATTGCAGCACCGGGCGAAAAAATCAACAGCACATATATAGTTTTAGATTATGCAGAAGACAGCGGAACCTCAATGGCGGCTCCTTTTGTCACTGCAGCAGTTGCAACATTAAAGTCAGTTAACCCTTCAATAACATGTAATGAAGTTTGGGAAATGCTCAAAGCTTCTGCATATGTCCCTGAAAACTGGGACAGCACAAAGTACGGTGTCGGTATTGTGGATTTTGAAAAAATGCTCTCACACATGTTAACCACAAAACCAATTTTTAAGTTTTGCGAAAATAGTAAGGTTGAAATAATACCAACATCGTTAAATTCAAAAATTTATTATACAACGAATAAAACCACACCAGTAGTTGATTCTTCCTTGCTATATACATCACCAATATCAATCAATGGGGTATCTGAAGTTCGCGCAATCGCAATAGAAGATGGAAAAATGCCAAGTGCAATTGCCACCTTGAAAATCAAGTGGTCAGAAGATATAACCGTAAGATATAAGGGAACTGTAGATTTACCAATTCCAAATAGCACAGAAATAAAAAGTATTTATTCTTTACATGAAGATATTGCAGCTATTAACAAAGAAGATAGATCTATCTACGGTGCTTCAAAAGGTGAAACAACTATAACAGCAAATTTAAAAACAGGACAGAAAATCACTTACAATGTTACTGTTTATTATGAGAATTGGCAATTGTTCATAATATATTTTCTTTTCGGATTCTTATGGTATATTTAGTCTAAAGCAGTAAAACGGCTTGCGCAGGATTCCCTGCGCAAGCCGTTATTTATATCTGCTTTATTTTACCACACAACATTAACTGTCAAGCCGTCAACTGTGTATGTCATATCTTTTCTGTAATGATTATCAACCGCATCACAGAATGCCTTCAGCATTTCTTCGTCTTTCATTTCAATCGTAAAATCAAGAGTCAGCGTGTTTGCGGGATAAAGCGTTCTGCTCAGCTTGAAGCCCGTCAGCCACCAGTGCGGCTGTTCGGATCTTTCAAAAAGCAAATCCTCTCCGTGATAAAGCTTCATTGACATGTCAAGCATTTCCTCATCGCTCACGCAGTCATAATATGAGCCGAATTTTTCGGGCGCGCGGTTATAAATGCCAATCTCCGCGCCGTTGCTGACAAGATAATTTCCCTTCCAAAGCTGAACCATCCACTCCTTGCCCGCATAATCAAACTTTATTCTGCGGGTATCATAGAAAAAGAACGGGGTTGTGTAGCTGAAAATGTCATAGAAAAGACAGAAACCGAAATCTCGCATCCAGACATGAACGGGAGCATAAACCAGAGATTCATAAATGGAATAATTATATCCCATTCCCATCATGCCGTCATCATTTCTTCCTCTTACAACGCCGGTTTCAGGGTTCAGAATGATGCCCGCAGCAATATCCTCAACCGTGCCGTCAAGAACGGTTATCTGCAAATGGATTTCATACCAGCCGTCTTCGTTCATGCCGTCATATGGCACACAGTAAACCTTATATTCTTCAATAACGCTCAGATATACGCCGAGAAAATACATTATTGATGCAAGAGGACCCATATTTCTGTCATCAAGGGCAAATCTTATTTTATAAATTTCGTCACGAAGCGCGGCGGTATCGATATTAAAGGTTGTAACGGCAAATTCTATGCCCTGATTGGTTTTCGGAAGACTGTTGAGACCCAAAAGAACATCAACGCCCGTTTCATCCGCGATATAACTCAAAACATCGCCGAGAACATCGTCTGCAACAAAATTCATATGCTCCTGTTTAAAAAGCCATTTGCCGGTTAAAAATCTGTAAACATCGTTGAACGCCTTTGCAATATCCAGAAACTGCTCTGTGGTCATTGCGGGATAGCCGCCTTCAACAAGCATCTGACTGTACTCGCTGAAATTTTCAGGCTCGGAAGTCTGCTCCGCGCCCGATGCACCGAATGCGCAGATTGAAAATACTGTTGCCGCCGTTAAAAGCAGCGCAATAAATTTCTTAAAGTTCTTCATTTACCCTCCCGATTAAATATAATCCTTCACATTTTTATCATAATGTCCGCTGTCCTGAAAACCGTTTTCGCTGCGCAGACATTCGCCCCACTTACGCGCAATTTCTTCATATGAATCTTTATAAACATTCACACGCTCAAAGCCGTCCTTGCTGCCTCTCAGGCACCAGTCGGAGCTCCACATTCCGTGCCCCGTAGCCTTATAAGTCCACAGGAACCAACTGTAATTTGCCTTGTCAAGCGTTTCAAAGCAGTTCTTCCATGTTGTTTTCTGATGGGGATAGAATTCGCCCATCATCATGGGAACATCGGCATAAATATATTTTGTGAACCATGCAAAGAGATTGAAAATAAAGTTTGAATTGTTATAGAAATGAACCTGATAAACAACGTTGTCCCAGCCTTTTGTCCATGCCATGGGAAGGGCAATCGCCGTCCAGATAGCCTCCATAGTTATAATATGTCTTTCGTCAACCGCGCGCACGGTGTCATAAAGACGGGTATAAATCATTTCATTGTTGATTCTTCTCTCGATTTCGCCCGCCTCAACATCGCACATCGGCTCATTGAGAAGGTCATACATTGCAACGGCGGGCTCATCCTTAAATCTTGAAGCAATCGCTGTCCAGAGCTCATCAGTCAGCTCGCGGTATCTTTCGCCTTGCTCCGTGTCGGCATAAAGACCGACCGAGCCTTTTTTGCCGTTGTGGGGAGCATCGCTCTGATAGCCGACTGCACCGTGCATATCAAGAACAACATAAATCTCACGCTCGGAGCATTCCTTAACTATCCAATCAAGGCGGCTGAAATCCCACTCGCCGTTTTCATCAAGAATCTTTCTGCCGTTATCATCATAATAAAAATTACGGAACCAGAACGGAACGCGAACACAGTTGAAGCCCATCTTTTTGATTTCGTCAAGGTCATATTCGGTAATCCAGTTATCCATATAAGTATTGAAAAGCTCATATGCCTTTTCTTCGCCGAAACGATCCTCAAGCACCTCAAGCACGGTATAATGGTCAAGATCATCCTCATAGGGGCAGAGCCAGCCCTCCCAAATCATCCATGCACCGAGATTGACTCCCTTAAGCCGAACCTTTTCGTCCCTTTGGTTAATGATATTTTGACCCTTCGCGGTCAGAAAATCCTCCGCGGTAAAACCGCTTGCAGCCTCTGCGGATTCGGAAGCAAAAGCAACCGAACAAACAGAAAAAGCCATAATCAAAGCAAGAACCATTGAAACAAGTCTTTTTGTGATTTTCATAACGGACTCCTTTCACGCCTTAAATTTTTCCATTGTATAGTATATACTATAATCCGAATAAAATCAAACACAATTTCTTAACAATCGGCAGAAAAGAGATAAAAAAGTGTTGATTTAAGCCTTAAATATGTTAATATATAAAAAAAGTTTAAGCAGGTGAAGAAAATGAAAGCCAAAATAACTCTTGCAAAAGAATTCAGAATAGGTGAAATTGACAAACGTGTTTACGGCTCATTCATCGAGCATCTCGGCAGAGCCGTTTACGGCGGAATATATGAGCCCGGTCACCCCACAGCGGACGAAAACGGTCTTCGCGGGGATGTTATTGACCTTGTTAAAAAGCTCAATGTTCCCGTCGTGCGTTATCCCGGCGGCAACTTTGTTTCGGGCTATAACTGGGAAGACGGCGTCGGCCCGGTTGAAAACAGACCCAAGCGGCTTGACCTTGCATGGGGCACAACCGAGCCTAACACCTTCGGCACCAACGAATTTATGGAATGGTGCAAAAAAGCAAACACAGAATGCATGATGGCGGTCAACCTCGGCACAAGAGGCGCAGATGAAGCAAGAAACCTTGTTGAATACTGCAACCATAAATCAGGCTCATACTGGTCTGACCTCAGGCGCTCCCACGGCGTTGAAGAGCCCCATAACATCAAGCTCTGGTGCCTCGGCAACGAAATGGACGGCAATTGGCAGATGGGCGCAAAAACCGCCGTTGAATACGGCAGAACAGCTCTTGAAGCCTCAAAGGTCATGAAATGGACAAGCCCGGGCATTGAAACCGTGCTTTGCGGCTCCTCAAGCAGAAACATGTCCACCTTCGCAAAATGGGAAGCCGAAAGCCTTGATATCGCTTATGACAGCATTGACTATGTTTCACTCCACCAGTATTACGGCAACCATGACGACGATGTTATGAGCTTCCTTGCAAGGAGCCTTGAGGTTGATGATTTCATCTATTCAATCATATGCACCTGCGACTATATAAAGGCAAGAAAACGTTCAAAGAAAACAATCAATCTTTCCTTTGATGAATGGAACGTATGGTATCACTCCAACAACGCCCCCTATGAAAAATGGAGCATGGCACCTGCCCTGCTTGAAGATATCTATAATTTTGAGGATGCGCTTCTGGTCGGTTCGCTTCTCATCACTCTTCTTCGCCATTGCGACAGGGTTAAAATTGCCTGCCTTGCCCAACTTGTTAACGTTATTGCCCCCATTTTCACAAAAACGGGCGGCGGCGTTTTTGAGCAGACAACATACTTCCCCTTTATGCACATGTCAAACTACGGCAGAGGCAGCGCGCTGCTTCCTCTCATCGACTGCCCAAAATATGACTGCAAGGCATTTACTGATGTTCCTTATCTTGAATCAATCGCAACCTTTGATGAAGAAAACGAAGAAATGGCGATTTTCTGCGTCAATAAGAGTCAGGATGAAAGCATTGTTCTTGACGTTAATCTCATGGACTTTGACGGCTATAAGCCCTGCGAATTTATTTCTATGGACGGCTATCACAGAAAAGACGAAAACAGCTTTGACAATGTGAAGGTCAAGCCTCATAACAACCCCGTTCCCGCCCTTGACGGCGCAAAGCTCGAAATCGAGCTCAAGCCCTTCAGCTGGAATGTTATCAGGCTTAAGAAATGATAATCTTTGTTTACCTCCCCTTCAGGGGAGGTGGATTTTGCGGAGCAAAAGACGGAGGGGTTAAGAGCTTTTTACTCCCTCAGTCTCGCGCAACGCTCGACAGCTCCCTCAAGAGGGAGCCGATAAAAACCACAATCAATCATAACAAAAGCCTCGGCAATCGCCGAGGCTTTTGTTTTATACTTTAAAAAACGACTGGGGAATAACCTTTGTGAGACCGAAAATGTTTTTGAAAAATGCAATTATTTTCTGCCAGAAGCCTGCCTTTGAGGTCATTTCCTGTTCATCAACGAAGACTGCATTTCCTTCTGCATCATAAATTGTTGCGGTAAAGGTTGTTGTGCCGCTCTTATCGGGTGAAATTGTGCAGGTTTTTCCGTCAGCGGAAACTTCCATATCAAAGTTACCGTTGCTTGATGTCCATTCGACATAGCCCCCTGCGGGAATCATGGATTCATCAACATGGAGAACGATGCTGTCACCGTAATTAATGATGGTTGTTGAAGGTGTTGCCACAACAGCATCGTCAACAATTTCTCCGGGTTCCTCTTCATCTGCTTTATGCACACCGCCACAGATTTCAAACTCTTCCAAAGGCGTTGCGCGTATCATAGCTTCCATGCATTCAATTGCAACTTTATAGAAACTGTCTATTGTTTCTTCACTCAGTCCTGAATCAGCAAAATCATTTCCGAACGACTCCGCATTTTCTTCTTCAAATTCTGCCAATTCTGCGGCAATCATTGCATTGTAACCACTTACCTTTGCCGGATATGCCAACTCTTCTACTTCATATATTACAGATAAATCAACATCATTTGAAACGCAGACATTTGCTCCACTGAGATTATGATTTGTCAGACTGCCTTGATATTTGGAAGGAAAAATCTGATCTGCCGGCAGAGTTGCCATTACGCTGTCGGGAACATGCACGGTCAGGCTTTCCGGAGCACTTTCTATAAACCAATTGTCTAAATCTTTTTTCAAACGGTTTAATTGGAAAATATAGGCTTCCATCGCTTCTTCGGTCGGATTTTCAAAATCAATTCCGGAATTTCCCTGCGCTGCAAATATACCCATCAAAGTCAAAATCAGAAAGGCGCTCTGGTTTCCGCCCATTGCCATAAACGGTGAAACACCTAAACCAATCAAACTGGCTCCGTAATGACCGTGAAGCTTTCTTAAATCAACGGTTTCCGCAATTGTATAAAGCTTGGTTTCGGTATTACCTATGGGATACCTGATGAGCACAGTCTTGTTTTTGTTGTAAAGAGCACCGTATTCATCAACGCAAACATATGAGTTGCTTGCGGGAACAGTAAATCTCTTTGTTTTGACAGAAGAAAGAATATATCTTAAATAAAAATCCGCATATTCGTTTGCATCAAAAATTCCCAGCGTTGCGGCTTCATTAAGCCCCTCAACCGGTTCATAAAAAGCTGCAAGCATAAAACTATATAAGCTATTTATAAACTCATTGCCAAGCAGTACTTCATTAACTCTTACTCCGCTACCCATCATTGCCACGATATTTGAAATATCGTCAGCTGATGTGATAACATCGTTGATTTCCAAGCATGCGATTTCTTTATCCGAAGGGAGCAAAACGATTTGTGTTTTGTCTTTATTATAAAGAACTCCGTCAACGGAAGAAAAATTTTCATTTTCTTCATCAACCGTTATTTTTTTAAGGTCGAAGTTCAAAAAGTCGCCCATGCTTTTTACATTCTTTCCAATATGCAAAGCAGTAACAGCAGGAATTTCCTTTTCAGTTATGAGTGTAGACACTGCTGTTGTTAACACTGCATCCTCAATAGCAACAACAGGATATCCGTTAATTTCATCAGGAATAATCAACTCAGGAATCAGTTCTTCATACACTAAACCGGTAATAATAGCTTCGTTATTTTCATTAATAGAATAAACAAACGCTCCGCTTGTTGATTCCTCGTCAACTGACATTGTACTTACCGTTGAAACGCCAAGCATGGAAAACAGCGTTTCGTCTCCGTATGAACCGACAGACTCGAGAAGCTCATTGATTTTCTGCTCAATATCAACAGTTTTTTCTGCCTGCGCAAATGCAAGCGGCATTACTCCTAAAATCATCGTTGCCGCAAGAATGAGCGAAAGAATTTTCTTGAATGTTTTCTTCACAAAAATCTCTCCTTTTAATATATATATCTTTATTTTAGTAAATTTATTTACTAATGTCGACAAGTTTAATAAAAATTTTTACTAAAGTAGATAGTAAATATTTTTACTCGATATAATAAAAATATGAAATATATTAAGATTATGCGTGATTTGCGTGAAGACAATGACAAAACTCAGCAGGAAATAGCCGACATGCTCGGTACATCGCAGACAATGTATGCCCGATACGAAAGGGGTGCAAATGAACTCCCGATTCATCATTTATTAAAGCTCTGCGATTATTATGGGGTCAGTGCCGATTATTTTCTCGGACGTGAATGCAAAAAATAAATCCTCCGCTTGTTCGGGGGATTTTGATTTTGGGGTACGGGTAACCGTCCTGTACAGTGTTGATTTCAGCTTTGTGTAGGGGTTGGCGACCCGACAACCCAGACAAACCGCAGGTTTGCGATAATTTGTTATACATGATTTTGTTTTGATTCGAGGCGCCTTGATTTCATCGCGCCCTATGCTCAATTTTGGGTTTGTGCGTAATTACGGGACGTCGGGGTCGCCGTCCCCTACAACAAAAACTATTATTTATTATCTATTCAACATTCTCTATTATCTGATATTCACCGGGTCGATGTGGGCATCGACCCCTACTATACAAAAAGGGTGTGCCGTAATGACACACCCTTGAATCTTATCTATTAATACATTCCGCCGCCCTGAGCTGCCATTGCTGCTGCCTGAGCTGCATCTGCTGCGGGGTCAGGCTTGTCGGTAACAAGGCTTTCGGTTGTGAGAACCATTGAAGCAACCGATGAAGCGTTCTGAAGAGCTGAACGTGTAACCTTTGTGGGGCCAAGGATACCTGCGGAAGCCATGTCGCAATAAACATCCTTAGCAAAGTCGTAGCCGTAGCCAACCTTGCCGCTCTCGTGGATAGCATTGATGATAATTGAGCCTTCAAGGCCTGCGTTAGCCGCAATCTGACGAACGGGCTCTTCGAGTGCCTTAAGAACAATCTTGATGCCTGTCTTTTCGTCAACATCGTCAGTTGTATCGAGAAGTGCCTTAACGCTGCCGACTGCGTTGAGAAGCGCAACGCCACCGCCTGCTACGCAGCCTTCTTCAACGGCTGCCTTTGTTGCTGCAAGTGCGTCCTCAATGCGAAGCTTTTTCTCCTTCATTTCGGTTTCTGTTGCTGCGCCAACCTTGATAACGGCTACGCCGCCGGAAAGCTTTGCAAGTCTTTCCTGGAGCTTTTCTCTGTCAAAATCAGAGGTTGTGTTTTCTATCTGAAGCTTAATCTGTGCGATTCTGGAAGCGATTTCTTCCTTTGCGCCTACGCCGTCAACGATAATTGTGTTTTCCTTTGAAACCTTAACCTGGCGTGCTCTGCCGAGCTGTGAAAGCTGAGTATCCTTGAGTTCAAGGCCAAGGTCGGAAGCGATAACCTCGCCGCCTGTGAGGATAGCGATATCCTGGAGCATTTCCTTTCTTCTGTCGCCGAAACCGGGAGCTTTAACGCATACGCAAGTGAACACGCCGCGGAGCTTGTTAACAAGAATTGTTGAAAGAGCCTCGCCCTCAACATCCTCTGCAACAATGATGAGCTTGCCGCCCGCATGCATAATCTGCTCAAGAAGAGGAAGAAGATCCTGAATGCTGGAAATTTTCTTGTCGGTGATAAGAATGAGAGCATCGTCGATAACCGCTTCCATCTTATCTGTATCTGTTACCATGTAGGGTGAGATATAGCCTCTGTCAAACTGCATGCCCTCAACAACCTCGGACTCGGTAACAGCAATCTTTGATTCCTCAACGGTGATAACGCCGTCTGCGGTTACCTTTTCCATAGCGTCTGCAATGAACTTGCCGACCTCTTCATCAGCGGAAGAAATGGTTGCGATTCTTGCGATATCGTCTGAGCTTGAAACGGGCTTTGAATTTGCCTTAACTGCTTCAACGGCAGCCTCAACAGCCTTTGCCATGCCCTTTTTAACTACCATGGGATTTGCGCCTGCGGTAACATTCTTCATACCTTCTCTGATAAGAGCCTGAGCAAGAAGGGTTGCGGTTGTTGTGCCGTCGCCTGCAACGTCGTTTGTCTTTGTTGAAACTTCCTTAACAAGCTGAGCGCCCATGTTTTCAAACGGGTCCTCAAGCTCGATTTCCTTTGCGATTGTTACACCGTCATTTGTGATGAGGGGAGCACCGTATTTCTTATCGAGAACAACGTTTCTGCCCTTGGGGCCGAGAGTAATCTTAACTGTGTTTGCAAGCTTGTCAACGCCTGCCTGAAGAGCCTTGCGGGCTTCTTCGCCGTAAATAATCTGCTTTGCCATTATTAAATCCTCCTATAAAAATCTGAATTATTCGACGATTGCAAGAATATCGCTCTGCTTAACAATTGTGTATTCCTCTTTGTTGAGCTTAACCTCTGTGCCGGAATATTTGCTTGTGATTACCTTGTCGCCAACCTTGACATACATTTCAACCTCTTTGCCGTCAACCATTCCGCCGGGGCCGACTGCAATAACTTCGGCAATCTGAGGCTTCTCCTGAGCGGAAGCCGCAAGAATAATTCCGCTGCTTGTGGTTTCTTCAACCTCAACAAGCTTAACAACAACTCTGTCTGCAAGCGGTTTAATAGTCATATTTATTACCTCCAAAAATTATTTATCATTTCGGTTAGCACTCAAACTGTCAGAGTGCTAATTTGTATTTTAGCCCCTTTTATAGGAAAAATCAAGTCTTTTTACCAAAGTTTACAATCTTGTAACATTAATTGACTTTGGCGGTTAATGTTGCTATATTAAGAATGTATCTCCTTATAACTTTATATAATTATTTTGGGGTAAGATATGGATAAAATCAGAAAATTTTTAATATCGGATTGGTTCACGGCGGCTTTGATAATCGCGGCAAGCATTGTCATTTTTACCGGCGCTGAAATTGCCGGCACGGTTATTTTCATCGTACTTTTCGGCTTGACAATGGCTCTGAGCGAGGATTTCATCCCTTCGCTCCAGATAATCGTTATAACCACCTGCTTTGCAATCCGCTGCAAGCATTCCTATGACGATTTCATTCAGTTCTGGTGGCTGTTGCCACCGGTTGCCCTGCTCGTTCTTTCACATTTTTTCATTTATAAAATCAAATTCAAAAAAGGCAGCTGCTTCTACGGCATTCTTGCCGTTTCTGCGGCGGTTACTCTCGGCGGTTTGGGCATAATCACCGCCAAGGAATATTTCAGCCCCGTTTCACTCTTTTATATTTTCATGCTCGGTTTTGCGATGCTGATAATATATATGTATATGAATTATGCGCTGAAAATACGCGAAAGCTACGTTTTTTCGGAAAGATTTGCAAAGCTGATGGTCAGCATAATTATAATGCTGTGTATCTGCCTTGTGGAGGAATACGTCAGTCGCCTGCCTGAACTGAAAGACGGTTTTGACATTCTGCCGTTTCAATGGCGCAACAACGGCTCAACCATGCTCATGCTCGCAATGCCCTTTGCTTTTTATCTTTCGGCCAAAAAATTCGGTTGGTTTTTTGTGGGCATGCTTGCCTATGCGGCAATCATTTTTACCGGCTCGCGCGGCGGCATGATATTCGGCTTGATTGAACTTGGCATTTGTTTTTCTGCAATGTTTTTCCTCGACAAGCACCACAGACCCCTTATCTGCACGATTTTTGTTGTGTGCCTTATTGCAGCATTCCTGCTCAGACATTTTCTTTTTGATATTGTCAGCTACACCATTCAAAGGCTTCTCAACCCTGCAGAAAATGCAATCCGACTCGAGCTCATCCCCCGCGGGATTGAGGATTTCAAAGCAAATATTCTCTTTGGCAGAGGCATAGGATACATGGGCAACAGCGATGTTCATAAGAATGCGGAGTTTACGCTCTGCTGGTATCATTGCTCACCCGTTCAGGTTATCGGCTCATTTGGCATTGCAGGCATTGCGGCATACGGTCTGCTGCTCTTCCAGCGAATTAAAACGCTTGCAAAAAATCCCACATTCTTTAATATTATGATGTTTATTTCATACATAGGGCTTGAAATGATGTCCTTTGTTAACCCCGGAATTTTTGTTCCGTTCCCCTATCTTTTCCTTGTCACAATTTATTTTGCAATAATGGAAAGATGCAACAACGATGACGACAGGAAGGTACTTTCACTGCTGAGAAAAGGGAATTTGAGATGAATGTTTTATCAATAGGAAACAGCTTTTCAACCAACGCACACAAATTTCTTCCGCACATGGCAAAAGCGGCAAACAAAGAACTTCTGCTTTGCAACTTGTTCATCGGCGGCTGCTCGCTTGAACAGCATTGGAAAAACTGGCGCGAAGAAAGCGACACATATGATTACGAAGTATATCTTCCGTTTGAAACCGAAATGAGCAGACCTAACGGAGTCTGTCTGCACGAGGCTGTTGAGGACGAAGAATGGGATATTATAACGCTTCAGCAATGCAGCGGGCTGAGCGGAATTTCCGAAAGCTATTCACCTTATCTCTCGGAGCTTGCTGAGTACTGCAGAATGGTTCAGCCAAAAGCAAAAATAATGCTGCATCAGACATGGGCTTATGAAACCGGTTCGAATCACCCCGATTTTGCAAGATACGGCAGAAATCAGCAGACTATGTATGAGGCGCTGACCGAAAGCTATGTAAATGCGGCAATGGAAGCAGATATCGACCTTATAATCCCAAGCGGCAGAGCATGGCAGACTGCCAGAAACACCCCTATCGGCGACAAGCTGACCGAAGACGGTTTTCACGGCAACGACCTCGGCTGTTATCTTTCCGGTGCATGCTTTTATGAAATGATTTTCGGTGAAAGCATATTCGGAAACAGTTTTGTTTTGCCCGATGTACCTAATCACATAACAGAAATTCTCAAGCTGTGTGCTCATACGGCGGTTGAGGAAGGGATAATAAGGAAATAATAACATTAACCGAGATGGAGTTTAACTTCATCTCGGTTTTTTGTTAAAAAAAGGAGCAGTCTTGCGACTGCTCCAAAAAAGATTTTTTAATTATTCGTTGATTTCGATAACAACGCCTGAACCAACAGTTCTGCCGCCTTCACGGATAGCGAAGCGGAGACCCTTTTCGATAGCGATGGGAGTAATGAGTTCAACATCCATATCAACGTTATCGCCGGGCATGCACATTTCTGTGCCTTCGGGAAGGCTGATTACGCCTGTAACGTCAGTTGTTCTGAAATAGAACTGAGGACGATAGTTGTTGAAGAAGGGAGTATGACGGCCGCCTTCTTCCTTAGTCAGAACGTAAACCTGACCCTTGAACTTTGTGTGGGGGTTGATTGAACCGGGCTTGCAAAGAACCTGACCGCGTTCGATTTCAGTTCTCTGAACACCACGGAGAAGAGCACCGATGTTGTCGCCAGCTTCTGCATAGTCAAGAATCTTGCGGAACATTTCGATACCTGTAACAACAGTCTTTCTCTTTTCGTCCTGAAGACCAACGATTTCAACTTCTTCAGAAGTTCTGAGCTGACCTCTTTCAACTCTACCTGTAGCAACTGTACCACGGCCTGTGATGGTGAATACGTCTTCAACAGGCATAAGGAAGGGAAGGTCTGCCTTTCTGTCGGGTGTGGGGATATAGTTGTCAACAGCGTCCATGAGTTCCCAAATGGGAGCGATGGAAGCGTCTGATGTGTCAGCGCCTGCATATTCAAGAGCCTTAAGAGCTGAACCCTTGATGATGGGAGCTTCTTCGTCGAAGCCGTACTCAGCAAGTGTTTCACGGATTTCCATTTCAACGAGCTCGAGAAGTTCGGGGTCGTCAACCTGGTCAACCTTGTTCATGAAAACGATGATCTTGGGAACGCCAACCTGACGAGCAAGGAGAAGGTGCTCCTTGGTCTGAGCCATGGGGCCGTCTGTTGAAGCGATAACGAGGATAGCGCCGTCCATCTGAGCAGCACCTGTGATCATGTTCTTAATATAGTCAGCGTGACCCGGGCAGTCAACGTGAGCATAGTGACGAGTATCAGTCTCATACTCAACGTGAGCTGTGTTGATTGTGATACCGCGTTCTCTCTCTTCGGGAGCCTTATCGATGTTAGCGTAGTCAACGAAGTCTGCGCCGCCCTTCATAGCGAGGGTCTTTGTGATAGCAGCTGTAAGAGTTGTCTTACCATGGTCAACGTGACCGATGGTACCGATATTTACGTGGGGCTTATTACGTTCGAATTTTGCCTTTGCCATTGGT
>JAZNSX010000035.1:0-8821 GCA_045591425.1 Acutalibacteraceae bacterium | reverse complement strand
ATTTTCAGCAGCGATGCCGAGGTCCTGATAATACTTCATGCCGTATTCCTTGAAGTAATCGTAAAGCTCAGTGTCCGTGCCCTCTTTGCAGAAGGTCTGGAACTCCATCTGCTCAAACTCGATTGTTCTGAAGGTGAAGTTACCGGGAGTGATTTCGTTTCTGAAAGCCTTACCGATCTGACCGATGCTGAAGGGAAGCTTTGCTCTCATTGTTCTCTGAACATTGAGGTAGTTAACATATTCGCCCTGTGCGTTTTCGGGACGGAGATAAATAACGCTCTTGCTGTCGTTTGTAACACCTCTGAAGGTCTGGAACATGAGGTTGAATTCTCTGATGTCCGTGAAATTGTGCTTGCCGCAATGGGGGCAGGGGATTGAGTTTGCCTTGATGTATTCAAACATTTCTTCCTTTGTCATGCCGTCTGCATGAGCATCGGGGTTGAAGTCATCAATGAGATTGTCCGCTCTGTGACGCATTTTGCATTCCTTGCAGTCGAGAAGGGGGTCGGAGAAGCTGCCGACATGACCGCTTGCTTCCCATACTCTGGGATGCATGAGGATATCCGCATCAACCTCATAGCTGTTTTTTCTTTCCTGAATGAAACGCTTGCGCCATGTGTCCTTGACATTGTTTTTCATTCTTGCGCCGAGGGGGCCGTAGTCCCATGTGTTTGCAAGACCGCCGTAAATTTCGCTGCCTGCAAAAATGAAGCCTCTGCCCTTACACAAAGCGACGATTTTTTCCATGGTTTTGTCTGTATTTTTCATCATATCCAAAACTCCCGCCATTATAATATTTTTACTCTACTATGATAACCAAATTATATTTTAAAGTCAATGCGCATAAAAACAAAAAAGACCGCGAAAAACGGTCTTTTTTGGTAAAATCCACTATTAAATATTTTTTATTGATTTTTCATGAATTTCTGAACGGTGCCGCTTAAATCCAACAGCATGTCTTGCGACGAGCTTTTTACAACATATTCTTTCTCTTTCGTCACGATATGCACTTCGGCACTAAGCCGTCTTGAATGGAAATCTCTTTCCGTAACGGCGATGATGCTGTCAATATCGATATCAATCGCTTCGGTATCGAAAAATCCGAGCGGGATTCTGCCCGAAACCTTTTCCGATGTGACATCAAGCACGCAATTTCTTTCCTGAATGATTGAGGCGATACCCTTTAAAATGAAAAAAAGCGAAGCGAGAATACAGAATATGAGTGAATAAACGGATGATGTCATGTAGCGGAAAGGGCGTGACGCAAACGAAGCAGCCGATGCAACCATGAGCACAATTCCGCCGCCGATTCGGATGATTGACGGAAAAATAAGATAATCCTTGAAGTTGAATTTTCGGGGGGTGAGTTCATCGGTATTTTCGGTTTTTTCGGTGTTTTCTATTGCTTTTTCAAGCAATTCAACGCTGATTTCTTTCTTGGTTTCGGTTTGAACAGACAAAACAGCAGGTTTTTTATCTTTGCTTATATATTTGCCGCATTCGGGGCATATTTCTTCGATTTTTTTAACTCTTGCGCCGCAGTTTTGGCATTTCATGGCTTCACTCCTCTGCATCTTTTCTTCATAATATCATATCGGAATATTAAGGTCAAGAAAGTTTTGATTATTGACACCGAAATTGAATAGATATATAATACAAATCGGGACTATTTAGTTTTTTAACGAATTTTGAGGTGCAGAATGGAAAAATATTTCAGACGCACATGGGTTGAAGTTAACCTTGACGCCTTAAAACATAATTATCATGAGATTGAAAGCAGGCTTGCTGAGGGCAGCAGCATCATGGCTGTCGTTAAGGCGGATGCATACGGTCACGGAGTTGAAAACACCGTCAGGGAGTTTTCTGCCTGCGGCTGCCGCTGGTTTGCCGTATCCAATCTTGAGGAAGCCTTGCAGGTGCGCTCAATCAACGCTGACTGTTCAATTCTGATTCTCGGCTATACGCCGCCGAAATACGCGCAGACCCTTGCGAAAAAGAATATTTCTCAGGCGGTTTTTGACAGAGAATATGCGGAAAAGCTTTCTCAGGCTGCTCAAAAAGACGGCGTTCAGGTTAAAATTCATATCAAGGTTGATACCGGCATGAGCAGGCTCGGCTTCCTTTTCCATGACAGCGCCGAAAACGTTGATTCGGTTGAAGAAATTGAGAGAGCATGCAAGCTGTCAAGTCTTTATCCCGAAGGTATTTTCACTCATTTTGCTTCCGCTGATGAAGAAGAGGGCAGGGATTTCACGGAGCATCAATACAAGCTTTTCATGACTGCTATTGATATGCTTGGTGAAAAAGGGATAGAATTCCCGCTTCGCCACTGCTGCAATTCGGCAGCTACGGTGCTTTACCCCGAAATGCATCTTGATTTGGTTCGCCCCGGCATTATTCTTTACGGTCTTATGCCGTCTTCATTTCTTCGCGGTGCGGCACCCTCGTCTTTGCTTCAGGGCAAAATAGAGCTTAAGCCCGCATTGAAAATGAAAACGGTTGTTTCAATGGTCAAGACAATCCCCGCAGGAACCACTGTCAGCTACGGACGCACCTATCAGTCAGAAAAAGATATGAAAATTGCTACCGTGCCCATAGGATATGCCGACGGCTATCCCCGAGTGCTTTCAGGCAAGGCAGAGCTTAGAATAGGCGACAGGCTTGTGCCTGTTATCGGAAGAATCTGTATGGACCAGTGTATGCTCGATGTTACGGGCGTTGAAAACATCGGAGAGGGGATTTCGGTAACGGTCTTTGACAGCGACCCGAACAGCCCGCTTTCGGTTGATGCACTTGCAAAAAAGGCTTCAACAATAAACTATGAGCTTATTTGCGGCATCAACAAGCGAGTGCCCAGAGTTTATACAAGACAGAAAGAAATAGAGGCGATCGCCGATTATATGAAATAAAGAACTAAGCAAAGAAGGCTTGCACAGGAAATTAACCTGCGCAAGCCTTTTGAATTTTTATCAACCGAAAATTGCTTCAAACAGAATTCCGATTTCTTTGAAGAAGGTAACGAACCATTCGATAACGTCGCCGAAAACGCTGTCCATAATGCCCATGAAGGAATTATCCTCTTCAATTTCATTGCCGTCAGTGAGCATCCATGCCTGGCATGCATAGAAGGGGTTGGCTGTGCCTATCATAAGACCGTTTTCAAGCGGCGAGAAGGTCCGCAGACCATGGTTATAGGGGTCGCCGAAGCCGTTGATTGTGATTGCTTCAAAGTTAACGCCGTCTTCGGAAACATAGAGGTCAAAGCCTCTTGTTGCATCTTTCATATAGCCTGCGCATTCCATGAAGCCTTCAACGGTTTCCCAAAGGCTGACAAGAGCGATATCCTGAGTTGAGGTTCTGCCCTTAGCTTTGTTTGCCATCATCTGAGCGATTTCGTTAACGCTGTAATTGTCAAAGAGATTTCTGATGTTTTCAATGTCTGTTGACTGTGTTACGGAAGCGGTTGCAACTTCGTTGCTGCTGCCGGAAACTTCAATGAATGTTTTGATATAACCGATGAGCGATGCCCATTCTGCGGGGCTCATCGAAAGAAGGTCTCCGTTTGCAAACTGACCGATGGGCTCAAGCAGGCTGCTTGTATCGAATGTACCCACAAAAAGCTTGCCGTTATATTCTGCCATGCGCCAGATATACTGGTTTTCGTTTCTGCCGAAGCCTGAAGCAAGACCCGAAAGGCTGCCCTTGGGGAACATTTCGGTTGCGTCGCCCATGACAAGCTCGATATTTTCGTTCTTATCCATTCTGTAAAGGCTTACCGATTGCTCAAGGTTAGCGTTCATAAAGTCAAAGTTTGCGTTGAAAAGTATGTTTTCAAGAGGGATTTCTTCGTCATTGTATTCGCCGATGTAAAGATAATCGTTATAGAGGTGAAGAACGCCTGCACCTGCTCTTGTTCTTTCGGGGTCAATGCCGAAGGTGTATTTTGCACCGTCTTCCTTGTCGCCGATAACGGGAGTCCAAGTCCAATCGGTAAAGCTTTCGCCCATGTCACCGCGAACAAGTGCAAAGGACTGCATTGTGTTTTCGTCGGGCTTGTTGTCGGGTGTACCTGTGCAGATTGAAACATAGAGCGCATTGTTGAATTCGACCATTTCCCAGATAGAACCGCCATAGATGCTGTCGGGGAAGTGATATGCCGGATAGTCATAGAGATCCTTCTGGTCAGCGATAACGGTGAAAGCTTCCTGACCTGCGGAGGGGTTTGAAGAAATGAGAATCTGGGGGCCTTCAAGAGTTACCATGCTTACAACAAGATAATCGCCGAAAGCGCAGAGGCCTCTGATGCCTGTGCAGATTCCTTGAAGATATGCTGCATAATAATCCTTGGTGCTGATTCCTTCGTAGATGATTGTGCACTTGTCGGTTGCAGGGTCAACCTCAACAATCTTGGGAAGACCGTTAACCGAGCCGCAGAAATAAAGCTTGTCCTTAAAGGTGCATGCGTTGCGCAGCTGAACCGCATTGCCGTCAACGGATTTACCCATAAGAACGGTCACTTCGTTTGTTTTTGTGTTGATTTTGGTGAGAAGACCGCCTGTGTTTGCTCCGTCGGGTTCGCCGGTGTAGAAATGACCGTTGAACATAACATCAAGAGTTGCATTCATTTCCGTGGGATCATAATCATGGCCGAGAACGGAATCCATAAAGCCGAGTGTAAGACCGAGCGAATTATAGTTTGTTGAAACATAAACATAGTCGCCATAGGGAACGGATGCCCATGCATAGTTCTGACCGCGGTCGCCCTGCCCCTTGTCGGATGCGGAAACCGTGCCGTTGCCTGTATAGTCAACAATGCCGTCAACCTCGCCCGAGCCTTTTTCGGGGTGAGAAAGCTTTGTAAGCGCATATTCTCCCGAGGTATAAGTGACTGCGTTTTCCGCTGCTGAAGAGCCTGCCGTGATTCCGAAAACCATCGAAAAAGCAAGCATGATACTCAGAATGCGTGAAAGTCTTTTTTTCTTCATGTGTTTACTCCTTAAAATGTGTTTATTGTGAATGTGTTACATTCTTTAACATTTTATAACATGCTTGTTGTGCTGAGGTTAGAGAATTGTTAATGAGTTATTAACAAAAATGATTTTTAATATGCAAAATTAGACAAAATAGGTAAATATTTGTAAAGCATTAAGATTCTGCCAAAATCAGTTATAAAAATTAACAACCTCTGCGTTCCGTGAATATCATACTGTTAGAAAAGTGTATTTGCTGTTTTAAGGAGAGATGTTTGTGAATAATCTCAGAAGCCTGAATGAATTGAAGCCGGGTGAAACGGCAACTGTAAAAGAGAACAACAGTTTCGGCAGCATCCGCCGCAGACTTATGGATATCGGACTCGTCGGAAACGCAACGGTTGAGTGTGTGGGCAAAAGCCCGCTTGGCGACCCGTCGGCTTATTTAATCATGGGCGCGGTGATTGCAATCCGCGCCGATGACAGTGCAGATATTTTGGTTGAGACTGCGGGTGATGAAAGTGGGCATGACTAAAAGTTCAGTCGGAAGAAACGCGGTTGATTCAAGACTTGCGATAAAGAAAAAAAGCGATAACGATTTGATCGTTGCGCTGGCGGGCAACCCGAATGTCGGAAAAAGCACGGTTTTCAATGCACTCACGGGAATGAATCAGCATACGGGCAACTGGCCGGGAAAAACCGTTGCCAATGCGCAGGGATATTGCAAAGGAAAAACAAAATCTTATATCATGGTTGATATACCTGGTACATATTCGCTGATGGCGCATTCTGCAGAGGAGGAGGTTGCGCGGAATTTTATATGCTTCGGTGCACCCGATGAGGTGGTCATTGTTTGCGATGCAACCTGTCTTGAACGCGGTATGAACCTTGTTTTGCAGACGATGGAGATTTCGGACAAAGCTATTGTTTGCGTCAACCTTATGGATGAGGCAAAAAGGAAAAAAATAACGGTTGATTTGGAGCTTTTGTCAGAACGGCTGGGTGTGCCCGTTGTCGGAATTTCCGCAAGAAAAAATAAGAGCCTTGAGCCGCTTTTGCAGGCACTTGAAGCCGAGTGTGACAGAAAACCGTTTTCGGTTAAATACATAGAACCGATTGAACGGGCGGCTGCCGAAATAATACCGATCGTGTCTGCGCTGCAAAATAAAATAAACAGCCGTTGGCTGAGCCTGAGGCTGCTTGATGCCGACCGCTCTCTTGAAAAGGAAATTGAGGATTGTCTGGGCAAAGATTTTTTGACTAATCCTGAGCTGCTTCGAGCTCTTTCGAAAGCGAGAGCAATTCTTATGCAGGCGGGTATAACACCCGACAAGGTATGCGACCCGATTGCCGAAGGGCTTGTAAGCGCGGCACATGAAATATGTGACGGAGCGGTCAAAAACGGCGGCGGATATGCGAAAAGAGACAGAATGCTTGACAGATTGCTGACAAGCAGAGCAACGGGCTTCCCTGCCATGATTCTGCTGCTTGTTTTGATTTTTTGGCTGACCATAACCGGCGCGAACTATCCGTCGCAGCTTCTTTCCGACTTCTTTTTCGCGCTTGGCGAAAAGCTTTCAGCACTGTTCCTTTCGTGGAATTCTCCGCAATGGCTGCACGATGCATTGATTCTCGGAGTTTACCGTGTGCTGGCATGGGTGGTTTCGGTTATGCTTCCGCCTATGGCAATATTCTTTCCGCTTTTTACCTTGCTTGAGGATTTGGGATATCTGCCGAGGGTTGCGTATAATCTTGACAAACCGTTTCGTTTGTGTGATGCCTGCGGAAAGCAGGCGTTGACGGTATGCATGGGCTTCGGCTGCAACGCTGCGGGAATTATAGGATGCAGAATTATTGATTCGCCGCGCGAGAGGCTGCTTGCGATTCTGACCAACAGCCTTGTGCCCTGCAACGGCAGATTTCCGTCGCTGATTTTGATTATAACGGTTTTCTTTATCGGTGCAGCGGGCGGCTTTGCTTCGTCTGTTCTGTCTGCGCTGGCGCTGACTGCGGTTATCGTTCTTTCTGTGGCAGCAACGTTTGCGGCGACAAAGCTTCTTTCAAAAACTCTGCTTAAAGGCGTTCCGTCATCTTTTACGCTTGAATTGCCGCCGTATCGCAGGCCGCAGATAGCCAAAACCCTTGTGCGTTCGGTTTTTGACCGCACATTGTTTGTGCTGGGCAGGGCAGCGGCGGTTGCTGCGCCCGCAGGGCTGATAATCTGGCTTGCGGCGAATATTGAGGTTGCGGGTGCGTCGGTGCTCGCGTATTGCGCGGAGTTCCTTGACCCGTTTGCGCGGCTTATGGGGCTTGACGGAGTGATTCTTATGGGATTTGTTCTCGGATTTCCTGCAAACGAAATTGTTATTCCTATTATTATAATGGCTTATTCCGCATTGGGAACATTGCCCGAGCTCGGAAGCACAGAGGAAATACGCACGCTTTTTGAAGGGAACGGATGGACTGCCGTAACTGCGGTTTGCTTCATTCTGTTTTCTTTGATGCACTGGCCCTGCTCAACCGCTTTGATTACGGTGAAAAAAGAAACAGGAAGCTTGAAATACGCCCTGCTTGCTGCTGCTTTGCCGACGGCGATGGGCATTGCTGCCTGCATGATTGCTGCCGAGGTTATGAGAGTTATTTTGTATTGACTTTTGAAAAGCAAAAGATTAAAATAAGGAAAAAATCAATGGGAGAAGCAAAAATGACAGGAACACTGGTTAACTGCGCAGCGGTTATAATAGGCGGGCTTATAGGTCTGCTTTTGAAAAAAGGAATAAAAGAAAGCTACACCGTCGGCATCAATAAATCGCTTGGGCTTGCAGTGCTTATAATAGGCTTCAACGGCGTTATCTCAAACATGTTTACCGTTGAAAACGGAAAGCTTTTAAGCAGCGGAGAGCTGCTGCTGATAGTTTTTCTTGTTTTGGGAACGCTTATCGGAGAAATAACAAGGCTTGACGACCGCTTCAACGGCTTTTGCCAAAAGATTGAAAACCGTTTCAGCGCCAACGGGTTTGCGGCGGGCTTTATTAACGGAACAATTCTTTTCTGTGTGGGGGCAATGTCCATAATCGGTTCAATAAATGACGGTCTGACGGGTGACAGCTCCGTGCTTTTTGTCAAGAGTACGCTGGACTTTATTAATGCGATTGTTTTCGGCGCAACGCTCGGCTTCGGTGTTATTTTTGTCTGCATTCCCATGCTGATTTATCAGGGCGGCATAAGCCTGCTTGCAGGCACTCTCAGCGGAATTCTGCAGGGTGAGCTTCTGGAGCAAATTTGCATGGTCGGCTATGCAATAATCATGGCTATAGGCTTTAATTTCTTGCTTGAAAAGAAATTCAAAACGCTCAACATGGTGCCCGCTATCCTGCTCCCTGTCGCTTATCATTATATACTGATTTTTATTGATTACATCAAAACGTTAATTGCATAAAAAGAGGGGCTGTAAATGTGGCGTTCCGATAAGACAGCATAGCAGAAATTAAAAAGTGCGGCAGATGCCAAACAGATTGCTTATAACTTTATATATAAGAAAGGATTTCTGCTATGAAAAATCAAATTGTGTCTTGTGAATTCAACATTGACACCGCTTGTGTTGAAGTTAAACTTGCTGACGGCTCTATGGTGTCAATCGACTGTGATACAGTCGAAAACGAATATGCTCGTAATATGTATGAAGTATCGGAACTCAATTTTCTTATCTGCAACGAACCGATAAGTTATGTCAGATTACTGTTAAACGGAAAGATAGAAGAATATCTGCGAAATAATACGGATTATACTACACTATCAGATATGAGATAAAAGTTTGGCAGGCAACATCACTTTTGTGGTGTTGCCTGCTT
>JAZNSX010000034.1:0-29801 GCA_045591425.1 Acutalibacteraceae bacterium | reverse complement strand
TGACAAATAACTTACAAAGGTCGATTAAAAATCTCGGCTCCCTCGTGAGGGAGCTGTCGAGCGAAAAGCGAGACTGAGGGAGTAAAAACTGCGTAAATATATTTAATCATTATTTATATCGCATAGTAAATACTCCCTCCGACTTTTGCTCCGCAAAATCCACCTCCCTCAACGAGGGAGGCAAATAGAACTTCGCCTATACAGCCGGCGGCGCACCGTATGGATTTACCTATAACGGACAAAGTTTTTTAAGAATCACAATGCGCGAATATTAGCACAAAAAAGAAACCCTAACATTTGTTAGGGTTTCTTTTTTGTGGTGCCGGTGACCGGGGTCGAACCGGTACGGTATCGCTACCACCGGATTTTGAGTCCGGCACGTCTGCCAATTCCATCACACCGGCAAATTAACTTTTTATATTATAGCGTAACGGTGTTCAAAAATCAAGTGGTATATTTAATTTATTTTTTTATCTTTTTAAAAAGATAAACAGAAACAACAATAAGAAGTATTGAGAACAAAATGGACACGGCAACTCTTACCCATTCAAATCCGGTTGAAGCAATCATAATTGATGTGGGTCCGTCAGCACCTCCGATTATTGCTATATCATTTGACGGACTGAGTGCCATAAATAAACCTATAGAGGCCATTCCTGCAAAAAGAAGTATGCCTGTTGCAATAATAACAAGACAAACCGCAACGATGATAAGAAGCACTCTGCGATTTTTTGAGTTTTTCTGAGCTATCATTTCATTGAGGTTTTCAAGCTTCTGTGAAATCTTTTCAAGTTCTGTTTTTGTGTTAATTTCTTCAACTGTTTCACCGAGAAGCCGGCTGACAGGCACATCGAAAACCTCCGCAATCGAAATGAGCATTTCAGAATCGGGAACGGATAAATTCTGTTCCCATTTTGAAACGGTCTGTCTGACAACATTAAGCTTTGCGGCAAGTTCTTCTTGCGACATGCCTTTTTCTTTTCTTAAATTTTTAATATTTTCGCTGAGCATTTCATCGCCTCCGAGGATAATTATACTCAATATCAGGCGTTGCGGCAAGCAACGAAAGTTAACATTTTGCAAAAACGGCGCTCCGATATCGAAGCGCCGTTAAATTTTGTTTATCTGCCTGAATTTGCGGTTGTCTTAAGAGTAACGTCGTGATAGCCGCCCTCTACAATCGATGTTGCCGAAACAACTGTCAGCTTAGCGTTTTCCTGAAGAGCGGGGATTGTGAGAACGCCGCAGTTGCACATGGTTGACTTTACTTTATAGAGGCTCTTTGCAACGTTATCACTGAGGGAGCCTGCATAGGTAACGTAAGAGTCAACGCCTTCTTCAAAGCTGAGCTTTGCCTTGCCGCCAAGGTCATATCTCTGCCAGTTTCTTGCTCGGTTTGAGCCTTCGCCCCAATATTCTTTAACGTAAACGCCGTTAACAAGAAGCTTGTTTGTGGGGCTTTCGTCAAATCTTGCGAAGTATCTGCCGAGCATAAGGAAGTCAGCACCCATTGCAAGAGCAAGAGTCATATGATAATCATGAACAATGCCGCCGTCGGAGCAGATGGGAACGTAAATGCCTGTTTCTTTATAATATTCGTCTCTTGCAGCAGCAACTTCGATAAGAGCAGTAGCCTGTCCGCGGCCGATGCCCTTTGTTTCTCTTGTGATACAGATTGAGCCGCCGCCGATGCCGACCTTAACAAAGTCTGCGCCTGCTTTTGCAAGGAAAAGGAAGCCTTCGCGGTCAACAACATTGCCTGCGCCAACCTTAACTTTGTCGCCGTATTTTTCGCGGATGAATGCGAGTGTCTGCTCCTGCCATACGGTATAGCCTTCTGAAGAGTCAATGCAAAGAACGTCTGCACCTGCTTCAACAAGAGCGGGAACGCGCTTTTCATAGTCGAGAGTGTTGATGCCTGCGCCGACAACATAGCTCTTGTTGGCATCAAGAAGCTCCTGAGGATTTTCTTTGTGCTGAGAATAGTCTTTGCGGAAAACGAAGTAGAGAAGTTTGCCTTCGCTGTCAATGATGGGGAGTGAGTTAAGCTTGTTTTCCCAGATAATATCGTTTGCATCCTTGAGCGTTGTGCTTTCGGGAGCTGTGATAAGCTTGTCAAAAGGAGTCATGAAGTCGGAAACGGGGGTTTCAGCGCTCATTCTGCTTACTCTGTAATCTCTGCCTGTAACAACGCCGAGGAGCTTGCCGTTGGGAGTTCCGTCTTCTGTAACAGCCATTGTGCTGTGACCTGTCTGCTCATAAAGCTCAAGAACGTCTGCCAAAGTGGAGCAGGGTTTAAGATTGGAATCGCTTACAACAAAGCCTGCTTTATAACCCTTAACTCTTGCAACCATTGCAGCCTCATCTTCAATTGTCTGAGAGCCATAGATGAAAGAAATACCGCCTTCTTTTGCGAGAGCAATTGCCAATGTATCGTTGGAAACGGACTGCATGATGGCGGAAACAAGGGGAATGTTAAGGCTCAGGGGGCATTCTTCTTCGCCCTTTCTGAACTTAACAATGGGAGTTTTTAAATTAACGTTTGCAGGGATGCATTCCCTTGATGTGTAACCGGGAATAAGAAGATATTCACTGAATGTTCTTGAGGGCTCCTGACAATAGATGGCCATCTTTATCACTCCTTTTAAAAATTCAACGTCGAAATTACGACTTAACTATATAAATGATATTTTATAACAAAGTTTTAAAAAAGTAAATACACAATTAGAACATAATTTGAAACTTATCTGCAAAATTCTTGTATATAGTTGCCGATACATTTTTCGATTATCTCAATTGCTTTGTCTCGATTCTGAACCTCGTCAACAACAGTTTCTTTATCTTCAAGGTTTTTATAGACCTTGAAGAAATGTTTCATTTCGTCAAAAACATGGGCAGGAAGCTCACTGATATCCTTATATCCGTTATAGTTCGGGTCGTTAAAAGGGATTGAAATAATCTTTTCGTCAAGCTTTCCGCTGTCTTTCATGGTTATAACGCCGATAGGGTAGCAGCGCACAAGTGTCATCGGGTCAATTTTTTCGCTGCAGATAACAACAACATCAAGTGGGTCGCCGTCATCGCCGTAGGTTCTCGGAATAAATCCGTAGTTTGCCGGATAGTGAGTTGAGGTATAAAGAATACGATCGAGCATCAAAACACCCGTTTCCTTATCAAGCTCATATTTCTTTTTGCTGCCCTTTGTTATTTCAATAACCGCCATGAAATCTTCGGGGGTTATTCTTTTCGGGCTGATATCATGCCAAATGTTTCCCATTTTATACTCCTTATTCAAACAATATTTTATCTGTACTAATCAAAAACCTCTGCCGCCGCCACCGTGGCTTCTGCCGCCGCCTGAACGGTGAACAGATGAACCGCCCGAAAAACCGCCTCTTGAACCGCCGCCGTGATGATGGTTGTTGTTTTTCGGAATTTTGGTTGTGATAACGTTTCTGCTGATTATATTGTCATTTGATGCAGTGAGATTCAGTGTTAAATCATCGGCATCAAATTCATCACCCTTGCCGGTATTTTTATAATGGCTTTTGACAGCGAAAACTGAAATTCCGCCGATTGCAAGACCGATTAATATGTATATAAGTATGTTCCCGAGATCAAAACTTATGCTTGAGCTGCTGTAGGATGAATCAGAGTAATTATGAAAGTTTTCATAAAATTCGTTATCTGATTCAATCGGCACCCATTCGCCGTTTTCGTTGATTTCATAAATTTCAGCGTTGTGTTCGGCGATACTTCCGGAGAAAAAAGAGTCCCCGAATAAAGATTCGTCTTCGATAATATAATGGTCTTCGCCGCTGTTGATTGATGTGTCGGTGTAAAGAGCGGCTTCTGTCATGTTTAAGATACAGTCGGCATAAAAACCGTTTGCAAGGCTTTCATATCCGCGGTCAATTATGCTGTCGATTTCGCTGTCATTATAGGCAAGAATGCAATCGCCGCATGTTGAAATCCAAACATTACGGTTATCCATATCAATAAGAAACAGAACACCGTCTTCTTGCCAACCCTCATTATCAATCAGATAATCATAATAATCATCTGCGAATTCTTCAGAACTTACACCGGAGGTATAATCGGTTGTAACAACAGCGAGAGAAAAACTTTTTTCATCTGAAAAATCTTCAATTGCTGTCAGAATTTCGATTTCTTCCGACTCAGAAAACAGGTCAGCTGAATCATCAATGACATTTTCATAAGCAAAACCCTGAACTGAAAAAACAAACATCAGAAAAACGCAGAGAATCGGTATAAACTTTTTCATCAGAAAATCACCCCCGCAAGCATAAGAAGTGCCGATGCTCCGGCGGCAACGCCCGCAAAAAGAGCGGCAAGCTTTTTGTTGCAGACCGGCAATTCGCCGTAGACCTTGCCGGTCTGTCCGTTAAGAGCGTAAATATAGTTTTTTTCTTTATGTTTATAGCTCAAAACCCAGACGGGGAGCAGATTATATCGCCAGATTTTTTTGCCGACATTAATCAGACTGTCGTTAACGGTTACATTGGCTTCTTCAATAGAACTTTTTAACTTTTCGCTGGAAAAAGCCTTGATTTTATTGTCAACTTCATTCTCGATTTCAGATTTTTCTATGTTCCTTCTTTCGGCGAAATAGCCGGAAAGATATGACATGGAAAACGGTACAAAATCGGCGCTGTTGAAAGGACAAACATATTTCATAATGTCCTTGTCTTTGTTCTTAAGTGCAGCTTCGGGCATGTTAATAATCTGCATTTCGCCCTGTCTGAAGTGACTTTTGACAGTTGTTTCAGTGTATTTGATATCACCGACTATCCAGCTTCTGACATGGCGTGATTTGGCGTTTATTGAGCCGTTTGATGTGCAGTCAACATACCAATAGGGGAAATAGACTCCTTTTATTTCTTCAAGCCGAGACTGTGAGATAAAATCCTTGGGCAAAAATTTCTTTTTGCCGCAAAACTCTTTGAATTTTGAGATTGCATCTGTTTTGTTAATCTTAAAAGGAATGATTGAGTCGGGCTTGAGTTCACCGTTGAGCTTGCCCGAAAGAACAACTGGATTAGAACAATAATAGCAGGTTGTAGCAGCGGTTGTTTCATCGGTTATAATTTCAGCTCCGCAGCTCGGGCATGAATAAAGAACGGCATTTTCAAACTCAGCCTGTCCGTTTTCGCTGCTTTCAGTTTTGCTACTGTCAAGATTCTCATCGGCTTTGAAAAAGTCTTCTTCTTTGAAGACGGAATCACAGTATTCACATGTGAAATCCTGTTTTTCTGCATCGAATTTCAGCGCCGCGCCGCATGCCGGGCATTTATACTGAACAGCTTCCAACCTATTCACTCCTTCAGTTAAAGTAAGGTAACATAATTACTTTTTTTGATAAGTGGTAAATCTGAATTTCAAATCCTTGTGTTCAAGTTCTTCGCCTTCAAAAACAATTTCCCATTCGGGCTTCTCATCAAGATTCGGGAAGAATTTGTTAGCGGTTTTTGATGAATCAACCTTTGTTACAAATGCGGTATCGCAATAGGGCAGGAGTTCATCATAAACCTTTGAGCCACCGATAACATAAACGGTGTTCGAATCGTATCTTTCAAGCTGAGCAAACAGTTCTTCGATGGAGTGGCAAACGATAACGTTTTCTGTGCTCCATTCGGGGTCAGTTGTAAGAACGATATTAACTCTGTTTGGCAGAGCTTTTTGACCGGGGAAGGTGAGGAAAGTTGTTTTGCCCATTACAACAACATTTCCCGTTGTTTTTTCTTTAAAAAACTTCATGTCGGCGGGGATGTGGTTGAGCAGACTGTCGCCGATTCCAATTCCCCAGTTATTGTCAACATTGACGATAGTTTTCATTAATTATACCTCATTTCAGATTGCAACGGGGATTTTTGCGTCAAAATCATGATATTTATAGTTTTCAAGCGAGAAGTCATTTTTTGTGAACTGATAAAAATCGGTAATATCCTTGTTCATGACGAATTCGGGGGCGTCATAAGGGTCGCGGCTTATAAGTTCCTCAATAATGGGAACATGGCGGTCATAAATATGTGCATCAGCAATAACATGAACAAATTCGCCAACTTCAAGTCCGCTGACCTGAGCAAACATGTGAACAAGAGCAGCATATTGAGCAACATTCCATGCATTTGCGGCAAGCATATCCTGCGAACGCTGGTTGAGAATTGCATTAAGCTTGTTGCCAGAGGTGTTAAAGGTCATGCTGTATGCGCAGGGATAAAGCGCCATTTCGCTCAGATCCTGATGAACATAGATGTTTGTGAGAATTCTGCGGCTCTGAGGGTTATTCTTCAAATCATAAAGAACGCGGTCAACCTGGTCCATATCGCCCTCTTTATAATGATGCTTTACTCCGAGCTGATAGCCGTATGCTTTGCCGATAGTGCCGTTTTCATCAGCCCAAGAATCCCAAACGTGGCTGCTTAAATCGTTGATATTATTTGATTTTTTCTGCCAAATCCAGAGAAGCTCGTCAACTGCGCTTCTGATAAAAGTTTTTCGTATGGTCTGAGCGGGGAATTCCTTGCTCAAATCATATCTGTTAACAACGCCGAATTTTTTAACGGTGTGTGCAGGTGCGCCGTCTTCCCATCTGGGACGGACATCAAGCTCTGTGTCCCAAAATCCGTTTTTAAGAATATCCTTGCATGTATCAATGAAAACTTTGTCTGCAAAACTCATGATTTACCTCCGATTAGTTTGATTAATTCACCGAGTCCTTCTTCAAAATTAACTCCGAGACGTGTGTCGGTTTTTGCGTTATAGGTTCTTTTTATTGCGGCACAAGTGAATTTGAGAGCGATTTCGGCGCTTTCAAAAATATCCTTGCCTTTAAGATAGGCGCCGGTCAGAGCCGAAGCAAAAATATCACCTGTTCCGTAATAAATGCCGGGATATTTTTCCGAAAAGCTGTAAAACACATCTTCTTTGCCCTTACAGCTGACAGCGCAGCCTAATTCATCTTCGCTGAATGAAACGCCCGTCAGCACAACCATTGAGGGGCCGAGAGATAAAAGACGTTTCATAATACTCTCGATGTATTCCTTGGTGTATGGCGGCTCGATATATTCTTCGCCGAGTAAAAAAGCAGCCTCGGTCAGGTTCGGAACAATAATGTCCGCTTTTTTGCAAAGCAAAATCATTTCTTTGGCAAAACTCATGTCGAAGGTTTGGTACATTTTTCCGCCGTCTGCCATAGCGGGGTCAACGATAACAACCGTGTTTTTTTGTTTGAACATATCAATAAAGCTGCAAACAATATCAACCTGTTCGGTTGAACCGAGAAAACCGCTGTAAATTCCGTCAAATGAAATGCCGAGCGATTTCCAATGGTTTGTAAACGGCACAAGGTCTTGCGTTAAATCACGATAAGTAAACCCACCAATATTTCCGGTGTGTGTTGAAAGTACGGCGGTAGGCATAACGGCAGTTTCAATGCCTGCGGCGGATATTATTGGAACGGCAGCAGTTAGAGAACATTTTCCGATGCCGGAAATATCGTGTATTGCTGCAACGCGTTTTTGCATTCTCACAAGCCTCACCACCTTTCTTATTATTTCATTTATTATACTCTAAGCATTAAAATTTTTCAATATAAAATGTTGTTTTCATCATCGTTCCAATAAATCTCATTTTGTGAGCTGAGTTTTTTGTAACTAATATAAAAAAAGACTTTACACAAGCAAAAAAAAATGGTAATATATTATATAAATTTAAACCTGAGCTAATTTCAGGAATATGAAGGAGAAATCATCATGAAAAAGATTGGCATTAAAATTGTCAGCATTATCCTTGCGTTTACGCTTATCTTCGGTGGATCTTCCGTAACCGGTTATGCTGCGGCAGATGTCGGAAAAGCACTCGAAAATTTCGGCCTTTCGATTGTTGAAGCAATCTTCACAACACTTGTTGGCGGACTTAATCTTATTGTTCCCGACAGCAAGGATTTTGTTAAGGTTGCAGACCGCAACAAGGATAATTTCTATGACGGCACCGAAACCTGGTCTGAAGAAGCGGATGCAGATGCTAAATGGTATCTCGGTCACTCAAAGGCTTCGCTGGTTCCTTCCGATTGGGAAACAAAGGATTACTACCTTGGCGGCTTCATTGACCCCAACAACGGCATGGTTAACAAGGTTGAGGAAATCATTGATGACATGCAGGTAAGAGTTGTTGCAATTAAGGACGGAGCAAACAAAAATGTTTCTGTTTTTGCAAACATCGACTGCATCGGTTTTTCAAACGGTGACATTAAAGAGATCCGTGCAGCTCTTGTTGAACTTCTCCCCGATGTTAAGTTTGACAGCATCAATGTTTCATCAACTCATACACACAGCTGCATTGATACACAGGGTCTTTGGACAAATCTCTTCCCCAAGCTTTTCAAAAATCTCGGTCTTGCATTCCTTCCCTTCCTTGAAAAAGAAAGAGGAGCTGATGCCGAATATATGGAATTCGTTTATGAAACAGTTGCAAACTCCATGAAGGAAGCTGTTGAAGGCATGGTTCCCGGCACAATGACATATGCCGTTAAAGAAGTCAACAAAGAATACTTCAATAATAAAAACAGAAGTCAATCAACATCTATTATTGATGAACTTGCGAGATTTATTTTCACTCCCGATGTTATTGATGAAGAAAACGGCATTATTCCTACAATGATCGTTAATATTGCAGCTCATCCCGATGTTGCCGGCCTTCCCGTAAACGATGAAGATAACGGCAGAGACCTTTCCGGCGACTACATTTACTATCTCGGCAGAAAGATAGAAGAAAAGGGCTATAACTTTATGTTCTTCAACGGTGCTATTGCAGGTATTTATGAAGGCAGAGGTCCCGCGGGTGATGGTGTTCCCACAAACCGCAGATATGAAGAAACTCTCCGTTACGGCGAAGAAATGGCTTACATGGCACTTAACCTTACTAATACTGCAGAAGAAATAGAAGCTAACCTTACCGAAGCTGAAAAGAAAAAGATTGCTGATGATAAGGCTAAGGGTGGCGACAGTTATACACTTTGGTATGAAGGTTGGACAAAAGTTGAAGAAAGAGTTCTTGAACCCAATCTTAACATTATCATCAGAGAAGCAAAAATTCAGGTTACCAATCCTCTTATCCAGCTTGTAGGCAAGCTTAATCTTGTTAACTACACAGTTTGCAAGGACGGTCTTAAGTATTATATTTTTGCTGAAATCGGTTATATGGAAATCGGTGGCGTTAAGGTTGCTCTTATGCCAGGCGAAATCGTTCAGGACATTATCTGTGGCGGTGACTCACTTACTGCTGAAGGTTCATTTACTGGTAAAGATTTCGGCTACGCATCAATTTATGAGCTTTTCGGCGAAGATACCATCTGCTTCGGTCTTTTCAACGATGCAATCGGCTATGTTGTTCCCGACAACGACTATACAATGGCTCTTCTCGGCGATCACTATCAGGAAATGATTTCTCTCGGTAAATATGCAGGTTCTACAATCATGAAGGAATTCGCAAAAATAGCTAATGAGGTAAAATAAATCAACTAATTATATGAATTACGGCTGTCTTTAAGGACAGCCGTAATTTTTTTCTTGTTTGTTATTGATTTTATTAAATTAAAGTGCTAAAATATGCATCATATCAGATTAAAGGAATGTATTTCAGATGCAAAAACCGTTTATTAAAGGCTTGTCGAATGGAATTCCGATTTGTCTCGGATATTTTTCCGTGTCCTTCGGCTTCGGAATTCTTGCCGTCAAGTCCGGTCTACAGGCAATAGATGCAATTTTGATTTCATTAACAAATCTCACTTCAGCAGGTCAGGCGGCAGGGGTCGGAATTATTGCCGCCGCAGGCACCTTGCTTGAAATGGCATTAACACAGTTTGTTATTAATCTCCGCTATTCCCTTATGGGACTCTCTCTTTCTCAGAAGCTTTCCGACAAGTTCACAACCGTACACAGATTAATATCTTCTTTCGGCATAACCGACGAAATTTTTGCCGTCGCTTCTTCACAGAAAGAAAAGCTTGTGCCTTCGTATATGTACGGTATGATTCTCATTTCTTCAGCAGGATGGGTCAGCGGAACCGCTGCGGGTGCAGTAGCCGGCACGGCTCTTCCTCCTGCCTTAACTGCCGCAATGGGCATTCTTCTTTACGGAATGTTTATAGCAATTATAGTTCCTGCAGCAAGGAGCAGCAGAAAAGATTTGGTTGTTATTTGTCTCGCGGCAGCGTTCAGCGCAATTTTTAAATATATTTTTCCCTCGGTTTCATTCGGTTTTGCGATTATTATCAGTGCAGTTGCCGCCGCAATTATAGGCGCGCTCCTTTTTCCGATTCAACTCGCCGAAAAGGAGGATAAAAAAGCATGAGTATGTTTTTGTATATCGCGGTGATGGCGGGCGTTACATATCTCATTCGTATGATTCCGTTCACGCTGTTCAGACGTAAAATCAAGTCTGTTTTTATTCAGAGCGTTCTTTACTATATGCCATATGCGGTTTTGAGTGCAATGACATTTCCGGCAATTCTTCATTCAACCGACAATACTGTTACAGCGTCTGTAGGAACCGTTGTTGCCGTTATTCTTGCATATTTTAAACTGCCTTTAACTGTTGTTTCTCTTGCTGCGTGCGCGGCCGCACTTGTTACTGGTTTTCTTATTTAACACATAATCAAACACCTGCCGTTGTTAGGCGGGTGTTTTTGCATATACGGTTTATTTGCGGAAAAAATAGAATGATAAAACATGAAAAGGGCTGTGTGTTATGAACAAGAAAATGCGATCCATTTGGCATGAAAACGTAAGTCTGCCGAACTTTTCAGGATTAAACGGTGATGTTAAAACCGAAGTTTTGATAATCGGCGGCGGAATAGTCGGTTTGCTGACTGCGTTGCTTTTGCATCAAAAAGGTGTTCCGTATATCTTAGCGGAAAAAAATAGGATTTGCAGCGGAACAACGCAAAATACAACCGCAAAAATTACGTTTCAGCATGGGTTGATATATGATAAGCTTATTAAAAGTTTCGGAGTTGGCGGGGCGCGGATGTATTTGGAGGCGAACAGAACTGCATTTGTAAAGCTGTCTTCGATGTGTGGAAAAACCGAGTGCGACTGCGAGTTTATAGATAACTATGTTTACTCAACGGACAGTCCAGCAAAGCTTGAAAAAGAACTTACAGCTTTAAGAAAAATAGGTTATGATGCCGATTTTGTTTCTGATTTATCATTGCCTCTTGATACAGTCGGAGCAGTTCGTTTTAAAAATCAGGCACAGTTTAATCCGCTTAAGTTTTTTGCCGAAATCTCAAAAAATCTAAACATTCTTGAAAACACCTTTGTTCGCGAAATGCAAGGAAACACCGCCGTTACCGACAGAGGGAAAATTTATGCCGATAAGGTTGTTGTTGCAACCCATTTTCCGATGATTAACAAACACGGCGCCTATTTTATAAAGCTTTATCAGCACCGCTCTTATGTTATTGCTCTTGAAAACGCGCAGGATGTTGGCGGAATGTATGTTGATGAAAGCAAAACGGGATTTTCATTCAGAAATTACGGCAGATATCTGCTTTTGGGTGGAGGCAGTCACAGAACCGGAAAAAACGGCGGCAACTGGCGGCAGCTGCGTGAATTTGCATCAGGAAAATATCCCGAAGCAACAGAAAAGTTTTTCTGGGCTGCTCAGGATTGTATGAGCCTTGATGATATGCCGTATATTGGAGAATATTCAGAACGCACACATAAATTGTATACAGCGTGCGGTTTCAATAAGTGGGGAATGACAGGTGCCATGCTTTCAGCGGAAATTCTATGCGATTTGGTTTGCGGAGAGCAAAATGTGTTTGCGGATTTCTTTTCACCGTCGCGCGGAATATTTAAGCCTCAGCTGGCGGTTAATGGCTTTGAGAGTATGCTTAATCTTTTAATTCCATCAAAAAAACGTTGTCCTCATCTAGGCTGTGCACTAAAATGGAACAAAGCGGAGCATTCATGGGATTGCCCGTGTCACGGTTCACGCTTTGACAAAAGCGGAAGATTGCTTGAAAACCCGGCAAACGGTGATTTAGACAAAAAATAATTAATTGTGACGATATGGAACAAAAGCTGAATTCTGCAGTTCAGTATGATATAATTTGAAAAAAACCGATTTGGAGATATTTAATGAAAGCAACTCTTTCTTTGTTTTTGGCTTCAATTCTTCTTCTTTTGCTTTCGGCTGCGGCTTTTTCTGCGGATATTGACGGCATTGACAACGGAGCGGAGTGGGATAATGCAACCGCGTACCGTCTGGTTGACGGCGAAAGCAACTGTGGTGTTGAATTTGGCTTGGTAAAGGTTAAATTTGATATGGAAAACAGCGCATTTTTTATGTGTTTTATGTTTATTGACCCGATGCTGGAACAGGGGAATTTATCGGTAGGAGTTTCTGTTTCAATTGAGAATTTAGAGCCTTTTGTGATGACAATGGCTTCATCGCCTCAGAATACCGATATTGATAAATACAATATAACGGGTGCAATGTCAATTGATGAAAATAAAGGAGCAACTTGTGAAATCAGGGTCGGTGTCAAGGCTGGTCTGCCGAAAACAGTTAACGGCAGTGTCAGGTTTATTGATGCAAGCGGCGAACCTTCAAATTATTATGCTTTTACCTTGGTGAATGAGAGTTATGTTGAAACCACTGGTGTTATAATATCTCCGACAAAGGATAATGACGATCCCGCTTACAATCCCGGTTTGCTCACTCGCAAAACAACAAAAGAGCAAACACTTAAGCCTGATACAACAAGAAAAAAGAGAACAACAACAAAGCCGACAGAGAGAACGCGGTGGGCCCTCAAGGACTCTCCGTATACATATACAGGCAGAACAAAGCGCGAGACCGAAAGGAAAGAAATTGTGCAAACGGTCATTGTGCCTGCGGTTACGGTGTACTATTATGAAAAAGAAGTCGTTATCTCTCATGTTTACATAAATGAGCCGAATGCCCACTCAGTTGCAACCGAAGCCGAACCTGAAACTGTCAATTCAAACGCTTTGACATCAGTGGGTCAGAATGACAGTCGCAGCTATACCGTTTTTTTGTCAGAAGGTAAAAAATACAAGCTTGTTTTAATGTTTTGCGGTTCTGTGGCATTTGCGGCAATTTCGCTTTTCGGCGTTGCCGCCGTCAGAAACAAATCCGGAAAAGAGAATAAAGAATAATTTTATATGAAATTGACTTTACAGTTTTTGGTGCTATAATAGTTTCGTTAGATTTTTTAACGGAGTAAAGAAATGGATAAAAGATATTCTCTTGATATGACAAGCGGACCGTTTATGAAAAAAATTCTCATTTTTTCTGTTCCGCTGATGATAACCGGTCTTTTGCAGATTGCTTATAACACGGCCGATGTTGTCGTTGTCGGCAGATTTGTCGGCAAGGAGGCACTTGCCGCTGTCGGTTCAACCGGTTCTTTGGTTAACCTTTTTCTGAATGTTTTTTTAGGAATTTCAATGGGCGCCGGTGTTACTGTTGCAAGGCATATCGGCGAGCGAAGTGACAAAAAGGTTCACGAATGTACACATACTGCCATGCTTCTGAGCGTTATCTGCGGGTTCTTTATCGGCGTTTTAGGCTTCTTCACTTGTGGTTTTATGCTGAAATTAATGAAAGCGCCTGATGATGTTATTGATTTGGCAACCCTTTATCTTAAAATATATTTTCTTGGGTCTCCAGGTCTGATGGCTTATAATTTCGGCGCTTCGATAGTCAGAGCAACAGGCGACACAAAGCGCCCTCTTTACATACTTGCTTTTTCAGGTCTTGTCAACGTCGTTCTGAACCTGGTTCTTATAATTGTTTTTCATTTCGGAGTCAGCGGTGTTGCAATTGCTACAATAGTTTCACAATACATTTCTGCAATTCTCATTGTTGTATATTTGATGAGAATCGGAAATTCCTGCCGTTTATCTTTAAAAAAACTCAGATTTTATAAAGATGAGCTGAAGAGCATTCTTGTGCTCGGCGTTCCGGCAGGCTTTCAAAGCTCGCTTTTCTCGCTTTCCAACGTTATTATTCAGTCAACGGTTAATTCATTCGGCTCAGTTGCAATGGCGGGTATTACAGCCGGCTCAAATTTTGATGCCTATATTTATACCTGCACAAATGCCGTTGCGCAAACAACCATGAATTTTACCTCTCAGAATATGGGCGCAAAAAAATTCGGTAATATAGGAAAGATATACCGTCTTTGTATAGTTTTTGCTTTTGCAATAAGCGCGATAATGGGTGCGGCTGGAATGTTTTTCGGCGATTTTATTGTCGGATTGTTCTCCGATGACCCCGAAGTAATTGCTATCGGCGCAGACAGACTGACTATGATTATGCCGTTTTATTTCTTCTGTTCGCTCATGGATGTTGCGGCAAGCCAGATTCGCGGAATGGGCAAATCTTTTGAGCCCATGATAGTGTCGCTTCTCGGTGCATGCGGCATCAGAATTTTTTGGGTTTTTGTTATTCTTCCGCTTGACAAAACTTTGATAAATCTCTATTGGTCATATCCCGTTTCATGGGCTGTTACCTTCTTTGTCCAGTTCCTGCTTTATTTTATTTTGAAAAAGCAAATGAAGAAAAAAGGCTTGTTTGGCTGAAAAAACCTCCGTGCTTAAGCTTAAAAGCACGGAGGTTAATTTTGTTATTTAAGTATCTTTTCGCCGTCAAATATAAACAAACCGAAGCCGTGACCGCCTTTGTTGCCTGCGGAGAGCCAGTCGGCATAAGCCTTTCGGAGCGAATTGTTGCGGGGAAGTTGGTCAAAGGGCAAATCAGAGTCTTTTCCGAAAATTCTCCATCCGTCATTGAATTCTTCTTTTTCTTCCCATTCTACCATTTCAAAATCATCCATAAATCTGAGAATGTTTGATTTTGCAGGCAGGAATTTTCTGTGTGCGGGATAAAGCAACCATGAACTGCAGCCGAATACCATCTTTCCGTCGGGGAAAAGGTTTTTATATGCTTCGTATGCAAGCTTGTATGAATCAAGTCTTACATCGTCTGTGAGTGAAACGCCTGAGGATGGAATGTGAAAGTTGATGTATGTGTCGCCCTTCTTTATAACTTTGCCACACGAGGTAACAAAATCCTCGTCTTCGTCAAATTCTCTGACCTCATATTGGAAGCGGCCGTAAGCAAAGCGTGTCATGTCAAAAAATCCGTCAAACCAGCCTGCAACAAATGTGCCCGGAACTTCTTCACAGTCCATGCATTCGATAAGCTTATAGCGTAAATCGTTCATTGTGTCCCAAAAGATTTTTTCGGGTATGCCTGCTTTATCATAGCGCTCTTTAAGAGTCGGAACGCAGTTAAGCAAGAACACGAATTCCAAAGTGCAGTCATTGATTCCTTTTTTGTTTGCAAGCTCGGTCATTTTATCCAAAGCTTCGCGCATCCCGTCTGTTTCGGGAAAAAGATATTCGTTAACAATACTGTCAAATTCAGCGGCAAAATCGGGTTCGTTATCAAGGCGGATATTCAATTCCGTAAAGGTTTTTACAGCCTCCTGCGGATAATCGTAATGTGCCATGAAATCATTTATAAATTTGTTGTTGTGAAGCATAAAAAACCTCCTGAGTTTTCTTGATAAACAGTTTATCATAATTTCAGCGCGGAAACAATAGATTTTTTAAGTTATAAGAAAAAATTTGAAAAATATTGCAAAAATTGTTTTTTTCTGTTAACATAAGTTATATATTTTAATCAAGAAAGGTTGTTATTCTGTGATAGGAATTATTAAAGCATCTTTATCTTTTTTTATGACTTTTCTGAGCCTTTTTACCTCAGTCTTTTTCGGCGATTATGCCGCAAATACCGAGCCTCTTGACCCGAAATCCTGCAATCTTAATTTTGCTGCAATTTCGGATATTCACATGAAGGATGACGGTTTTCGTCCGCTTATGCTCGGTTTCGGTCTGTATGATATGGAAAATTCGGACAAAACGCTTGACCTTCTTGTTGCTGCGGGCGATTTGACTGACCACGGTTACGAGGAGGAATGGACAGCGCTTGAAAAAGCATTTTCACAGTATAATCCCGCAAAAGAGATTATTCTTGCTCAGGGCAATCATGACACATGGACCGAAGACAAAGGCTATAACTTAGCGCGCGAATATTTCATTAAATACAATGAAAATATTACGGGAAGAAAAACTGAAAATGAATATTATTCAGCAGAGGTCAACGGATACACTTTCATTGTTCTTGCAAGCGAAACCGACAGAACTGCAGCATATATCAGCGATGCTCAGCTTGCATGGCTTGAAGCGGAAATGGAAAAGGCATCGCAGGATGGATTGCCGATTTTTGTTGTCAGCCATTGGCCGATTAATCAGTCACACGGTTTGCCAGAAACATGGGGCGATGAGGATATGGAGCCGGATGACGGCGGTCTCGGTGACCAGTCCGATGCAGTTGAAGCAATTCTCAAAAAGTATAAGAATGTATTTATGATTACCGGTCACATCCACAGCGGATTTTCAAATGACAGACAGCAGGAAACCAACGGTTATGTCAGCGTTGAATCTGACGGCTCATTTCACAGCATCAACCTGCCAAGCTATATGTATATGACAATCAGAGGACGCATTGCAAACGGCACGGGTTTTCAGTTTGAGGTATATGACGACAGAGTTGAAATTCGCGCAAGAAGCTATTCGGCAGGTGTTTGGTACACAGATTACAACAGCTCCATACCTCTCGTATAATATGAAGAAATCCCCAACCGGTCGGTTGGGGATAATTTATTATGCAAATTCTTTTGTTATTGCTTCCACTACTTCATCAACGTCCGATTTAACAACAAGCATTGCTATTTCGATTTCGGATGTTGTTATCATGCGAACGTCGGCTTCGACATTTGCAACAGCCTTGAAAACTCCGGCGGAAACACCGGGGGTTCCTCTCATTGCTTCGCCGCTGACGGTGATTTTGCAGTTGCCGCTGCTGACGCTGATTTTTGTTTTGGGAGAACGGTTGCGAAGCTCGGAAGCTATTGAAAGAACGGGAACAAAATCTTTATCGCTCACAGTAAAAGAAAAGCCTGAGCTTGAACCGCTTAAGGGGAACTGCGAGATCATGTCAACATCAATTCCTGCATCGGCAATCATTTTGAAAACCTCTGCCATATGTTCAATATCGGCAGGCGCATCATAAAGTGAAAACAGCGTGACGTCTTCGGTTACAAAAATATTATCAACAAGCTTCATTTTAATCTCTCCTGTGTTTTTACTTCAGCATATCAGTCATGCTGTAAAGCCCTGCTGGCTTTCCGCAGATGAATTTAGCGGCGTTGATTGCTCCTGTAGCAAAAAGCTCCTTGCTTCTTGCAGAATGAGAAATTTTGATTATTTCATCGTGACCGGCAAAAATAACCTCGTGTTCACCGGTGATTGTTCCGCCTCTGACGGCATGGATACCGATTTCTTTCTTCATGCGTTTTTCGCGCTTTGAGTGGCGGTCATATTCATATTTGATATTGTCGTTAAGCTCGTTTTTAATTGAATCTGCAATCATGAGAGCGGTACCGCTCGGGGCATCAATTTTTTGATTGTGATGCATTTCAACGATTTCAATATCAAAAGCATCGCCGAGAACCTTTGTGGCTTTTTTTGCAAGCTCGCAAACAAGATTAACGCCGAGTGACATGTTTGCGCTGAAGAAAACGGGAATTTTCTTTGCCGCCGCTTTGATCAGATTAATCTGAGCTTCGTTAAGCCCTGTGGTGCAGATAACGGCGGGGATTGAATTTTTAACCGCAAATTCAAGCAGACCTGAAAGAGCAACGGGGTTAGAGAAATCAATGATAACATCAACATTATCGATTATTTCTTTTAATATATTGGCAGGGGAGGCGAAAACGGGGTATCCGTAACGAACCTCGTCAAAAACATCGATTCCTGCCGTGATGTTGCAGCCGTCGGTTTCAGCAACGCTGAGTGTTACTGCTCTGCCCATTTTTCCGTTGCAGCCGCTTAATAAAATTCCTGCCATTTTTGTTACCTCAAAATGATTTATTTAACAAGTCCGTATCTCGCAAGTGTTTTTCTGAGAGCCTCTTTTGCGGGCTCGGTCATCTGATAAAGAGGAAGTCTGCAATTACCGACATTCATGCCCATCATGTTCATTGCTTCCTTGACGGGAATCGGATTAACATCGCTGAAGAGAGCGTTGCAAAGGTCAAGGTATTCAAGCTGAAGTCTTGCGCTTTCTGCGTGGTCACCCTCAAGATATTTTGCAGCGATGTTGTGAGCAACTTCTGGAAGAATGTTGGAAAGAACAGAAATTGAGCCTTTGCCGCCGAGCGACATAAGAGCTGTTACCTGATCGTCATTGCCCGAATAAACCGAGAAATCATTGCCGCAGAGAGAAAGTGTTTTTGCAACGGAAGAAATATCTCCGTTGGCTTCCTTTGTGCCGACAATTCTTTCATGGTGTGAAAGCTCAAAATAGGTTTCGGGTAAGATATTAACACCGGTTCTGGAGGGCACGTTATAAAGAATAACGGGTACGCTTACATGGTCAGCAATAAAGTTGAAATGCTGAACAAGACCTCTCTGAGAGGTTTTATTATAGTAAGGAGTAACTGAAAGAAGCGCGTCAACGCCTGCTTTTTCAGCTTCGTTTGAAAGCTTTACTGCATAGTTTGTGTCGTTGCTGCCTGTGCCCGCGATAACGGGAATTCTCTTGTTAACAACGTCAACCGTGAATTTGATTGCGTTGGAATGCTCCTCATGGTCGAGAGTTGAGCCTTCGCCGGTTGTGCCGCAAATAATTATTGAGTCGGTTTTATTTGCGATCTGAAATTCAAGGAGCTCAGCAAGCTTGTCATAATTGACCTTGTTATCTTCGGTGAACGGAGTGACGATTGCAACGCCGGCTCCGGTGAAAACAGTCTTTTTCATAAATGACTCCTTCTAAAAATCAAAACTTTGAATCAATGTAACCCTGTGCGCAAAGCTGCTCAGCCATAAGAACCGCACCGCCCGCTGCGCCTCTGAGTGTATTGTGTGAAAGGCAAACGAATTTATAATCAAACTGTGTGTCTTCTCTGAGACGTCCGATTGAAACAGCCATGCCATTTTCAAGGTTTCTGTGAAGCTTTGTTTGAGGCATGTTGTCTTCTTCAAAATAATTAAGGAATTGCTTGGGAGCACTGGGAAGCTCGGCTTCCTGAGGATATCCTTTGAAGTTTTTCCAGATTTCCTTCATTTCATCCATGGTAGGTTTGTTTTCAAATCTTACGAAAACAGCTGCCATGTGACCGTCGGAAGCGGGAACGCGAAGGCACTGAGCGGTGAAGTTGGGTGAGGTTGCATTAACAATCCTGTCGCCTTCAACCTTGCCCCAGATCTTAAGAGGCTCCTGCTCTGATTTTTCTTCTTCGCCGCCGATGTAGGGGATTACGTTATCAACCATTTGGGGCCATGTGTCAAAGGTTTTGCCTGCGCCTGAAATTGCCTGATATGTGCAAACAAGAACATCCTTAACGCCGAATTTGTTGAGTGGGAAGAGAGCGGGAACATAGCTCTGGAGCGAGCAGTTGGATTTTACTGAAATGAATCCTCTCTTTGTGCCGAGTCTCTTTTTCTGCGAATCAATGATTTTTGCGTGCTCGCTGTTAAGCTCGGGAACGATCATGGGAACATCAGCGGTGCCTCTGTGAGCGCTGTTGTTGGAAACAACAGGGCATTCAGCTTTTGCATAAGCTTCTTCAAGAGCTTTAATTTCATCCTTTTTCATATCAACAGCGCAGAAGATGAAATCAACGCTTGCGGAAATCTTTTCAATGTCTGCTGTTGCGTCCATAACAATCATGTCTGCCATTTTTGCGGGGATATCAGTTGCCATGCACCATTTGGCGCCGACAGCATCTTTATATGTTTTTCCTGCCGAACGAGGGCTTGCTGCAAGAGCAACAACTTCAAACCAGGGATGGTTTTCAAGCAGCGTCATAAAACGCTGGCCAACCATACCGGTCGCGCCGACGATACCGACTTTGTAATTCTTCATAATATTTTACCTCTTTTCAGAAAATCTCACGATAAATTTTTGGCCAATATGAACCTTGACAAAAACTTATTATAATATTATGATGATATCACAGATTGCAGTATTAAGTCAAATAAATATTTATACAAATATATTGGAATTTTTGAGAATAATTTGAGGATTTTGAATGAAAAGAAGCGATTTTTACTATGATTTACCCCAGGAACTGATTGCGCAGACTCCTGTTGAGCCCAGAGACAGTTCGAAACTGCTCGCAATGAACAGGATTTCAGGTGAGATTTCTCACAGGGTTTTTATCGACGTGCTCGACTTTTTCAGACCCGGTGACTGTCTTATTCTTAACAACACAAAGGTTTTGCCCGCAAGAATGTACGGTTCAAGAACCGACACCGGCTCTGTGGTTGAATTCCTTTTGCTCAATCAAAAAAGTTATGATACATGGGAAGTCATAACCGGCCCCGGAAAAAAGGCACGGGTGGGCCATAAATTCACTTTCGGTGACGGCAGTTTGACGGCAGAGGTTATTGAAGTTCTTCCCGACGGCAACCGTGTTGCAAAATTCGGCTTTGAAGGTAATTTCTTTGAGGTTATTGACAAAATCGGCGAAATGCCTTTGCCTCATTACATAACCGAAAAACTTGAGGATAAAGACAGATATCAGACAGTTTATGCTAAAGAGCGGGGCAGCGCAGCCGCTCCGACTGCGGGTTTGCATTTCACTCCCGAACTTATGCAAAAAATCAGGGATAAAGGTGTTGAAATTGCCTTTGTCACGCTGCATGTCGGTCTCGGTACTTTCAGACCCGTCAAAGCCGATGATATTGAAGATCACCATATGCATTCGGAGCATTATCACCTTCCGGCCGAAACTGCTGAGATTATCAATAAAACCAAAGCAAACGGCGGCAGAGTTTTTGCTGTCGGAACAACCTGCTGCAGAACTCTTGAATCTGTTGCATCCTTCAGGGGTGAAATCAGAGAGGATGACGGTTGGACCGATATTTTTATATATCCCGGCTATGAATTCAAATGCATCGATTGCCTTATAACAAACTTCCATTTGCCTGAAAGCACTTTGATTATGCTTGTCAGCGCTTTTTGCGGATATGAGAATACGATGAATGCCTATAAAGTTGCCGTTGAAGAAAAATACAGATTTTTCTCTTTAGGCGACAGCATGCTGATATACGGAGAGTAGTTTTATGTATAAACTTATCAAAAAAGAAGGAAATGCCAGACGCGGCGAATTCGTCACAGTTCACGGAACAGTGCAGACACCCGCTTTTATGAATGTTGCAACCTGCGGCGCAATAAAAGGAGCGCTCTCAGCTGTTGATCTGAAAGAAATCGGCTGTCAGGTTATGCTGTCAAACACCTATCATCTACATGTCCGTCCGGGTGATGAACTTGTTCGCGAAATGGGCGGGCTTCATAAGTTTACTGCGTGGAACGGGCCGATTCTTACCGACAGCGGCGGATTTCAGGTTTTTTCACTTGCTTCTTTGAGAAAAATTAAGGAAGAAGGTGTTTATTTCCAGTCCCATGTTGATGGTAAGCATATTTTTATGGGCCCGGAAGAAAGCATGAGAATCCAGTCAAATCTTGGCTCAACAATTGCGATGGCTTTTGATGAATGCGTTGAAAATCCTGCAAAATACGAATATTCAAAGCAGTCCTGCGAGCGAACAACAAGATGGCTTGAACGCTGTAAGGCGGAGATGCAAAGGCTTAATTCTCTTCCTGATACGGTTAACCCGAATCAGATGCTTTTCGGAATTAATCAGGGCTGTACTTTTGACGATTTGCGCGTTGAGCATATGAAAGAAATCGCAAAGCTCGATCTCGACGGCTATGCAATCGGCGGCCTTGCGGTCGGCGAACCCAAAGAGGATATGTATCGCATAATATCTGCTGTTGAGCCTCACATGCCCTCCGATAAAATCCGCTATCTGATGGGTGTCGGTACTCCGGGGAATATTCTTGAAGCGGTCTACAGAGGTGTTGACCTTTTTGACTGTGTTATGCCCAGCAGAAATGCGCGACACGGCCATCTTTTTACCAAAAAAGGCATTATTAATCTCAACAACAAAAAGTATGAAAGGGATTCACTGCCGATTGACCCCGAATGCAACTGCCCTGCATGCCGCAACTTTTCAAGAGCGTATATCAGGCATTTGTTCAAGGCAAAAGAAATGCTTGCAATGCGCCTTTGTGTTATGCACAATCTTTATTTCTATAATATGCTTATGCAGGAAATCCGTGACGCTCTTGACAACGGAACATTCAAGGAATTTCATGATAAATATGTAGATTTGCTTGACACAAGAATTTGATTGCAAATTTTTTGATTTTAGATATTGCATATTTACGAAAGATAATATATAATATATGCATTATGTTTTGGAGGTTATCTCAATGAATTTTATTACACTTATGGCACAGATGACCGGCGGAGCTGCTTCGGGTGCCGGCGCAGCAGGCGGTCAGCAGGGCGGAATGTCAATGATTATCATGATGGTTGCTCTTTTTGCTGTCATGTATTTTGTTATGATTCGCCCTCAGAAGAAAAAGCAAAAAGAAGAGCAGAATATGCGTGACAGCATCCAGGTTGGCGATGAAATAACAACAATCGGCGGAATCATGGGTCGTGTTGTTACTGTTAAAGAAGATTCTCTTATCATCGAAACAGGCGCAGACAGAAATAAGATGAAGATCACAAAGTGGGCTGTTTCAACCAACAACACAGCTAACGAAAAGGCTGAGGCTGAAAGACAGGCTGCTAAAGAAGCTGCTGAAGCTGAAAAGAAAAAGAAGATGGAAGAAGCTGCCGATAACAGCAAGAAGAACAGAAAGAAGACCAAGAAAAAGGACGATACTTTCGACGCTTAATCCGAATAATTAAAACACTTCTCTCATATTATTGTTTCAGGATAATATGAGGGGAGTTTTTTTATGCCCGCGAAAACTAAAAATAACAGAAAAGAAGAAAATGTATCATCTGTTTCGAAAATCTTTTTGAGTGCTGTTGCCGGAGGAATATTATACTTCGCTTTGTTGGCGGTTTTTGCTGTTTTAGCGTTGAAAAACGGCTTTGATGGTTCCATGTATATGCCGGTCGGCATGTTTACAGGGTTTATAACTGCAATGCTTGGCGGTTTTGTCACCGTAAGACCAATAAAGAAAAATGGAGCGGTTTTTGGTGCATTGTGCGGCTTGATACAAGCGATACTCTGTGCCTTGATACTGTTTGTTGCAAACAAGGCTGTTGCGGGAACGCGCATATTTATTCTGATGGCTATTATTATAGCAGGCGGAGCTTTGGGTGGCATAATTGCCGTTAATCTTAAAATTAAGAAAAGGTATAAGTGAATGAAAAAGCTTGTTTTGTTGTTGGTTTCTGTTGTGCTTACTCTTTTTTCTGCGTGTTCAGTTCAGGAAAACATGAATGCAGATATATTTTTTGATCGTCTTTCAAAGAATTGTGAGCTGCTTGATTTTGAGAACGCGGAGAAGTTTATTAAGGACAACAGGTATTACTCTTTCATTAAAGATTTAAACGAAACCGAGTATGCCTTTGAAATAACTCTTAATGAAGTCGGAGATGCAGAAAAAATTTCTGTTTCGTGCGAAATTGAAAAAGTGCCGCAGAGTCTGATGACATGCATTGAAAGCGTTATAAAAACATATTCGCCAGACGATAATGCTAAAGAAGTCTTATCTGTTTTTTGGGTAAAAGGGAAGGTTAAACTCGGGAATTTATATCATGAAACACAGTGGCGAAAATATTCGTGCTATGTAACCGAAAGTGACTTTTTCTTTTCGGTCACAAATAAAAAGCTTGTTAATGAAAGCGGGAGCTTTTTGAGCCTTAAACCGAACGACAGGGTGGATTTTTGATATTGAAAAACGCATTGATGAAACAAAAGTTTCATCAATGCGTTTGATTGTTTACATCATTTCGGAAAGCTTAACGGGTCTGCCTTCTGCAACGGATTTCTTGGCGGCGAGAGCAACAAGAATCGAATTGAGACCGTCTTCACCTGTTGTGGGGGTGGGTTTGTCATCGTTAACTGCCTCAACAAACTGAAGCATTTCGTCTCTGAAGGACTGCATGTATCTTTCAAGGAAGAAATAGAGCGGTTTGTCTGCAACAACACCGTCTTCGCCCATAAAAACAACGTTTGTGGGTGTGTCGTTTGAAGCAACTGCTGCGCCCTTGCTGCCGAAAACTTCGATTCTTTGGTCATAGCCGTAAGCCGCACGTCTGCTGTTATCAATAACGCCGACAGCACCGTTTTCAAACTTAAGGCTGATAACTGCTGTGTCAACATCGCCCGCTTCTCCGATAGCGGGGTCAACAAGGCATGTTGCGTTGGCGTATACTTCTGTAACTTCGCTGCCTGCAAGGAAGCGAGCCATATCAAAATCATGAATTGTCATATCAAGGAACATGCCGCCACTGACTGCGGAATATTCTGCCGGCGGGGGAGCAGGGTCTCTAGATGTGATTTTAACAATGTGAACATCGCCGATTTTGCCGTCGTTAACCATTGCTTTGACATTTGCAAAGTTGTGGTCAAAGCGACGGTTAAAGCCAACCTGAAGCTTAACCTTTGCTTTTTCAACTGCTGCGATAACGGCATTAACCTTTTCGGGGGTGAGGTCAACGGGCTTTTCGCAGAAGATGTGTTTGCCTGCTTCGGCTGCTTCTATAGCAATGTCAGCATGAGTATCAGTTGAGGAACAAACAAGAACTGCTTCAATCTCGGGGTCAGCAAGCATCTCCTTATAGTCATTGTAAATCTTGGAAATATTAAGCTCTGTTGCTACTTTTTCAGCGTTTGCCTTAAAAACGTCTGTGATTCCGATAACAGTTGCAGTCGGAACATTGTATGTTATCGACTTAGCATGAAGGGAACCGATTCTGCCGGCACCGATGATGCCGATTTTAAGCTGCTTCATTTTTGTCAAGTCCTTTCTGAAAACTAAGGGAATAACCCTTGCGTAATAGTATAATTCTATCACACATTATCGCTAAATTCAACATGGTTTCCGGTTATTTTAAAAATTTTTGCTTAGTAGCCATGCCGCCGCGGATGTGCCTTTCCGCTTTGTTGATATCGAGAACTTTTCTGACATCAGTATAAAGCGATGGGCTCAGCTTTTTTAGCCTTTGACTGACATCCATATGAACGGTGCTTTTGGATACTCCGAACTTTTTTGCTGCAGCGCGCACCGTGGTCTGGTTTTTAACAATATATTCAGCAAGTTCAATTGCTCTTTGCTCAACGATTTCTTTCAATCAAAGCCCTCCCGATTTATATATCAATAGATAATATGAAATCGGGTCGGTGAATATGACGATATTAAAAGCTCCGACGGAAAACGACCGTCGGAGCTGAGTTTTATCGTTCTTCTCTGAAATAGGAGAGACCGAGGCTTGCGGGTGGCTGGTTTTCTCTTTTACGTCTCATGCTGATGATAACAAGCACAAGAATTGTTACAACGTAAGGTGTCATTTTGAAAATTTCCTGTGAAGCCATTGTGAGATTGGGGATATAGTTGTGAACAATAAGAAGTCCTCCGAAAAGAATTGAGCCGAAGATGCTGAGATTCGGCTTCCATACCGCAAAAATAACAAGCGCTATAGCAAGCCAACCTCTGTCGCCGAAGCCGTCGTTTGACCAAACTCCGCAGGCATAATCCATAACATAGTAGAGTCCGCCGAGCCCCGCGATTATGCTTCCGATGCAGGTTGCGAAGTATTTGTATTTTGAAACGTTAATGCCGGCTGCATCCGCTGTTGCGGGATTCTCACCTACAGCTCTGAGACTGAGGCCGGCTCTTGTTTTGTTGAAAAAGTAAGAGGTTGCAAGTGCAATGATAATCGCAGCATAAGCAAGGAAGCTGTATGAGAGAAAAAGGTCACCGAACCAACCGAGATTTTCAGCAAAAGGAATTTTTGTTTTAAAGCAATTGCTTGTTGCCGAAAGGGCGATTGAAGGAAGCTCGCTGTTGGTGAGCTTTATCAGAGAACCGCCGAAAAAATTACCGACACCGACACCGAATGTTGTAAGAGCAAGACCGGTAACATTCTGATTTGCTCTGAGAGTTACTGTGAGGAAAGAATAGATAAGGCCCATTGCAAGCGAACCGATGATTGATGTCAGGATGGGGATTATGACAGCGAGAACAGGGTTAATTGTTTCAACCGTGTTTTCATAAATAAATGCACCGATTACTCCGGAGATTCCGCCAACATACATAATTCCTGCTGTGCCGAGATTTAGATGACCTGCTTTTTCAGTTATAATTTCGCCTGTTGAGCCGAACAAAAGGGGAATACCCTGAACTACAGCTCTCTGTATAAAAGCAATAATCATTATTTGTTCGCCTCCTTGTCTTTATGTCGGAATTTTATTGAATAGTTGACAAAAAATTCGCTGCCGATGATAAAGAAAATAATAATTCCCGTGAGAATTTCGGAAAATGAGTCGTTCAAGCCGAAGTCCGTTGATATTTGGCTTGCACCCTTTTCAAGAAATACAATAAGAAGAGAAGTGAGAATCATATAAATAGGGTTAAATTTGGCAAGCCATGAAACCATGATTGCCGTGAAGCCTCTGCCGTCAACGGTTTCTTTGGCAACGGAATGGTCAGTTCCTGCAACGAGCAAAAGACCTGCTATGCCGCAAACGGCACCCGAAAGGAACATTGTTCTGAGAATAACTTTTTTAACATTAATGCCGATATATTTTGCGGTGTTTTCGCTTTCACCGACAACGGAAATTTCATAGCCATGCTTATTGTATTTAAGATAGATATACATGCCAATTGTAAGTACGGCAACAATAATTATATTGAGAAGATAGGATTGTCCGCCGATTTTCGGTAACCAACCTGCCTGCGATGCGCTGTTAATTATGCCGATTTTTCCCGAACCGACGGGGTTTGAATGAAGAAATACGAAATAAGAAACAATTTGCATTGCAATGTAGTTCATCATAAGAGTGAACAGGGTTTCGTTAGTGTTCCAATAAGCCTTGAAAAAGGCGGGGATTATCGCCCAGATTGCGCCTGCAAGAACGCTTGCGATTATCATAACGGGGAACAACACGACAGGTGGAAGCGATTTACCGAAATAAATCATGCATGCGGCTGTGGCAAGACCGCCGACAAGCACCTGACCTTCAGCACCGATATTCCAGAATTTCATTTTGAAAGCAGGGGTTACGGCAAGAGAGATGCAGAGAAGGATTGCGACATTCTGAAGCAGCGACCAGATTCTTCGTTCTGAACCGATGGCACCTTCAACAATTGTTGAATAAATCTTAATCGGGTTTTCACCTGTCAGGATAATTGTTACCGCTCCGCAAACAACGAGGGCTGCAACAACAGAGAGTATTCGGATTAACCAGGAAAGCCAGAACGGCAAAGATGCACGTTTAACAATATGAAACAGCGGCTCGTTCACTTTATTATTTCTCATTGTCTTCACCTCCGTGTTTGGTCATAAGCATACCGAGCTCTTCTTTTGTTGCGGTTCTTGCATCAACAATTCCCGAAATGGTGCCTGAACTGATGACCATAATTCTGTCGCAAAGCTCAAGCAAGACATCAAGGTCTTCACCGACAAATATAACGGCAACGCCGCTTTGCTTCTGGCTGTTAAGCAAGTTATAGATAAGGTATGAAGAGTTGATGTCAAGTCCACGGACAGGATATGCGGCCATAAGAACGGTAGGTGAGGCAGCAATTTCTCTGCCGACAAGAATTTTCTGAACATTACCGCCCGAAAGTCGTCTTACGGGAGTTGATGTGCCCGGAGTAACAACACCGAGGTCTTCAATAATTTTTTTGGCGAGTGTTCTGGGCTGCTTTCTGTCAACAAAAAGGGATTTTCCTTTTTTATAGCTTCTGAGCATCATGTTGTCAACAATATCCATGTTGCCGACGAGACCCATGCCGAGTCTGTCTTCGGGCACAAATGAAAGTCTGACACCGAGATCTCTTATCTGAACAGGTGTTTTATCGCGGAGATTATCAATTTTTCCTGTTTTTGGGTCATGATAAAGAATGTTCCCGTCATTAAGTTTCTGTAAGCCGGCAATGGATTCAAGCAATTCACGCTGTCCGCTGCCCGCAATGCCTGCAATGCCTAATATTTCCCCTGAAAATGCAGTGAAAGAAATATTATCAAGGACTCTGATTCCTTCACGGTTAATGCAGCTTATATTCATAACCTCAATTCGCTTCTCACAGTTTTGAGGCTCGGTTCTGTCAATGTTAAGGGTGATTTTTTTGCCAACCATCATTTCAGTCAGCTCAGACTCGTTGGTTTTGCTTGTTTCGACAGTTCCGACATATTCACCTTTGCGAAGAACCGCAACCTTGTCAGAGAGTGACAGCACCTCATGAAGCTTGTGTGTGATAATTATGATTGACTTGCCGTTTTCTTTCATTTTCTTTAGGACGGCAAAAAGCTTCTGAGTTTCCTGAGGAGTAAGAACGGCGGTCGGTTCATCGAGAATGAGAATGTCCGCACCCTTGTAAAGAACTTTTACAATTTCAACTGTTTGCTTTTCGGAAACAGACATTTCATAAATCTTTTTGTCAAGGTCAATTTCAAAGCCGTATTTATCGGTGATTTCCCTGATTTTTTTTGTTGATTCCTTAATGTTGTATTTTTCATTTCCTTTTATGCCGAGAACAATGTTTTCAGCAGCTGTAAACACATCAACAAGCTTGAAATGCTGATGAATCATGCCGATTTTATGCTCAAATGCATCCTTGGGAGAACGGATGACAACCTCTTTGCCGTTAATGAAAATTTGACCGCTATCGGGCAAATAGATGCCGGAAATCATATTCATAAGTGTTGTTTTTCCGCTGCCGTTTTCGCCCAATACAGAGAGAATTTCACCGCAGTTTACGGTAAGTGAAACATTTTTGTTTGCAACAATGCTGCCGAAAGTTTTGGTTATGTTTTTTAATTCAATAGCCGGATTGCTCACTTTTTTACCTCCGTAATTTTACTTTCAAAAGACGGCTCAGCAACTGAACAATCTTTTCAAAATAAAATAAATGTAAGGCGGAGTGTTACCTCCGCCTATAAAATTTTTGATTAGCTGATTAATATGCTTCGTTGAGAAGCTTGATGCCGTCAATCTTGAGGTCAAAGTAGGGAGCTGAACGGAATTCGGATTCATGGAAATAACCGTCAGCGATTACTTCTGTGTCGGGTGTGTAAGCATCGTCTGTGTCAACATCGGCAATATAGCTTGAGAGGGTTTCGCCCTTAACGGTGAAGGTTGCGGTGTCAAACACCTTGATTGAACCATCAGCAAGACCTGCCTTAACTTCTTCAAGCTTTTCTGCTGTGCCCGCAGCAGCAGCCTTATCGTTGATTTCACTGAGTTCAACAGAGCCTTCAGCAATACCTCCGCACCAGTCATCAACGATTTCCGTGCCGTTAATAACCGATTCAATCATATACTTGAAGTAGGGTTCCCAGTTGATTCTTGAAGAAATAATGAAAGTGTTGGGGCAAGCGGAAACTGTGCTGCCGTTGTAGGAAACGTTGGGTACGCCTGCTGTTTCGCAAGCTGTGGGAGCGCCCCATGAGTCAGCGTGTTGGCTTATAAGAACGCACTTGTTGTTGATAAGGAGCTCTGCAGCTTCCTTTTCTGCCATTTCGTCATACCAGCTGCCTGTAAACTGAACTTCCATTGTAACGCTGGGGCAAACTG
>JAZNSX010000033.1:0-41098 GCA_045591425.1 Acutalibacteraceae bacterium | reverse complement strand
CGCTTGCAAAAGCGTATTTTGCGGGTGGCGGACAGCAATATACCGTTACTGTCGTTTCTCCTGAAGACCTCCTTGACGCAAAAACGAATCCCGAAAACCACCGCAATCTTATCGTGCGTGTCGGAGGTTACAGCGATTATTTTGTAAACCTTGATAAAGCACTTCAGGATAACGTAATCGAGAGAACTTTTGCGGGTATGTAAATCCGCACTTTAATAATAAACCAGAAAACTGTTACCGTTTGTCAATCTGCCATAAAAAAATTAAACCACTTCATATCCTTGCCTTTACAGACATTGATTGAAGTGGTTTGTTATTTTTCACACAAGAACAAATCAGATATAAACGTAATTACAATTCATTCAAGCAAAAAGCTTTTTAATCTTGATTTTCAGCCTTACCCACGGCTCAAAGCCGCCGTAATCCTCCGACAAATCGGGTCTTTCGGTCCATTTATAATCAGGTCCGAGCTCATAATTCAGCCATTCCTTTACGACCTTAACGAAGTAGAAATCCTCGTTTTTCGCATAGCCGTAAGTTCCCGTTTCCTGGTCATAACCGTAAACGGTAATGAGCTTTGCATTGCCGAGCAGACTTTCCTCAAAATAAGCACGGCAGGTTTCAACATCATCATAATGCGCATAACCCTCTGCGTTGGCATATTCGTTTCTGCCGTTTTGTACTAACTGCATATAAAGAGTATCAATATCATACGGGCAGGTTTTAGGGCTCATTGTCCATCCGGGGGTGCAGTAATCATTGATGCATACCCACGTTGGCGGACGCATCGTACTGTATTCTTCCGTATAAGACGAAAGCGAAACAATGTGCGAAATTATTTTATGCCGTTCAATCCCTGCATCGTAAAAAAGCTTGCAGGTAAACTTGATGTAATCGGCAAGCACACCGTAAAGAAGCTGCTTTGTATATTCCTCAACAGACATACATTTTTCAGAAGCTTCTTTTTTGAGGCTCTCTTCATTATAGCCCATATTGTGCAACGCATGCATACCGTACTGTGCACGCTCAAAATCTTCCATTGAAGCGTAATCTCTGTCGCTGTAATCGGGAATCTGCGTTTCCCAACCTGTGTTTATGCCCGCAAAAAGATATGCCTTACCCTGAGCTTTAAGCCTTGTATAGTTTTCAACAAGCGGCTCAATAAAGCCCTTTGTAACCTGATTTGAATACCAATCAAGATATTTTTCGGAATTGAAGCACGGGAAACCGCCCGCTGTTGCAAACGGCACTCCGCTCCAGTCACAATGCCATCTGGGCAGCATACCGTATGCCTGACCGCCCCACTCTTCCCCATTCTCAGGGAATGCAATCCATTCGCACATCTCGGGGTCGTTATAAAACTTACTGCCGTTTTCATCGGTTACTGCACCGTCGCCAAAATAATCGGAGTAATTCGTGCAGTCATCCATCTGAAAATAAACAGGAACATTATATTTTTCCGCAAGCGAAAAAACGTGGTTGACTTCTTCGTTCATCTGCTCGACAGATTGAGTCAGGCACATCGGCCCGACAACGCCAAAAGCATACATACGCTTTGAATCAGAGTCGATTTCACCGTGAAGCTCAACCATCTGCTTTACGTAAGGTTCAAGATTCATATAATGTACGTTTGTTACCATAAAAACAACGTATTGCGGATCATCCTCAAAGTATTCGGGAACTTCGGGATTCTCACCAAGCGACGGAAAAATCGCAATTATCAAAGCTGTTATAAAACTGATAATCTTGTTAAGCAGCGACATAACAACACCTCTAATATACAGTATTATTTTCTTTTATGCACTTTCAGAAGGCGGATTGTTTCAACAATCATATAGACAAGCATTGCTGCGCAAGTAATTGAAATTACTTCAGGACTTCCCGGACGCAAAAGCATATTGAGTATACCTGCAAGACCCAGGAAAAGACCTGCCGAAAGAATGAAGTTGACAACAAACGCTAAAATTATACCTTTCTTCGTTTTGCCCTTTTTAATTGCAACACACGTGGGAAGAACGCTTGCAAGCGCCGCCAATACAAAAACAGATATAAAATAGAGAGCTTCTATCCATTCAAGGTATAAATAGTAAACCGCAATAATCAAAGGTGCCGAAACAACCGCAGCAAGCATCGGTAATGTAACCGTCTTTTTACCCTTGATTGCACCAATAACAACCCAAGCAAACGCCAACAGCACAGCAAACGCAAAAAGAATATAAGGGATAAAGCTTGCGAATATATTATGCCTGAATTCCATATCGGGTTGCAGCACGGATTCCGCATTATAAGGTGTCTGACCGCCTGCTCTGTCAAGACCGACGACGGTGTCTTTAACCGTACCTGCCAAAGAATAATCCCATGCTTCAAAATTCAAAGCAAATGCAGGACTGTCCTGCGCTAACGCAAAATCAAAGTTAAGAGCATCTTTGAACATCGGGTCCGCAATCGTTGGGAAATGAATAAACCCCTTGTCCTGAGCTATTTTGAGGGTGTAAACATATTCGCTTGTGTTAAAATAAAGTTCATCGCCCTCTGTCAGGCTCCACATAAGGTTACCGTTATCATAGAAATGCGAGGGATTAAGCATTTCAATATAGATTGGTGCTTTGTTATATGTAAGAAAAATATTGTTATAATACATCGCTGTTGCGTGAGTTTCGCCCTTATCTATACCCGGGCTCATCAGACCTTCTCTGCTGAGGGCTGCAATATTATTCCTGATAACGTTACCTTCACCGTAGTGAACATTGAAGCTCTGGCTGCCGCAGGCATAAACAAGGTTTTTCTCAACCGTCATAAAGGATGAGCCTTCGTCAAGATAAATACCCCAGCCGCCGTAACCGCCTTCTCCCGGATCAGCGGCAACGTTATGGATAACGTTTTCTCTCAAAACAGTTCCGGGCTGCCTGCCGAGCATATAAATACCGCCCATATCGGAAAGCCAACCCTGACCGATATTGTAAATAAGGTTTCTGCTGATATTTATGTTCTTTGTTACGTGGTAATTATATCCCCATATCCAGCCAACAGAAATACCGGTATAGTAACCGTCGTGAATTTCGTTGTTTACTATCTCGGCAGTATCGCAGAAAGTTATATGAATACCGATTGCGCTGAAGAATTTTCTGCCGTATTTATATATTTCATTGTTTTTAATCGTAATGTTCTGCGTATAGTTTTCATGCTCCGGTAAGCAGTTTTCACCGCCTGCATAAACAGCAGTTGCAGCAATATTTTCAAAATAGCAGTTCTCAACCGAGGAATTTTTTACACCGAATCCGAATTTTACGGCTGTACCGCCAAGATAAGTAAATTCACAGTTTTTTAAGTGAACATTCTCTGCGTATTTAACGGCAACAACTCCGTCAACAAATATTGCAGCCTGAGGGAAATCCATATCATTTTCTTCCCACCAGGTTCCTGCATAAAAGCCGTCCGCTTCGGGCTCCACCCAGTCGGTACGGGTGAAACGAATACCCTCAAAGGAAATTCCGTCAGCACCGTTTATATCAATAAGTCTGTCAATATTTGAGCCGTAAAGAGTAAGCGTATCAGCTTTTTCGCCGTCTTTCGGTACGTAATAAAGAATACCCGAAACCTTATCGAGGTACCATTCTCCGGGCTCGTTGAGAGCTTCAAAAACGTTTTCAAAATAATATCGGTCAATATCTCTTATTTCCATGGTAGATGGTCTTGATAAACCGATTTTTCCCGTTTGGGCATCGTAGGATTTTATATTCATCAGCTCATCGTGCCAATAGTGGAGAATACGGATATTAACGTCCTCGGGATTGTGAAATTCCTCGGGAACATCATCGGTATCAGCATAGAAAGAACGCTGACCGAAAGTGAATTCCCATGGTCTGTTTTCTTCATTCCAAAGGTCATCCTCGGGCGCAGGTGCCTTAACCGTCAGATAACCTTCCTCAGGGAAACGTGTTGTTTTAACTTCACCGTTATCGCTGAAAAGAGACTTAAAATACCAGTTATCTGCAGAAGTATCAAGATGCTTTGTGAAAACTTTCACTCCGTTGGCTTCGCCCTCTTCAAAACCGCTTATTTCATAAGCACCTGAGAAAACAACCTGATTTTCATCGTAAGCTTTATAAATAACATTCGCCATATCATCGGAATTGAAATACAAAGCATCGTCAAAATAATACGTTCCGCCAAGAAGATATACCGTTGCGTTTTCATTTTCATTTTTCAAGCCCTTAAGCATCTCTTTTGCACCCCAAAGACTTATCGGAGACTGCAACGTACCCTCACCTTCATCTGCGGCATCAGGAGATACATAGAGAACTTTGTCGCTGTCATTTACTGCAAAAGAAGTCAAAGCGGTCTGTGAAAAAAAGACTGAGCATAAGCACAGAGCCATAAATATGCACGTAATCCTTTTGATTGCAACCTTCATATTATCCCTCTTTTTTGACGTTTTTGTTATTGTAACACACTAAGCAACGCAATTCAATCAAATTCTAAGCAAATTAATAAGCAAAATGATGTGATTATTATGGGGTAACGTTTCGCCGACGCTCCATTTTTAGTGGAAATTATTGTTCCTGTGTGATATAATAAAACCAACCTTAGATTAACTGTAAAGGCAGGGTGCAATTATGAGCCTCAGTATGCTTCATTGTGAAGGCGAAAAAATTATCAACGCAGAGGGAAAGCAGGTCTTTTTGCGCGGAACAAATCTCGGCGGATGGTTGCTTGACGAATTGTGGCAGGGATTTTTCAAGGGCGGAGAAGCTCAGTGGGATATAGTTACCACGCTTGAAAAACGTTTCGGCAAACAAGAAGCCGACAGACTTATAAAAATCCGAGAGGATAACTACATCACAACATACGACCTTGACTATCTTGAGTCGCTCGGCTTCACCTGTGTACGTGTGCCGTTCTGGTACCGCAATTTCCAGACGGATGATATGGGCACCTGGAAGCGCAAAGAAAACGGTGAAATTGATTTTTCACGCCTTGACTGGGTTGTTGAGGAATGTGAAAAAAGAGGTATGTACGTAATTCTCGATATGCACGGTGTGCCCGGTCATCAGAGTATCGCCCACCACTGCTGCCGTGTTAATCATTGCAAACTCTACGACGAAACCGAAGAGGGCGCTTATTTCCGCTCGCTTGCCTGTGAGTTGTGGAGCGAGATTGCCCGTCATTTTGCAGGCAACGGAACTGTTGCCGCCTACGACCTGATGAATGAGCCTATGTGTGATTACGAGGGTGAGGATAAAGTCAACAGCAAGTACCATGACGTTTATTCTTTACTTTACAACGCAGTCAGAGCAAACGATCCCGATCACATCATAACACTTGAAGCTATCTGGACACCCGATGACATACCGCATCCGTCAGAACGAGGATGGGAAAACGTTATGTATCAGTATCACTACTATGATGATTCAAATGAAAGCTTTAAAGAAGTAACCCTGCACCACGCAAGCAAAAATTTCAACGTGCCCGTGCTTGTGGGTGAATTTTCTCCCTGCCGAGGAACTGCAGACTGGGAATACATACTGAAGCTTTTCAATGAATGTTCATTTAACTGGCAGACGTGGACATACAAAGGACATTGCGCCAAGGGAGAGACAAGCCAATGGTTTATGATGGGTTCGGATGACCCCGACAACATTGTCGATATAAATAACGACTCAGTCGAGGAAATCGAACGCAAATGGTCCTCTGTCAGAACAGAGCTTTGCTGTAAGCCGATGAACAACCATGCGCTGCTTTCCGAATACGCAAAATTATAATTTCTCAAGTTACTGTGTTAAGATAAACATAAAAAACAATCAGATAACGAGTTTTTAAAGCCCTGCAAGCTAATACCTTAAATTGCAGTTTATCTACGCATATCAACGCAACGGAGAATAATTATGAATAATATTATTGAAATAACAGATTTTCTCGCATCTGAGCTTGACGTATATGCTCGGTTAAGCGAGGTTCAGCTGTTAAACAGGGAGTTCCCCGAAAAAGGTCTGTTTATAGCTGAAAGCCCTAAGGTTATTGAACGTGCCCTTGATGCTGGCTATGAGCCTGTTTCATGTCTTATGGAAAAAAGACATATTGAGGGCGAAGGCAAGCAGATTATTACCCGTATCAAGGACGTACCTGTTTTTTGTGCGGAATTTGATATTCTCACTCAGCTGACAGGCTTCAAGCTTACAAGAGGTATGCTGTGCGCCATGAAGCGAAAGCCCCTGCCATGCGTCAGAGAAGTCTGCGAAAACAAAAGAAGAATAGTTATACTTGATAAGGTTATGAATCCTACCAACGTTGGCGCCATAATCCGCAGCGCTGCGGCACTCGGAATGGATGCGGTAATCCTCTCCCCCCGCTGCTCAGACCCCCTTTACAGACGCGCTGCAAGAGTCAGCATGGGCACCGTATTTCAGATTGTATGGACGTTTTCTGCCGATGAAAGTCTTGACGAAATAAAGTCTCTCGGGTTTAAAACAGTAGCTATGGCACTCAAGGATAATTCTCTTTCTATTAATGACCCGAAACTTACAGAGGAAAAGAAACTTGCCATTATTATGGGAACAGAGGGCGACGGCCTTTCGGACAGCACCATATCTGACTGCGATTTTACCGTAAAAATACCAATGTATCACGGAGTTGATTCACTCAACGTTGCCGCTGCTTCCGCAGTTGCTTTCTATCAGCTTGCAGATAAAAACAATGAGTTAAAAACCTAAATATAGCACAAAACCACCTCTTATCGGCGTTTTCTGCATATGCAGCACCGAATGAGGTGGTTTTTTGTCAGTTTCCGCGTTGCCCGCTCATAACAATACGGACGGCGGTTTTCCTATTTAATCTCATATTTTAGTTACAGAATAAATCTGAACGCATAGATTACGACGTTAAGAATATTGTTCAAAACAAATCTTATTAAAGTAAAAACGTAAGGGAATTCAAAATCCCAATCATCAAACGTATCAAGCGAGCCGATAAGCGAAGAATCATAGGTTATTTCAGGATTCTTGAAAGCCTTTGTTTCTATTTTCATAATGCAGAGATTCTTGCACGCCTCACGCAAAGCATTGCCGAATCCGACAGGGTCTTTTGCATAGGCAAGCTTCACTGCCGCCTTGTGCTGAAGTGCCTGCAATGCCCACATACCCGAAAGAATTGTATCGTTACCGTTATAAACCGCAAGAACGGGGCTCATATATCCGCCGCCCGTAAAATTCGATGAATAGTCGGAAACAACAAAGCCTTCAAACCCCCACTCCTCACGGAGCAAATCCTTTAGAAGCGCAGAGCTTGAGCCGCACCATTTTGTGCCTATGCGGTTATATGCCGACATAATACCTTTTGGCTGCGCTTCCTTGACGGGAATTTCAAATGCTTTGAGATAAATCTCACGCATAGCCTGTTCATCGCACCATGTAAAAATACCTGTTCTGTGAGATTCCTGATCATTAAGAGCAAAGTGTTTGATTGTTGTTACAAGGCTTTCGGAGTTTGCCCCCTTGATTATTTCAGCCGCCATGACACCTGAAATTATCGGGTCTTCAGAAAAATATTCAAAGTTCCTGCCGCCTCTGGGATTGCGGTGAATATTTGCACCCGGAGCATACCAGGTATCAGTGCCCATATCTGCCGCCTCTTTGCCTGCGCCCTTGCCCATCTGATAAGCAAGTTCAACGTTCCAGGTGCATCCTATTGCAGTTGCGCAGGGGTAAGCCGTGCCGCTGTCGGTATAAACAAGACCGTTCCTGCCCTTGACGCTCGAAGGTCCGTCATTATCCATTGTGTGAGGAATTCCAAGGCGATCAACACCGTGGGTTTCATAGCCGCCGTTGATAACAAGCATAGTCATTTCATCAAGAGTAAGCTGATCAAGAAACGCATCCCACAGACTTTCGTCCTTCGCAACATCCTGCAAAGTGATTGTTTTATCGTACCTGACTCCCTTTTTGGGTGCTTCGCCTTCGATTACAGGGTCGGGAGTTTTATCAACGTCAATAAGATAATCGTTTTTATCAAGTTCACGAAGTTCAGGGTAAGTTCCCTCAACGTCAGCTCTTGACATAATCTCGTATCCGCTGTAAATATCTTCAAAAAGATTCTCAATCTCCGTTCCGGTTACAGAATCGTTTTTTATCACCTTTGTTTGTGCAACTTCATAATCATAGGCTGCGATGTGATTTCTTACGTCATTTGCGGCAATGATTTTATAAGTTCCCTCTTCAAGCACCCACGCTTCGTTTTCTTTATAGTCATAGGACGCCATATCGTCTGTTTTAAAAGATATTGTAAGCGTTTCGCTTTCGTTGGGGTCAAGCATCTCTGTTTTTGCAAATCCTCCAAGACAAATCGCGCTCTTTTCAATACCGCCCTTTGTATAGGGTGCACTGTAATAAAGCTGAACAACCTCTTTTCCTGCCACGTTACCCGTGTTTGTTACTCTGACTTTTACGGATATTGTTTCAGAATCAAAATCGGTTGAAACAACCTCTTTTTCAAAGCTTGTGTATGAAAGACCATAACCAAAAGGATACTGCACCTTTTCCTTTGCAAAGGTTTCAAAATAGCGGTAACCGATATAGATGCCTTCGTAATACTCAACGAAATGCTCGCCGCCTTTATATTCGTTGCTGCCGAAGCATTCGCTTGAAGGATGGTCCTCAATACTGTAAGCGATTGTATCCGTAAGCTTTCCTGACGGATTAACTTTTCCGTCAAGCATCTGAGGCACGGCTGTCATTCCGAATTCGCCGGGAATCCATATTATCGCCGCAGCTTTGATGCTTTCATACTCATCAATCCAGCCCATTTCCATAACGTTGCCTATATTGAAAAGCACAACAACGTTTTCAAACGCAGACGTAACCTTTTCAACCATTGCTTTTTCATCATCGGAAAGGCTTAAGGTTTCAACCGTATGGTCGGTACCCTCCGCGCTCGTACGGCTGATAACGATTATTGCGGTGTCTGAAAATTCAACCGCATTTTTAAGCAACTCCTGCGTGAGGTGTTTCGGATTCATTTCTTCGAGGGTGTTCTTTGCAAGAAGCACCTGAAGAAGATTGTTGATAACGGTATTATCCGTTTTTGGAAGTTCGTTTGAGAGGCAGTGTTTTTCATAAAGCGCACGAAGCTCGGCATTATACTCTATCCCCTCTGCTTCAAATGCTTCATAGAGAGTTACGGGGTCATCGGGTGTTATCGCACCCGAGCCTGCACCGCCGAAAAACGGACAAACAGAGCCTGCACCGAAAACATTGACCTTTTTATTGCTCAGCGGAAGAAAATCATCTTCGTCTTTGAGAAGAACAATTCCTTCACTTTCAATCTGAATTGCGGTTTCTCTTGTTTCCGCTATGATTTCCGCGTCAACATCGCCGCTTGTTGCAAAAGCGACATTGCCGAACATAAGCGAAAAAACAAGAACAAACGATAAAACTTTCATGAATCTTTTTTTCATCGGAACACCTCTCCTGATTTTTATATCATATTGCCGACGGTATATCCGTCATAAACGGCATTGGGGATTATTCCGCCGCCGTTGGAATCGCCGATATTGTATATTTCCTTTATATCATCCTTCAAAGACTCATAAAGACTCGCTTCGGGTCTGTTTCCGATTGCAACAACAACGGTATCGGCTTTTACCGAATTTGTTTTACCGTCTTTAGATTTATAAACAACATCTGTTGCGGTTATCTTTTCAACCTTGCATTCTGTCAGAAGTTTAACACCGTTGCCCTTGAGATGACCGAGCAATATGGTCTGTGCGGTTTTGCCCGTGTTACCCGCAAGGGTATCGGTCATTTCGATTATCGTTACCTTTTTACCCTTCTTTGCAAGAAACTCCGCAGTTTCGCAACCGATTGAACCGCCGCCGATAACAACAACATTCTTTCCGCTTGATGCGCCGCCGAGAATATCAACGGCATTGACAGCCCTTTGCGCACCTTCAACCTTAAGCACGGAATTTTTAACACCCGTTGCACAAACAACAGCATCGGGATTCATACCGATAATGTCTTCTTTTGTGAGCTTTTTGCCGAGATGAACATTCACGCCGTGAAGCTCAAGCTGTCTTTCAAGATATGGCTTCATAAGTCTGAGATGCTGTTTGAAAGGAGGAATGCAGGCAAGATTCATCTGACCTCCGACCTCATTTGCCGCATCATATATATCAACCGTATGACCCCTCATTGCCGCAATTCTTGCAGCTTCAACGCCCGCAACGCCTGCGCCGATAACAACAACCTTTTTCTTTGTTTCGGCAGGAATAATTGTGTGGTCATTATCTCCCCTTGCCAAAACAGCATTACCCGAGCAGATTGCTCTTTCGCCGTGCTGAAGCTGATGGTCTATACAATGTCCGCAACCGATACAGGGTCTGATTTCGTCCTCTCTGTCTTCATTGATAAGGTTAACAAGGTCGGGTTGTGCAAGCAAACCGTGACCGATGAAAATAAGGTCACATTGACCCGATTTAAGTGCTTTTTCGGAGGCAACGGGATTCTGTGCCCTGCCGCCGCCGATAAGCGTTATTTTCTTTCCGCCTGCCGTAAGAGCAAGTCCGATTTTCATAACAAGGCAAAGCGCAACCGCCATGCAGTCAGAATATGCGGACTCGGGCTTCTGATTTTTCCCTGCTTCACCCGACCAGATACCCGCAAGAACTTCTATTGCATCAACTCCGGCTTCCTGAAGCTTTTTGCAGTAGTAAAGACCGTCAAGCATTGAAATACCGCCGTCTTTACCCATTTCGATAACGGAAAGCTTAACAATGATTGCAAAATCTTCGCCGCAGAGTTCTCGGATTCTTCTGATTATGTTAAGATGAAAACGGATTCTGTTTTCTCGGCTGCCGCCGTATTCATCCGTGCGGATATTTGCAGTTTTAGATAAAAATTGCTGTCCGAGATAATAGCCGACTGCATGAATTTCAACGCCGTCAAAGCCTGCTTTTTGGGCACGCAAAGCCGCTTGAGCATACTTTTCTTCAATATCCTTTATTTCATCAATTGTCAACGCACGGGGTGTTTCGTTGGCAAGACCCATCATATATGAATAAGGCATTGCAACCGCGCTCGGTCCGACCGGCTGACTTCCTATAATTGCTCTTCTTGCACCTCTTCCCGTATGAGAAATCTGCAAAAAAGCTTTTGAGCCGCCCTCGTGAATAACATCGGCAAGCTGAGTCATTCCGGGGATATACTTATCATCATCAATAACAAGCATTCCTTTTGTATTAAGACCGAGCGGTGAATCAACGCAGGTAACTTCAACAATTATCGCGCCCACGCCGCCCTTGGCTCTTTCAGCATAATGATTAAGAACAGCTTTGTTGACAAAACCGTTTTCGGCCTGGCTCATTCCCATTGCCGCCATAACGGTTTTGTTGCGAAGCTCAACCTTTCCTATTTTCCCGGGTGATAATAAGTTCGGGTATTTTGCGTTCATATATTTACCTCCGCGTAAAATTTCTTATATGAAAATTATATATTGCGGATGAAAGGTTTTCAAGACAAAACAGAGTATTTATACACTTGCCCCCAATATTGTACATTAAGATAAAACCGTATCACACAGACATGACAGGACAATCACGAAGTGTTGTTTGACAGATTTTAAAATCTCAGAGTCAAGCCGTCATACGCAACGATTATATCATGCTTTTTCATTTTTTTACAAAGCTCGGAATGAGCGGTATGCAAAGTTCTTGCCATGTGGCTTATACAGAATTTTTTAACATATGGGTCAAGAGATTTTTTAATTTCAACAATCATATTTAAGTTGTTGTGCTCAAAAATGCGGTAATCCCCGTCAACATCCCCAACGGTCGCATCCAACACGGCAAGATCGGGTTTAAATTCCTTAATTGCCTCGAATTCCTCATAAAGCAGCCATGCACCGTCAAGACCATAGAACAAAGTATCCGGACCGTCCTTGATTATAAAATGCACAGTTTTTTCACTTGTTGCGTGATTTCCTTTATATGCGTTCACCGTATAATTTCCAATCTTTTTTGACTCACCTTCTGAAAAATCATAAAAAACCGCATTTAAAGATATGAGTTGCTTGACTGTTTCATGGCAATAATGGTCGCTGTGGTTATGGGTGTTGATTATATACTTTATCCGTTCGGGGTTAATATCGTGTTCAAAAAGTGCATCAATAACCTGAGGACCCGGGTCGATAAGCAAAACATCATCAATCAATGCAGAGGAATATCTGCGATATTCCTCTGCATTTTCTTTTGGAGAGGTCCAGTCGGCTGCACCTGTTCCCAGAAAGGTGATTTTCATAGGAATATTCCTCCCGTTTATATTAAAAACAGCGTTTCTGTTTATTTACCTGTAATAACTTCCTTGTCAATTTTACCGATAAAGAGATTGTTTTGCACCGTCAATGCCGCTTCATCGGGATTCTCGTGAATGATGCCGCAGCTCGGAGAATCTGTTTCTTGGGGGGCAATGAACACATTATTTCTTACTGTCAGTTCATAAACCATCGGTCTGAAGAAAATATAGCCTCTGCTCTTTCCGTCTCTGCCCGAAGGTCCGTCAAAAATATTGTTTTCGATAAGAATGTTATTGTGGTCACAATCGCCGTGATGACCGACTCCGGGGAAACCGTCACACTTAAAAATATTGTTTCTTATCACTATATTACGGCAAACGGTTTCATCAGTTTTGAAATCGATAAGAGCACCGTCACAGTTATAAACGGGGCCGTAAGAGCCGTCACGAGCCAAATCCAGCTGGAGCTGTTCATTGTAGAGACCTTCGTTGACTGCCGTATAAGTCGGTCCGTCAAAAATACAGTTCTGAACAATCGCATTTTCAGTTCCATTTATTTCAATACAATGCCAATGAGCGCAATGAATGAAACGGCAGTTTTCAATAGTGATGTTTCTGCAATGAACAGTGTTTACAAGGGTTGACCTTTCATCAAGCTCTGCATTTCCGTCAAAAACGCCGCCGGAAATAATAACATCATGCGTACCTTCGTATTCACCCCAATCCGGTTCGGAATAAGAAGCAAGCAGATATCTCGTTATCGGCTCACTTTTTGCGCTTCTGAGAATAACGGCTTTATCCGAAAATTTAAGATGCTGATTTGAATAAAAAATAAGGGCAGCCGAAACAAGATATGTTCCGTCAGGAAAATAAACCGTTCCACCGTTTTTTATCTCGTCAATGCAAGCCTGTAACGCTTTTGTGTCATCATGGACACCATCGGCATATACGTTTTTATTCTGCAAAACATTTATAAACTTCATATTAACACCCCGTTCAAATCAATTCAGATGTATGCGGCACTTTTGATATTCTCGGTGCCGCGCCGGTAAGATGGGAAATATCACGGTAAGCAGGAAACGATGCATCAGCAAAAATTCCTTCGGGAATCTGCGAAGTCCAGCCTTCTTCATTAAATTCGGGAGCAGCAATGCCGAATGCATAAAGAACAATCGCCGCAAGGTCACGGATATTCATTTCTTCGATTACCGCATTATTAATACCTCTGCCCGTCGCGGCAAAGGTAACATATTTTTCTCCGTCTGTCCAACCGCCGTGCCCGCCGCCTTCGCCGTTTCCGGGATTTGTGCCGCCATGGTCGGCAATGACAATAAACAAAGTGTCGTCAATTATTCCCGCTTCTTTTGCAGCAGAATAAACATCATTGACAAGCACATCAACCTCATTTATACGCTTAAGGTGTTCGGGCGTGCCATAGCCGTGTTTATGGCCTGCACCGTCAACGCTGTCAAACTGGATAAAAAGAAAATCGGGCTTTTTTGTGCGGATATAATCGCAGATAATCGGGGTCAGCTCGTCGTCATTTGCGGTGTCATGAGAAACGCCGAGATTATTTTCCACAATGCCGTATGTAATCGGATTCCAGTCGCAATATGAGCCAAGCTCCGCTTCGGGATAAATCTCTTTAATTCGTCGGAAAAGAGAAGGAAAAGGCGAATCTGCAGGATACGGAGTTGAACTGACTATACCGTTTGTCAGCTTATGTATTTCCGGTCCGACACCTAAAAGCATGGAGCCCCAGCACTCGGCGCTGATTGACGGCTTTGACGAAAGAGCACTGTATGTAACGGCTCCGCCGGCAAATATACGGTCAAAATTCGGCGTGTCTGCATCCTTTATGAACGAACCTGCGCCGTCAACTCCGACAACAATCACATGAGAATATTTTCTGCTCATACCAATTCCTCCGATGTAAAATTCACCTGTTTTCATTAATTATAGTACAACGAAAAATACAATTCAATATTACCTTTATAAAAAATAAACACAAAATTTAAAATATGGTTTGCAATAATATATATTTTGATGTATCATATAGAATGTAGTAGTGTTGTGAGGTGAAAAAATGGAACATTCGCAGTTTTCGAGAACAGAAATGATACTCGGCGAAAACTCAACACAGGTTCTTTTGCAAAAAAAGGTTATACTTTTCGGTCTCGGCGGTGTCGGCTCTTACACAGCCGAAGCTCTCGCTAGAGCGGGTATCGGCAGCCTGACAATTGTTGACAGCGACACGGTTTCACCCACCAACATTAACCGCCAGCTATGCGCGCTTCATTCAACAATCGGTAAACCGAAGGTTGAAATTGTAAAAGAAAGAATTGCAGACATTAACCCCGACTGCCGCGTTACTGCCCTTCAAAAATTCTACCTGCCAGAAAACTCAAATGAATTCAATCTTGCTGATTATGATTATATAGCCGATGCCATTGACACCGTAAGCGCAAAAATTGACCTTGCCGTAAAATCACAAGAACTCGGCATTCCGATGATATCCTGTATGGGCACAGGCAACAAGCTTGATCCTACGCGTTTTCTGATATCCGATATTTTCAAAACAAGCGGCTGCCCGCTTTGCAGAGTTATGCGAACCGAGCTTCGCAAAAGAGGCATAAGAAAGCTTAATGTTGTCTGGTCACCCGAAGAGCCAGTAAAGCCCGCAAAAGCCAATGAAAACACAGGCAAAAGACAAACTCCGGGCAGTCTTCCGTTTGTTCCGGGCACGGCAGGGCTGATTATGGCAGGCAAAATTATTCTTGATTTAAGAGAGTTGATATAAATGAAAAAATATGCTGCATTGCTTCTTGCAATTTGTCTGATTTTTACCGTTTTCAGCGGCTGCAACGAAAACACGGCCACATCCGACGACCTGGTAGGCGTTTCCAACATAAGCAATCAAAAAGAAGGAACTTTGAAACTTGCTTATTCAAAAGCTGACATGCTTGATCCGTTCACATCGGCGATGTCGGCAAACATTCAGATTCTCGGACTTATCTATGACGGGCTGTATAAGCTTGACAAAAGCTATAATCCAATCCCTGTTATTGCAAAAAGTGCCATTATCAGCGGAACTTCAATCAACGTTTCTCTCTCGTCTGCCGTTTTTTCCGACGGCAGCCCGATAACGGCAAGCGATGTTGTATATTCTTTTGAGCAGGCGCGCTATTCCCCATCTCACGGTACAAAGCTTTCAAATTTTGTTCAGGCAAATGCCGCAACCTCAGGCATGGTTGTCTTCACACTTGAAAAACCCGACCCTTTTGCCCTTGCTTGCCTGACATTTCCCATTGTCAAAAGCGGCTCTCAGGGTGAGCTGCCCTTAGGCTCCGGAAGATATGTGCCGAAAAAATCGGGCGAGTCCATTTATCTCATTGTTAACACACAAAAAACGGATTTTAAACCGGCAATCAAAACCATCATGCTTGTTCCCGTGCGCGACAGCAGTTCAATTGAATCAAGCCTTGAAATAGGAAACACAGGTTTTTACTGCAATGATTTAAGCAGCGGAACTTACCTGAGAATCAACGCAAAAACCGTTGACATGGGAATAAACAATTTCGTCTTTCTCGGAGTTAACTCTGCAAGTGAGGTCTTTTCCGACCCTCTCATAAAGCAGGCAATTAATCTGGTTATAAACAGAAGTGAAATTGCAACAACCGCTTTTCAGGGGCATGCCAGAGAAGCATACTCCCCCTTTAATCCCGATTGGCACGCTCTCGCATCAAAAGACCTTATTGTTTCGGTTAATCATCAAAAAGCAATTGAACTTATCGGGCAGTCTGAATTTGACACGGAAGGCAAAGAAATCTCGCTGCTTGTCAATAAAGATAATCAGTTCAAGCTTGAAACCGCGGAATTCATCAAGAATTCTCTTGAATCACTCGGCTTCAGCGTTCTTTTAAAGAGCTATGAAACCGAGTATTACACTCAAGCTGTCGAACTCGGCTCATATGACTTATATATCGGCGAAGTCAGGCTTTCGCCAAACATGGACTTATCACCCCTGCTTTCTGGCGGTAATGTCAGCTACGGCATTGACCCTGAAGGCTCCGCTGCACTAAGATATGCTCAATTCCTTTCGGGCGGCTGCGAACTGATGGACTTTATCAACACCTTTAATGAAGATTTGCCGTTTTTTCCGCTCTGCTACAGAAATGCGGCGGCATCATACACCAACTCAATGGAATGCGACTTCAACTGCTGTGACAGCGATGTTTTTTATGACATTGAAACATGGACTTTCAAATAAAACAGAAAAGCTCGCTCGCCGTGTTTAACAGCTGAAAATCCTGCCATAATATAGTAAAACCTGTTTGGAGGATTACTGTGTTATGATAGATTCGGTTATTTTAAAAAATGCAATCATCGCGGCGGCTGACAACATTAAAAAACACACCGCAGAGGTTAATGAACTGAATGTTTTTCCCGTACCGGACGGTGACACGGGAATTAATCTTGCACTGACACTTGAAGGCTGTGCGAAAGCCGTTTCCGAAATTGAAGAAACGAGCATAGGCAGGCTTGCAGACAAAGCGGCAGGTGCTCTTCTCCGATGTGCAAGAGGAAATTCGGGTGTTATTTTTTCTCTTATATTCAAAGGATTTGCCAAAAGCATTCAAGAGCTTGATGTGATTGATGCTCACGCTCTTGCCGATGCACTTGAAGCGGCAAGCGACGAAGCATATTCCGCAATCGACAAGCCGACAGAAGGCACAATGCTGACAGTTATACGCCTTGCGGCATCTAAGGCACAGTCCGCCGCTGCAAAAGGCAAAAACGCCCGCGAAACCTTTGCCGCAGCGCTCAGCGGAGCAAAAGCTTCTCTTAAGACCACCCCAAACCTGCTTCCGATGCTGAAAAAGCACGGAGTTGTTGATGCGGGCGGTCAGGGTCTTGTCTATATCATGGAAGGAATGATCGGAGCGGTTTCAGAATCTGTTTATTCCGAAGAAAAAAGCAAAGCGTCGGAAATCAACGAAGATATCAGATTCATTTATTGTACCGAATTTCTGATAAACAACCCCCAAAACTACGATATCGGCTCTTTGCGCCGCTATTTTTCCGATATCGGCGACTGCCCTGCAGTTGCGGAGCATTCGGGAATAATCAAAATCCACGTTCACACCAACGAACCCGATAAAGCTCTTGCAAAAGGAGTTGAAATCGGCGAACTGACGGACATAAAAATAGACAACATGAAATTTCAGGCGGCTTCCCGCCGATAACAATAATAATTCGGAGTAAAACATGGATTTTAACGCAAGCATTAAATATCTCAAGGGAGTGGGAGAAAAAAGAGCTGCTATGCTCGGCAAGCTCGGAATCCACACTCTCTGGGACTTGCTGACCTTTTACCCGAGAGTATACGAGGACTGGAGCAACATCACATCCATAAAAGACGCTCCGCTCAACGAAAACGTCTGCATAAAAGCAATTGCCGGCATGAGATGCAGGGAACACAAGATACGCAAGGGCATGACCCTTTATAAAACCGAAGTCACCGACGGAGAAAGTCTCATTGATATCACTTTCTTCAACAATAAATATGCCGCCGAAAAAATCGAACAGGGCAAAGAATATCTTTTCTTCGGGAAAATAACGGGCAAGGGATATTACCGCTCAATGACATCACCCGAATTCACGGAATTTGAAGGCGACGGCAGAATGCGCCCGATTTATCCTCAAACGGCGGGAATGAATTCGAAAGCCATTGAAAAGCTGGTAAAAACTGCATTTGAGGTTTGCGACGAATTCAAAGATCCTCTGCCTGCGGATATCAGAAACTGCTATTGTCTCATGAGCCTTGAAAAAGCCCTTCGCAACATTCATTTCCCCGAAAGCGAAGACCTGCTTTCAGAGGCTCGCAGAAGACTGATTTTTGAAGAACTGTTTCTTTTGGAACTCGGACTCATGCGTCTCAAAACAAAATCCCGCCGCTCAACCGCAATACCCATGCAGACAAATTACACAAACGAATTCTTTTCCTTTCTCCCCTTTGAATTGACTGGCGCACAAAAAAGAGCAATTACTCAGTCTGCGGAAGATATGATGCAAAGCATGCCCATGAACAGACTTTTGCAAGGCGATGTCGGTTCAGGCAAAACCGCAGTCAGTGCTGCTTTGATTTATAACTGTGCACGAAACGGCTTTCAGAGTGCACTGATGGCACCGACGGAAGTTCTCGCAATGCAGCATTATAAAACACTTGCAAAAATGTTTGAAAACACGGATATAACTATCGGACTGCTGACCGGCTCAACTCCCGCAGCAGAAAAGAAAAGAATAAAATCCGCGCTTAAAGACGGAAAAATTGATCTTGCAATCGGAACACATGCCCTCATTCAAAAAGATGTTGAGTTTAAAAATCTTGCACTCGCCGTAACAGATGAGCAGCACCGCTTCGGCGTTAATCAAAGAGGCACTCTCAGCTCTAAAGGCACAAATCCGCACACCCTTGTTATGTCGGCAACCCCTATTCCGAGAACTCTTGCCCTTATAATATACGGCGACCTTGATTTGAGCATACTCGATGAAATGCCCAAGGGCAGGCAAAAAATCGAAACCTTCCTTGTCGGCTCGGAAATTCGCGAGCGTGCCTACGGCTACGTTAAAAAACATCTTTGCGAGGGCAGGCAAGGATACATAGTCTGCTCGCTGGTTGCGGAAAATGAGGATTCCGAACTAACTGCGGCAACAGAGCTTTATAAAAACCTTGCCGACGGTTTTTTCAAAGGCTCCAAACTCGGTCTGCTTCACGGAAAAATGAAAGCCGCCGAAAAAAAAGCTGTTATGGATTCCTTCGCATCGGGGGAAACGCAGCTTCTCGTTTCAACAACGGTTATAGAGGTTGGTATAGACGTTCCGAATGCTGTTATAATGGTTATCGAAAACGCGGAGAGATTTGGTCTTTCTCAGCTTCATCAGCTTCGCGGAAGAATCGGCAGAGGAACGGAAAAATCCACCTGCATAATGATTTCCGATGCTCAAAATCCGGAAACCGAGCACAGACTGAAAACTCTTGCCTCAACAACAGACGGTTTTAAAATTGCCGATGAGGATTTAAAACTGCGCGGTCCGGGCGACTTTTTCGGCTCCCGCCAGCACGGCTTACCCGAGATGAAAATTGCAGACATGATGACCGACGGCGAAGCAATCAGAGAAACACACGCGGCAGCCGCAAATTTGCTCAAAAAAAACCCCGCCCTTGCGGGCGAGGAATATGTTTTGCTAAGGCAAGCGGTTAACAGACTTTTTTCGGGAGGAATTTCAATGAACTGAGCTAAGGTTCAGCCTTTCGGTATCCTCAATCTCGGTTTTGTCAAAAGGTATAATTTTATATTCATTTGAATTTCCGTCAACCATAGTTATTGGCAATTCCGGCAAAATTTCGTGAATTCTTGCGATAAATCCGCTGCTGCCTTCCGCAGGGAAACCTGTCACCAGAGTAGAAGCATTGTTCTTTTTTGCAACAACGGCAATCACCAGGGCGGGGCTGTCATTAAAATAAATATTCATTGCGGCGTTATACTTTTGCGAGCACTCAAAAAGATTTTCAAGAGCACCGCCGTCATTGGCATTAAGCCCGCTGCTTTCTTTGAACACGCTCACTACCGAAAGAGGAATGTTTTCTTCTTTGGCTATTCTTGCCCCTGCCTCAATCAGCCTTGCACATGATTGCTGCTGAGTAACACAAACCATGACGCACGGCTGTTTATTGTTTTTTTTCAAAGCATTTCATCCTTTCTTAAAATTTGTATATATTAAATATCTTGTGGTCATGCTTACATGATACTATCCATATGTTGACATTATGAGAAAAACAGATGTATAATCTGTTAACTTTTATCGGGAGGTGCTTGCCGTGAAAAATCAAAAACATTTTCTCGGCATTGATGGCGGCGGAAGCAAAACTACCGCTGTTGTTTTCAATGAAAAGGGCGAATTTCTCTGCAAAGCATGCGGCGAAAGCATAAACTATTATTCAGTCGGCATTGAAAATGCCCGACAGGCAATGAAAGACATTATTAACAGTCTCAGCATAAAAAGCTTCGACTGTGCGGTTATCGGCATGTCTGCTCTTAACGGAAGAGCCACAACCGAAGAAACGGAACGCTTCTGCTCGGGCATCATCACCAGTGACAAAATCATTATGGATTCCGACCTGTTCGTTGCGCTTGAAGCAATGAACGAAGGGAGCGAATGCGCGGCGATAATCAGCGGCACAGGTTCAATGGCGGTTTGCAGAGATAAAGAAGGAAACATACACCATGCCGGTGGCTGGGGTTATATTCTCGGAGACGAAGGCAGCGGATATGCCATAGGCCTGGCAGGAATAAAAGCAGCAATAAGAGCCGCTGAAAACAGCGCGCCGAAAACCATGCTTCTGGACAACTGCCTCAATTACTTTGCAATCGGTAATATATATGATTTGATAGACTTGTTTTATGAAAAGAAAGTCAGCAGAAAAACTACAGCTGCCTTTGCACAAATTGTTTATACCTGCGCATTGAAAGATGACTCTGTTTCATATGAAATTATCAAAAACGAAGCAATTTCGCTTTCACAAACCGCACTTGCTCTTTTAAACAACTCAAAAAAAGATATCCCCGTTGGTCTTTGGGGAGGAGTTTTTCAGCACAACGAAATTTTCAGAGATGTTTTCCGCGGCTTGCTCTGCAATGCAGGATTTGATAACGTAAAGCTAATAGGCTTTACACCCGAAATCGGTGCCATCTTTGCCGGATATAAATTCTGCGGCATTGAAATCGTTGAAAATATTACGGATAATATAAAGTCAACATACAAAGCCGAGTGCTTGTAAAGCATATCAACTTTACAAGTCAACAAGAGGTAATACATATTTGAACATTAAAAAAATAACCACCACGGCGATTCTTGCCGCCGTCATATGTATAATTGCACCGTTTTCTCTGCCGGCGGGAGCAATCCCGATTTCTCTCGCAACCTTTTCCATATACTTGGTTGCATGCATATCAGGCAGAAAGCACACAGTTATCGCCGTTATCATTTATATTCTTATAGGCGCGGCGGGTTTACCCGTTTTTTCATATTTCACGGGCGGACTTCACAAACTGACGGGGCTTACGGGCGGCTACATAATCGGTTACATCCCCTGCGCATTTATAATAGCCACTCTTACGGACAGATACCCGGACAAAAAATATATTTATCCTGCAAGCATGGCTTTGGGAACGCTGATTTGTTACCTTGTAGGCACTTTCTGGTACATGCTTCAGGCTGAATGCGGTTTTTTAACTGCTGTCGTCACATGCATCGTGCCTTTTGCTGTCGGAGATATCATCAAAATCGCAGCAGCGTCATGCATCGGAATAACGCTGAGAAAAAGGCTGAACAGATTTATAAATTGAGAGGAGCAATTAACATGGAAGTTATCAGAAAGGAATATATCATTCCGTCAAAAACGGGAGTTGCAAACGTTTTTGCAAGATGCTGGGCACCCGCAGACGGAGCCAAAGCAATTTTTCAGATTGTTCACGGTATGGCTGAACACGGTGAGAGATATGAAGACTTTGCAAATTACCTTTGCTCGAAAGGCTTTGCCGTTTTGGTTGACGACCATGCAGGTCATGGCAAATCGATTAACCAAGATGATGACCTCGGCTATTTCGGAGAAGACCACGGATGGGATGCTTTGGTTGAGGACGAAAGAGCTTTGACCGAGCTGATAAAAGAGGAATATCCTGAAATGCCGATTGTTTTCTTTGGCCACAGCATGGGCTCCTTCATTGCAAGAGAATATATCCGCCGTTACGGACGCGATGAAAGAATAAAAGCCGCAATTTTCTGCGGCTCAAGCGGCAAAAACCCCGCTGCGGCGATTGCAATCACTCTTGCGGGAACAATTGCAAAAGCTAAGGGCAGCAAACACCGCAGTAAATTTATAAACGCCATAGCTTTTGGTCCATATAATAAAAAAACAGAAAACAGAACATCTTTTGACTGGCTTTCAACCGATACCGAACAGGTTGACAAATACATAGCCGATAAATATTGCGGCTTTCTTTTCACCGCCGCTGGCTACAAAGACCTTTTCACGATTCTCAACAAAGTTTCGGGCAAGGACTGGTACAACGAGCTTTATGACGGCATTCCCGTGCTTCTCACGGCAGGCGAAGACGACCCCGTAGGAGCATACGGCAACGGCATCAAACAGATTTATAATGACCTGATTAATGCAGGCAAAAAAGATGTCACCGTCAAGCTCTATCCCGGCATGCGCCATGAGATTCTCAACGAGGTTGATAATAAAAAAGTATATGAAGATATCGCCTCATGGTCGCTTTCAAAAATCAAATAAAGCTAAAACCCGAACCAAATGGTTCGGGTTTTAAAATTTTATGTGTTAACAATAAAACCGTTGCTGAAGCTTACTCCGCCTGTTCCGCTGTTGTTATCGGTTGTTGTTTCGTTGCGGGTTGTTGAAGCGGTTGTCGCTGTTGACTCTGTCGTTTGAGTTGTTGCTCCGCTTGTTGTGTTCGTCTGAGTTGCGGTAGTATTTTCAACAGTTGTTGAAGGCACGGTTGTCGAAGCTGCCGTCGTTCCGGTCGGAACGGTTGTTGTTATGTTTAAAGCAGCCGTCGTTGCCTGCCTTGTGGTCGTTGTAGTTCTGCGCTTTGTGGTTGTTGTTCTCTTTTTAGTGGTTGAAGTTTTCTTTTTCTTTGTTGTGGTTGCTCTCTTGCGTGTTGTGCTTTCTGTTGTCGATTCGGTTGTTGACTCCGTTTCGCTTGTCGAAGAAAATTCAAACACCCACGTTGTTATTTCTTCCGTTACGGGCACATAGACGGGATAAGTTGTGCCGTACATTCCGTAATTATATGTAGTGGTTGTTGTTTCATCATCATTTTCGCCGCCATTAACAAGTGCTTTAATAAACAGTGCCACAATCAGAACGACTATAACCGCACCGATTGCAATACCGGCAATTTTCATTATTTTAGCCTTGTCAACAGGCTTGGAATATGCTCTTGCATCGGCATTAGCATAAGGTGAAACAGGATTTTCCTCGTCGGGGAGCTGGTTTGAGCCGAAGCTGTTTCTGTATTCTTCTTCATAATCGGCATCTTTATCGCCAACCATTGCCGCAGCAATAGGAGCAAAGATGGCAGTTTCTTCAACATCCATAAACGCTGCCATAACCGTTACGTTATCTTTACCGCCCCTTTCAAGTGCTGCTCGGATGAGCTTGCTTGCAACATCCTGGGAGCTTTCGCCCATTGAAAGAATTGCAGTTATTTCATCATCGCTGAGCATGTCGGTGAGTCCGTCGCTGCAAAGCAAAACAATGTCGCCGTCGTCAACATCCTCAATAACACTGATATTGGGAGAAAGATTTGCTTCTTCGGGGAAAACGCCAAGATGACGGGTCAGTCTTTTTGCATCTGGAATCCTGTAAATATCGGACTGTGCAACCTGACCTGCATCAACAATCGTCTGAGCGTGAGTATGGTCAAAGCTAATCTGTTCAAGCACGCCCTTTGAATAATGATAAACTCTTGTGTCGCCTATGTTAACACAAATAATCTTGCCTTTAACTGCATAGATAGCGGCAAGGGTTGTTCCCATGCGCTTGCCCCTGGCATTTATTTCTGCACATATGCGGCTGTTTGCATCGTCAAGACAATTTGAAATAGCAAAGCTGAAGTCTTCGCCGCTTTCATAAACATTTGAAGCATGGGCAGCTATTGTTTCAACAGCTATGCCCGAAGCAAGCTCGCCGTAACTTTCGCCGCCCATACCGTCACAAACGGAAAGATGGAAGGGCTCAGTCATGCTCTGAACGAATGCCGAACCCTTACGCAAATCTCCGGTGGAAGTCATTCTGCCGTTTAAATTGTAGTTATCCTCGTTTTCTCTGCGGATTCTTCCTGCGTGCGTTACCGCACACACATTGGCTCTGAGTTTTTTCATAGAATCCTCCGTTTTGTAATTCAGAAAAATATTTTATAATCAGGGATTAACAAGAACGCCGTTTGCCTTTGCCCAGTCATACCAAACCTCGATTGAGCGTTTTCTTGCGGGACCGAGATCATGAGCACCTCTTGTGAACCACTGCATATTGATTCCCTGAAGACCGACAAGATATTTTGCGCTTGCGTTGAAGCCCGAATCGATACAGTTATCAAGAGAAATGATATGCTGATGAGTAAGTCTTGCAGCCTCAAGGTCGCCATTTACGAATTCATCCCACATCTTAACAAACAAGCCTGCACCGCATGAGGTGGGAGTTGCAACAACGCCTCTTGCACCTGCAAGATATGAATCGTAAAGGAAGGGAATGTTTGCCTGAAGAACATTTGAATCGCCTTGAACAGCAATCTTCTGCTTGATTTCAGTAAGCTTGCAGGTTGTGTCCTTAATACCCATAAACTTGCCTGTTTCTGCAAGTCTGCCGTATGTAACGGCATCCATAAGATGAGGTCTGAGACCGGGGAACTCATAAAGAACAATAGGAAGCTCGGTGTGAGATGCAAGAGAGGTCATATATTCATACATATGGTCGGGCTTGTCGCACATACCCTTAGTAACAAAAACAAGACCCGAAACGCCCTGCTGCTCAAGCATTTTCATTTCTTCAACCTGAGCGTCAAACTCCTCCTGCAGGTTTGCTGTTGCAAAAACGGGAACACCGTTTGAATTTTTAACGGCAAGACCTGCGCACTTGATTCTTTCTTCAAGTGAGAGCTCCATCATTTCAGAAGAGCCGCAAACTGCGAAAAGATGCTGGGGCTTATACGCCGCCTGCCATGCAACATATTCTTCATATGTTTTGTAATCAATACTTCTGTCCCAATTAAAAGGAGTGAGAAGCAAAGAATATACGCCTGCAAATTCGTTGTACTGTGACATTTAAACACCTTCTTGGTTAAATTTGGTTTCATCCGACTTTATATTATATATTACTTTGCTTTAAAAATCAATAGCAAACAGCAATGTTTAAATATTTCATTGACATTGACCGATTTTATCAATATACTATTCCTTGTTTGATTTTATTTGAAGGTGAAAAAACTATGAATAAAAACTTCTTCAAAAATATGCTGAGGCTCGCGCTTCCGATTGCAATGCAGCAGCTTCTCGTTTCGTGCGCCCAGCTTATTGATACGGCGATGGTCACAAAGCTCGGCAATGTTGTTGTTTCATCTGTCGGCGTGTCTTCAAGATGGATTTTTTTGATGAATCTCTTCTATTTCGGAATCTCCTCAGGTTCTGCGGCAATGATTGCGCAGTTCTGGGGAGCAAAAGAAAAAAAGAATATTCAGAAATCCTTCGGCATTGCGCTGATTTTCGGCACAGCCGTTGCAGTTTTCTTTAATATCGCAATGCTTTTCTTTCCCGAATATCTGATAAGAGTTTTCACAAGCGAACAGCCGGTTATAGAAACAGCTGCGCAATATATGCGAATTGTCTCTTTCATGGGAATTTTCAGCTCATTTAACCAAATAACCTGCACTGCGCTCAGGGCAACCGAAAGAGTCAATCCCCCTCTCTTCACATCAATTGCCTCGGTTGCGTTGAACACAATTCTCAATTATATTCTCATCAACGGCAAGCTCGGCTTCCCCGCGCTCGGAATCAAAGGCGCCGCCATTGCAACTCTGACCTCAACCGCAATTCAGTCCGTACTGCTGTTTATCGTTTTAAGAACATCAAAAGAGATTTTCAACGATAGAATCAGAGAATTTTTTAAGGTTAGCCGCGCATTTGTCAAGCGTTTTTCAATCGTCTGCCTGCCCGTCGTGCTTAACGAGGTTGCATGGGCAATCGGCACAAATATTTATGCAATGGTTTTTGCAAGACAAGGCAGCGAGCTTTATGCGGGATACACAATTTTCAACTCTGTTGAACAGATTGCATTCGTTTTCTTTGTCGGTATCTGCCACGCATGCTCAATCATGACTGGCAAAACCATCGGCGAGGGCGATGAAAACGGCGCATATAAGCTTGCAAAAAAATTTCTTATAATGACCCCGATTATCGGAATAATAACAGGTTCGCTTTTTATCCTTATAAGGAATCCCCTGCTTTCGCTGCTTGACATTGAAACACAGACGGCATTTAGCATTGCATCTCAGCTCATACTTCTCTACTGCCTTTGGCTGCCGATGAGGAATATTCCTTATACTCTCATTGTCGGCACTTTCAGAGCGGGAGGAGACACAAAAATCGGCATTGTATATGACTGCCTGTCGGTATATCTTCTCGGCGTGCCTGTCGTTGTTATACTTGGTCTTGTTGTAAAAGTTGATTTCATTTATCTGGTTCTTGCCATGTATCTTTGTGAGGATATTCCCAAAATTCTGCTCAGCCTTCACAGATTCAGAAGCAGAAAGTGGATCAAAAATTTGACAGATAAATAAGCAAACGGCTGCCTTTGAAAACGAGGCAGCCGTTATTTTAATCAAGCAAAACCGAAACAGAATTATATATGCACTCAACAAACTGACGCAGCGAAAAACGAACTATAAAACTATAAACGCGTTCGCTCAGAAAAGCCTCCAGCCTGCTTTCAAAACCCGCAGGAGCAAGTGCCTGAACGGCTTCGGCGGCTTTATCATTATCAATCATAATATCAAAATCGCTTGTGCAAAACGGATTAATGCTGCCGATTTCAATATAACTGACGGTTAATTGCGCCGCTGCTGCTCCGACATTCGGAACACTTCCTTTAAACGGGATTTCAACCGTTTCGCCCGGCGAAAGCAAGCCGGAATCGAAAGCATCAAACAAAAGCTCAACGCCGTTTGAAACGACCGAAAAAACCTTGACAGTGTTATCTTCTGAAATGTTTTCAATCACAAGCGCAGTGTCGTTTGACGAAAGATATCCGGTTTTGCTGCGGTTGAATCTAACATGAATATTTCGGTTTGAATGATTTGAATATTCAAACTGAGGAAAATCGGAGTCTGAATAAACATCCTTAATTTCATCGGTCAGCAACAACTTTGTCACTAAAGAGCGCGTGTATTCTTCATAATAATACTGACCGTGATACTGACCGTCAATAAACCAGGTATTTTCCGGCAGATATGCGCTTGAAGCATCGATTTCCATAGATGGAGAAACATGGTTATGCTCCGCATTGCGGCATGATGTTTTCACACCGCGAAAACCGTTTGAAAATCTTTGACCCATCGGAGCACACCCCGCACCGCTGACCGCATATGCGGGTAGAATAACATCGCCGTTAAGCCCGCCACCGAGCACAAGATTGCTGCCGCTCGCGCAGAGAATCGCAACATCAACACCGTTTGCTTGGGCTTCACGAAGCAGGCGAGACATGCCGGGCATTATTTCATAATGAATTTTATCTGTTTTTTCGATAAGTTCTTTGTTTTTAACGGAATCAAGAAAATCATTTTTCAGCTCATCATATAAATCCGCAGAACAGAGAGACCATATACTGCCCCAATACAGAAGCGGCTCTCGTATTCCGTCTGCCGCATCCCTAAAAACAGCGTTGGTTTTTTCAAGCTCTGTTTTTTCAAAAAGCCTTGTAATATCACTCTCGCCGCCGAGAATGGTTTCAAAAAAAGACACTATATCCTCTGCAGGGAAATCAATATTTCCGCGAAAAAGACGGTCGGGAATATTTGTGCCGCCAAGGGCGGGAACACTCATAATAAGCTTACTGACATCCGAATCACCATAAATATAAAGATAAGAAGCGGATATCAATCCTCCGAAACTGAGCGCAAATATTCTTACCTTTCCCGAACCGGTATAAACCTTAATGCTTTCAATAAACTCATTTAAAGATGCGGCAAGTGTTACGGCATCAAGCCTTGAATCATACTGAAAGCAATATATATTTGAAGCATCGGTCAGCGAAGCAAGATATTTACAGAAATTCTTTTCATAAAGCTTTTCTTCTTCGCCGTTTGCAAGCATATACTCAATGTTTGAAACGGCAGGATCGTTAGGATAATGCGAAACGGGATAAACCGAACTTCCGTCAGGGTTGCAGCGCAGATTTTCAAGCACTGTTTTCACGCTGTCTCCCAAAGCCTTGCCGAAGCCCTCGGTTTTACCGATTGCAAGCCCGGCAAAGGTTTGCAAAAAACGCGGTAAATCGTCACCGATTGTATCGGTAATGCGAGCGGGCTCCATAACCCAGACTCTTTCCTCATTTTCCCCACCGTAATTCATATAAAGCTGTGAACACAAAAAGCCTGAAATCAAAACAATCGGGTCATCGTTTTTTTCACTTGCATAAGCACCGCTGCCACAACAGGAAATCACAATTGCCGCACAGAGAATGATTCCGATTAAACGCTTCATTTGCTCACCTCGCCTTTCGTTTGTTATAATAATTTTAGCATAAAAAAATTCGGTACACAATATAAACAGCATATAATTCTCATATTGTTCAAATTTAGATATTGTTAATTAATATACCCCATGATATAATATGACAAGAACAATTCAATTGTAACATCAAGGAGTAACATATGAATAAGATTTTCAATAATATTCCTTTACCCTCTGCCGTACCCTCGGGCGAATATGACTGCGGCGGCGGAATTTTCATGCTGCTATACGAAAACTTCACAAAGGACGCTTTCGAGCAGGAATGCAGATTAATCGGTCAAAACGGTTTTTCTCTGTTTGACAGCTTTGATTTAAAAAATAATTTTCACCGAACCTACCGTTCGGACATTATGCTACATGTTTATTTCTGCGAAAACGAGCATAAAATGCGTATTGTTGCCGACCCTGTCACTGCATTCTATAACACATCCCCCGAAAACCGTGTAAATACCTGCCAAACCACGCTCTGGCAGTTTGAGGTTGACCATGCGCTGATTGACTGCGGCATGTGCTACATAATCCGCTGCTGCGACGGCAGCTTTTTCATCATTGACAGCGCACATATGTATTCGGTAAACGATGATATCAGAATAATTGAATTTCTTAAAAAGCTCACAGGCGGCAAAAAGCCCGTTGTTTCCGGCTGGTTTTTCTCACACAGCCACGAGGACCACATCGCCAAATTTCTTGATGTTATCGATTATCATAGAAATGAAATAGATATAGAAGCTGTTTATTATAATTTTCCGCCGGTTGACCACCGTGATTTTGAATATTGGGGCGAATGCAACAAGGCAATGACGCTGAAATTTGAGCGCACAATGAAACAAAATCCGGATATAAAAAAGGTTATTCTTCACACGGGTCAGCGCTTTTTTGTCAGAAACCTTGAATTCATAACACTCTGCACCCACGAGGATGTTTATCCCGAAAGCATGGAGGATTATAACAACTCTTCAACCGCTCTGATGCTCATTGCCGAGGGCTGCAAGGTACTTTTACCAGGTGACTGCTCAGACAAAAGCGACAAGGTGCTTGTCGGCCGATATGGCGATTGGCTCAAATGCGATGTTGTCCAGATATCTCACCACGGTCATTCGGGAACCTCGCCAGAATTTTATCGCCTTTCAAATGCACAATGTGCTCTTTTCCCGATAACCGAAATTAAATTTGATGAAGAACTTCCGAGGCAGGAAGCAAACAGAGTTGCCATTGCGCTTTCAAAGGAATATCATATTGCATCGAACGGCACGGTCGAAATTCCACTGCCCTATAAATTCGGCCAAACAAAAATATATCCCGACGAAACCTTCGAGGATTTCAACGGAATATTCAACCTTTGGTGCTATGAATATACCAACGAAAGAAAAGAACAGCTTTATAACGATTTTTTGAAAAGGCAGGCACGGAAATAAAGCAACTTACTTTTTTATAATTTAGGTTGAAAAATATAGTATAATATGTTATTATAATAAAACATCAAATTTCTGTGAGGTGATAACAATGATAATGGGCGAATCAGCCGAAAACTATCTTGAAACGATTCTTATGCTCAGCCAGAAGAAAGGCTCTGTCCGCTCGGTTGACATTGCAACTGAGCTCGGCTTCTCCAAACCCAGCGTCTGCGTTGCAATGAGAAACCTCAGAGAACACGGCTATGTTGTTACAGACGGCGACGGATTAATCACCCTGACCGAATCAGGGCTTGAAATTGCAAAAAACGTTTATCTCAGGCATGAAACCATCACAAAATGGCTGATCAAAATCGGCGTCAGCGCTGACCAGGCTGCAATTGATGCCTGCCGCATCGAACATGTAATCAGCCACGAAAGCTTTGAATGCCTCAAAAGATTTACCGAACAGGATTAAACAGGGCGGGAGCTTGCTCCCGCCGTAAATTTTGTGCTGAAGATACTTTTATTGTTCATTTTACATAAAAATATTTTAAGTCAAAATAATTTAGCGTGGTAAATCGCTAATTGACTAACACAATAAAGTGTGTTATACTGTCGTCATAATAAAATTATCAGGAGAATTATATGAACGAATTTCTTGCTTCATTGTCAAAAGAAGACAGCCTCACATATGAGCTTTCCATGCTTTACAAGCAGTGGGGCTATAAAGAATACCGCATGGCAAAATTTGAAGAATACAGCTTTTACAGCGACAACAGAGACTTTCTTTCAAGCAAGGGTATTCTTGCATTTAACAATTCAGACGGCCGCCTTATGGCATTGAAGCCCGACATCACTCTTTCAATTGTTAAAAATGCAAAGCTTTCGGATTCGCTGACAAAGCTCTATTATAACGAAAGTGTTTTCAGAATGAGCGACAGCTCAAATGACTATAAAGAAATCAAGCAGACAGGCGTTGAAGTTCTCGGCACTGTTGACGATTATCTTGTGACCGAGGTTCTTATGCTTGCCGCAAAGAGCCTTAAAACAATTGACAAGGATTTTGTTCTCTCTGTTTCACACATGGCGTTCATACCCTCCCTGCTCAATGAAACAAAGCTTGGTGAAAACGCTAAAAAAGACATCATCAGCTGCATAAAGGGCAAAAACGCTCACGACCTTCGCACAATCTGTGAAAAGAGCGGCGTTGACTGCGAAAAAACCGAGCTTCTCATAAAGCTTGCAGGCATCAGCGGAAAGCTTGAAGATGCATTGCCCGTGCTTTGCTCTCTTGCATGCAACGACGAAATGAACAAAGCTTGTGACGAGCTTAAATTCATTTCAGCATCTCTCGGTAAGAGCGAATTAGCAGGCAGAATCTTTATCGACCTTTCTGTTCTCAACAATACAGACTACTACAACGGCATCATTTTCCAGGGATATGTTGAAAAAGCGCCGTCGGCAGTTCTTTCCGGAGGTAGATACGATAACCTTGCGGGCAAGCTCAGAGAAAAGACGCAGGCTATCGGTTTTGCCGTTTATCTTGACAATCTCAATTTCTATTACAGAAAAAGCCGCGGATATGACAGCGACATTCTCATCCTTTTCGATTCCGCTGACAAAAGCGTTTCTTTGCTTTCACTTGTTGAAAGCTTTGTTGAAAAAGGCTTTTCGGTTCGTGTTGAACACACCGTTCCCGAAGGCTACAAGGCAAAAACCGTCTATTCCTTTGAAAACGGCGCATTGAGGGAGGTTACATCATGCTGAATATTGCATTGCCCAAGGGCAGGCTCGGCGACAAGGTTTATGAGCTGTTTGCATCAATAGGCTATGATTGCAGCGAAATTTACAGCGATAACAGAAAGCTTGTTTTTGAAAACGAAGCAAACGGCGTGCGCTACCTTCTCGTAAAGCCCTCTGACGTTGCGATTTATATCGCTCACGGTGCAGCTGACATCGGCGTTGTCGGCAAGGATATCCTTGAAGAAGGCGATTTTGATATCTATGAACTTCTCGACCTCAATCTCGGCAAGTGCAACATGTGCGTTGCAGCTCCGAATGACTACGTTGAGGATTTTGACCGCCCCTTAAGAGTTGCAACGAAGTTTGTTAACATTGCAAAAAATTATTACATTTCTCTCAACAGAGAAATCGAGATAATCAAGCTTAACGGCTCAATCGAAATCGCTCCCCTGCTCGGCCTTTCAGACGTTATTGTTGATATCGTTGAATCGGGCAAAACTCTCAAAGAAAACAACCTGAGGGTATATGAAAAGATTATGCCTATCAGTGCAAGGCTTATTGCAAACAAATCCTCTTATAAATTCAAAGAAAACGACATTGAAACTCTTATGGAAAAGCTCAAAAAGGAGTTAGCAAAATGATTAAAATAATCAATATTGACAACGCGGAAAAGAGCGACATTCTCACCCGCGACATAAAGCTTGAAAGCGGCGTTGAAGCAATTGTTGCCGACATTATCAAAAATGTTAAAGAAAACGGCGACAAGGCTCTTAAAGAATACAGCACAAAATTTGACGGCGCGGTTATTGAAAATCTGCGCGTTACTCAGGAAGAAATTGATGCAGCTTATGAAAATGAAGACAAGGCATTGATTGAAACACTTGAAATGGCAAAATCCAACATTTGGGCATTCCATGAAAAGCAACTCAGAAAAGGGTTTGAAATAAACAACGGTGACGGAACGATTTCGGGTCAAAAGATAACACCGATTGAAAAGGTCGGCATTTATGTGCCCGGCGGCACAGCAAGCTATCCTTCAACGGTGCTTATGAATGCCATTCCCGCCAAAATTGCGGGAGTAAGCGAAATCATAATGACAACACCTCCCGATAAGCAGGGTAACATCCCCTCTGCAATTCTTTGCGCAGCAAAAATCGCAGGGGTTGACACCATAATCAAAACAGGCGGTGCTCAGGCGGTTGCCGCTCTTGCATACGGTACAGAGAGCGTTCCAAAGGCAGACAAGGTTGTCGGCCCCGGCAATGTTTTTGTTGCAACGGCAAAAAGAATGCTCTACGGTCTTGTTGATATCGACATGATCGCCGGCCCGAGCGAAATTCTCGTGCTTGCAGACGGCACTTGCAACCCCGCATATGTTGCAGCCGACCTTCTTTCACAGGCGGAGCATGACAAGCTTGCAAGCGCGGTTCTTGTTACCGACAGCGAAGAGCTTGCATATGCCGTTCAGGCAGAGCTTGAAAAGCAGATTCCGTTGCTTCCCAGAGAAGAAATTGCAAGAGCCTCAATCGAAACCAACGGCAAAATCATCATTGCAAACAACCTTGAGCAGGGCATTGAGATTGCCAATGAAATCGCTCCCGAGCATCTTGAAGTATGCGTTGACGACCCATTTGCACTGCTCGGCAAAATCAAGAATGCAGGCTCGATTTTCCTTGGCAAAAACACCCCCGAAGCATTGGGCGACTATCTTGCAGGCACCAACCATACTCTTCCCACATCGGGCACGGCAAGATTCAGCTCGCCTCTTTCGGTTGACGATTTTGTGAAGAAATCACAGTATATTTACTACACCGAAGAAGCGCTCGGTAAGGTTAAGGATAACATCGTTCTTTTTGCAAACCGCGAAGGTCTTCAGGCTCACGGCAAGAGCGCGGCAATCAGATTTGAGAAATAAGGTGAACCCATGAGCAAATTCCTTTCAAAAAACTATGAAAAGCTTGTTCCCTATGTTCCCGGCGAACAGGTTAACGAAAAGGTTATAAAGCTTAACACAAACGAATCCCCCTTTCCCCCGTCCCCGAGGGTAAAGGAGGTTTTGAGCGAAACAGTTATTGATAAGCTCAACTTATATTCAGACCCCGAGCTCAAGGAGCTTCGCAATGCAATTGCAGAGCAGTTTGACGTTACTCCCGACATGGTATTTTGCGGTAACGGCTCGGATGACGTGCTTGCATTCGCAATCATGGGCTTTTGCGGCCGCGGCGGAAAGCTTTGCTGCCCTGAAATTTCCTACGGATTTTACCCTGTTTATGCCGATATTTTCGGAGTTGAACTTGAGCAGATTCCGCTCAAAAACGATTTTTCAATTGATGTTAACGATTACATCGGCAAAGGCAAAAATATCGTTATCGCAAATCCCAACGCTCCCACGGGTCTTCTCATTCCGTTTGAGGATGTTGAAAGAATCGTTGCATCGAACCCCGATAATCTTGTTATTATGGATGAAGCATATATCGCATTCGGCGGCAAAAGTTGTATGGAGCTCGTTAAGAAATATGATAATCTGCTTGTTACAAGAACTTTCTCGAAGAGCCACTCACTTGCAGGTCTGCGTGTCGGCTTCGGCATAGGCTCAAAGGAAATCATTGACGATCTTAACAAGCTTAAATATTCATTTAATCCGTATAATCTCAACACCCTTTCAATCAAAGCGGCGGCGGCGGCTATTGCGGATAACGGATATTATGATTCATACATCGCTGAAATCATAAAAAACAGAGAAAATACAACAACTCAGTTAAAAGAGCTCGGATTCACTTGCACAGATTCAATGGCAAACTTCATCTTTGCCTCGCACAAAAATATCCCTGCGTCGGAAATCGCCGCAGAGCTTCGCAAGAGAAAAATTCTTGTCAGATACTTCAACAAGGCAAAGATAGACAACTATCTGCGCATAACGGTCGGCTCTGCTGACGAAATGCAGGCACTTATTGAGGCGATAAAGGAGATAACGGCATGAGAGAAGCAGAAATCAAAAGAAAAACCAACGAAACAGACATAGAGCTTTCACTCACCCTTGACGGCACTGGTAAAAACGAAATTAACACAGGCTGCGGCTTTCTTGACCACATGCTGGAGCTTTTTGCACGCCACGGCAGAATGGATTTGAAGGTTAAGTGTGTTGGCGACACTCATGTTGACTATCACCACACGGTTGAGGATGTCGGAATCGTTCTCGGTCAGGCATTTGCAAAAGCAGTCGGTGAAAAAAGAGGAATTTCCCGATATGGAAGCATTCTTCTTCCCATGGATGAAACTCTCATTCTCGCCAGCATTGATATCAGCGGCAGAGCATATCTCAACTATGACGTTCAAATTCCCACTCCCGCTGTCGGCGGCATGGACACGAAGCTTGTTGAAGAATTCTTCATTTCGTTTGTCCGCAACAGCGATATTACTCTTCACATAAAGCAGCTTGAAGGCAAAAACAGCCACCACATCATCGAAGGTATATTCAAAGCGGTTGGCAGAGCACTTTGCAAGGCTGTTTTTGAAGATTTAACTCTCGGCGGTGAAATCCCCTCAACGAAAGGTATTTTATAATGATTGCAATAATTGATTACGGCTGCGGCAACCTTTTCTCGCTCTCATCTTCGCTCAGAAGCCTCGGCATTGAATGCAAGATAACAGGTGATAAAGACGAAATAACTGCCGCAGACAGAATAATTCTTCCCGGTGTCGGAGCTTTCGGAGATGCCGCACAAAAGCTACGTGACTGCGGCATGGACAAGCTTATCTGTGAACTTGCAGCTGAAGGCAAGCCAATTCTCGGTATCTGCCTCGGAATGCAGCTGCTTTTTGAAAAAAGCTTTGAATACGGTGCTCATATGGGTCTCGGGCTTATCAAAGGATATGTTGGTCCGCTTGAGGGTCAGATCCCTGCGGACTTAAAAACCCCCCATATGGGCTGGAACAAACTCAATCTTGCAAAAGCAGACCCTATTTTCAAATATATTGAGCCGGGCGACTATATGTATTTCGTTCACTCGTTTTATGCAAGAAATTGTGTTGAAAACACGCTCGCTTTCGCGGAATACGGCGTTGCGGTGCCCGCAATTGTCAAAAGCGGCTCGGTCTACGGAATGCAGTTCCACCCCGAAAAGAGCGGCGCAAAGGGTCTTGCTCTTCTCAAAGCATTTTCAGAAATATAAGGTGATTTTATGCAGATATATCCCGCAACAGACATTCTCGGCGGCAAGGTAGTACGCCTGACCAAGGGCGACTATAATCAGGTCAAGATTTATGCCGATTCACCCGCCGAAATGGCTCTTGAATTCATGAAAGACGGAGCCACAAATTTACACATGGTTGACCTTGACGGTGCAAAAGACGGCGCGCCCGTTAACTTTGATGCAATAAAGGAAGCCGCACAGATAAAGAATCTTTTTATCGAAGTCGGCGGCGGCATAAGAGACATGAAGAGGGTTGAGGATTATCTCAATCTCGGCGTTAAAAGAGTTATTCTCGGCACCGCTGCAATAAGGAATTATCCTTTTGTTGAAGAAGCGGTTAAGGAATTCGGCGATGCAATCGCAGTCGGCGTTGATGCAAAAAACGGCTTTGTTGCCGTCAGCGGATGGCAGGAAACAACCTCTGTCAAATCCGTTGAATTCTGCAAAAAGCTGCGCGACACCGACGTTGCAACAGTTATTTACACCGACATTTCAAAGGACGGCATGCTTTCAGGCACAAACCTTGAAATATACAAAGAGCTTTCAGCCATTGACGGGCTTCAGATTGTTGCCTCGGGCGGCATTACATATGCCGATGAAATTAAAAAGCTCAATGAAATGGGCATTTACGGCGCAATTGTCGGCAAGGCGGTTTACGAAGGCAAGCTTTCTCTTAAAGATGCACTCAAAGCTGCGGAGGTAAAATAAAATGATTACAAAAAGAATTATACCCTGCCTTGACGTGCGCAACGGCAGAGTTGTTAAAGGCGTTAACTTTGAAGGCATTCAGGACGTTGCATCCCCCGTTGAGCTTGCTCATTTCTATAATGACAGTGGTGCAGACGAGCTTGTTTTTTATGACATAACCGCTTCGTTTGAAGGCAGAGCACTTTTCACAGATGCGCTCACCCAGGTTGCAAGTGAAATCTTTATTCCTCTCACCGTTGGCGGCGGCATCAATACCCTTGATGATTTTGACAGAGTGCTCAAATGCGGCGCAGACAAGGTTTCGGTAAATTCGGGTGCAATCAAAGACCCTTCTATCATTGAAAAAGCAGCGAAGAAATACGGTGACCAATGCGTTGTGCTTTCAATGGGTATCAAGCGTGTTGACGGTTCATTCCATATTTTCAGCAAGGGCGGCAGAATTGATACGGGCATTGATGCTCTCGAATGGGCAAAAATGGGCGAAAATAACGGCGCAGGCGAGCTTGTTGTTAACAGCATTGATACCGACGGCGTGAAGCAGGGCTTTGACCTTGAAATGCTTCAGAAAATCAGCGACCTTGTTTCAATCCCCGTTATTGCAAGCGGCGGAGCGGGTAAAAAAGAAGATTTTCTTGAGCTTTTCAAAGCAGGCTGTGCCGATGCAGGTCTTGCCGCTTCTATTTTCCATTTTAAAGAAGTCAACATAATGGATTTAAAACGCTATCTTAACGATAACAATATAGAGATGAGGATATAAAAATGATTGAACTTAAATATAACAGCGACGGGCTTATCCCTGCAATTGTTCAGGATCACTACAGCAAAAAGGTGCTTATGCTCGCATACATGAACGCAGAAAGCCTTGATATCACAATCAAAGAGGGCAAAACCTGCTTCTGGAGCAGAAGCCGTAAGGAGCTTTGGAGAAAGGGCGCAACCTCGGGCAACACACAGCAGGTTGTTTCAATCCGTACTGATTGCGACAAGGACACTCTTCTCATCGATGTTATCAAAAACGGACCCGCATGCCACACAGGCAGCGAAACCTGCTTTTTTGAGGACATTGTAAAGCCCGAAACAGAAGAGTTTTCATACGAAGGGCTTTACGAAATGCTCGTCGGCAGAAAGGTGAACAAGAAAGAAGGCTCATACACCACTTATCTTTTTGAAAAGGGAATTGACAAAATCCTCAAAAAGGTCGGTGAGGAATGCACCGAGGTTATCATCGGCGCAAAGGGCGGCGACAAGGCAGAAACCGTTTATGAAATCGCAGACTTGCTCTATCACATCACGGTTATGATGATTGAAATGGGCATCAGCCTTGACGAAGTTACCGCAGAGCTTGCAAAGCGCCATATCGTTGACCACAAGGTTAAACAGGAAAAAATGCAATAAAAAAGTTAAACCTCCGAAGAACATTGCTGTTTTTCGGAGGTTTAATTTATGTCATATTATTTCGCCTTAGTTTCGCAGTAAATGCATCTGTAGGTTTTTGTTTCGGGCTCGGTGAGCTTGAAAACATGGGGCAAATCCTGCTCGGTTGTGGTTATGCATCTGGGGTTTTTGCATTTGATAACATCTTTTATCTGAGTGGGCAGAGTCAGCTTCTTCTTTTCACAAAGAACTTCATCTTTAATGATATTTACGGTTATATCGGGATCGATATAACCGAGAACATCAAGGTCAACCTCCATCTCGGAATCAATCTTTATGATGTCCTTATATCCCATCTTTTTGCTGTGAACATTCTTGATTATAGCAACGGTGCAGTCAAGCTTGTCCAGCTCCAGATGGCGGTAAATATCCATGCTTTTGCCCGCTTTTATGTGGTCGATAACAACGCCGTTTTTGATAGAATCAATATGCATTTATTCCACCTCCAACAGTTTAAGAATAAGAGCCATACGAATGAATTTTCCGTTGAGAACCTGTCTGAAATAGCAGGCTCTGGGGTCGGAGTCAACAGAAGTATGAATTTCGTTAACTCTGGGCAGCGGGTGAAGAATCGCAAGGTCGCTCTTTGCATTTTCAAGCTTCTTGGGAGTGAGAATATAGCTGTCCTTAAGTCTCAGATAATCCTCTTCGTTAAAGACACGCTCACGCTGAACGCGTGTCATATAAAGAATATCAAGCTCAGGCATTACAGGCTCAAGGTTTGTTGTTTCTATATACTCCATTCCCTTGGCTTCGATCGTATCCTTTTTGAGATAACCGGGAACCTTAAGCTCATCGGGAGAGATAAGCACAAGCTTTATTCCCGTATATCTTGAAAGAGCTTCAATAAGAGAATGAACCGTTCTGCCGAATTTAAGGTCGCCGCAGAAACCGACAGTCAGATTATTAAGCCTGCCCTTTTCGCGTTTGATGGTGAGAAGGTCGGTAAGAGTCTGCGTGGGGTGGTTATGACCGCCGTCGCCCGCATTGATAATAGGCACGCTTGATGCCATTGAAGCAACAAGAGGCGCGCCCTCTTTGGGATGCCGCATGGCGATGATATCGGCATAACAGCTTACCGTTCTTGCCGTGTCGGCAACGCTTTCGCCTTTTGCAGCCGAAGAAGAATTAGCCTCTGAAAATCCGAGAACCTGACCTCCGAGTTCATACATGGCAGCTTCAAAGCTCAGACGGGTTCTTGTTGAGGGCTCAAAGAAAAGGGTTGCAAGCTTTTTATATTTGCACTTTTCTCTGTATTTTTCGGGGTTTGCAATTATATCCTCTGCAACGGCAATAAGCTCGTCGATTTCATCAAGTGAGAGCGAAAGAATGTCTATCAGACTTCTCATTTTGCTCCCCCTATCCAGCTTTCATCTGAAGGATTATTTCTGAATGCGATAAGGCGTGCAACATCTTCGGGCTTGATATAGCCTGTTTCTGCCGCAACTTCTGCAATAACATCCAGATTTGTAAGGCTTACATTTTTAACGTTTGCAGCTTCAAGTCTGTCAAGACCCTTCTTCATGCCGTAAGTGAAAATGCTGGCAATGCCGAGAACCTCTGCGCCTGCATCGCGGAGAGCCTCAACAACCTCGATAACGCTGCCGCCTGTTGAAATAAGGTCTTCAATAACAACAACCTTCTGACCCTTTTCGAGTTTGCCTTCAATCTGGTTACCTCTGCCGTGATCCTTTGCGCCTGAGCGAACATAGCCCATGGGCATATCAAGCATGTGAGCGGTGATGGCTGCGTGAGCAATGCCTGCGGTTGAAGTGCCCATAAGAACTTCAGCTTCGGGATAATAAGTCTTAACGATTTCTGCAAGCCCCTTTTCAACGTCTGTGCGAACCTCGGGAGCTGTAAGAGTCAGTCTGTTGTCGCAGTAAATGGGGCTTTTGATGCCGCTTGCCCATGTGAAGGGCTCTTCGGGGCGAAGAAATACGGCTTTGATTGAGAGTAAATCTTTTGCAATAAGCTTCTGCATATATATAATCCTCCTTAGAAATTATTAACCTACAAATTCAGCTACGCATCTTCTGTAAGCCGCAACGGGGTCTTCGGCGGCTGTTATGGGTCTGCCAACAACGATGTAGTCTGAGCCCAGCTCCTTTGCCTTTGCGGGAGTTGTCACTCTTACCTGGTCGCCGATATCGCCGTCTGCAAATCTTACACCGGGGGTAACAGTTAAGAACTTCGCACCGCAACGGTCATGAACCTTGCCTGCTTCAAGAGGTGAGCAAACAACGCCGTCAAGACCTGCCTTTTCTGCGTTTGATGCATAATGCATAACAACCTCGTCAAGAGGCTTGTCGATGAGAAGCTGCTCTCTCATTCTCTCTTCGCTTGTTGAAGTGAGCTGAGTAACGGCGATAAGAAGAGGTCTTGTGCCGTCAGGCTTTGTTAAACCTTCAATGGCAGCCTGCATCATCTCAATTGTGCCGCTTGCGTGAAGATTTGTCATATCAACGTCAAGATTGCTCAGAACGTTCATAGCTTTTTTTACTGTGTTGGGAATATCGCAAAGCTTGAGGTCAAGGAAAATCTTGTGTCCTCTCTCTTTGATTTCTTTAACGATAGAAGGACCCTCGGCATAAAAAAGCTCCATGCCGATTTTTACATAAGGCTTTTCGTCTGTGAATTTGTCAAGAAAATCCATTACTGCCTGCTTGCTGCTGAAATCGCAAGCTACGATTACGTCTTTACCCATTTGTTTATTCTCCTTATTATGCGTCGATGGTTGAAATTGTCAAGGTAGTTTCTTCCAATACATCCAAAAGTACTCTTACCGTATCCAATGCTGTGAAGAGTGATACATTGTTCTCGGTAGAAAGCTGACGGATCTGTACACCGTCATTGCCGTTGCTTCCGGGATCCTTTGTATTGATTACATAAGCGATGTATCCCTCGCGGATTGCCTTTACAATCTCGTCGCTTCCGTCACCAATCTTGCCGAGCTTGCGGGACTTGATGCCGT
>JAZNSX010000032.1:0-3647 GCA_045591425.1 Acutalibacteraceae bacterium | reverse complement strand
GAGCGCAGCCGAAAGGCTGACGGCACAGCGCCCATAGAGATATGAGGAATGCCTGTCGGAACTCGAACTTCGGGCAGAACGGCGATTAATTTATGAAAGGATGTGAAATCAGCGAATTAATTAACGGTTTTGTATGTAAATCCATACGGAACAGCGATACGCCCAAGAGCGAACACGGTTCACAGAAATGTGTAACAATTTACCAAACCGCAAACAAACACACGAAACAATGAATATGAATATCACCGATATTGAACGGTGCATCACAAATAAAAACTGAAAGGGGTGATTTAATGGATATACGAAATGAACTCAAATCTTACATAGTCAAAGAAGGACTGACAATGCGTGAACTTGTTGATATGCTTTCGTTTGAATACGGTTGGAGCGACAGTGTACCGAACTTTTCGGGCAAACTCAGTCGAGGGTCTCTGCGATATTCCGAAGCCGTCGAAATGGCTGATGTTATGGGATATGATATTGTTTGGATGAAAAGGAAAAACATCAAATAAATAATCCCCATTGGTGCGGCAATTAACACCAACGGGGATTAAATTTTCATTGTGTAAAAAGGTTATTTTATTTGTTTTATCAGTTTGTGGACTGACGCATACCGTTCATCGTTACTTTTACACCCGGTTACAACAGCAATATATTCATCACCATCAATATCAACAACAGCAATCAAACAGTTTCCAGCCTTTGCGGTTGTTCCTGTTTTTAAACCAACAGCTTGCGGTAAATAATATTTGCTGTCAGGTTGCAACAAAGCATTTGTGTTATGCCAAGTAATATTTTCACCCGAATCGAACACAACATATTTACTTTGACATGAAACAATATTTCGTATTTCGTCTATTTGAATAGCATAAGCCGAAATCAATGCTAAATCATAAACCGTTGAATATTGGTTTTCAATATCCCATCCGTCGGGATTAAGAAAATTACTGTTTACTGCACCGATACTGACAGCAAAATCATTCATCAATTTGGTGAAATATGTAACCGCTTCGTAATCGCTCATATCGGTATTTCCTGATACTTCTCTTGCCACATTTACAGCAACGGTATAAGCTGCATCGTTTCCTGAACACATAAGCATACCCGTTAATAAGTCACGAAGATTTAATTTGTGTCCTTGTTTAATCAAACAAAGGCTTGAATCTTTGGGAACAAGCCTTTGCTCTGTTCCAACTGTAAATATCGTATCGGGTGAAACATACTTAAGAGCCGTACAAGCAGTTACAATCTTTGTCAGACTTGCAGGATATATCTTATTATCAGCAGACTGTTCATAAATACATTCCATTGTTTTTGCATTAAAAAGACCCGCACAAGTTGCTGAAACCGAGTTTTGCATTGTTACGGAATTAGTTTCTGTTGTTGCAGGAACCGTTGATATTTCTACCGTTGTAGATAAAGCGGTCGTTTGGGTTATGCCGACTGTTGCAATAGGCTTTTGAAATATTGTTGTTGCGGAAACATTAAGCTTTGAAGTTTCAAATTCCGCAAAAACTGCTTCGGTACTTTGAATATACGATGTTTCAACAGTTATATTCTGACTGCGTATTTGGCAACCCACTACAAAACTTAATGATAAACAACAACACACAATACACAGTATTTTAATTTTGAATTTCATAAAATGTGATTTTTACTCCTAAAACATCTTTCTCATAACGGCATTGTCTTCTTCAGACAAAAAGAAGTGTCCGGGAATATAACCTGTTCCGAGATTAGGCTGATAAGAAAAATCCATAACCAAACCGTTTTTCAGAATAACAGATGCTTCGACATATACTTGATTATCAATGCCGCTTTGCTTATATTCCTCTCTTGCCTCATTCAACCATTCGGGGTCGCCCGACAAAGCATTTTCTCTGATATAAGGCTTTAATGCCATAGTGATATTGAAAAAAGATTGAATATCAGATATATCCGTGATACTGCCTTCACTCTTTTTTACAATCAGCGTTCCGTCAGGCTTTTCTATTTGATAGTCAATTCTCGCAATGTCATCAGCAGAAAGAACATTGAACACCTTGTAATTATCGGAATAGCCGAATCCTTCTTCTGTGAAATTCGTAAAACGGAATAAACTGCAATGACCTTTTCCTCGAACTATAATAACTGCATCGCAGTTTACAGGTTGATAGTAAAAAACTTCACAGCCTGCAATAGCTGGTTCTTGTGAACAGGGAGTTGAAAGAACATCTTCCGAATACGGTCCAATCTCGGTGATTGAACCTATAAATTCGCCGAAATCTGATTTCTGTAAATTTTTTCCGATTCCGTAAGATGTGTATTCACTTTCAGGGATTTGTTCATATAAACGATTCCCTTGCAAAATAACATCTACGTGTTGCAATTCATCTTCACCATAATAATCCAAATCCGGGTCTAACGTCGAAGCCTTAAACAATGAAATTTGTATTTCCTCATCATTAAGCATATTATGATTTTTTTCATCAGACAGAGTATTCTCATTTTTTATCGAAGAATCAGTAGTTTCGTTATTTACAGATGAAATAACATTTTCATTGTCAACAGAAGGTGCAATGTTTCGGCTATCTGATAATAACGGACCGGCAACTATTGCTGCCACCATTATCACAGTGAAACAAGCCGCAAGCGAAGTGGTAATTTTTATTGTATTTTTTCTTTTTTGGTTTTGTTCTGAAATGTATTTTTTTCTGCGTTCAAACAAACTTTTAACCATTTCATCAGAACTCTTCATTTTCAAAACCCTCCTTTTCAAGTTTTGATTTCAACGATTTTTTTGCACGATATAAAAGATTTTTGATTTGGCGTTCGCTCTTTTTTAAAACGATTGCTGTTTCTTTATTTGAAAAATTTTCAAAATATACAAGCCAAAGCACATTTCTGTATTCAGGCATAAGTTGATAAAGAGCTTTATGAACAATAATTTTGCGTTCTTCCTTTATATATGATTCTTCAAGGCTTTGCACCTCTGTCAGATAATTCTCGAAATCTTCTACAGGTACATTTAACATTTTAGAATTATGCCTTATATAGTCTACGGCTATATTTCTGCCTATAGCATATAACCAAGACTTGAATGTGCTTTTACCTGAAAATTTCGGCTTTTTTGTTATAAGTCGAAAAAATGTATCTTCCGTCAATTCCTCGGCAATGAATATATTGTTTACATAACCGTTTAAATAAAGAATAAGACCATCCTTGTAATTATTAACGATTTCAATTATTCCGTTATCATCACCATCAAGGAAACGGCGGTAGCTACTTGCACCGTTATCCATTGATTTGCTCCTTCCTGAAAGGGAGAATTGTTGTTGTCCTTTCATCTGTTAGTCGTATAGGAACGAAAAAAGTCTCACATTTATTATAATAAATTTTTTGAAACCAGAAAAGGAAGAAGGTGAAAAATGTCAACGCAAAATCTGAAAAACAAATCTATCGATGAACTTCGTGAAATGAAAGCGAAGGGAGAAGCGGAACTGAAGGTGTTGCATAATAAAAGCAAATATTATGAGTCGCAGATAAATTTACTTACACGGAAAGAACGCACACACAGACTTTGCACCCGTGGAGCTATGCTTGAAAAATTTCTCGGTTGTCCGAACGAACTGACCGACGAGCAGGTCAAAGAAATTCTGAAAATTGCG
>JAZNSX010000031.1:0-41420 GCA_045591425.1 Acutalibacteraceae bacterium | reverse complement strand
CAGCATGTCGGCGCAGTCAAGGGACTCTCTGCTGGAGCGTCTGTGCTGTCTGCCTTCATAGAGCATGGGCATAATAACGTTGATTCTTCTCGCTTTGCCCGCAATTGCGCTGATGGCTCTTTTGAGGTTTGCATAATGGTCGTCTGGGCTCATGGGAACATAGCGGCCGTACATTTTATATTCAACGCTGTAGTTGAATGGGTCACAGAGAATGAAAACGTCAAAGCCTCTGACGGTCTGATTGATGACGCACTTGCCTTCGCCTGTTCCGAATCTGGGGAAGGAGGCTTTGATAACATAAGAATCCTTTTCATATCCTGCAAACGGAAGAGTCATCTTATGTTCGCTGTCTCTTTCTTTTCTCCATTTGATAATATAGCTGTCAATTTTTTTGGCAACTTCTTCGCAGCCGGGCAGGGGAAGAATTCCGAGCTGTCCGACAGGTATGGTGGTGAAATCTTCATAATCAGGCATGGCAATATCCTCCGAGTTTTATTTATATCAACATTCTACAATATTTTTAATAAAATGAAAAGCATATTATAAAAATTTTTGAGTAAAAAAATGACGGATTATTGAACAATATTTTGTTTATTTTGCCGACATGTGCAAAACTGACCACAATATTTGGTGATTTTGACGTTTGTTGGAGTGGTGGCTGCATGGCAGTGCTGTGTTTATATTTTTTCCGTGTTGTTATGTTTTATTTTGACACGGAACCCGGATGTGATTGGCTTAAACCCGGGCTTTGTGTCAGATAATATAATCTCTGTCAATGTTAATAACGGTAAAATACCTTTCGTCAAGCTGTTTAACTGTTGAATCAACAATATTTTTAAAGTCCTGCTCCGAATATGTGGATTTTCTCGGCAAAACAACATCAAAAATGAGGTTTGTGTGCGTAGGTCCGTCAACGATTCTGAAATCATGAACAGATGCATTTTCGCATATTTCCGTTACGATTTCACCGACTGTATTTCTGAGGTCATGTGTTCTCTCGTCATTAATAATAGGATCCATATGTATTGAAATATCAATGCCGAGATTTTCTTTTACGCTGCGTTCGATGAGGTCGATTGTGTCGTGGCTGTGAAGAATATCAATATCTGCCGGCACCTCGGCGTGAAGTGAGCCGTATATTTTTGAGTGACCATAGCTGTGAAGAACGAGGTCGTGGATGCCCACAATTCCGTCAAATGACATCACGAGTTCAACGAGCTTGTCGACCGTTTCTTTTTCAGGCGGTTCGCCCAGAAGCGGACCCATTGTGTCTTTGATGATTCCTATGCCTGCGTAAATAACAATCAGAGCAACTATTATACCCATTATTCCGTCAACGGGAAAATCGGTGAATCTTGAAGCGACAAGGGCAATGAGCGAGCAGGTGGTTGCTGCGATGTCGCCGATGCTGTCGGCAACAACTGCATCAACGGCAACGGAATTTATAAGCTTTCCGATTTTTCGGTTGAAAAGTGCAAGCCAGATTTTCGCGAAGACTGAAAAAACAAGAACGATAACCGCAGGTACGCTGAAAATCACCGTTTCGGGATTTGTAAATCTTTCAAACGATGATTTTATCAGTTCAACACCCATTATAAGAATGAAAAAGGCAAGTGTCAGTGCGGAAATATACTCCACTCTGCCATGACCAAATGGGTGTTCATCATCCGCGGGTTTACCCGAAATTTTGAAGCCGACAAGGTTAATGATTGAAGAAACCGCATCAAATATGTTGTTTGCGCCGTCTGCAACAATCGAAATGCTTTTTGTAAGAGCGCCGAAAACCATTTTAAAAACAGAAAGAATGATGTTTAAAACAATTCCGACCGTTCCGCTGATAACTCCGAGCTTGAGTCTGTCCTTTTCGCCGAGTATTAGTGCAATTGAGGCTGCAGAACCCTTTGATTCTTTCTTTGCTTGCTTAAATTCCTTGACGAAAAGCCCTAAAATGAAATTTGTCAAAAAAATCACTCCTTGGTGATATGAATATCAAGCTGACCGTAGGGGATGGAAATGCAGTTTTTATCAAAAGATACCTTAACGGCTTCCTGCATATAATAGAAAACATCCCAGTAATTGTTGCTGTTGCACCAGATAAGGCAGGCAATGTTTACCGAGCTTGCGGCGTGCTCTTTAACGGCAATGAGAGGCTCGGGGTCGGTGAGAATAAGATTGTTGGCTTTGATAACTTCTTTGAGAACTTCTTTTGCCTTACCGATATCGGCATCGTATGAAATTGAGAAGACAAGGTCGAGTCTGCGTCTTTCCTCAGCGTTATAGTTGATAATATTATTGGTTGTGATATAGGAATTCGGGATAATAACGCGCTTGTTGTCAACCGTTATAAGAACTGTGTACATCATTTTGATTTCGTGAACCTTGCCGCTGACCGTGCCGACATCAATGTAATCGCCGCTCTTGAAAGGATGGTTAACAAGAATCTGAATGCCGCTTGCGAGCTGACTGATGCTGGACTGCAAGCCAAGACCTGCCGTGATACCTGCAGCACCGAGAGCGGTGACGAAAGAGTTAATATCGAAGCCGAGCGTCGAAAGAGCTGAAAGAATAAAAACGAGTTTAAGAATGAGCGTTATAACCGTTTTGATAAATGAATGTATTGACGGGTCAACCCCTTTTGCGCGCATCGCTTTTACAACAAGTTTTCCAATCAGATTTGAAATGATAAAGCCGATAACCACGATGAGCACGGCAGCGATTATCATGGGAGCTTTGTCGATAATCAAATTAATTATGCCTTCAATATCTCTGTCTTTAACAAGTTTTGCAAGGGCAAGGGGATAATACTTCATTTTTTCTTTTCCTCCGAAATGCAAGAGTTTTTTGTCGCGAAAAAATATTTTCTTTATATTTTACTCTTTTATTAAAAAATTGGCAATACTTAAACATAAAAAAAGATAAAGTGATTTGTTTGAGAGTTAAATTTTACCGAAATATTAAAATTTTAAATGTTATTGACAAATTAGGGGAAATTAATTATAATATGGATGCTGGTTTAGTGTAAGTGGGCTTAGTGCGCCCTGATGAACCCGCAAAGTTGCCGGTGTGGCGAAATCGGCAGACGCAAGGGACTTAAAATCCCTCGGTGGCAACACCGTACCGGTTCAAGTCCGGTCACCGGCACCAGAATGCCTTCCGCTTGCGCATTCGGGGGCATTAATTAATGAATAATGAATAATTTGATTTTTAAGATACATATTTTGTTATTGCAAGAGACAATTGTTGTGTGCTTAAAACATCAAATTTGTTCATTGTTCATTTTTTTTTGCGCTTTTCTGGGAACATTGCTGCTTAAAGAAGTCTTGGAATCTGTATATTCCTTCGCTTTTTTCGTTGCACTATTCTCCTGAAAAACGCAAAAACCGAAGCTTGATATCCAGGGGATAGGTTGCCTCAGAAAGTCTCAAAATATATTAAAAGAACGCCTGCGAATTCCGCAGGCGTTTTACTACGTTTATAGTCATATATATTTTCTAATAAAGTTTGTTATGGCATCCCAATAAATTTCAGGGAAAAGATATCCCGAGGCGGCATGTGTGGCTCCGGGTACGACAAGGCGCTCTTTTTCACAGCTTGCTTTCTGATAAAGAGGATAGTTCATCCAGAACGGAACGACGTCATCTTTGTCACCGTGTATGAAAAGCGTAGGTGTTTTTGATTTCATAACCATATTAATCGGTGAAACATCTTTCAGGTTAAAGCCGAATTTTATTTTTACAACAGGATTTATGATATTTAGAATTAATTCAGGCGGTAATTTAAACACTTCTCTGATTTGAACGCTGTATTGTTCCCAAAGAGTAGTGTAGCCGCAGTCTTCAATGCAGCAAACAACATTTTCGGGCAAATCCTCACCGGTCGCCATCATAACCGTTGCGGCACCCATTGAAGCACCGTGAAGAATGATTTTTGCATTGGGGTTTTTATCGATTATGTAACTAATCCAGTCAATAATGTCAAGGCGTTCAAGCCAACCCATTGTACAATAGTCATGTTCGCTTCTTCCGTGTGCTCTTAAATGCGGCAGCAAAACATTATATCCCATTTCATGAAAATGCATTGTGTAAATGCTGTTTTGAGAGGGCATTCCCGTGAAACCGTGACAAGAAATAGCATAAATGTCGCTTTCCTGCTCTGCTTCGTAATAATCTGCATAAAGAGTTTTGCTGTGTTTATTAAAAGTGAAAATTTCCTTACAGGGAGTTTTTCTGTAAAACTCAATGCCAGCAAGAGCTTCGTTGCTTTCATAAAAACAGCTGCTGTCTTCGGCGGGCATAAGATTATTTGCAGCAATTATACTCTTTATTCCGTTTTTGCTCATGAATTTTTCAATAAAAATGCTTGCAGCGGCAATGCAAGCCGAACCAGTAAGGGCGCCCAGAACGATGGATTTTTTTAACAAACTGTTGTTTTTGTTTTTCATAAAAAACCTCCGCGTTTTTAATAACATAATTATATCCGATATTTAAAGAAATTACAATGTGCAAAAGCAGCGTACTGTGCTGAGTACGCTGCTTATTATCAGTCTTTATTCTTGTGTCTGAGAATCTTTGAAGTTGTATTTTTGATGAACTCGGTTCTTCTGATTTTGAAGTTAACAATTCTCTTGAATGGGGGAAGCTTTTCGTTAACGTTTTCAACAACCTCTTCCATAATATCATGAAGCTCTTCATCGCTGAAATCATCAGCATCTTTGCCATAGATTTCTTTGAGTTCTTCGAAGTTGGGATAAATTCTTGCGCCGACAACAATTTCACCCTTGCTGTTTTCATCTTCAACGACGATGCTTTCTTCAACGCGGGTATCGGTGCTCAGATGATATTCAAGCTCTTCGGGATAAATGTTTTTGCCGTTGCTGGTAACGATAACATTTTTGCTTCTGCCTGAAATATAGTAATGCCCCTTTTTGTCAACATAGCCAAGGTCGCCTGTGTGGAACCAGCCGTCTTCGTCGATAACCTTAGCGGTTTCTTCGGGGTTATTATAATAGCCGAGCATAACCATGTCGCCCTTGACGCAGATTTCGCCAACGCCTGTGTCGGGGTCAGCATTGATAATCTTTGCTTCGCTGCCGGGGATTGGTTCGCCGACAGAATCAGCCAAACGAAGCTTATCGTGGTTGATAATTGCAAGGGGAGCGCATTCTGTAAGACCATAGCCTTGAAGAATCTGAATGCCGAATGAATCAAAATCTTTGAGGATCTGAGGATTGATGGGCGCGGCGCCGCAGATGATGAGGCGCATATTGCCGCCGAAAGTGTCAATGATTTCTTTGAAGAAAACCTTTTTGAGGTCAAGACCGACCTTTGCGCCTGCTTTAACAAGAACACTGCCGATTTTGAAAAGCTTTTCGCCGTGAGGCTTGTTTTTTATTGCCTTCATAAGACGTCTGTGAACAGTTTCAAGAAGAAGGGGAACGGCAACAAAAACAGAAGGGTTGTATTCCTTCATGTTTTTCAAAACATATCTGAAACCGTCGCAGAAAGTAACTTTCGCACCGCAGTAGGGAGCGAAGAAAAGAATGATTGTGCTTTCGTAGGTGTGATGAAGGGGGAGCATTGAAATGCCGCAGTCATCGGGTGTGATTTTTATAACGCCCATTGCTGCCATAACCTCTGAGCAGAAGTTCCTGTGGCAGAGCATAACTCCCTTTGACATGCCGGTTGTGCCAGATGTGAAAAGAAGAGAACTCATTGCATTGGGGTCGATTTCAGCGTTAAGATAGCGTGTGTCTCCACTTTCAAGAAGCTTTTTGCCCTTTTCGACAAGGTCGGTTATATTGAGAATGCCGTCTTCTTGGCTGTGTATAAGAACAAGAGTCAAATCCTTTTTAAGATCATCTTTTCTTTCCGAAAGTTTTTTGAAAATCTTCTTATCACAGAAGAAGAGTTTTACATCGGCTGTGTTCAGAATGTTGTTTATATCGTCAAAATGAAGTTCTTTATCAATAGGAACTATAATGCCGACTCCCGTGACGGTTGCCATATATGAGAGACACCATTCGTAGCTGTTGTCGCCCGAAACAGCAATTTTTTCTCCGGTAAGACCCATATCTGTGAGAGCCGTGCCTACGGCCTGAATTTCGCTGAAATACTGCTTATATGTAATTTCATAGAGCTCACCAAGCTTGTTTTTAACTTGAAAAGCAGGTCTGTCAGCATAAAGCTTAGCACTCTGTGTAATCAAATCTCTTAAATCTTTAATTTCTCTGACGTTGTAAAATGTCTTTGTCAAAACATAGTACCCCCAAATCACAAAATCGCATTCATTCTAACATAGGGATTATGAAAAATCAATGGTTAATTCCTTAATATTTTCTTAAAAAATCATTTTTAACAATTTATTAACATGTTTTGTGTATTTGCTAAATGTAGTGTATGTTTTGCTGCGCAAGTGCATATTTTGTGCTGATATCTCAGAAACAAATGGATAACAATAAACGGATTTTTATGGAATTGTCACATAATTAATTTATAATATAATGTAATAAAACATTTTATTGTCAATTTGACGCTTGTTGCAGCTTGCACAGTTTTTTGATAAAAAGGGAATGCTTTTTGTTTTGTTTGACAATGCAATATTGTTGACAGCGATTTATATAGTTTTTTTGAAACAACAGACCGCCGAAAATGACAGTTCATTTTCGGCGGTCAAGCTGCTTATGAATTTTAGAGTGTATAAATCATTTTTTTCAGATTTTCAAAGCCGACTTCAATGCCTGTAAGGCAGTTTTCCATGCCTTCAAACTCAACGCTTACGTATCCGTCGTATCCTGCGTTTTTGGCAATTGAAAGGCACTGATAAACGGGAATATCTCCGTGACCGATAATTGAGCCTCTGAGATAGTTGCCGGCTCTTGATTTGAAAAAGCCCTTTCCCGGATTCAGCCCGTTTCCGCTCTTGATATGAAAATCCTTCGCATGAATATGTTTTATATAAGGAGCAAGTTTTCCGGTTGCTTTTGTGCTGTCTTCGTCTGCGCAGCAGAAGTTGCCTACATCAAGCAAAACACCGAAATTGTCGTCTGCAACGCCCGTTATGATTTTTTCGACTCTTTCGCTGTCCTGACAGAAAAAACCATGGTTTTCAATCATTGTGACTATGCCTTTTTCCTTTGCATATTCCGTAACCCTTCTGCATCCTTCGACAAGAACGGGTAAAACTTGTTCAAAGCCGGCGTGTTTCTTGATTTCATCGGGAACGCTCCACGCGGCATCGTGGCGCATGCAGCCGGCTCCGAGGATTTGAGCAATATCAGCCTTTTTGCAGATTCTTTCAACCTCTGCTTCAAGACCTGCATCGCTGAGCAGATTTGCGGATATTGTGTATGCAATAACAGGGAGCGAAAGCTTTTCGCTCTCTTCTCTTATCATTTTTGCATATTCTGCTTCGCTTACTCCGTCGGGGGCGGAAAGGTCAATGAATTCAATGCCGTCAAAACCCATTTCCTTTGCTTTTTTCATTATGCTCAGCTGGGTTTCCTCACCTGAATTTATAAGCTGCTGAAAGCTGTAACTGCTGACTCCGATTTTCATTTCATATCACCTCAGCAGCCGTGTCCTTTAAGAAAATCAACGGCCTTTCTGATATCCTTTTCGGGATCATCCCCGACTTCTCTTTCAATTGTCAGGAAGCCCTTATAGCCGATATCCTCAAGCGCGGCAAGATATTTTTCCCAGTTAACCGAGCCTTCGCCGAGGGGTACTTCAATGAATGAATCCTCGGTGATGATAACGTCTTTCTTAAGTCCGTAAACGATTTCGGGGTCTTTGAAGAAAATCTGCTTGCCGTCTTTTGCGTGAGTATGTACGATATATTTCTGAAGGTTATAAACGGCACCTGCAGGATCGTCGCCTGTAACCATAACTAGGTTTGCGGGGCCAAGGTTAACGCCGACTCCTGTTGAACCGAGTGAATCGAGGAATTCCTTAAGAACAGCGGAGGTTTCGGGGCCTGTTTCGATTGCAAAATGGGCGCCGATGCTGTCCGCATAGCGTGAAAGCTCAAAGCAGGCTTCCTGCATAACCTTATATCTGTCGTGATTTTTATCTTCGGGAACAACGCCGATGTGAGTTGTAACAACATTTGTATCAAGCTCTTTGGCAAGGTCGATAATTCTCTTAGACTTTTCAACCTTTTCTGGGTTTCTTTCTGCAAAGCTGAATCCGCCGCCGCCAAGGTCGCCGCAAAGAGCAGAGATAACAAGACCGTTGTCGGAAACAAGCTTTTTAAATTCGCTGATTTTTGCGGCAGTCATGCTTTCGGGTGACATTTCGCCGTGGGTTGCATAAACCTGAATGCCCTGTGCGCCGACTGCTGCTGCTTTTTTAACAGCTGTGGGGATGTCTGTTCTGAAGCTGTCAATTATAACACCAATAGGAAATCTGCCCATAATATTTTGTCTCCTTTACAATTAGGAATAAGATTTGATTCAATGATATCAAAGATTGACAGATATAGCAAGTTTTTTTTTCATTTAACTTTACATTTTCTTTTTTTGTGGTATATTATTTAATAGATTTGTATACATACTTTTATTGCGGAGGTTTTAATTATGTCAAAAATCAAGGTTGCAGTTATCGGCTGCGGAAACATTGCAAAATCGTCACACATACCTGCATATATGGAAAATGAGGAAGTGGAAATAAAGTATTTCTGTGATATTATTCCCGAAAGAGCAGAGTACTGTGTCGAAAAATACGGCTGCGGTAAAGCGGTAGCTGACTATCACGATTTTCTTAATGACCCTGAAATTGATGCGGTTTCTGTTTGTACTCACAACGATTTTCACTCAATTATTTCAATTGATTTTCTTAAGGCAGGCAAGCATGTTATGTGCGAAAAGCCTGCGGCAAGGATTCTTTCAGAGGCTCTTGAAATGCAGAAGGCTGCTCATGAAACAGGTAAGGTTCTCAATATTGGCGTATGCAACCGTTTCAACACCTATGTTATGAAGGTCAAAGAGCTTATTGACCAAGGCGAACTCGGCGAGGTTCATCACGTTTATGCTTCCTTCAGAAAATTCCGCTCAATTCCCGGTATCGGCGGTGATTTTACAACAAAGTCAAAGTCGGGCGGCGGTGTGCTGATTGACTGGGGTGTTCATTTCCTCGACCTTGTTATGTATTGCTGCGGCGACCCCAAGCCTCTCACCGCTTCGGGCGAAGCATTCTGCAAGCTTGGTAAAGATATAAAGAACTACGTTTATACGGGTATGTGGGCAGAGGAAACGAAGGAAGAAAACGGTACATACGACGTTGATGATTCGGTAACCGGCATCGTCCGCACATCAGGTCCCGTTATCACTTTCAACGGCGCATGGGCTCAGAATGTCGGTGTTGATGAAATGTATATCGACTTCATGGGTGATAAGGCTGGTATAAGACTTCAGTATTGCTCGGACTTCAAAATCTGGTCTGTTAAAAACGGTATGCTTACCGAAATGCAGGTTTCCGCAAAAGAAACGCCTATGTACAGAAGTGAAATCGACGATTTCATCAGATGCATAAAGACAGGTGACAAGAATCAGCAGAATATCGATTATGCCGTTGAAACCTCAAAGATTATGCAGGCAATTTACGACTCCTCCGAAAATCATTGCGAAATAAAGATTTCATAAGAAAGGTTGATTATAATATGGATATCAGAATTTTTAAGAACGAAGAAGAAATCGCAGTTGCGGCAGGACAGCTTTTCTGCGAAACCGTAAAAAACAATCCTTCGTGTGTTCTCGGTCTTGCAACAGGCGCAACTCCCGTTCCGACCTATAACTATATGATTAAGGAATATGAGGCGGGCAATGTTTCATTTAAAGATGTAAGCACATTCAATCTTGATGAATACTGCGACCTTCCCAAAGAGCATAAAAACAGCTACTATTCCTTTATGTTTGAGAATCTCTTCTCAAAGGTTGACATCAACCCCGATAATGTTAATTTCCTTGACGGTAACACTTCAGACCCCGAGGCGGAAAGTGCAAGATATGCAGCAGCAATTGCCGCAAAGGGCGGAATCGACGTTCAGCTTCTCGGCATCGGCAGAAACGGACATATCGCATTCAACGAGCCCGCAGATGCATTCACCGGCGAGAGCTTCAAAATCGCTCTTACTCAGAGCACCATTGATGCAAACTCAATTTATTTTGACGATATTCCCATGCCCCGCTATGCAATGACAATGGGCATCGGCTCAATTATGAAAGCAAAGAAAATTGTTCTCATTGCAACAGGCGCTTCAAAGGCGGAGGCTGTTAAGGGAATGATTCAGGGCGAGGTTACTCCTCAGCTTCCCGCTTCAATTCTTCAGCAGCATCAGGATGCCGTTATCTTCCTTGATGAGGCAGCCGCAAGTTTGCTTTAATTAAAAAATGGAGGGTGGGAGCTTGCTCCCGCCGTTAACTGTTCATAAAGAAACAGGAGGTAGAATCCAATGGATAAAAAAACATTTTATATAACAACGCCGATATATTATCCATCTGATAAGCTTCATATCGGCCATACCTATTCAACCGTTGCTGCAGATGCAATGGCTCGCTACAAGCGTTTTCAGGGCTTTGACACTTTCTTTTTGACCGGTACCGATGAGCACGGTCAGAAGATTGAAGATAAGGCAAAGGAAGCGGGCGTAACTCCCAAGGAATATGTTGATAAAATCGTTGCAGGCATCAAAGACCTCTGGAAGCTGATGAACATTTCGAATGATAAGTTTATCAGAACAACAGACGAATATCACGAAAAGGCAGTTCAGAAGATTTTTAGCAAGATGTATGAAAAGGGAGATATCTATAAGGGCTATTATGAAGGTCTTTATTGCAAGCCTTGTGAATCATTCTGGACAGAAACACAGGCGGTTGACGGCAAATGCCCCGACTGCGGCAGACCCGTAACAAATGAGCGCGAAGAAGCATATTTCTTCAAGCTTTCCGCTTATGCCGATAAGCTTCTTAAATATTACGAAGACCATCCCGGCTTCATTGAACCCGTAAGCAGACAAAATGAAATGGTCAACAATTTTATCAAGCCCGGTCTTCAGGATTTGTGTGTATCCCGTTCATCGTTCAAGTGGGGTATTCCCGTTCCCGTTAATGAAGACCATGTTATTTATGTTTGGCTTGATGCGTTGACAAATTATATAACAGCTCTCGGCTACAATTCGGAAGATGAAAGCCTTTATGAAAAGTTCTGGCCCGCAGATGTTCACCTTATCGGAAAGGACATCATCAGATTCCACACCATTTACTGGCCCGCATTTCTTATGTCTCTTGACCTTCCGCTTCCCGAAAAGGTTTACGGTCACGGCTGGGTGCTTCTTGAAGGCGGAAAGATGAGTAAATCCAAGGGCAATGTTGTTGACCCCGTAATTCTTGCCGAAAGATACGGCGTTGATGCACTTCGCTATTATCTTCTTCGCGAAATTGCATTCGGTTCAGACGGCATTTTCTCAAATGAAAATCTTATCAACCGCATCAATTCAGACCTTGCAAACGACCTTGGAAACCTTGTTTCAAGAACGGTTGCAATGGTTGAAAAGTATTTCGGCGGAACAATTCCCGCCGAAAGAGAATCGGGAGATTTTGATGAAGATCTCAAAGCTCTCGCCGCTCAGACAAAAACCGATGCCGAATCGGAGCTTGATAAGCTTAATTTCTCGGTTGCTCTCACAAACATATGGAAGTTTGTTTCGAGAACCAACAAATATATCGACGAAACCGCTCCGTGGACTCTTGCAAAAGACGAAGCAAAGAAGGCTCGCCTTGCAGAGGTTATGTATAACCTGTGCGAAAGCATCAGAATAATTTCTGTTCTTATTGCGCCCTTTATGCCCGAAACATCTGCAAAAATCAGAGCTCAGCTCGGAGTTGCTGATGATTTTGAATGGGCAGAATGCGGTGAATTCGGCAAGGAAGCAGCATATACCGTTGTTAAAGGCGATATTATATTCCCCAGAATTGACCTTGAAAAAGAGCTCGCAGAGCTTGAAGCAGCCCAAGCAGCAGCCAATCCCGTGAATCCTCTTAAGGAAGAAATTCAGGGTGTTGCAAAAATCGGAATTGATGATTTTGCAAAGGTTGATCTCAGAGTTGCAAAAATCGTTGAATGCGAACCCGTAAAGAAAGCCAAGAAGCTTCTCAAGCTCACTCTTGATGACGGCACGGGCGACCCCAGAACAGTTGCTTCGGGCATTGCTCTTTATTATAAACCCGAAGAGCTTATTGGCAAGAGCATAATTCTTGTTTCAAATCTCAAGCCGGCAACTCTTTGCGGCGTTGAGAGCCAGGGAATGATTCTTGCGGCTGATGCAGGTGATGATGTCAAGGTTATTTTTGTTGACGGAATTCCTGCGGGAAGTAAGGTAAGATAAAATGAACAATATCTTTGACAGTCATGCACATTATGACAGCGATGCATTTGATGCTGACCGCAAAGAGCTTGTAAGCGCCCTGCCTGAGCGGGGCGTTTGCGGTATCATAAATTGTGCAAGCGATATGGCATCAAGTCTGACAAGTCTTGAACTTGCCGATGAATTTTCCTTTGTTTATGCGGCGTGTGGTGTTCATCCCCATGAGGCAGAGGGCTGCAAGCAGGGCTATCTTTCTGTGCTTAAAAAGCTTTGTATGGAAGAAAAATGCGTTGCCGTCGGTGAAATCGGTCTTGATTATCACTATGATTTCTCGCCCAGAGATATTCAGCAAAAGGTTTTTGAGCAGCAGATTGTTCTTGCAAAGGAATTGGATTTGCCGATAATTGTTCACGACCGAGAAGCACATGAAGACACAATGACTCTCCTAAAGCGATATAAACCGAAAGGTGTTGTGCATTGCTTTTCGGGCTCTGCCGAAATGGCAAAAGAGGTTGTAAAGCTCGGTATGTATATCGGTCTCGGCGGCGCGGTAACGTTTAAAAACGCCAGAAAGCCTCGCGAGGTTGCGGCGGTTGTACCCGAGGACAAGCTGCTTATTGAAACCGACTGCCCCTATATGACTCCCGTGCCTTTCAGAGGTCAGCGCTGTGATTCTTCGTTTATTCCTTACACAGCTGAGGTGCTTGCCGAGGTGAGGGGAGTGACGGCACAGGAAATTCTTGACATAACAAGGACAAATGCCAATATTTTGTTTGGATTGGAGCTGTAAAAATGTTTTTTCATGAAAAAACCTATGATATAGATGAGCTTGCAAGGTATAATCTGCATCTGCATACTCACTTTTCGGGTTGCGCAAAGCCTGAAATGACAGCTGTTGACATTGTCAGGGCGGCAGAGGCGGCGGGTCTTGAAATGATTGCTCTGACAGATCATAACTATATTGATAAACGGAATGCCGTTGCTCAGCAGAGATATGATATCCTCCGTGAGCTTGAAAAAGTTGAAACAAATGTAAAAGTGCTTGTCGGTGCGGAGCTTTCGTCTTACGGCATAGGAAAATTTGCGGATGATATTGCCTGTGATAATTCTCTTGATTACCGTCTTTATACAACCAATCATTATCATCAGAAATATTGGGAGCATCCCGAGGAGAAAACTCCTAGAGCATATGCGGCACATATGCTTGCTATCATGGATTGTGTTATAGAAAGCGGCAGGGCAGATTGCTTTGCCCATCCGTTTATGGCGGGTTACATACATGCTTTCGAGGATGCTCACGATGTTACCAGAGCCTTTACCGATAATGAAATAGGCGACATAATGGAAAAAGCTCATAAAAAAGAAATTGCGTGGGAGCTTAATGTTCCTGCTGTTCTTGGTGACCCTGAGTTTTATCACCGCTATTTCCAAATCGGCAAGGAAATCGGCGTGGTGTTCAATATGGGCACAGACGGACATAAGCTCTGTAATGTTGATACTAAGCAGTTTGTTGAGCAATTCAAAAAAATACTGTATTAATCATTAATCCGCATGATTTTCATGCGGATTTCTTAATATTTTCTTAATTTTCATCAGAAAAGTTCACACTTTGTTGACATTAATTTCCTTGTTTACTATAATTTCAATATTATAGTTTAAGGAGAAAATAAAATGATTGGATTTTTTACGGCTGTACGCAATCTTATCCGCGGAGCGGTTTCAATAGTTGTCATTATCCCGATTTTGTTGACTGCATGGATGCCGGGTGACCCCGATACTCCTGTTATGAAAAACATACAGACGGATAATTCCTATATAAATGAATATCTTGATCCCGATATTTCGGCTCACCGCTCGGGTGCGGGCATTGTTCCGCAAAATACAATGATGGCGTTTGAATATGTTTTGAAAGAGAATAAAAAGCTCGGAGTTGATACGTTTGAGTTTGATGTGCAGATAACCTCAGACGGAGAGCTTATCGTTCTTCATAATCTTACATATGATGAAACCTCGAATGCGGTTGAAGAGTTCGGTCATAAAAACGTTTATGCATCAAGCTTAACTTATGAAGAAGCGCACAGTGTTCTTAATCTCGGCGAAAACTTTACTGCCGACGGAGAAACCTATCCTTACAGGGGGCTTCGAGGCAAGGATATTCCCGATAATCTGCGCGTTGCAAAGTGCGAAGACGTAATTGATTATATTGAAAAAAACAGCAAGGGCAAAAAATACAGATATATAATTGAAATTAAAAGTACAAGCATTAACGGCATGAAGGCTGCTGACGAGCTTTATTCAATTGTTACGGAGCGCAAGCTTCAGGACAGAGTTATCTGGGCAACATCAAACGAGGATGTTTCTATATATATGGAAAAGAAATATCCCGACATGCCGCGATCTGCAAGAACAACAGAAGTAATTCAATTCTATATCTATGCAAGAATGAACTGGGATTTGAATGACCTCGGTGTTACATATGTTGCATTGCAGATTCCGTTTGCGGACAGTGCAGCAGGCGGGCTTGTAAATCTCGGAACAAAAGAGATAATAAATTATGCTCACAAATATGATATTGCCTGTCAGTACTGGACAGTTAACGATGCCGATGATGTTGAAGAGCTTATTCTCAACGGAGCGGATTGTATTATGACGGATTATCCCGACATGGCATATGAAGTTTTAAAAGAATGCAAATAAAAGAAGCACGCATCGCCAAGGGCGATGCGTGCTTTTAATATTTTATGCTTTATGCTACTTTCTTTTTCTTCATGAATCCGAAGCCGATAAGCATGATTACAGCGAATATGATAAGATATCCGGGAATTTCTGCCTTATGTGCAACGAATGCGGCAACAACCATGAACAGGCTGCCTGCAATTGCAAGAGCGGGAACAACAAAGCGCTTGAAAGCGGGAAGGTTCTTGTCGGCAAACATCTTGAAGAAAATGGGGATGTAGAAGGGGTAAATTGTTACGATGGGAAGCTCTGTGGGGTCAAATGCAAACATCTTGAGTGCCGATGCTGTTGAACTGTTGAGGTTTGCAAAATAGAAGTATACAAGCCATGCTGCGCAAAGAAGGAGCGCAAGGATTGATGAATTGCCGGGCATGTTTGTGTGCTTGTCAAGATATCCGAAAACGTGGGGTGCAGGGCCTCTGCCTCTGCTTGCGATTGAATAAAGACCTCTTGTGCATCCGAGCATAAGACCGTTAAGTGTGCCGAGGCATGAAACAATAACGAAAACAAAAATTCCGGTTCCCATTGCTTTGCCGAATACTGCGCCGAAAGCGTTTCTTGCAGCAGCCTGACCGCTTGCCATCATGTCAGCATTCTTAATGCTGCCTGCAAGTCCTACGTAATAAAGAACATAGATAGCAACAATTATAAGAGAGCCGATAACGAGAGCTTTGGGAAGATTCTTTTTGCCGTCTTTGAGTTCGGCGTTGATTGATGTTGCGATAATCCAGCCTTCATAAGCGAAAACGGTAGCACAAACAGCGGTGAAGATAGCTTCGCTTGCAGGGACCTCATTAACAACCGTTGTGAAGTTTTCGACAAGAACGCCGTTGTCGTTTGCGATGCCGTAAATTGTGCCGACAACGCCCATGAGGAGAAGGGGAACAAGCTTGATAAATGTTGTTGAAACCTGGAATTTACCGGAGATAATAGGCGAAAGCGTGTTAAGCGCATAGCTTCCGACCAGATAGAAGCAGGTAAGAACAAAGCACATGCCGCTTGTCGGGTCTGCGCTGTCGCCCTGGAATACAACTAAAGTGTATCTTGCAGAAAGCCAGGCAAGAGCCATTGTAAGGGTCGGATAATAAATCGTGCTTAAGAACCAACCGATAACGTAGCCGTATTTTTCGCCGATGGTAGCTTCCGCATAGTCAACAACACCGTTGACCTTTTCATATTTGGTTGCGAGAATAGAGAAAGTATATGCAGAGATAATCATGATAACGCCGCCGATTATCCAAGCAAGTATGCCGATTTTAAGATTGCCGCCTGTTTTGTTAAGGATAGCTTCTGCTTTGAAAAATACGCCGCTTCCCACAACAATGCCGACAACCATGCAGATTGCGGTAAGCAAGCCGTATTTTTTCTTGAGTTCGTTTGCCATGTTACCAACCTTTCATTTGTGAATTTTTTATTAATGTAGTTTTATTCTACAATGTAAATCGTAAAAAGTCAATATTATTAATACTTGATATAAAAATAAAAATGTGCTATAATCAATCAACAAAACGGAGGATTATGATTATGGTTAAGAAAATAATTGCCGCAGTCTGTACGGCGGCTGTCTTGTTCGGTTTTTCATCGTGCAATGTTGAGAAAAATAAAACCGATGAAATCACGTTGTCTGCGCCGACAACAGCAAGAATAACGAGAATTTACAACAACTTTAAGGACGTTTTGCCCGATTTTAAATTTAAAAATCCCATCAGTGAAAAATACGAAGAAAGCATCAGATATGTTTTAAGTGTCAGATGCTCGGAAAAGGAAATGGAAAAATATGTTGATGCCCTTAAAAAAGCAGGATTTGTTAACGCTGCAACCCAAGCATCAACCTATTATTCGGCAAAAACAGAAGACGGCTATTTTGCCGAAGTGACCTATATTCAAGAGATTCTTACAGTACATGTGAAAAAAGTTTAAAAAATTAAAGGCTGTACCCTTCGCCTGCGCGATGCGATACAGCCTTTTTATGTTATTTCAGTTTTCTTGCAAGGTCATTGAGAAAGAGCTCGTTTTCAAGCGAAACAGGTGTTGTGTCTTTGTTGATGTGGACAAACTCAATGTCCATTATTCTTGCAAAGTCGCGCAACATTTCGGCATCCGCATCATATGAAAGAACGGTGTGATGTGCGCCGCCTGCGATAATCCAGCATTTTGCGCCGGTGCAAAGGTCGGGCATTGCTCTCCACATAACTCTTGCAACGGGGAGGTTGGGCATGGGAAGAATGGGCTTTACGCATTCAATATCCTGGCAAATCATTCTCAGTCTGCCGCCCATGTCAACAAGGCTCACAACAACTGCGGGACCTGCTTTCCCTTCAAAAACAAGCCTTGCGGGGTCGCCCTTGCCGCCAATGCCGAGAGGGTGAACTTCAATTTTTGGCTTATCTGCCGCAAGCGTGGGGCAGACCTCAAGCATGTGAGCACCGAGAGAATATTCTGCGCCCGGCGCAAGGTTATAAGTATAGTCTTCCATAAAGGCTGTGCCGCCGTTCATTCCTTCTGTCATAGCCTTCATAACAGCGGTCATGGCGGAAACCTTCCAGTCGCCTTCGCCGCCGTAGCCGTAGCCCTGCTCCATGAGTCTCTGGCTTGCAAGGCCGGGGAGCTGCTCCATGCCGTGAAGGTCCTCAAAGGTGTTTGTGAATGCCTTGCAGCCTTCTTCGTCAAGCATCTGTTTCATTGCAATTTCTTCTTTTGCCTGATAACGGACAGCGGCAATGTTATCGGTTGAAATCTCATATTTTTCGGCGTATTCAGCCATGAGAGCATCAACATCTTCTTCTGTGACAGCGTTGATATATTCAACAAGAGTGCCTACGGGCCATGTGTTAACCTGCCAGCCGAGAACCTCCTGAACGCCAACCTTGTCGCCTTCGGTAACGGCAACGTTTCTCATGTTATCGCCGAAACGCATAACCTTGAGATTTTTTGAGAATGCGGCACCGACAGCCGAACGCATCCATTTTCCGAGTTCTGCAAGAACCTTTTCATCTTGCCAGTATCCCATGATAACTTTTCTGGGGGTGCGAAGCCTTGCGGCGATGAAACCGTGCTCTCTGTCGCCGTGTGCAGCCTGGTTAAGATTCATGAAATCCATATCGATTTCTTCGTTGGGAATGTCGCGATTATACTGTGTTGCAAAGTGACAGTAAGGCTTTTGAAGCTCCTTAAGACCGTTCAGCCACATTTTTGAGGGGGAAAAGGTGTGCATCCATGTGATGATGCCTGCGCATTTATCATCAAAGTTTGCTTCTTTAACAACCTGAGAAATTTCTTCAGGAGTTTTTGCGGTAACTTTATAAACAACCTTGCAGGGCAGTATACCGCTTTCATTCATTTTCTCAGCCATTTCGGCAGCTCTTTCGGCAACAATGTCAAGCACCTCGGGACCGTAAAGAAACTGACTGCCGACCACGAACCAAAACTCATATTTTTCCATATACATAACAAATCACCCTTTGCTTTTTTATTAATTTTATCATTATTATTTTACTGTGTCAAATATATTTTATATAATATAGCTATTAATACTTGAACTTAATAACTGTTTCTGTTATAATTACAAAAGTAAAATAAAACCGATTGGAGTGACCGGTATGAGTATGAAATATGTTATCAAGTATAAGTTGGCGGGTGCTGTTGTAACTACGAATGAAACCGAGAATGATTTTTATTCTCTTGACATCACCGAAAATGCAGACAGATATACTGTTATTCTCAATCCCAAGCGCGATTTTGAGCTTGTTGATTTTTATGCCGAAACGGATTATGAGTTTGTGAATAACGATTGGTTTTTTGCGGGCGGTTATCAGTCATGGACAAAATCAAGAGAATTCCAATGCAACCATATTCAGAGAGGCGTTAACAAGATTTCAAAGATTCATCCTCTTGCAAGCCACGCCGCAAAGCTTTTCGGTGACCAGTATATAGTTGATTATTCCGAAATCCCCGGTGAATTCCATAGCCATTGCTATACATATATTAGAAACGGCAAAAAGGTTAAACTTTTCGGTTCATTAAGCGAAAAAACAGGCTTTACTTATTTCAAAGTAAAGATGAATGACAATTATTTTTCAATTCACAAGGATGTTCTCGGCAAGCTTGTAACAGAACCCTATACCGTATTTGATATCGTTTATTATGAAGGCGGATACGAGGAAGTATTCGATAAGTATTTTGCAAAGTTTGATATGCCTGAAACAAGAAACGGTCTTATGACCGGTTATACTTCTTGGTATAACTATTTTCAGAAAATTGACGAAAAAATTATTCTTCGCGACCTCAACGGTCTTAACTGCGCAAAGAACGAAGTTAATATTTTTCAGATTGATGACGGCTATGAAACCTTTGTCGGTGACTGGCTTGACCATTGTGAAAAATTCCCCAACGGCATGAAATATATTGCCGAAAAGGTTCACGCAAAGGGCTATAAGGCAGGTATCTGGATTGCTCCGTTCAGCGCACAGCGTGTTTCAAGAACAGCAAAAGAGCATCCCGACTGGCTTATCAAAGACGAAAACGGCAAGCCACAGATCGGCTGCATCGGCTGGGGCGGTGCATATACTCTTGATATATATAACGATGAAGCAAGAGAATATATCAAGCATTTCTTTGATGTTATCCTCAACGATTGGGGCTATGATATGGTTAAGCTTGATTTCCTTTACAGCCAGTGTATTTCGCCCAGAAACGGCAAGTGCCGCGGTGAAATTATGTATGATGCAATGCAGCTTCTTCGTGAATGTGTGGGCGACAAGCTTCTTCTCGGCTGCGGTATCCCCATGAGCGCCGCAATCGGAATTTGCGATGCTTGCCGAATCAGCTGTGACGTTGACCTTACATACAAAGGAAAGATTTATAATCATATTCATGTTAATAACGAAATGCTCAGTGCACAGAGCGCAATCAACAACTCTATTTTCCGCCGCCATCTTAACGGCAGAGTTTTCATGAATGATCCCGATGTATTCTTCCTTAGAAACCATAACCTTAAGTTCACATGGGAGCAGAAGCATCTGCTTGCAAGAGTTAATAATCTTTGTGGCAATGTTCTTTTTGTTTCGGATAATGCGGGAGAGTTCAATAAAAAGCAGATTGAATACCTTAAAAAGTATTTCAAGAAAACAGGCGAAAAGATTACCGCCGCCGAATACCTCAATGATGAGATTATCAGAGTTGATATTGATGATAACGGCACGGAAAGAGTGCTCGAGTTCAATCTCAAAACAGGTGAGATTATCAGAGACAACTGAAAATACAGTTATAACCTCCGCTGAGATTTCGGCGGAGGTTTTTTCGGTTGAGTATTATCTGCCCATTCTCAACTTTCGGATTATTGCTTGCTTTTCTTACGGAGACTATAATATAGTCAAAGAAAGTTCGGCTTAAAATCGAAGAAAGGATAATTAAAATGAGTATCAATCTTTTGGATACAGGCAATCAAATTTATGCTTTGCGAAAGGCAAAAGGTATGACGCAGAATGAGCTTGGTGAACGCCTTAACGTATCTTTTCAGGCTGTCAGCAAGTGGGAGAGAGGAGAAACGCTTCCGGATACGGGAATTCTTATTGATCTTGCGGATGTGCTTGAAACTACGGTGGATAACATTCTGACCGGCGGCAGAAAAGTGATGAACTACAGAGGCAGGATAACGGTTTCCGATATGAAAAACGGGATTCTTTGCCTTGAAAACGCGGGCAAGCTTCTCGGTAAAGACAATATAATCTACAGATATGCAGTTAAGGGCATAAATGAAAATATGAATACCGATATTGAGGCGGCTTTTAATGATGATTATGTTTTTGAATGCTTTGTTGCAGAGGCGGTTATTCAGAATCTCAATGCCGGTTCATATATTGATATTACCGATGTCAAAAACAGCTTTAAACATGAGCACTTCAGAAACATTGTGCTTGAATATGCAAAAAAACACGGAATAAAATAAGCGGACGGCACTTAAGCAACGCTCATTGCAGCATTGAGAAATCAATGAACACAAATTAGCTTAGTTTATATATGGGTGTTTGGCATTTATGTGCCGATTGTGTGAAATGTCGTTTATTTATAATTGCAATTGTGCTCTGGTTGATGTAAAATAGAAAAAAAGCAAAAGGAATTCGGCTATGTTTGAAGAGACTTTAAAACTTATAATGTCGGGTGTCGGAACTGCTTTTCCCTGCGCGGCGGTTGCTGTAGGTATGGGCTGCAATGTTTTTGTGAGGGGATTTTTCGGTAACCGTCAGATTCAGCCGACAGTTTTGGAGGTCACGGAAGATACTCTTTTTGATCTTGCTTCGCTTTCAAAGCTTGTTGCGACATCCATGGTTGCATTGAAATTCATTGAAAACGGTAAGCTTTCGCTGAATGACAATATAGGAAAATTTCTTGATTATACGGGCAATTACAATGATTGTGAAATCCGTCATCTTATGACTCATACATCGGGTATGCCGTCAGGTCTTCCGTTGTTCGGTATGTTGCATAAAGACGGCGATGTGCTTCGCACAATTCTTGATGCCGAAAGATGCCATGAAACGGAAGAAGAAGTCCGTTATTCCTGTATGGGATATATTGTGCTTGGGTGTATTCTTGAAAGAGTCGGCGATGAAACGCTCGATGAACTTGCCCGAAAATATGTTTTTGAGCCTCTCGGAATGAAAAACGCTTGCTATAATCCCGATATTATAAACCCTGTAGCTGCAACCGAGCTCTATTCTCACACCGGAGAATGGGCAACGGGTCACGTTCACGATGAAAATGCATGTTTTCTCGGCGGCGTTGCGGGCAACGCGGGTGTGTTTGCAACGCTTGACGACATGATTGCCTTTGCAGGAATGTGTTCCCAAAAAGGTGTTGCAAAAAACGGTGATGTTTATCTTTCAAGAGAAACATTTGACCTTGCTGTGAAAAACCACACCCCCGACAAAGTAGAATCAAGAGGACTGGGTTTTCAGATTAAAGGAACTCAGGATTTCCCCGGCGGAATGCTTTTATCTTCGGGAAGTTGCGGTCACACAGGCTTTACGGGAACAAGCCTTTATGTAGATTGCAAGACAGGGCTCTGGGGTGTTCTTCTGACCAATGCTGTTCACTACGGAAGAGAAAACAGAGGTGATTACTTCTCTCTTCGCAGAAGCTTTTATGATATGATGATTACCGAATATAAAAATTTACGGAAGGAAGGTAAGGTATGAAAACAGCCAAACAAAAGGTTCTTTGCGGTGCTGATTTGGTTGCGCGTGACGGCTTTGATTTCAAGGGAAAATGCGGACTTATTACCAACCATACCGGCGTTCTTCGTAATCTTTCTTCAACTGTGGACATGCTCAAAGAAAAGTGCAGCCTTATGGCTCTTTTCGGTCCCGAACACGGAGTCCGCGGCGATGTGCAGGCAGGGGAGAATATAACATCATATATTGATAAAAAAACAGGACTTCCCGTATACAGCTTATACGGTGACGATACATCGGAAAGTGAAAAAGCGCTCGCATTTCTTGATACCGTTATTTTTGATGTTCAGGATGTGGGGGCAAGGTTTTACACTTATGCTTACACAATGACTGATGCAATGAAGCTTTGTGCAGAGCACGGTGTGAAGTTTGCGGTTCTTGACCGACCGAATCCAATCGGAGGAATAAAAGCGGAAGGAACCGTGCTTGACAGGAGTTTTTCGTCGTTTGTGGGAAGGTTTCCGACCCCGACACGATGCGGTCTTACCATAGGTGAATTTGCCCTTATGATGAATGAAACGGAAAACATCGGCTGTGACCTGACCGTTGTTCCCATGGAAGGGTGGAGAAGAGAAATGTACTATGATGATACGGACCTTGTTTTCATTCAACCTTCACCGAATATTCCTGCCGTTGATACGGCATTTGTTTATATCGGAACCTGTATTTTTGAAGAAACAAATATTTCCGAAGGCAGGGGCACAACAAAACCTTTTGAAATGATAGGCGCACCTTGGCTTGACAGCAAAGCAGTCATCGAAACGGTGGGTCAACAAGAAGGCGTTATTCTTCGCGAATGTTCATTTACCCCGACATTTTCTGACTATAAAAACTGCTTTTGTCACGGTATACAGCTCCATGTTACAGACAGAGAGATTTTTTCACCCTTTGCGGTCGGAATCAGACTTCTTGATGCAATAAGAAAAACTCACTATGAATTTGAAATTGAACCGACAATTGCAAATCTCATCGGAACTGACGATGTTTTCCGACCGAATTTCAACGCCGAAAACTTCATAGCCCGGGAAAAGCAAAAGACCGATGAGTGGCAAATCCGTTCTCAAAAATGGTATCTTTATTGATAAAAAACAGCCCTTATGAACACACATTCAAGTGATTCATAAGGGCTGTAAAAGTTATAATGTTATTTTACCGAGCTTATCAGTTTATCCATAGCCTCAAGAATTGCTCCTGCCGCCTGAGGACCGAGTGAATTTGTTTCTTCATAATGCTTTCTGCCTGTTTCGTCAACAGCGTTGTTGAAATAGGGGAGCCACTCATGCAGGAAGAAATCGTTTTCGGGTATGATATAGCCTAATTCGTCGTTACAGAGTCCGAGAACAAAATTATGCTCACAGCGCGCCATTTCGGAAAGTGACTTGTAATCGACCTCTGTGCCGTTTGCAGATTCTTCCGCAGACATAAAGTTGCCGCTTTCAAGCTCGGGCGAAAGCTCGCCGGGAATCAAATAAATTCCTATCTGCTTGTTGCCGAGCTCCATATATGAAACTTCCGATATGATTGAGATGTTTTTATCTTTATCTTTTGAAACGTCGTTGTTGAGTACGCCGAGAAAACGCACAAGCAGAAGTGCGGTGTTATCGCATTTTATTTCAATCGCTTCGGTTTTGACGTTGAGTGCAGGCTCAAGAGCAATTTCGTTGTTTATGCTCATAACAACTTCGCCGACATCCTTGCCGAATTCCTTGACGTATTCAAGACCAAGCTCAAAGTTACGCAGAACATCATCAAGTTTTTCGCATGTGATAAGTCCTCCGATAGCTCCGTTTATGAAAACAACGTTTGCACCGCCCGTCTGTTCAACAATTTCTTTTTCCATATATGCAGGAAAATCCGCACTGACAACGGTTGTTCTTGCTCCGAGACATTCGGCGTGGCATGCAAAATTCACTATATAAGTATCGTCGCTGCCGTCCGCAGGGGAAAAACGGATTCTTGTTAATGTTGCATCGTAGTCATCGGGGGTTCTTGTGTCAATCAGAAGTCCCTCGGATTCCGCCGTTCCGAAATAAAGATTACCGTCTTTTCTTGCATCATATGCCGCAACAATTGCTTTCGCGGTCAATTCTTTGAGTCTGTTCATAAACTCCTCGTTTTTTCCGTCGGAGAGAAAATTTTTGCCCCAAAGACCCTGTGTATCGATAGCGGAATGGGTATGCGTTGCACAGATATTGATTGATTTGATGTTGGGGATTTTTTGGCTTTCAATAACAATTTTTCTGATGTCGTTGATATCCTTACGGCTTATGCCGACGCAGTCAATCGCACAAATGATAACTCCGCCTCTGCCACTGTTATCGTCAAGATAAACCGCTTTGGCATACATATCGTCAAGAACCGATTTTGCGGGATTGTTTGTGTTGTAGCCTGCAATGTAGTAAGTTTCTTCTGTAATATCGTCGGGAGTGAGCACTTCTTTTGCAAAGCCGACAGACCATTTTTCGCCGCTATATGAAAACGTTTCGTCACCCGTAAGCATATATTTCGATGTTTCTTCAACGGTTGCATACATCGAATTGGGAACGAACAGAATTATCAGAGAAAGCAAGCCTGATATTATTCCTCTGACCAATTCGGGCAGCCTTAAAAAACGCAGAAATTCCATTTTATTTTACCCCCAGAAGCTCAAAGAACGCTTTCGAAAATGCGGTTGCGCTTTTTGAACCGGTTGAAACTGTTTCTTCATAGTGACCTTCTTCGTTTGAGGAGGAATAATCGTTATCGGGCACAATGTAGCCAACCGCATCGTTGCAAAGTCCGAAAACCAGCACTTCATCATCCTCATCGAAACAGGTTGCGATTTCTTTATACGGATATTCCGTGCCGTTATATGCTTCATCAGCCGAATAGAATCCGCCGTAGACAAGCTCGGGAAGCACCTCGCCGGGAGCTTCGATAATCTTTATATTTTTACCGATTTCAACATAACCGATTTCACTTGTGAGATATATCTTGCCGTCTTCCTTGAATGCCTTGACATTGCAGAGATCTGCGCTCTCGGCAAGAAGGAAAATAAAGTTGTTGACCTCAAAATCAACCTGCGCGTGCTTCACATTGAGCATGGGTTCAACAGCTTTGCCTTTTTCTGCAAGATCATAGAGAATGTCTGCAACAATGTTACTGTATTCCTTCATTTTTTCAAATGATGTGAGCTCTTCGGGAATTCCGTTTTCTGTGCCCATATCAGCATGGATTGCTCCGCCGATTGCGCCCTGAACAAAGATAAAATCGGCATTCTTTTCGGTTGTTACTTCTTTTTCCAAATAATAAGGATAGTCGCCCGAAATCTCCGTGTTGCTCCAACCGAGATTAACGGGATGAGCACCGAAATTGGCTATATAAATTTCTTTTTTGCCGTCTGCATTGGGCACAAAACGGAAAAGATGTATTTTTTCATCGATTGAATATGGGTCTCTTCCGTCATAGAACAATTCGGGACAATCCTTTGATGAATAATAAAGCTTGCCCTCACAGCGGTTATTGTAAGCTTCTCTTATTGCATCGGCTGTTTTCTGAACTACCGAATCAATATATTCCTGATTTCTTCCGCTTTTGGGAATATTGCCCCAAAGACCCTGAGTGTCAATTGCGCTGTGATTATGTGTTGAGCCTACATCAATGCTGATAAGCTTTCCGTTGCCTGTGATGTCGCTGAGCTTTTCGCGGATGTTCTTAATATCCGCATTCATAAAGCCGACGCCGTCAATCCATGCAAATGCCGCCGCACCTCTGCCCGAGTTATCGTCAAGCACGACTGCTCTTACGCACAAATCATCGATAACACCTGTTGCTTCCTGAGCGGGAAATTTAAGAAAGCCGCCGAGGAAATATCGGGTTTCTTCTATATCTTCGGGAGTAAGAACTCTGCGGGCATAGCCTGCCGACCAGTATTCCGATTCGGGCTCATCAATAAATTCCGCGTTTCCTTGAAGAAAATTCTCCGAAATTGCCGCAACGGGTCTTTCGTCATAGCCGATTTTGGTAAGACTTTGAAAAACCGCGCCGAGAAGTGTGGGAAGACCGACAAGAACCGCCATGATTGCCGAAATCCATCTGATAACTACTGCCATTTTTTTACATCTCCTTATAATTTTATGTTTTGCAGATTTTTAAGCTCTGCACGGATATTGACATCGTTTGAAAGCTTTGCAGGCATTGCCTCATATTTTTCAATAAGCAAAAGCAATTCCTCAATCAGCTTTTCATCATTTGTTTTTATGTATTCAAATATCTTGTTAATAATATCGCACGAAACAAAATACTTTTCAGACCATTTTGAAAGCTCGCGGCAAATCGGTAAATCCCGTTTGAGATATTCTTTGCACGCATTCATTTTGCCGAGATAGTTTTCGGCAAGAATAAATGCATTTTCTTTGTTACCTGCATTGAAGGCATTTTCAATTTCGTCAAACGCTTCATACAGCCGCCTTGAATTTGCATCTTTAAGGCACGAGGTATAAAGATGATCTGCAAAGATAATGAAATTGTCGGCATCCTCTTTTCCGATAACCTGCCTTATCGCACCTTCCCACGATTTCTGCGGGTCATAATTTTCGCTGTCCCAGAGGTAATCCGCAAAGGTAATCAAAGGAATTTTTGAACACTCCGTATATTCCATGCAGTTTGAAATAATACCCTCGGAATATTTATACAAATCGGGGTCGCGGTTAATAATGGGCGAAATATGCATTTCGTTGAACATAGAGCAGTCGTTTACAGGGTAATTATCCCAATAAAGCGGCTTGTGATATGTGTTTTCAATGAATTTTACGGCTTCGGGGCTTGTCAGTTCACGCGAGCAGATGTCTTTGCCTGTCCAGAAAACAGAAACAAGGGTGGGGATGTTTTTGCCGAGCTTTGATATGTAATATTCATTGCCTTTTCCGTGATAAAGAGTGGGGCAAACCGTTAGGCGGATTGACGAATCAATTTCATTCAATGCGGAGTAATATCTGTTTATCAGCTCAATGTGAGCATTGACCGTTTCGCCGAAAACCGCCTTATCTTCTTCAAACGCAAGCTCATCATCGATATCGTCAAGCAGCAAACCGAATCGGTTAACTCCGATTGAATAAAGCTGTTTTGTTTTTTTGACAAGTGCATCAAACTCGGCTTTATCGGAATATTTCATTGAAAGACCGGGGGCAATACACCAATAAAAATCCATATAGTATTCCGATGCTTTGTCAACAAGCTCTTTCAGTTTTGCAAGCTCGTCTTCGGGATAATTCTCACGCCATTTCTCACGGTGATAAAGGTCATCCTTCGGCGCGTAATAAACCGTGTTCATTCTGTTTTTTGCCATGAGCTCCATAACGGATTTTCGGCTTTCGTGGCTCCACGGATTGCCGTAAAAGCCTTCAATATATCCTCTTGCGGCAAAAGCGGGCGAGCAAATATATTCGCCGTCGGAAACGATGCTTTTATCAATACGGTTTGCAAGATCGCAAAGCGCATAAAACGCACCCTTTTCACATGAAGAAATAATTCTAATATCCTTGCCGCAAACGGAAAGGATATATTTTTCGTCGGAAACTCTGTGAGCTTTTTTGCAATAGGTAACACGCTCGGAATTTTCAAAAACAATTTCAATATTATACTCTTTTGCGATATTTCCGAAAAGTCTTCCGAATAAAGCTGCGGGTTTTGATTTGTCATTCATATTAAACCCTCCCGATATTTATAATACAATATTTAATTGCTTTTTACAATTATTAAATCAGTACATATTATGCCTTGATTTTTGTGCGTTTTAATGATAAACTCGTATCGGAAGTGATAAAAATGACAATAAGACCCTACAAAGCAAAAGATAAAGAAAATGTGCGTTTTGTCTGCCTTAACAGCGAGGGCCCTTGCAAAAGCTCAAAAAGGGCAAGAAATTTTGCACTTGCGGTTTATTGCGACTATTATACCGAAAACGAGCCTGAAAATTGCTTCGTTGCTGCTGACGAAAATGACAAGGCAATCGGGTATGTTATATCAACGGAAAATTTTGATAAGTTCAAAGAAATATATATAAGCACTTATTATCCGCGAATCAAAAAATGGGAATACCGCCGCAGAAAATCGGCACTCAGAGCAATTGCTTCACAGGAAAAATACAAAGAAGATTATCCTGCACATCTTCATATCGATATTTTGCCCGAATATCAGCATATGGGGCTCGGCAGAAAGCTGATGGATGCATTATGCGATAATCTTCGCGAAAAGAACGTAAAAGGCGTTATGTTTACCGTATGGCACAAGAATTACAACGCAATAAAATTCTATGAAAAATACGGCTTTGAGCTTATTGAAACAAAAGAAACAACGCTTGTTTACGGACTTTGTCTTTGAATTTATATATCCCTCTGAAAATTTTTTCAGAGGGATATTTTTTATCTGTCAGATTTTTTCGACGGCAGAGCGGATATTCCAGCCGTTTTCTTCAAGAAGCTCTTCCGCTTTTTTATCGGTGCATCCGAGAATTTCGGTGACAATTCCTATCATTCTTTTTCGGAGTTTTTTGTTTGTAGGCTTAAGATTAATCATCATATTTTCATAAACACAGCCGCATTTTACCATGGAAGCGGTTGATATCATATTCAGAATGATTTTTTGAGCCGTTCCCGCCTTCATTCTGGTTGAGCCGGTGATAACCTCCGGACCCGTATCGGCACAGATATCAATATCCGCCGTCCTTCCGAGTTCGGAATCGGGGTTGTTTGTGATTGAAAAGACCTTTGCGCCAATACTTTTTGCATAATTGACTGCGGAAATAACATAAGCCGCCGAACCCGAAGCGGAAATACCGATTAATAAATCCTTGTCACAGAAATCGCGGGATTTAAGGTCGTCAATGCTTGCCACGGGATTATCTTCCGCATTCTCGGCTGCTTTGAACATACATTTTTCACCGCCTGCAATAATTCCGTTGAAAAGGTCATAAGGCACGCCGAAAGTAGGCGGACATTCTGCCGCATCGCAAACGGCAAGCCTGCCCGAAGTTCCGCTTCCGATATAGAAAATTCTGCCGCCTGCTTTTATTGTGTCGGCAACCGCATCGCACACCGTTGCAATCTGCGGCAAAGCAGCTTCAACCGCATAAGTCACTTTTTCATTTTCGTTGTTTATTATTTCGAGCATTTCAAGAGTTGACATCTTATCAATGCGGTATGTATCAGGATTTCTCATTTCTGTTTTAAGCATTTTCACACAACCTTTTTGCGAGTGAAACCGCACCGTTTACCATCGGTTCAACCGAGAAATCAAGCGAAGCTTCACCCTCAATATATTTCATCAAGAACGGATATAATATTTCTTTTTGCTTGCACAATCCGCCGCAAATAACAATTTTATTATTGGTATTTTTCTTTGCGCCGTTAATTATTTTTGCCGCCTCAAAAGCATTGCGGTCTATAATTTTCGAAGCCGTCGCATCTCCGAGATTATATGCTTCAAAAACCACGGGCGCAAAGGATGCAACATACGCCGCACCGCCGTTATATATTTCAGAAACGGAAGAATCAAGGCTTTTACCGAGCTTTTTTTCAATAAGCTTTAGAATCGTTTCGCTTCCGCCTCTGCCGTCAAGAAATTCAAATGCCGAGTTAAGTGCGTCGGAACCGAAATGAAATCCGCTTCCGCCTTTGTCAATCATATAACCCCGCCCGCCCGTGCGACGAAGCTTTCTGCCGGAGCGTGCATAGGCAACAATGCCCGTTCCCATTATAACGGCTGTTCCGTTTTCTCCGTTTAATGCAACTTCAATTGCAAGGTCGATATCGCTTCCGCAGTCAAAGGCCGCAAAGCCGAACTTTGACAAAAAGTCATTGATGAGCTTTTGATTGTCTCCGCTTTTTATGCCTGCAATTCCTGCGAAAACAGATACCTCATTAATATTCAGGTCTTCACATATTTGTGTGATTCCTTCGTTAAGAACACTATATGTATTTCCGATGCCTGCGCTGACTGGGTTTGAACCGCAGAGAATCAATCTTTTGATTTCTTTTCCTGTTGATTCTGTGAGTAAAAACTCTGTTTTTGTTCCTCCGCCGTCAATGCCAAGCAGATATTTAATTCTGCCAATGCTCATTTCATTTCCTCTTTTGTAAAGTTTTTTAATTGTATTGGATTTCAACGAGTAAAAACACCTTAACAAATTCTTGTTCGTATGTTTGCTCTGTTGTTTTTACTCGAAACACTCAATTATATCAGAACCAGCTTTTACAAAAGCTATGAACTCGTCAATATTAGCACTGATTTCATATGTTCCTTTAGTATAAATTTTCTTATCCTTTGTGAGTATCCATTCGCCGTCGGGGATGTAAACCGTTTTTACCGTTTGACCTTGCTCAACGATGGGGGAGAAAATAATATCATCGCCAAACATATACTGCGTTTCGAGTGTGTAGCAGATTTCGTCATCGGGATATTCAAAAAACATCGGACGCATAACAGGATATCCTTTTTTGCTTGCAATATCCATTTGCCGCTGAATATACGGTCTTAATTTCTCGCGGATTAAAATGAGATTTTTAAGGATTTCAAAGTTTTCATCGCCGAAACTCCAGATTTCATTTGGATCACCGCTTGGCTCCAAAAGCCCTGCAGTAGGTTCAAAATGGCGGATTCTTGAGCCGTGAAGTCGCATAACGGGGCTGAACAGACCGAACTGGAACCAGCGCACAATCAACTCCTTGAAATAATCGCTTGTTATATCCGCACCGTAGAAACCGCCGATATCGGTGTTCCACCAAGGAATACCGCACATTGAGATGTTAAGACCCGCTTTAACCTGACTTTCAAGACTCTCAAAGGTTGATTCAATATCACCTGACCACACAAGTGAGCCGAATTTCTGGCTGCCGAGATAGGCACAACGGGTGAGCGTGATGATATCATTTCTTCCGATTGACTTGAAGCCGTCGTACGCCATTTTGGAGTAGTAATAGGGATAAAGGAGCGCAACCATATCGCCTCTGCCCGCATACCATATCAGATTATCGAAATGTTCGGGATGGATTTCGGGCTCTGCTTCATCAAACCATAAGGCATCAACGCCGTTATCAATATAGTTTTCTTTCAGCTTGCTCCACACGTAATCCCTTGTTGCGGGGTTTGTGACATCAATTTCATTCTGCCAACCGTAAAAGTCGAAAACTCTGTCGGGTCCCCGTGATGTCCGCATAAGCATATTGTTGTTTCGCATATGCCAATAGTTTTCGCTGTTGTTATTAATAGTTGGCCATGTTGAAACAACAAGCTTTGTGTTCATCGAATGAAGTTCGTCCGTCATGGCTTTCACGTCGGGCCAGTATACAGGGTCGAATTTGTAATCGCCTTGCTCTGTCCAATGAAAATAATCAGCAATAATTACGGAAAGCGGAATGCCGAGTTCTTTATATTTTCTTGCAACGGAAAGCAATTCTTCCTGAGTTTCATAACGGAGTCTGCACTGCCAGAATCCTGTTGCCCATTCGGGCATTTTCGGCGCATAACCTGTTAAATCTGAGAGAGTTGTGCAAGTCTCTTTTGGTGTGCCTGCAATAACAACAAAGTCCATAAATCTGCAACAGTCGCAGCTCCAACGGGTGCGGTTGTTTGAAAGCTCGCAAAGACCCGTTGAGGGATTATTCCAAAGAAAACCGTAACCGAGCGATGAATAAACATAAGGAATTGTACATTTTGCGTTTACGTTTCGTATGTCAATTGATGAGCCTTTGAGGTCAAATTCATTATCCCAGCTGTGACCGAGCCCGAAGAAATGCTCGTTTTTATTCGGCTCAAAAGTAACTCTCGCAGTCCACAGACCGCTTCCTTTGTTATCAAAATGTCTGTAGTTGCTTTTGAAAGTGAGTTCGGGTTTTTCTTCAATGATAACCTCGCCGTTTTTATAAAAAGTCAGCTTGCCGTTGGGTTCAACTTTCACTTTCAGAGTGCCGCAGGTGAGTGTTGCGTAATTATCGGATTCTTCGATTTCGGCATTGGCGTTTTGGGGCATAAGAGTATAGTTTTCGTCAATCACCCGACAGTCGGGAAAAGACTGAAATCGGATTGCATTTTTACCGCAAGGAGTTATGCGGATAAGCTCGGTGTATCGCATCAATAAAAGTTCGTTGTTTTTTATAATAAGATTATCCATTAAATTATCTCCACAAATTATGAATTCAAAGTGCATGTCCGACCGAGACATTTATCGCTTGTCCCGTAAGGATGCTGACAGTCTGTTTTTGCCGAGAATTGTGTTGCGTACTCTTTCGGTACTGTTCAATACTCGGTTGCAAACATCATTTATTCGTCCGGCTGCTGCCCGTCGTGGGCGAGCCATTTGCATTCGGTTATTTCCATGTTTGTAAATGTTGCTTTAAATGACGAGCTTTCAGGGCTGCAGGCGTAAATTCCAAACCGAATTGTGTTGCCGCCGTTCCACATATGGCAGACTCTCATCTGTCTGAAAATAACGCCGTCATCAGAGCATTCAATGCAATAATCATCCTCTCTGCGGCTGAATCTGTACCACATTGATTTGATATCCGCGTCAATTTCCGTTGTTGCCCAATCGGAATAGCCGTTGTTAGTAACAACAGAGCCTAGATGCTGAAATTTCTCATTTTCATATTCAACGGAGCTTTTTATCCAATTGTCGCTGTCAAGGTACATAACAATACCGCATTGGTCAAATCTGTGTTTGCTTTCAAATTCTGTTTTGACAATAAACGAGAAGAATTTTTTGTCCGTTTCCATCTGCAGAACAGGGGCATTGTCGTTGCGGAAATGATAGTATGTTCTCTGCCACAAATCTGTGTTTGGGGCAGTTGTTATTTCGATTTTGTCGGCGGTTATTGAAAATTCTGCAGGCTCCCTTGTCCATTTTAATTTGTTTGTTTCAAATCTCATAATATCACCTCATCAGCTTATCAAAAATAATGATATCACAAAAAGTTGTTTTCTTCAACCTTACCATAGCAAATGTTTCTGCTTAATTAATAACAATTTATTTCAACATAATTCTTTTATCAAAATCAAGACTGCTTTTTCCTGTAATTCAAAACAAGGTTGCCGTTTTTGTTTTCTGATTTTATCAGTTCATAGGTTGAAGATGAAGCATTCATAAACAGAGGTTTATCGTCTTTGTTGCCAACAATCGGTGCAACAACAAGGCTTAGCTCATCGATGGCATCAGCACGCTGAAACGATCCGTTGGTGATGCTTCCGCCCTCCAAAAGCAGTGTCTTGCATCCGATAATATTCTTGAGCTTGAACAAAGCAACCTCAACGTCAATTTCATCCTTTCCTGCAAAGATATACGGAATTTTCATGCTTTCAAGGTAGCCAAGATAACGCTCATCTGTTTGCTCTGTCAGCACTTCAATAATTTGTGCGCCGTCATAACCGGGGTCACCGTCGGGGTCGATGATTTTGTTTGACTTCCAACCGAGTCTGCCCTTCCGGTCAAATGCAATGGCATAAAAACCTGACATATGTTCTTCGTCAAGCATAAAATCCATTTTAAATCCGTGGTCGTGAATTACGGGATCGTAGTCGGAAAGGTCAGGATAATACCCGCCCGTGAAACTGCTTTCCATAGTAACTCTGCCGCAGATAAATCCGTTGCATTTCAGCTTTCGGTTGATTTCATAATATGTTTCTGTCGCTCGCTCGCATTCGGGTGTGAAAAGGAAATCTCCCGTTACTTTCCCGTCAAGTGACATAACCATATGGCATATAATATACGGTCTGTTCATTACAATACCTCTTTAAATTTATTTAAAAACATTATATCATATAAAAACCGAAATTACCATAAAAAAGATGCCGCCGAAGCGACATCTTACGAAATATTATTACAAGGCTTAACGAACGACGGATTAAAGGCGTAGAAATTTAATCGGTTCGCGGATGTCCGTGTCATCATTGGAGTTTGGAAAAATACAGGTTATATCGTGACTGTACGGGCCCCGTAAATACCGCAGACTCTCGAATCGTGGTTTATGCTGTACGGAATTCATGTAGCTTTGCAATATGAAAAATTGCTGCGGAACTGGTCGCTGGCGTATCTTTTGTGTCAGATTCCTCCGTTGGTTGCATTAAGAAATTTTTAATTTGTTGCGATGCCGCTTAAATCGAATTCTAATATATCCATATCCGACTTTGTAAACTTAAGTTTTGTGAACTGTTTGGCATATTGGAATTCATATTCCGACTATTTCTCTGATTTCACTTGCGTCAATATCATTCAGATTGCGGTTTTGCGAAACGGAGATATACGCAGCTGCACCCGCTGCCTCGCCGATACCGACACAGATAGGCATTACCCTGAAATTGGAATGTGCCATATGCGTACCGGAAATGTTTCTGCCGCAAAGCAAAAGATTTTCTTAAACTTCGGGAAGAAGACAACGGTATGGAATGGTGTATCCTTTTGTCTGTTTGAAATGCTTTTGCACGCCCGTTTTGTCAAGTCCGGCACCCGTGATGTTATGAACATCAAAATTGAAGTAAGCATCTTTTACGACATAATCGCCAAATACTTTCGCTTCGAGTATATCCTGTTCATTAAGGGTGTATTTACCCTTGAAATGCCTTGTTTCGCGAATGCCGATAAGTGATGCGGAGCTTATGATAAAACAATTTTCATAACCCGGCACAAAGTTCCGGAGATATTTTACAATATCATCCATCTGTCTGCGGCAGGTCAGGGTTGCTTTTGTTAAGTCATCGGCAGATGTGCCGTCAATTTCAACAGCATTTGTCATGTTGCAGGTAACAACACCCGGAAGTGTTGATTTATAAGTAAGAATGTGCCCGGCAGGGTACGGAATATGTTCTTTTGCAAGAGCCTGAAGCTCACCGTTCGGTGTTTCGTAAGTGGATTCAAATGAACCTAAGAACACGGCTCGGTTATAGTCAACACCGCCGACTTTGAACATAAGAGTTGCAGGCTGCATCTTATTATCGCTTTCTCTGCCGAGAACAAATTCTGCTCCTGCTCTTGCGGCAATATCGCCGTCACCTGTAGCATCAACAATGATTTTGGCATAAATATCCGTTTTGCCCGATTTGTTGATAACGGTTGCGCCGAGAACTTTGTTGCCGTCACAGATTGCATCCTCGGCAAAGGTGTAAAGCATAAGCTTACAGCCGACCTCATCAAGCATTTCCAGATAAAGAGTTTTCAGCTTTTCGGGGTCGATAAGATTTATTATTCTGTTTTTGAATTTGCCCTCATTGTTTTCGGACGTCCTTTTCAAAATATCATAATAAAGCGGACTGCCGCAGCTTCCCGTCCAATGGCTCATAAGCCCTGAAGTGGAGATTCCGCCAACATCGCCGCTTTGTTCAACAAGAATAACCTTTGCACCGTTTTTAGCTGCTGTATATGCAGCAGCTAATCCCGAAGGACCGCTTCCGAGAACTAAAACGTCGGTATGCAAATCAAACTTTGTTATCATATTCTGCTCCTTTGAATGGTGTTTATATAAATTGGAATTTATCGCTCGGATTTCAACAAAGCATAATAACTTACATCACAAATACCCTGATTATTCCGATCGGCGCTACGCAGAGTACCCTCATATTTCATTCCGCATTTCAGCATCACTTTGCCCGAGTTGGGATTTCTCGTGTCGTGTCTTGATTCAATACGATTAACATTTACAACATCAAATAAATAATCCATAACCGCTTTGAGTGCTTCAGAAGTAATGCCTTGATGCCACCAGTTTCTTCCGATGCAATATCCGATATGAACCATCGAAACATCTTCATTGATTAACACAACGTCAATACCGCCAATCGGTTCGTCGCCATTTTCTTTTAAAACAATAGCCCAATGATAATAATTATCGTCAGAATACTGTTTCAGCCAAGATTTTACCGCTTGTTTGCTTACCTTTTCGTTCGGATGAACCTGCCAAGTTAAATATTTTGTTACTTCAAGGTCAGCTGCCCAATTCTTATATACAGCTCCAGAATCTTCTTTGACAAATCTTCTCAGAATCAATCTTTCTGTTTCCAATCTTTGTGTTCCGCAATGTGTCATAAAACTCCTCCTTTATCATAAACAATAATTGTATCTTTAGGCCATCAAAGCAACAGTATGGATTTCTTCTACCGGAAAAGTTATTTTAATTAATCCTATTGAAACAAACTTACCGACCCAATAATCAAACTCACGCAATATTAAATTGCTCGCTTTATAGAAAACTTCTTCGTCATCTTCTTGAGTCATTGCCAATGCACAATGCGGCACCCATCTGTTCGGAAGATACCATTCCCATCCCGTTGTATCAAAATCTTGCATATATTTATGTAATTCTCTTTGGAATTCATACATACTTTCAGTCATAATGGGAGATGCAAAAATTGCTCTTGTATCATTAAACATTCCGACAGAACCGAGATATGCGGGCATTTGTTTATGAGTTTGTGCAAACAGATTTAATTGTTTTATACATTTTTCTTCATCTACGTCATTAAAGCAGCCTAAAGTAATATGAGGTCTGGTTTTCCATTCCAGATATTTTGTGCTCAGTTTTTCTTCCGCGACTCTTTTGGCTAAATTATAAAGCTTTTCTTCCATTTCTTTATCAAAAAACAATTCAATTGCGTATTGCATATAATCTCCTTCCGCAAATTCTTATTTATCTGTTTCTGCAATGTTGAATGCCACGCAGTAATGCGGTGTTGCAATTTTTGAGAAAAACTCAAAATGTTCTTTTCTTTCCCAAGGGTTTATATCAATTTCTTTTCTCATAAAAACATCTCCGTAAATTCTTATTGACGAACGAAGCGATTCCGTAATCTGTTACGGTACAATGCTGTTCATACATTATTGTCACTTCGCTTTTTAAATAACATAAAAGAATACACGAGCACCGATAAAGCCGAAATAATAACAAGAATATTGTGTAATGTGTTGACTTCAACAATTGCCCTGTGTTCCGCAGAAGCAACAAAGAAATACGATAACAACATAAACATTATAAATACCGGCAGCAAAATCCTTGCAAGCCATTCCATACCCATCTTCTCTGCATTGATGCCGCCTTTTTTAACAAGCAACACAATGAGAATTGCGGTTAAAACAATCGCTGCGAATATTGCAATAATCTGAACTGTATCCGAACTGTCGAAACGCCTTGCGATGGGGCGGACAAGGTTTACACCGATTGTGCCGAAAAAGCCTGCGATAAATATAAGAACTTTCTTCGGTTTTTCTGGAATTTTTGAAAACGCAATTTCGGTAACATCTTCGCTTTGTTTCAAAGACAACAGAACGGCGGTGATTATAACGCCTGCAATAAATCCCGTGAAATATTCCCAGCAGGACCACGCATATATAAAATCTCCCTCGTACTGTATTCCGAGCTGACGGTAACCGCCTTTTGTAAACCAGAAAAACAAATCGGATACCGTTATTGACAAACCAAACGCTCCGCAAACAAGAGCACCCACTTTTGCGGCAACTTTATCTTTAACGATAAATCTTGCGGCAAGTATTGCACCCAAAGTCCTGATTGCGGAAGAAACAGCCTGAATTTCAGAGAAATAATTTCTGCCGCCTATAATCTTTTTACTCCAGGAAATGTCTGCAAAGTGCTGCATAAATACTTTATATGCAGAGCCTTCTATGCCTGCTGTTTTAAGTCCTTCTTCAAAAAGGTCAACAGCTTCGGGCTGAATGAGCTGCACAATCCAATGTGAAATGCTGGCTTTTGAAACAATATCAAAAATCAGGAATGCACCGATAACGACTATGAAATCTTTTACTTTCCATTGATGAGAACTGAAACCTCTGCCGAGCAAAACTCCGAACAGACCTGCCACACCGAAGCCGACACAACACATCATAAATGCACCTGACACAGGTGATATGTATCTGAAAATATGCTCCGCACCCTCAACTTCACTTTCACGGATAACGCCCGTTATCTGGGTTAATATTGTTCCCCAACTCGGAACGGTCAGAATAAAGGACATAGCGGTTAATGAAAGCCAGCCTAAATCAAGTTTTTTTCGTTCACCCATAACGGTTGTGATAAAGAGCAGGTAAACAAAACCGACATTAAATACGCCTGCCTCCGAACCCCAGCCGCGTGAACCGCGAAGACGCCATAAAAATCCAAGCAGAAGTCCGCCGATAAGAATAACCAGAATTTTTTGCCATAAAGGTTTTTGCTTTATGTTGTTCATCGTTTTTCTCCTTTTATTTTTTCCTTTGTGTCTGAAAAATGAATTTGTTTAACTACTCTCCACGAAGATTTTTTCGTATTTCTCTGAATTCTTCAGGGAGTTCTTCGAGTTTCATTTCTCTCGGTACAGCGGTTGTGCCTGCTGATTTTGCAGTTTCGTAATACCAGAATTTGAAGTTGAGAGTATCCATTGTTTCCTGCAATTCGGCAATTTGTCTGCCGACCTCATCGCGCTGTTTTCTGATTAGTTCCAGACGTTCATCAATGGTTTCATCGCCCTGCATAGCCATTTCGATAAAGGTTTTGATGTCTTTAAGAGGCATACCCGTCTTTTTGAGGCATTCAATAACCTTGAGCCATTCATAATCGGCTTCTTTGAAAACTCTTATTCCGCCGCTTGAACGCTCAACAAATGGCAAAAGCCCCTCCTTGTCATAATAACGAAGTGTTGACGGTGCAACGCCGATTTTCTTTGCCATTTCTCCGACTGTGTAAATCATAAAAATCACCTTAAAAAGTTCTTGACTTAAAGTTAACTTTAAGTTTTAGAATATACTTGAATGATAACAGATTATTCTGAATCAGTCAATCGGAAGGAGATAATTTATGAAATACGTTACACTGAATAACGGAGTTGAAATGCCCATTCTCGGCTACGGCGTTTATCAGGTGAGCCGTGAGGAATGCGAAAGATGTGTGCTTGATGCACTCAAAGTCGGCTACCGTTCAATCGATACCGCACAGTCATATTTCAACGAGGAAGAAGTCGGCAATGCCATTGCTAAAAGCGGTGTTCCCCGTGAAGAAATTTTTCTCACAACAAAGGTCTGGCTTGAGCATTACGGTTATGATGAGTGCAGAACATCCGTGCTTGAATCAATGAGAAAATTGAAGGTGGATTATCTTGACCTTTGCCTTCTGCATCAGCCGTTCAACGATGTTTACGGTGCATACAGAGCCCTTGAGGATTTGTATGACGAGGGCAAAATCCGTGCAATAGGTATTTCCAATTTCTAAGTTGACAGAATGATTGATATTGCTTCTTTTGCACGAATAAAGCCGATGATAAATCAGATTGAAATTCATCCTCATCATCAGCAGAGTGAAAGTCTTGAATGGCATAACAAATATTCCGTTCAGCCTGAAGCATGGGCACCGCTCGGCGAAGGCAGAGGCGATACGCTTTTTACACCGTTATTCATCAACCAGATTATATCATATATGATTATAAAATTCTACAGTATGTTTGACATAATATTGAAAGAGAATTATAATTATTGCATCATATCTTTTTATTAACAAATCGGAGCTGATAAGATGAAAAAACTGTTTTCTTCGTTGCTTTGCATTTTGATTGCATTTAACACGGTTGTTCCGTGCTTTGCGGTTGGTGAAGTAAATACACCGCAGATTATTGAAACCGTGTATCCGACGGATGAGGTCGTAATAGCTGATATTGTTATTGATGCCGATTCAAGCGGTGAGAGTGATGTTACTGTAATTATTCAGCAGGCGATTGATGACTGTGCGGCAAACGGCGGCGGTACGGTCTGGCTTCCTGCAGGCAGATACAGAGTAACGGGCAATATTTATATCCGCCAGTTTGTAACGCTGATGGGTGATTATCAGGACCCCGATGTCGGTGATGACTACGGAACAATAATCATTGCCGACGTTGAAAGCAGCGATGCAATGAATCCTGCTTTATTTACTGTCGGTGCAAGCGCAGGTGCAGTGGGTCTTACCGTCTGGTATCCCAACCAGAGCATTGATAACGTAAAGCCTTATCCGTTCACCTTCTATGTGGTCGGTAACGGCGATTATATGCTCCAGACAATAAAAAACTGCACTCTTATCAATTCCTACAGAGGAATCGGTGCGAGTGCAGAATGCGAAAACGGTATTTATGAGTGCCATGAAATGCTGACGATTGAAAACGTAAAAGGAACCTGCCTTTATCAGGGTCTGAATGCTCATAATTCAGCCGATGTCGATACGGTTAAAACTTTTTATATATCAAACGAATATTGGTGCGGAGCGGGCGAGGAGTTTAATGCTCCCGAAAGGCAGAAGCTTGATGAATACACACGCAAAAACGGCTGCGGTCTTGTAATAGGCGACCTCGAATGGCCCGAATTTGCCGATGTCAGAATCTCCGATATGCTTTACGGAATGTTTGTCAAGGAAGGCATACGGTACACCTTCAGCGGCGAATTTACCGATTTTTATATAACTGATTGTGATTACGGTATTTATATTCCCGAAGGAAACATAATTTCAAGAAAATATTCCTGGGGTACTGGCATAAGCAACGGTGTTATAGAAGGCAGCGAATGTGCAATATATGACCCCGGCGAAAATGCAATGATACTGACAAACGTTAAAACCGAAGGCAAAATCAAGGGCAAAAATATCCGTATCTATAATGCAGATACAAGCGCATACACGCCCGATTACGAGCATAAGCACACAAAGCCTGCCGAAGTTTTGTATGTAGTATCAGCAGATAAAACAGGTAAAACCGATGCATCCGTTGCAGTACAGAATAAGCTGAATGAAGCGGCAGAAACAGGCGGAATAGTTTATCTGCCTGCCGGTCTTTACCGCTTTGAAAATCCCGTAACAGTGCCTTCGGGTGTTGAATTCAGAGGCTCATCATCTGTTGCAACCCGTTGCCAAAGGGAGAACAGCAGCGGAACTCTCATTCTTTCATATTACGGGTTCGGTGAATCGGATAAACCGCTTATTACGTTAGGCGGCAATGCTTCGGGCATAAGCGGAATCAGAGTTGATTATCCTATCAACAATCCCGTTGATAACAGCGGAAAATATATGAAAAGCACGCCGGATATCTACAGCGAATATGATGATGTATATATTATTAACTGTGCATTAA
>JAZNSX010000030.1:0-10966 GCA_045591425.1 Acutalibacteraceae bacterium | reverse complement strand
TGTTTTAGTTGTGTGGTCGGCAAACCACTTCTACTATATCAAGGAGCTTTTTTCTTGTCTACGTCTCCCCTCGCTAAAAGCTTTTCTATTCCCCTGGCATAGCCAGGGGTTGTCTTTGTTACAAACAAAGCAAAACAGACTGCAAAACAAAAATGCAGTCTGTTGTTTTTTTATCAGAGCCCAAGCATACTGAGAAGACCATAAGAAAAAACACTCATGATAAAATTGGCAATAAGAACGCCGAGTGCAATAATCGGAAACGAGGTACGGATTCTTATATCAAGAAGAGCTGCAATCAAAGCACCCGTCCATCCGCCGGTTCCCGGGAGCGGAATTGCAACAAAAGCAAGAAGGCCCCAGTTGCGCCAACGCTTGACCTTTTCGCTTTTTCGCATTGAGCGAACCTCAAGCTTTTCGATAAGACTGCCTATGCCTTTAAAACGTTTCAAAAACTTAAATATTCTGCGAATAAACAGAAGAATAAAAGGTATCGGCAGAATATTGCCTGCATAACAGATAACAAAAGCTTTAAGCAGCTCAACATCAAGAAGCTTTGCCGCTATCATACCGCCTCTGAGCTCAAGCACAGGAAACATGGAGATGATAAAAATTATCAACTCTTCGGGAATTGAACCCTGAAATATTCCGACGAGATAATCGGTTATTGTTTCTGTCATTTGGAAATCCTCTCTTGAATGATATTCTGCTCAATCAAAAAATCATGAGCACTCTGAAGGATGTTTCTGTCATTAATAAAGCGCAGGGTATCCATTGCTTTTTTGTAATTGAGCCAAACATAATCCTCAATTTCTTCGCGCTGGATTGTTGTCTGAGTATCCTTGGTTTTGGCAAGAAAAATCGTTACGGATTTCTCTACTCTGCCCTGAATTGTATATTCGGATTTTGAGGCAAACTGCGGCAAAATCTGAATGTGAATACCCGTTTCCTCAAGCACTTCTCTGATTGCTGTCTGTTCGTAAGTTTCGCCCTTTTCAATATGACCCTTTGGGAAACCCCAGTGAGTGCTTCTGCGGTTTTTAATAAGAAGATATCTTATCTCATCGTTTATCATTCTGTAAACAACCGCACCGCAGGAACGCTCATAAAGACACTCCAGCTTATAATCTCTGCCTTTTTCCGCAAAAGCAATAGCATCCTCAATCTGATAAGAAATGAATCTCATGCTCTTGGGAGCAACAACGTAAACAGTCGGGCTGCCGTCTGCCCTTTTTATCGCAGCGATAACTCTGCCGTCAAAGGTTCTCACGGGATGATTTATACCCATGATATAAGCGCCGTGGGATATGCTGTCATATCTCTTTTTTCCTTCAATTGCGCCGAAATTCAGCTGATAAACAAAGCCGAATTGCCTGTTTACGGAGCGGATAGGGTTCGTGACCCTGACTCTGACATATTTGCCGAGCATTTTACCACACCTTTCGAAAGGTCATTTTGACCCAGAATAAATACTGATTTATTATACTAAATTCATTTATATAAAACAATAGTTTTAATAAAAATTTTTCATTTTTTAAAAAAATTGAAAAGCCCGCCAACGGATTGCTCCGTTGGCGGGTTGATTTTGTTCGGATTAAAAATCTGCAGAGCCTGTTGTTCTGGGAAACGGAAGAACATCGCGGATGTTTGAAACACCTGTTAAATACATAACAAGTCTTTCAAAGCCGAGACCGAAGCCGCTGTGCTTAACGCCGCCGTAACGGCGAAGGTCAAGATACCAACTGTAGTCCTCAGGATTAAGACCGAGCTCCTTGATGCGCGCTTCAAGCAGCCCAGGGCGCTCTTCTCTCTGGCTGCCGCCGATGATTTCGCCGATACCCATAACAAGGCAATCGCAAGCTGCAACAGTCTTGCCGTCGTCATTAAGGCGCATATAGAACGCTTTGATTTCTTTAGGATAATCCGTAACAAAAACAGGTTTTTTGAAAATCTGCTCCGTAAGATAGCGTTCATGCTCTGTCTGCAAGTCACAACCCCAGCTGACCTTATATTCAAATTCTTCGTTATGCTCTTCAAGAAGACTGATTGCCTCTGTGTAGGTAACTCTGCCAAAGTCGGAGTTTGCAACGGCTGTCAGCCTTTCAACAAGCTCCTTATCAACAAATTTATTAAGAAATTCTATTTCCATTGGGCAGTTTTCAAGAACATATTTGATAACATATTTAATCATACCCTCTGCAACATCCATATCGTCACTGAGCTCTGCAAAAGCCATTTCGGGCTCAATCATCCAGAACTCCGCGGCATGGCGCTGGGTATAGGATTTCTCAGCTCTGAAGGTAGGTCCGAAGGTATAAACCTTGCCGAAAGCAAGAGCCATTGTTTCAGCCTGAAGCTGACCCGAAACGGTCAGATACGCGGGCTTCTGAAAGAAATCCTCACCGTAGTCTATTTCGCCGTTTTCTGTTCTGGGCAGGTTTTCCATATCAAGGGTTGTCACCTTGAACATCTCCCCTGCTCCCTCGCAGTCGCTGCACGAAATAAGCGGAGTGTGAGCATAAACAAAGCCCTGATCCATAAAGAATTTATGGATTGCATATGCCGCAACGGAACGGACTCTGAAAACCGCATTGAAAAGATTTGTGCGCGGTCTGAGATGTGCAATTGTTCTGAGGAACTCAACCGAGTGTCGCTTTTTCTGGAGCGGATAATCGGGAGTTGAAACAGCTTCGACGGATATTTCATCGGCGTTTATTTCAAACGGCTGGTTAGCCTGAGGAGTCAGCAGAAGCCTGCCCGTAACCTTAACGGCTGCACCGACATTAAGCTTTGCAATATCCTTATAATTTTCGAGCTTTTCCGCTTCAAAAACAACCTGAACACCCTTGAAGCAGCTGCCGTCATTGAGCTCAATAAATCCGACAGCCTTTGAATCTCTGAGGGTTTTTATCCAGCCGTAAACCGTTACGATTTTGTCGGCATAGCTTTCCGCAGATTCAAAGAGTTTCTTTATTTCAATTCTTTCCATTAAAAAATCTCCTGTTTAAAAATTACTTCCGTTCCAGCCCCAATGCTCGGCTTCCTCGTATTTAATATAAATATTGGCTCTGTCAATACCAAGCTCTTCGTTAACAATTTCCGAAAGAGCCGCTGTAAGTCTGTCGTAAGCGGCATCGCTTGTTGAGCCGAAAAGGCTGACTTCAAGATAAGCATAATCCTGATTACCGTCACCTTTGAAATACATATCAATGTTATCTTCAAATGCAAGCATAAGCCATGCTTCGCTTTTACCCGGGATAAGCGCAATTGCCTGACCGAGCTTTGTTTTGAGATTTTCTTTGTTCTGAGCTGTGAGCTCCTTGCTGACTGTTGTTCTGATATACGGCATAAAAAATCCTCCTGAATCAGTTTACTCTTAAAAAGTCTCTTGCGCTGACCACAACGCCGAGAGTTGAGTAATCAGTGTTTGTATAGTTAACGTAAATTCGAGTGCCCGTGTCATATTCCGTGCAGAACACACCGTCCTGAACCTCATAATGGTCGGTTATTCTGGCATCACGCAAATCGTTAAGCGCTTCGTTAGCCTTGGTGTAAAACTCCGCCGCAGCATTTATGGTGTTATCATAATAAAACTTATCGTTCTCGTTGTCTGAAATTATCGGCTCATATGTCCATTCAAAATGTGGGCACGCACCGAACTCAATATATTTGAGCAAGGTTTCGGGAATATTGATGCCCGTATTTATCGGCTCACCCGAATAGTCAAGAATTCCGTGAAGAATAAGCTGAACAAACGGAACAGCCATATATGCGCCGCTTTGAGAAACCGTTGTTTCAAGCGGAATATTGATAACTGAATTCATGTTTTTAAGCATATAGAAATTGCCCGTTGCCGCCATTGTTGAATGACCTGTTGAAAGCGGAACAATGGCACTGCTGATTTCCTCGGCAGCAGTTTCCCTCAAAAGACCGTTAAAGGAAAAATCCGAATAAAGCACGGAACCGATGTCATTAAGACAATACCCGGAAAATCCGTAATACCGCGTATCACTCAAAACATCAGAAATAACGTTTTTGAGTTTCTTTATATTTCTCAACTGTCTTTCGGCAACATCTTCACCCATATAATCAACAAGCTTGCTTTCAGGCTTGAAACAGCTTTCTTTCTTTTGGATATTCGCAGCATTCAGACCCGCAAAACCTGTTGAAGATGAAAAAAGATTAACATCAATGAACAGACTCATTTTCTGAGTTGTTATATACTCATAAAGCTCGGCAAGCTTATCCGCACCGCCCAAGCGCATCATAACTGAGGAATTTGAAATATCCTTCGAATCAAGACCGCCGTCAAAAATCCCCGAATATCTGACGCTGACATTGTTGATACCCTTGTTTTTCATGCGAACAAGCATATCCTCCGCCTGCTCAAAATCGGTTACGGTTGAAAGATAGCTGATGGGACCAAAGGATTTGCGGGCCGCACCCGTAAGAGTAAGATAAAACGGCATATAGTCACCGACCTCAACCGTTCTTGTTGAAAGCACGGAGTTCCTTATCAGCTGCTCGCGGCATGCCGATGCCAGACCGGCATATGTCGCATTGCTGCCCGCAAGAAAACGGTAGCAAAGCGCAATTTCGCTGACAGAAGACGACTTTGAAACATAAAGCGTTTCGTTTTCATAGCTGACCGGAGTAACTCTGAAACCCGGATATACAACGTTATATTCGCTCACACCCGTTGCTTTTCTCGCATTAATGCTTGCAACAGCATCTCCGCTCTCTATCAGTGAAACGAAGGCGGTGTTTCCGTGCTTGATGCCAAAGGCGGGAACAACAGCGCTGCCCGAGCTTTCCGAATCAAATACAGACGGGTCGCTGCCGTAAACATCAAACGAAAGAGACTCAAATGATTCATCATAAATCGAGGTTTTGATGATTGCTCCGCAACCGTCGGGCACAAGAAGGAAATCGCCGTCTTTAGTGTCATTGTATGCTCCGAAATAATTAAGCAAATCGATGCTTTCGATATATGCATCGGGATTATCCGTTAAATTTGAATAAGAGCACAAAACATTCATGCTGCCGTCCTTAAGAACAGCCGTAACGGTTACTCTGAAACCGATGTCGCTCTTTTCATAGTTTGATTTTGCCGCTGTTTTTTCATCTGGAAACATATCAAAAGTAAAAACAGCTCCGTTTTCAACAGGCGCATAACCCGCCTTGCCGTAAGCAACGGAGTTATCCTGCGAATTGAGATAATATATATCCGTGCCGCCGACAAGTCTGAGAGAAACCATGTTTGCGTCTGTTACAAGTGTTTCGCCGGAAGCGACATTTTCCATCAACGGCAATGCACTCCAAAGCTGATTCTGAGTTGTTTCCAAAACAGCAAATGAATTGGTTGACGGGTCAGCATAAAGCTCAATAAGCCCCGAAGCCGCAAGCTTTTCGCTGTAAGATGCCGCAGACTGCGCATAGTGAACGGAAGCATCTTCGGCAAGATTGATTATCGTGTTTCTTGTCGAGACCGAACCAACGGTTTTCACACCGGATTCTTCCCCTGCGGAGCACGACGAAAAAACGCCCATGCACATAACAAGCAACAGAATAATCGCAAGTATTCTTTTTGAATTATTATTTTTCATCATAATATTCGGAATCCTTTGAAACTTCAAAAGTGAACTCAACGCCGTTTTTAACGTTTTTAACTCCGTATTTGCAGCGATGGTTTGTCATTATGCTTTTAACAATGGAAAGTCCGAGACCGAAGCGGTTTTCGCTTCTGCCGTGAGCCTTATCGGCTCTGTAAAAACTGTCCCAAAGCTCCGGAAGGTCATTTTCAGATATATTCTCACCCGTGTTAAACACACCGATTTCATAAAACCTGCCCGAGTCGCGCAGACGTATTTCAATTTTCTTTTCTCCCGAGCAATGAGAAACGGCATTTGTTATGTAGTTCTTAAGAACGATTTCGATTTTATCCTGCTGAGCATAACATATAAGCTGAGGCGGAACATAATTTATAACTTCTATTCCGTTTTGCTCAAAAAGAAGAGAGAGATGACTGAGCAGAGAGTTAACCGTTTCTCCGAGATTGATATAATCGGGATTGAACGGCTGTGCCCCGCTTTCAAGCTTTGAAAGCTCAAGAAGCTCAACAACCAGCTCATTCATTTTTCTGCTTTCATCATGGATTATCTGGCAATACTCCTTGATAACCTCGGGGTCATCGCTTATACCTTCGCAAAGCCCCTCGGCATAGCCGGAAATAATCGCAATCGGGGTTTTAAGCTCATGTGAAACGTTGTTAATAAAGGATTTTCTTGCCTTGTCAAGAGCGTGGCGTCTTTCAATATCCTTTTCGAGCTGACCGTTTTTGTCTTTCAGATCCATGAGCGTTGCATCAAGAGTTGTCGAAAGAGTATTGATACTTGTGCCGAGCTCGCCGATTTCGTCATTGCCGTAATTGCCGCATTTGCGTTCAAAGTTCAAAGCCGCCATATCTTTGGTTATGTCGTTCATCTCAACAAGCGGCCTTGTAAATTTCGCGACAAGCAGGAAGAAAAGCAGCGACATGGTTATTATCATAAAGAAACTGATGAAAGAATAAACGCTGCCCGAAACCTCAACAACACTTTCAACATCGGCAACACCGGAAAACAAATGAACTGTCTCCCCTGTGTCAAGAAGGCTTGTAAAAACAAAATACTCGGTATTTGTTATCGGTTTTTTGAGAATCTGAAAGCCATCATAATCGACCGCATAGCTGTAATTGCTTGTCGGAACAAGCTCGGAAAACTCCGAACTCGTCACAAAAGATGATGAAAAATGGTCGCTGCCGTAAACCGAGCTGTCATAATCCGAAGCATAAGCAACCGTGCCGTCGGGGTTAATAATTTCAAAAGAAACGTTATTGTTCCCCGCTATCGACGACAAATCGAAATAATAAGTTACGCTTCCGGGAATGCATTCGTTGACAGCATCAGCCGTTGCGGAAAGATTTCTGTAGGTCTGATATGAAAACGTTCGGAAAAGAAGCGGTTTTGAGAAAACGGTAACCAAAACAAAAAAGAGAAGCAAAATCGCAAAAATTATCGCAAAAAGCCTTCTTCTGATTCTGCTGAATCTGAATTTTATTAAATTCTTTTTCAAGCTCTTTCCACCTCAATTTTGTAACCCGCTCCATATACCGTTTTGAGATGGGCTTCGCCCCACACTCCGAGCTTCATTCTGAGCCTTGCAACATGAGAATCAACCGTTCGCGGGTCACCGATGAAGTCAACACCCCATATGCTGTCAAGAAGCTGCTCTCTTGAATATATTCTGCCCGTATTCGAGGCAAGCTTAACAAGAATACTGTGTTCTTTAATGGTTAGCTCAATTATTTTGCCTGTAAGCGCAACCGTATGCGCAGGAATATCGATAACCAGACCGTCAATTGAAATTATCTCGCCGGAAGAAGCCTGTTTGCTGTTTTGCGTTCTTTTTATAAGAGCCTCCACTCTTTTAACAAGCACAGTCGGGCTGAATGGCTTGGTAACATAATCATCCGCGCCGCTTTCAAAAGACATTAGCTCGTCAAATTCCTGGCTTCTTGCAGTCAGAACAAGAATGGGAACAGAGCTTGTTTCTCTGATTTTTCTGCTTACTTCCCAGCCGTCTGCTTCCGGCATCATGATGTCGCATATAACAAGGTCTATGTTTCCGACAGCGAAGAACTTTTCAATTGCATCTCTGCCGTCAACCGCCTCAACGGTTTCATAACCCGCGTTTTTTAAAAAGTCGCAGACAAGCCTGCGGATTCTGGCTTCGTCATCGGCAACAAGAATTCGTTTCATATTTTCACCGCTTTCGTGGATAATAAGCAATATACAAATATATTTTATCACACATTATATATATAAATCAAGAGCACCCGCAGAAATAAATCTGCAGGTGCATTAGTTTTTATTCAGCTTTTACTGTATAAACATATTTTGAATCAATTTCTTCGGGATTAATGAATCCGAAATCAATCATCAGCTTGCCGTTTTCATTCTGTGCTTCAAGCGGCTTTGCACACCCAAGAAGCTGAACCTTCATCCCCTCACGATAGTCAATATCACCGAAAACAACCTTGCCCATCGGGTATTTATGAATAAACGCAAAAACGGTTTTGCCGTCTTTATTCTTTGTGTATTTGATACTTTCATCGCTGCTTTCGCAGTATTTTCTGCTGCAATAGATGCCTTCGCCGTTAACCTTGAGCCACTTGCCGAGCTGACGGAGTCTTTCTTCCATAATAACCGGAATTCTTCCATCATCTGTGGGACCGACATTGAGAAGGAAGTTGCTGCCCTTGGAGACAAGGTCAACCAGCATTTTAATAAGCTCCTCTTCGGAAAGATAATCATCAACTGTTTCGAATCTGTTCCAGCCGAAAGAAGCGCCTATGCCCCTGCATTCCTCTGAAACTCTGTCAATAACCTCCTCACTGCCGTCAGCAGAACCGACAAAGCCATACTCGGTGGTAAGGTTACCTCCGAGTCTGCCGCGGGTTTCGCTGCCCCAACGGTCATTGGGAACAATAAAATCTTTTACGCTTGACTCGTTATAAAGCCACTGCAAAAAGTCTGTGCTGTGCCATACCGAACTGGGATGCTCCCATTCGCCATCAGTAAAAAGAGTGGCGGGCTGATATTCCTCAATAAGCTCTTTGAGCATCGGAATAAGATGCTTGACCGCATACTCTTCGGGGTCTTTGAGATAAAGAGGATGGAACCACTCATAAACCGAGTGATAAACGCCGAATCTGACATCGCTATTATCACAGGCATCCTTGAGCTCGCGGCAGAAATCTCTGTGGGGACCGACATCAACACTGTTCCAGTTCCACGCATGCTTTGTTTTGAAAAGGCAGAATCCGTCATGGTGCTTTGATACAAGGTTCATATACTTTGCACCCGCATCCTCAAAAAGTTTTACCCACTGCTCGGCATCAAAGTTTTCTGCCTTGAACTTGCCGACAAAATCGTTATATTTGAAATTCGGTCCGTAAGCTTTCTGATGATAATAGTAATATTCTCTGTCGTTCGCGCTTCTTTCAACTATTTCATCGCAGTGATAGCCGTACCACTCGGCATACTTGCCCTTGGGCGCATATGCAGGCACACTGTAAAGACCCCAGTGAATAAAAATTCCGAATTTTGCGTCTTCAAACCATGAGGGAACCTCTCGCTGATTGAGCGATTCCCAATTATTCTCATATTTCATTGCAAATCTCCTTTATTTTAGGAAAATGTTTAAGGGAATTATAGAATAAAAAGGAGAAAACGTCAAGCAAAACTATCCTCAAAATAAAATCGTTAGCAGAAAGCGATATCCCAAAAGCAACAGCAAGCCATCCTTCCGGTTGAAATTTCCTCCTTGTTTTATATAAAAGCATACATATTAAACTACAGCAATAATGATAATTGAGAAGAATAAATTTTTTTGAATTTTTTTCAAAAAAGGCTTGACAATAGTGTTTGGCTTTGCTATAATAGGCAACGTTCCGAGCGAACAAAAGATATGCGAGAGTGGCGGAATAGGCAGACGCGCACGTTTGAGGGGCGTGTGGTAATCCCGTACGGGTTCAAGTCCCGTCTCTCGCACCAGGAGGATTCCGCAAGGAATCCTCTTTTTACTAAGCGGAAAAAGCTGAAAGTAAGTTTTTAACTGAAAAACGGCTCCGCCTCGGATTCCCCTGCCGTGTAAAATTTAAGGGGCAATTAAATAAGCGGATATGGCGGAATTGGCAGACGCGTTAGATTCAGGTTCTAATGAATGCAAGTTCGTGCAGGTTCAAGTCCTGTTATCCGCACCATAGTGAGTGTTCATAACACAAGTGAACACTCACTTTTCTTTTTTTACATTTCCTCATAGTTAATTTAATATATTGTTATGTATCAAGCAGGTTTTGAGCCTGCTCTTTTTTATTATGCCGTGAGATATTCCACGGCTACGCCTTGTCTTGCTTCAAGGACTACGTTTTCCTCTTTGACGGGATTTTCAATAACTCCGAAAAAGCGGTAGTGAATAATAATTCTTTGCGTTCTGTTTTTACCCTTACCCTCTATGGAGTAAACTTCAATCTTTTCAACCAGCTCGTTCAGAAGTGCAGGTGTAAGCGTTTCCATCTGCATAAACTTACGAACCGCAAAAGTAAACTGTTCTTTGCTTGTACGCAGATTTTCTGTTGCAGCAAGTTCATCACGGTATTGCTTGATTTTAACTTTCAGTTCATCTCGCTCTGCTTCATATTTCTGCGAGAGTTGCATAAAGCTTTCTTCATTTACAATCCCATTAATGTGCTTCTCAAAGAGCTTTTCGTACATCAAAGCAACTTCCTGTGTTCGGGCGACAGCCTTATCAATACTTGTTTCAAGAAACTTCTGCTGATTGACTATGTTTTTGTTGGTCTTGGCTTCAAGAATATCCGCAAAAGCTTGTTCATCCTCAGCAAGAAAACTTGCAAGGCTTCTCAATTCAAGCATCATAATTTGCTCCAAAGAGTCTGCTCTGACATAATGTGTGCCTTCACAAGTGCCTCTGCGGCCTTTGTAGTTGGAACACATGAAATACTTGATGTCAGTATTCGGATGATTGACATTGAACCATAATGGACTTCCGCAATCAGCACAGTATAGCAAGCCGCAAAACATATTCTTTTCAGCGTGTTCGGGATTCGGTGCTCTGCGTTTTCCTTTGGCTTTCATCTTCTGAACAGTTTCAAAAGTATCTCTGTCAATTATCGGCTCGTGAACATTCTTGAATATCTTCCAATTCTCTTCGGGATTCTGAAGTCTTTTCTTGTTCTTGAAGTTCTTGGAATAGGTTTTGAAATTGATATCATCACCGCAGTATTCCTGTTGAGCAAGAATTTTCTGTACTGTTGTCTTACACCATTTATACGGGTCAGGCTGAGTTTTCTTACCACCCTTGTTAAGACCAAGTCGGATCGTAGCCATGTCGTTCTGTGAGCCAAGGA
>JAZNSX010000029.1:0-7228 GCA_045591425.1 Acutalibacteraceae bacterium | reverse complement strand
AGCAGAACGGAATTGTTATCGGTAATTTTTACGCTTTGTGTTTCATTTTTATCATTGTAAGAATAAAAGACTGTTCGGTTATCATCAGAGGTTATGCAGGTTAATCTGCCTGCAAGGTCGTATTGATAAATCCACTCAGTACCGTTTTCATTATCAATCACTTTTCCGAGACTTCCGTTTTTATTATAATAATATCGGAAAGCCGTTTCACCGTCATAAATCTCCTGCGATACGCGGTCTTTATCGTCATACACAATTTGTGCAGAGCTTGAGTTGGCATAAGTAACGGTGTCTAATCTGCCTTTACTGTCATACTGATTTGTAATAATTGAATTGTTTCCGTTTATTCCGATGCTTTCCGCCGTGCCGTAATTATTATAGGAAATGGAGTAATAATTATTATCCGGATCGGATATACCCGTCAGCTTCCTTCCCTCGCCGTAGATTAACTCTGTTTCGGGAAATTCTAAATTATTATTGAAGTTTGAAACAACGGCAAGCAGATTGCTGTCACAGTCATAAGTATATTCGGTTTCATAACCGTTAGGGTCGGTAACTGTTGTTAAAAGACAGTCTGACAAAGCTTCGCCGTAATCATACTCATACTCAACGGTTGCCCCCGAGGAGTCGGTAACACTTTTGATAAGATTGTAATTGTCACAGTATTGGTATGTTGTTGTGGCGCTTCTGTCCAAGGAATCCGTAACTGTAACACTTATAGGTAAACCTTTATTTCCAACATCAGGATAGGTATAGGTGGTAGTAACCTTTCCGGTCTGAGCAACGGAAGTAAGGTTATGATTACTATTATAATTATAAAAGGTATTGCTTGTTGTCTGACCGTTTGAAATTGTTTTAATTTGTGAAATGTCTTTGTTTGGATTATAAGAGTATTCAACCGAATTGCCGTTATCATCGTTTGCTTTTTTTATTGTTCCGTCAGCATTATACGAATAATATGTGCCAAAAGCATCACGGTAAACAAAAACATCATCAAACAATGCGGTATTAACCTCATACTCATAGCAAAGCTCAACCTCTATATAAGAATAATCCTGCTCTGCTTTCATTGTTCCGAGTATGGTTTGCCAAGTGTCGGTTACCTCTTTATTAAATTCTATAGTTTTTACCTGTACTATGTCAAGGCTTTGTTTTAAATATATTCTCATTCCGTAGAATCTGTGTCCGTTATTGCCTGACGAAGAACAGTTGGCTTTTGATCTTGCACCGAAAATCAACACATCCCCTGCTCTTCCATGGATTTCCTGAGTTTGGATCGCTGTGGAAGCCTGTGCAGGGTTGCCAATCAATTTTAATCTTCTGTTTGAATCTTCATAAGCAAGAGGGAAGTAGCCTTGTACGTTAGTGGCCCATAAAGAAGGATATTCAGATGAAGTACTGCTGAAAGACGGATTTTTGATAATATTAAATCTGTTAGGAGTTTCGCCTTTTTCTGTCCAAACGCAGTCTAAATATACTGTTCCTATACCCTCAAACAATCCAAGTCTTATATGCATTTTTGCTGTATTTTCAGGAATTCGGATAGTTGCGGTAAGCAATTTCCATTCATTATCGGTTGTTGTTATTGCAGCACTCTGAGATTCAGCCAGGGTGTTGCCTGCGCTGTCAACCGCCAGAAGCTTAAGGGATACCGTGCCTGACGTAAGCTCATCAAGGATGCTCACATATCCCGAAACAGTATATGCTTCACCTACAGAGACAGTAGTTTTATATTCAGAATAAATTGTTCCCGGGGTATAACCCATTCCGATTTTTAAGGATTCTACTGACGTGTTTAATCTCTCAAAACACATGCCGTTGTAAATTTTATTGTTGCTGTCACTGTATTTTGTTGACCAACCCGGACTTCTTGCCGGGAAGGAAGCGTTTGTTACGTCTTCTGAAACAGTAAATGTGTTTGAGGCAAAACTAATAGCGTTATTAAGATTACCCGATTGATTATACCCTGCTATGGAAACAGATTCTCCGTTTACGGTTTTGTTAACCGCTCTTCCCGAATAGTCAAAAGCAACCACTAAATTATCGCCGTCATTATTTGTTATTAGAGTGTCGCCTGTTCGGTAGGCAAAGGAGATGGAATTAATCAAGGTGTGTGTTGTATCGCAGGTATGGGAAGAAACTTCGGAAACCCTATAAACTGTTGATCCTAAAACCGCTGTTGTTTTGTATCCAAAACGAATTTGAGACGAATCAATGGCGGTAATTTTGCTAAGCAAACCGGCATTGTTATAGTCATAAGATGTTTGGTTGCCATCAGGGTAGGTGACTGTAATTAATCGTCCGGTTTGCTCAGAATAAGTAAATTGAATTTTACTTAGGGCCGGGTCAGCAATATATTTTAATGTGTTATCTGAATTATATGAAAACGTCAATTTTTTACCTGCACCGTCGGTCACGGTGCTTATTCTGTTTCCGCTATAGTTTATTAAAACAGTATTTCCGTTTGGATCAACGGTTTTTGTCAAATATCCGTTTGAATTAAAGTGCTTGCTGCTGCCGTCATAAAAGCTCATAACAAATCTTGAAGAGGTTGAATTTTCGTTGCAGGTCAACAAAATCTCTTCATCAAATTCGTATTTGTATTGATTAGCTGTTGACGTTGTTGTGAAAAAGTGCACAGTTGCGTCAGCATCAATGTATTTATATGGATAACTTTCGGAAAGTTCATCAGAAACGGATTCTATTCTTTCCAGGATGTTAAGTGAAAAACCTCCGCCAAACTTCATTCCCAAATATGTTCCTGAGGCATTTTTGCTATCTGTAGAATAAATATGAGATATTCCGACTGGCGCAAGCAAACCGTTTGTGGCCACGTCTTCATGAATATATGTTAATCCACCGTTATATGTATTAATATATGCCGTACCCGATGTTCCTAATGAAACAGTTTCGTAATCCCAATAATTTTCAATACCGGAATTATTAACATAACATATAGTGATCACTGGATAATTTGATACAATATTCCTTGAAGAGTAAAAAGAGGTTTTTTCTTTTACCGTTTCATCCGAGGAGGCAAGCATCAAGCCATAATTTTCACCGTTTTCATACCATTTTTTTACTATTTTGGTTATATTCAGATTGTATTCGGTACCCATTCCGTCAACAAGATTCGTATAATCAACAACAGTAGCTGATGATAAATCCGAAATCGGCTGATTATTCCAAGTTATAGAACTAAGATTCCATGACGTGGGGCATTCATAAACATTTAAATATGGGGCATCATCATCAAAATTTCTAAGCCAATTTTGAACAAGTTTAATATTAGCATACGTGATGACACTCAAATCGGGCAATGACGGTAAATCGTATTTAATGTAAGTTCTGAAGATGTTGTTCAGATTTCTGCCTACCTCAAGCTGATAATCAGCATCATAGTTCTTGTCAGGTTTATTATTATTAACATGAACATCATAAACCGCATCTCTGCCTACATCGAGTTCAAATGTAGGATCAATAACAACAGGAAACTTTCGTCCAAAACTGTTTATCCAGTCCTTATCAGCTTCAATGATAAGCGTGTAATCATTTGCATCAGCAATAAGATCCATTGTTACGTTTTCGGAAACATTATTATCTGCATCAAACATATAAGGCGGAGCAATAGCCATGACAGGTTCCGCAGACTGAGCTGTTTCGTAAATGTTTATTCCTCCATCTTTGTCTGCCACCGGAATATAACTGCCAAAATTAATTGAAAATTCGTATTTGTAATTGTCAGATTTCTCAGGTATTACAATACTTTCTTTAATAATTGAAGAAGAAATCTCGTATTCAACAGAAGCGTTTTCAAATGCATTTGCATAAGTTATTGCGCTGTTTCGGGTATCGGCAATAAAATCTAAATCGCTGTCATTGGTGACTTTTTCCTCTTTTTTTGCCTGTAAGCCTGAAATTGAAGTGGAAACCAATTCTTCAGGCGCAGAAACGGTTGCAACCGACAAAATGCTTGAATCACTATTCTTAATGCCGAAAGATATAACATTATTTCCGCGGGCAATGGTAATCTTGCCGTTGTTAATACTTTCGGGAAAAGTAATTGGGGTAGCGGTTTTGGTAATTGAATACTTTTCGTTGTTAACAAAGGTGTTTTTTGCAATGCTATTTTGGGTGTTGGATACCAATGTGTTATCGATATCTTTCCATTTACCGTTTTCTTGATAATGAACCGGTGTATTGTATACGGCAGCAACAAATGTACCGTCTTCACACCGAAAGTGTTTGGTATATTCATCGCGAAGTGTGTCTACCTCACTTACAATTATAGGTGTTTCGTTTTTTAATCTTTCAATCTCAGATTTTTCAATAATCAAATTATTGTTTATTGCAGTTGAAACTATTGAAAGAGGCAAAATTTGAACAATAAGTAAAATTGCCAGAGAAAAGGCCACTATTTTTAATAATATTTTGATTTTTCGCATTTTTAACATCCTTTCAAAACCTTTTATCCAGAAAAAACATAAAAGAATTAATAAAGTTCAATTATTTCTTCTAAAAAAATGTTTATCACACCTACTGCATCACAAGCCACACATTGTGTGAACGCTTTCTCTGTTTTAATATTTGTTGTAGTTGCTTTTTCTAAACCATTGGAATCAACCCCTTAAATTTTCACATCAAATATATATTGCGCGACTTACCGAAAATAAAATCATAGTGCCTTACAGCGTTGTCCCTCGCTGCAATTTGCAAGCCAATCGTGGTTAGAGTGTGGATTGGATTACGGAATGTAGATATAACAACGGCCTTTGCTGACAAAGATAAAACTCATTCCTTCTTTTCGCGCTCTGACATATATGCTCTGTACGCAACAAGGGCATTCAGGCAAAGGTCAATTAAATGCGTGTCCATTTCATCTATTGGTTTTTCGAGTTCTTCGCTGATAAGTTTATCCAGCTTTTTGGAATTCAATTTAAGAGTTTTGTCATTCAGATATGTTCTTATCACAGCAAGACAGCGTTTATATTCTTTCAAATTATCACCTCTGATTTTTGTCTATATTTATATATGACGAAAAATCGGGTTTGTCACGCAAAAAAATCAAAAAAATTTTAAAAAAATAACCGAGTCTGAAGAAGACTCGGTTATTTTTCGCTTTGGGTGTGATAGAGATTAATTATTCGCTTTTGATTTTTCTCTGCATATTTTAGGGCCTGGTATGCACCGCCAGATTCGTTCTTAACGTAAACAACAACCATATCCGAACGGTCAACCATATCTCTGTTTCTTGCCACGATGGCATATTTGAAATTGCAGTCAGCGGATGCCTCACAAATCTCAATTGAATCATAATAGCTTTCAAATGCTTCTGTGTTGTTTCGCAATTCAGCAGTTTCATAGGGAAGAACGAGGGTCAGAAAAAGGTTTTCATTGCCCGTTTCTTTTTTCAGCTTTCGGATAACAGATGCAGTTATCTGATCAAAATCGCCGTTTCTGCCTATAAGGAACTCAATTTCTCTGCTTTCTCTTTGCGTTATAATACGCAGAAGCTCATATAGCTTAGCCTCAACGGTTATATAATCTTCAATTATTCTGTGCCCAAAAAGGCAGACGGTTAATTTATCTTTCATTTTCTATCACCCAAAGGTAATTGCCGATGCGCGGCTAAACGCACCGGCAAAAGATTTGAAGTTGGTTTTGCGCTTAAAGCTTTAGCAGCAGCTGATGTAAATTGAAGAAAGCAATGTTGAATTTGTATAGTCACATCTTGAGCAGGTTTCTGCATTATATCTTTTTTCTAAGCATCTGGGGTCTGTTGCATTCACCTTGTGTGTTACAGCTACAACTACTGAAGATTCAATCTTGTGACCAAAAAGTGTGCATGTAAGTCCGTATGTTGTTGCGCAGTTATCATGATTAAAATAATGTGCAATAACTTTATTGCGGAAATCTTCGGATGTGTCTGCGTCAAAAACAAACTCAACGTCATTTACGGTAACGGTAACCGTGTTTTCTTCTGTACCCTCTGCGTAAACAGACATTGACATTACGGAAAAGAGGGAAACAGCAACCATAATAAGTGCAATAATTTTTTTCATATCAGTTAATCTCCTTCAAATTTTCAATAATTCTGAAAAGATTATCTTCTGTATCGGATTGAACTGCATAACGGTTATTTTTATAAACAAAATTCGCCTGTATACAGTCTGGGTATATCATACAGTATACTGATAAACCATCAATTTCTTTTTCTGTGCAATTCAATTTCAAGTTTTCTGTTAGTTCACAATTAACTTTAATCTGTATGCTGTGATTCGGCACATTACATTGTAGTAAGTATACCTCAGATTCACTCTCTATAAAGTACCAAATACCGATAATCTTTTCATTTTCAGGTAACCAAGAGGGATATAAAATATCAATTCTTTCGCTTTCTGCAAGATCCTCAATCGAGGAAGACGTCTTGGTCTCATTAGGTTTATAAAGTGTTATATCGCCATGTTTCTTCGGACCGCTTTCAATCCATTCATGAATCGAACTGCCCATATTTCTAAGAAATTCATCAAAGAAATCGCCCGACCCGACGGCTATTAAACCAAAGAGTGCAATAATAATCGCAAGTATTGCCGCTATAATGGCAAGCCTCTTGGCTCTTATCTTTTTCTTGGTGTAAGAGCCTACAGCAGTAACCCTGCCCTTGAACGGTATTGCATTTACTCTTTGTTCAATTTCTGATTTTGTAAGTTTTTGCTTTCCTTCAAGCTCCATGAGAAAATCAACGCATTCCGTTACAAGGTCGCTGTCCATTTCCTTATAGTCCTTTGAAGTTTCAAGCAGAATTATTGCCATAAGCTTGTCCTTCAAAGACTGTTTTACTGCGGACAAATCATGTCTGTTTCCCATGGATTTTTTCACCTCCTGAATTTATGATTCAATAAACGCAAAACCTCCTTCGTATATAAATGACAGAAATTGCGTTTCCTTTCAAAAATTTTTTAAAAAATTTTATATTTTCATAAAAAGAAGTAAAAGAGCCATAAAAATGAAGGATGCTCTCTCTTTGATTTTTAACTTAAGTCTGCAGACTCTTATAGTTACTGCGTTTTCGGTGATATTCATTGATTTCGCCAACTCCGCATATTTCATATGTTTTATATAAACTTTTTCAAAAAGCTCAAGCTCTTTTTCGCTTAACGAAGAAAGTATACTTTCCTTCTTTTCCTCAATTTCTTCCGGAGTTATTTTGTTCTCTTCTTCCATTTCA
>JAZNSX010000028.1:0-30622 GCA_045591425.1 Acutalibacteraceae bacterium | reverse complement strand
GTTTTTTCGGGATTAAAGTCAAAAGGCTCAACCACAGGAGTATCACTTATCTCTGGAACAGGAATAGGAGAAACAACCTCAACATAAACCATTCGCGTCACGGTATTGTAGCTGCTATTTGCCGTATAACTTACCTCATATTCGCCACTTCCGTTTACAACCGTATTTGGATTAACCCACTGCCAAGATGCTTGAGGGGTATAGCTTTCTTCTGCATTATATGGATTAACCATTTCGCCGCCTGAGATTGTAACACTTGAAAGAGTAATGCCCGGCTCATAACTACCAGAAGCAACAGGAGGATTGTTTTCGTCTTTCAAAACTGGGGTAGTCCTTTGCGATACAAATGTTACATTTCTGTTTCTTAAAGCTTCAAATCCTGTATACTCATCAGTATTCTCGGGGACAAATTTTATATCACATCTTATGGAACCTATTTTATTAACGACAGAGTTCGGATCAACAAATTCAAAGTGACCAGACACTGTTGTTCCATTATAAGTTACAGCACCGCCTGTTAATTCAACAGCACTTCCAACTGTTTGACCATAAAATACTCCTTCAGTTAATTTTGGGGTAGCCTTAGGCCATTCAGTTACATTAGCTTCGGTTAACGCTACTGGTTCTGCTGCAAACGCAACAGGCATTGCAGATGCAAGCATTAAAACAGCAAGAATAACAGATAAAGCTCTGCTCATAGTTTTTTTCATAAAAATATCATTCCTTTCGTATTTTCAAAAATAAAAATAAAATTTATGTTATGCTCAGCTAAGGGTCATCGGGGATAACATATGTTTTATATCTTTTCATATACATTAACCAACTCCTTTTTGTGAATCTACTATCACGCATCCAAAATCACCACAAGTAGTTTATTGTGTAATCTTTAAAGTTTAATGAATTTATTTCTTATTAAAATACAACACATATAAAACATAAAAGTAGACATGATTTTCAAAAAAATAAGCTCTTGAGCCACAAAATGTGTTTCAAGAGCTGAAAATTTATTATGATATATAGAGTTGATAAGTATCAAGAATCATTTAAAACAGCACAGATTTCTTCGGACTTGAATATAAACTGCTCCTTTTTTAATGGGTCATAAGAACCATTATCGCAATATGTCAAAACAATTTCTCCGTTAGAAAGTGCTTTTATGCTGACAAAATACGGGTTATTAAGCGGTAGGTCAAGTTTTGTTTTTTGGACTTTTCCGTTGCCGGTATCAATTATATTGAAGCAGTTTGTGTTTTCAACATAAAAAATATAGTTTTCGAAAACAGCATATTGCATTGAACCATCAGGTCCGCTTACAATAATTTTTGCATTGGAATCGCTTATATCACAAATAAATGTTGATAAGCTTTCGTATGTCCTGAAAACAATAAATTTGCCTACCAAATAGAACTCTACGAGTTGTTCAGAAGTTATTATATTTTCAAAATTATGGATTTGTTTTGTATCAATCAATTCGCCGTTTAAATTATAGTGATATAAAAAGAACTTATATTCGTTTTCAATTCTTCTGCGTCCTAATCCATATATTTCACCGTCTTTAACAGCGAATCTTTCAATTAATAAGCCTTTACTGTCAGTCCAATTTACATCATTTTCATATACTTCCCTTATTATTTCTTTTTTGCTGCCGTCTGTATCATAGAGAAAAGCAACCGTTTCGGTCGCATAATCTGTACTATCAGAAGGGACTTTTGATACAGTATATGACAAAAATTGTTTGTCATTTATTTTACACAAATAAACAAACGGATTGTTTTGTTCTATCTCATCAACAACTTGAACTTCTCCGGTATTCCCATCTGTTTTTGTTAGTTTTACATCATGTAACGTCGAATCACTGAATTGAGATGTGTAACTTTTCCATTCATACAAATAACGGTTTTTCATAACTATATTTGATCCTGACGCAACAGACCACTTAGGAAAGTCATCTGGATATTTCAGTTCGATTTTTTGATTATTATCAGTGTTTATTAAGTGTTCTTCATCAACTATTCCTTCATCATTTTTAAATAAAGATGTAAACCCTATATAGTTGCCCGCAAGATAATCCGTAATAGTAAAGTTTTTTTGATTAAATTTCCTTAAAATGCTTTCGATTTCCTGAGGCTCTTGGTAAACAATCGTATTAGTTTCTTTTTCAGTTTTTTCGCTAACGGAATAAGAAGCCTTAATAGAATTGTGGTTATTGTTTGGTTTAACAACTGAACATCCTGTCATAATTAAAAGTAAGATGACAAAAATTACTGACATTCTTTTCATAATACTCAACCTTTCTTTTGATTTTACGTATGTGTTCGGCAATTAATATAATCTTAGATTACAAATCAAATAGTCACATCAAGGAAATCATTTAATTGTTTTTGCAAATTCAATTGCCTGCTTGAAACTCATTGATGAAACAATCGTATATTCTATTTGCCCGTCTAAAAATGTTATTGTCCCTTTTTTGTTTTGTTCCAGCACATAAATCGAAATGCCATTGGCATCAATCATAGTTACATCTTTAGCATAAGGATGTTCACATTCTCCAATTGGAACTAAAGAATTATATTTGCTAATTATTATATTTCCATTTTCACCGCCATAAATGAAACTGATGTTTACCGAAACAATAAACTCTGTATATTGATATTTAATTTCGGTTATTTGAGTTTCCTTTCCTAACAATGCCTCTGGTAAAAGAACCGGATAAATACCGTTTTCTTTAAGTTCTTGAGCAAGCTCTGTACCAAGCATTTTATAATCATCAGCTTTGTCATCAATCTTATCAAATCTCACTACAATATATTTGTTATATATTTCAACAAGTCCGTCGAGAATAGTTGTATCTGAAATTGCAGCGTAAACTGATAATGAAGCAACCGCAAGAACAGCAATAACTGCCGCAACAATAATTATTTTCTTAAACGCATGATGGGTTAAGCTTTGCCTGTTGATTAATCTATCCATTTTCTTTAAAAATCTTTCAGAAAATTGATACTCTATTTTGTCTTCCGGGGGAATGAAGGCAAATTCTTTTGAAGCGGCTTCATTAAACGCAACTATTAAATCAGCTTTTGTTATCGCCATTAATAAACCTCCGTATACTTAACTGATTCTATAAGCATAGCTTTTCCTCTTTCTAACTGCTTTTTTACCGTAGTAAGCTTTCTGTCAAGAGTTTTTGCTATTTCAGACACAGGTAAATCAAGAGCAAAATACATATACAGAACATCTTCGTATTTATCGTCCAAATTTTCAATAGCATTCAAAACTTCTTCATATGTTAATTTGTTGCATAATTCATCGAGAAAGTTTTCGTCACTCAAAACAGACTCTTTATGTAGTAGAATGCTATCCTTATCTAATGAAATGAGTTGCTTTCGATTTCTGCGCATATTTAATGCGGTGTTTTTGGTAGCTTTAAGCAGATAGTTTTTTCTGCTTTGTTCATTTTTTAAGTTGCTTAATGTTGTCATGTGTTTTGAAGCAACGGCAACAAACACATCGTGAACAGTATCTTCTGCATCTTCATTATTTTCTAAAATAGATAAAGCAAGTGTCATCATTTGCTTTCTGTATGAGTAATATATGTCTTCAAACAATATCTTTTCGCCTTCGTCGGTAATCAGACTTAAATAAAATACAAGCATATTCTTTTCCTCCTTATTTATACAACACACGAAAAGGACAAAAGACTACAAAGTTTATAAATTTTTTTAATTATATCATGTTGATCATTTTATTATCAACATAAAATGGAATGTTAAAATATAGTAAGTAAAATAAAAGTCCGAAAACTTCTCCGATGATAAGAGAAAGATTTCGGACTTTTTCATTTTTTTGAAGCAAACTGAAAATTTGGATTTTCAGAAAAAGTTATATATGTTTGCTGAAGAAAATGGGCGGTGGTGATTGATTTTTTGCAGTCACGGTTTTGCAAAAAATATAGTTTGTGCATACAAACAATCAGCACCGAGAGGGTATCCAAAGGGAGAATTTGTCCCTTTGGCACACGATTTTGCGGCACGCAAAGTCTAGTGTGTTATACCTTTGTTCCGTCGGCGGTGAAAAGGATGTCTGTCGCCTTAAATGACAGCAGACTTTTCAGCGATGCAGAGCAGACAGATAAGTTCAGGAAAGAACAGAAAAAATTTGTTTTTTCTGACTGCTCGGAAAAGGAACAAACGGTATATATAAATCCCCGCCGCAGCGGAACGTAAATTTTATTTTTTCTTTGCGGAAAGCAAGAAGAACGGCATGAGCGCTTTATGCAAATCGTCTTTCATTTCTTGCGTTGCACCGCCGATATTTCCCATTGCGGCGATGACGGAATCAACCATTTTTTCTGCAGTGATAATTCTGTAAGGCAGAGAGCCTTTGCCTCTTGAAAGATTGTTTCGGATTTGCTCAAAAATCTCTGCGGTCATTTTCTGGGATTTTTTCATTCCCGTGTGCATTTTCTCTTTCGTGTTTTTAAGAATTGATGTGAAACCTCTCTGAATTGCAATCAAGTCGTTTTGTTGGTTTTGAATTTTCCCGAGATTGATTTGTGCAAGAACATTGTCGTCAACTGCATCGCCGAGCATTTCACCGACCATTTTCAGAATCTGATTTTGGGAAGCGATTGCCGCATCGGTTGTATCGGTAAAATATGCGGAAATCATTTTTGTGAGCGTACCGAATTCTTTGTTTTCGATAAGTATGTTCAGAATATCAACATCAACTTCACCGCTGTAAATTTTCTTTGCGGCATCGACGGATAATCCGAGTTCGTTGATATGAAAGTTTGACGGTACGGGGTCATCGGTAACACCGAGAAGGAAGTCGGTTGACACTTCAAAAATCTGTGCGATTGCGAGAACGACATCGTCGCTGACTTTCTGAATCTCACCGTTTTCGATACGGCTGAGTCTTGATGAATCAATGCCGATTCTTTTCGCAAGATCGGATTGACTTATCTCTTTTTGTTCACGCAGATATTTAATTCTTTCAGGTAAATCTTTTGGAATGTTGTTCATTTGATTCCTCCAATCAATCTAATTATATTAACAATAGCCAACCTATAAATTCTTATTTACCTCGTAAAACATCTAATTGATATTGAATATACGCTTCTATTTGAGAAGCTTTCTCAAATATCGGTTCTTCCAAAGCTTCAATGGTTTTACATAATTCCACAAACTTTTGTAATCCCTCGTGTTCATTTTTTGCTTTAAGAAGCTTTCTAATTCGACCTAAAATATTCTGCGTTTTGTAAGATGAACAGTTGAAACGATTATCTTCACTTTCTCCATAATATGTAACTGTTATTTTACCGGTCTTACAATAATCTTCTAACTCTTTTATAGCACGCTCCTTATCTCTTGATTCTTCAATAATAAAATGCAGAGAATCAATTAGCTTTTTGTATTTTTCCATTAGAAAATCCACTAATATATTTAGGAATTCTTGGTTTGAAAAATGCAATTCATATTTGTCGTTTACAAGTTGAATAATTTCTTTTCTAAAGTCAGCATTTGCAAAACCAAACGGTCTTTTATCCAAAACTTGTTTTACAATTTCGCAATTTTCATAATCCTTTGAAGAAATGCTATTTATTGGGATGGCTATAAACAATTGCTCATATAGATACAGATACAACTTTGCAAATGCAAGCCCATCCGACGATTTCTTTTTTAATCGATGCAAATATTGATTTCTATATTCATGAAGGAATCTAACAGACTGAGACATTTCGTCAGTTATTATCCCTTGATCCGATAACCAACGAAATCTGTTATCAAAACTTCCACATGCTTTTTGTGACTCCTTAAAAGCCATGTTAAAGTGTTCTAATTTTGTATCATTATGTGGAAGTCTTGTCCAAATATCAATGTATGAACTATTATAAAATCGTTGTTGTTCTGCATATTTGTGTGAGTGTATATCAATTAGTGCATCGATAAGAATAATCGCAAACAGACTTTCATTCTCGCTCTTTTGCAATATTAATCTACAACACTCTTCAAGTCCAACTACCACATCGAAAAACATGCTCATTATTTCACCGCCATTTTACCTATTTAAAAGAATTTTACCAAAACCTTTAACTCTAAATAAATAATAATGATTTTGTTATTTAAAGTCAATAATTTAAATTTTCTTGCATTTCTGCAAAATTCAGAGCGCTTTTTCAACTCGTTTTGCATATCAGCATGAAATTAACATCTAATAGATTTTTCCTGCTATTGTAGGTATCGGATAGTGTATATCCAATCTACAAAGAAAGGAGAAAACCCATGACAAAACCGCAATACGGAATATTGAGATTTGCAAAATACAAGGGCCCCGAAATCAGCAGGATTGAAGCACATAACGAGCGCACAAAAGAAAATTATGCAAGCAATCCCGACATTGATACCGAGCGAAGCAAATACAATTTCCATCTTGTGAATCCGAACGGCAAATACCGTGCGGAAGCCGAAAAGCAGATTGCAGAGGTCGGTTGCAGAACAAGAACGGATAGTGTAAGAGTTGTTGAAACACTTGTAACAGCAAGTCCCGAATTTTTCAAGGATAAGAAAAAAGCACAAATCAAAGAATACTTTGAACACGCATTGAAATTCATTCTGAAACACGTTCCGCAAGAAAGAATTTTATCGGCGGTAATTCACGTTGATGAAAAGACACCGCATATGCATCTGTCGTTTGTTCCGATAACGGATGACGGCAGATTGAGTGCAAAAGACATAGTCGGGAACAGAAAAAAGCTGACCTGGTGGCAGGATGAATTCTGGAAACACATGGTGAAGAAATATCCCGATATGGAACGAGGCGAAAGCGCAAGTGAAACGGGCAGAGAACATATTCCGCCGAGGCTTTTCAAACAAGCCATAAAGCTGAATAAACAAAGAGAAATGCTGATGAACTTACTGACGGAAATCAATCCGCTGAATGCAAAGAAAAAAGCGGCAGAAATCGAAGCGTTGCTTGATGAATACATCCCCGGTGTTGAGCAGATGAAGACAAAGCTGAAAAAATATGACACAGCGTATAAGACACTAAAGACAGAGATAACAGAGCTTGAGAAAAAGCTTGATGACAGTAAAGAGAGCACCCTCAAAAAACTTGAAATTTCCCGCAAACTTCAGGAATACGAGGAACTCAGAAAAACAGTCGAAAACATACCGCCCGAAATTCTTGGTGCGTATAAAAATAGAGGCAAAATCTCAACGCAGATTCACAAGACAAATTTAGAATAAAGTTATCAAAGAAAGGAGAAAATTTTATTGGATAACCTCAGCACTGATTATTACATTTCACCTGATGAGGGGAAAGAAATAATCGCCTTGTGGCTGGATATGTGGATAAAATATCTTGAAGATTAAAATCTCATAACCATACATAAAAAGACGGTAGTAACAAATAAAAGTTACTACCGTCTTTTTTGCTGTTTACTTATTGATAAGAAAAAAAGATACCCAAACTAAACCATCTTCATAGATTAGTTCGGATATCAAGTGTTTGGTGACCCGGACGGGACTCGAACCCGTGTTACCGCCGTGAAAGGGCGGTGTCTTAACCGCTTGACCACCGGGCCAAAAAGCATGGTAGCGGCAGTTGGATTTGAACCCACGACCTACCGGGTATGAACCGGTTGCTCTAGCCTCTGAGCTATGCCGCCATTTAACTGCCCTAACCAAAGAGCTTGTTTATTATATATTATCATTCCCGTTTTGTCAACACATTTTTCAAAAAAATTTAAATTTTTTTATGTCATTAAATTTTATGCCTCAGATTGAATTCCGTTGCATGTTATGTTAGAATAAAAATAATAGTGTAGAAAGGAGCGTGCGGAATGAAAAAGCTCAAAATGGCGCTCAGTCTCGGCGCATTGGGTGCAATCGGCATTGCAATAGTAGGAGCAGAGGGATTTAAAGGAGCATGTGTTTCCAACAGAAATAAAAAGCCTGCAAAAGACCCGAAAAGAATGCTCCGTGAAGAAATCAGAAAAAAGAACAATGAGTTTTTTTATTCTCACAACCCCGAAGACCTTGAAATTCTTTCCGCAGATAAGCTGCGCCTTAAGGCATGGTTTGTTCCTGCCGAAAAACCTTCAAAGCGATTTGTCATATGTGTTCACGGGCACAATTGCAACGGTCCCGACGAATGCAGCCATCTTTTTCCCTTCTATCATTCGGAAATGGGCTGCAACTATCTGCTGCCGGATTTGCGCGGGCACGGCAGAAGCGACGGAAATTACATCGGCTTCGGGGCTCTTGATCACAAGGATTTGAAGCTCTGGGCAGATTATCTTGTCGAACGCTTCGGCGAAGATATTGAAATCATCCTCCACGGAATTTCAATGGGTGCCGCAACGGTCATGCTTGTTAACAACACCTCACCCATTGAGCAGATTAAGGTTATAATTGAAGACTGCGGCTTTACCAACGCGCTCGAACAGGTTGCCGAAGTTATGAAAGACTATAAGCTTAATCACAGTGCGCAATTTTTTGCAAAAATAACTAATCTTTATTGTCGTGCAATTTCAAAATACGACCTTCAGAAAGATGCGGACCCGTTGGGAACAATGGCAAATGCCAAAAATCCTGTTTTTTTTATTCACGGAGAAGAGGATGCCCTTGTTCCTTTCCCGATGTGTCAAAAGCTTTACGATGCCTGCCCCACACCCAAGGATATATTTACAGTGCCGGGAGCTGCTCACGCATACAGCTATTACGATGCAAAGGAAGAATATGATTTAAAGGTTAAAGACTTTATTGAAAAACACGTATAAAAGCAGTAAAAAAAGGCTGTCTCCTGCATCGGAGACAGCCTTTGCTGTTATTAATTTTATTTATGCCTTAACTTCTTCTTTTTCATCCGTTTTGGCAGCCTTCTTTTCGAGAGCCTCAGCCATCATCTGATGAATAACCTCGATATCTGTGCCTTTTTCTACAAGCTCAAAATATTCCTCTGCGGGAATTCCGCCGACATAACACTACTTATATTTAACATTAACGCCTTTTACCGCAATGATAATATTAACAGCAAGCAACAGAGCAAGTGCACCGATATAGACAAATATACCGAAGCCCACGGAACCGCTAATAAAATCGGGGAATACTGCTGAAATATTCTTTGAGAATATGTTGAAGAAAACCACCGATGCAACCGCCAAGGCAATTGTAATGCTGTTAAGAGTGATGTTTCTGGGGTTGCCCTTGGGTGAACATGCAAGAGTCAGCATAACGAGGCTGACAATAACCATAACAAGAGAAAGAAGCAGACACACAAGAGCACCGGCATAACCGATAAAGCTTGTGCCGACAACAGATGAACCGAGCATTGTAATTAAAGCATCGAAATCAAGGGAAGAAACAAGATTGTATATTTCGATGGCATTAACCGATGTGGTTGTGGCTTCAATGAACGGACCACTGTAGCTGACCGTGCACAAAGGAAGCAAAAGAGTTGCTATAGGTAAAACCGAAAGAATAATTCTGATTATTGTAAGCTTTGAGCCGATAAAAGAAGACTTGAGCCTGTCAATTCTTTTCTGAAGCTTTGCATGCTCGGCTTCTGCCGCATCGGCTTCTTTGAGGAGCCTTTCTTCCATTCCGTAATATACAAGGTTAACGCCGCAGCCGGGGCAATTCGGACGCCAATCCAATATAGTAAGCTTTCGACCACACTTGGGACAATTAGCCATATAATTTCCTCCAAATCAATCAGTTTAAACACTGACTTTCTATAATATATTTATTTTATCATATTGAAGTAACTAAATCAATTGTAAACTATAACCAAAAAGCGGAACGTTTTTTTGGCAATATGCCCATTATGCGGCTGTTTTCAGCTAAACCAAGCCTCCGTCAGCAGTTATAATCTGCGCAGTAACATAATTTGAATCTTCACTTGCAAGGAATGAAACAACGCCTGCAATTTCTGCCGCAGTGCCGAAACGACCCATCGGTATTTCCTGGGCAAAAGCTTTTTTATCTGCATCCGAAAGATTTGAGTTCATCTTGGTATCAACAGCTCCGGGAGCGACACAGTTAACCTGAACATTGCTCGGTGCAAGCTCTCTGGCAAGCGCCTTGGTAAACCCGATAACGGCCGCCTTGGTTGCAGAATAGACGGTTTCGCACGAAGCACCGTACACACCCCACATGGAAGAAATGTTGATTATTTTACCTTCCTTTTGGTTAACCATAAAAGGCACTGCGCAGCGACAGCAATTGAAAACGCCCTTGAAATTAACCGCTGTAATCCGGTCAAATTCCTCCTCGGTTATGTCGGTGAAAAGCTTTTGCTGGGCAATCCCCGCGTTATTAACAAGCACAGAAACGCCTCCGAAAAACTCGGCGGCGTCTGCAAACACTTTATTAACTTTTTCGGTGTCGGAAACATCAAGCTGATATATGCGATATTCCGCGCCGATCTGCGCAAGCTTTTTTTCAAGCTCACGGGCAGATTTTTCATCGGAGCAATAGCAGGCGGCAACAGAAAAGCCGTCTTTAGCAAGACGAAGAGCAATTTCGCTGCCGATTCCTCCCGAAGCACCTGTTATTAAAGCACATTTTTTCATATAGTTTATCACTGTGTCAGGCTGTTAAAATTAAAATTGCCTCCCATAATCTTGGTCATGTCGATGTAATTGTTGGGAACCTTAAACTTTGATTTATCAACCTTAGATGAAATTTCGTTGATTTCAATAATGGTGGAGTTTGTTTCATCAACAATATTTTCCATTCTCTTGAGCTCGCCGTCTTTATAATAGTACTTAACGGTTGCGCCCTGAGGATCCTCATAAATATCACACAGATACGATTCGCCTTCATATTCAACCTCTGCGGTGCTAATATATTTTACATTGCTTTCGCTCTCTGTGATAATATCGCTGGGAATAAATTCGCCGACAGTATCTGCGGGAACAATGAGATATGCTCTCATGCTGGGAATGATAAGATAGCACTGCTTATTCTTAATAATACAGTTGAATTCCATTGAACCCTTTTCGTCAACCGGCATTATAACCTTGAAATAAACCTGGTCGCCGTCGCGCATTGCAACAATCGGAACAACCGTATCTGCGCCGTTCATGTTGCCTTTAATGTTGAAGTCCATCATGAACGAGTTGCTTTCGATAAGCTCTGTATATGTCTGCTTAATATCATCATGAACCGGTTTGCCGTCATTGCCGATTTCAACCTCAATCTCTTCAAAGCTTTCTTCGGGAAGAAGCTCCGAGAATTCAAGCTCGGGCTGAACAATGCTTGAATCAAGCAATTCGTCAAAAGCGTTGGGGTCATTGAAGCTGTCAACAAATGACTGTTCTTCGGGTGAAAGCTCGTCATAATTGAAAGGAAGAGCCTCTGTCGTTGCCGCAACTCTTGTGGTTTTAACAACAACGTCTTTTTCCTTAACAACAACCTTGTTGCCTACGGAATCATAATAGAAAAACTCTTCTTTTCCGTCTGCGTTAACGGCGCTCTGAACATCGTGCTCAACGCCATCGTCATCAACAACATAAACCTTGCTCTCAACAACAAAAGCACCGCTTTCGTCAAGCCTGCGGCAAGCCGCAAAGCTCATGAGCAGGGCAAAAACCATAAATATTGCAATAACATTCTTCATATGTTCTCCTCCGATAGGTAAATGATAAAGTTGCGAAACTTTACTTACTATAGAATACCTTATTTTTAATATTAAATCAAGAGCCGATTTGTAATATTTGATAACAAAATTGTAAAGCTTTTATTGACAAATTGTTACTTTGATGAAATTAAGCTTAAAAATCTGCAAAAAGCTCTTGAAAAATACGTAAATATACTTTATAATATTGGGCGGATTGGAAAGTAATTCAAACCTGCTACTGTGGCTCAGTTGGTAGAGCAGCGCATTCGTAATGCGCAGGCCGTCGGTTCGAGTCCGACCAGTAGCTCCAAAAAAGCACTTAACGCTTCGTTAAGTGCTTTTTTAATGAAATAAATCCTTGCGAACTTGTAAACTATACTGCCGTGTATGAAGGTAATACTATGACAAAAATAAAAAAATTCCTAAAAAATGAAATTGTTCTGATAATTTCTTTTGCGCTCTCTGCCGCTTCGGCTTTTATTGTCACTCCGAATGCTGGCTATTTTGATTACATAGACTTTCGCACTCTCTCGCTGCTGCTCTGCCTCATGGCAGTAATGGCAGGCTTCAACAAGCTCGGAATTTTCAAGACCCTCGCATCAAAACTACTTTTGTTTGCATCAACATCCCGAAAACTTTGTCTCATACTAAGCCTTTTGTGTTTTTTCTCCTCAATGCTTATCACAAATGATGTTGCACTGATAACCTTCGTGCCGTTTTCGATTATCATTCTCAACATTTCCGGTCAAAAGCATCTTATGATTCCGCTTATAACACTCGAAACCGTTGCCGCAAATCTCGGCAGCATGCTCACCCCAATCGGCAACCCGCAGAATCTATATCTTTTCTCCGCTTTCGGAATGAACATTAGTGATTTCTTCAAAACGATATCCCCCTATGCCGCGCTTTCGCTCGTTCTGACCGTCACTTCGGTTATGTTTATTAAAAAAGAAAACATAGCCTTCTCCCCCGACAGCGAAAAAGCCAAGCCCGATTATGTCCGCTGTTCTGTTTATTCAGCTCTCTTTCTGCTTTCGCTTCTGACGGTTTTCCGCGTTGTTCCATTTGAAATAACACTTGCCGTTTCAATTGCGGTCATACTCATTTTCGACCGTCGAACACTTCTGAAGGTTGATTATTCTCTTTTGCTGACCTTTATATTTCTTTTTATATTCATCGGGAATCTCAAAAATATTGCTCCCGTCAACGATTTTCTGAGCAGAATCGTTATCGGAAACGAAGTGGCAGCGGGAATACTGTCCAGCCAGATTTTTTCAAATGTGCCAGCCGCCGTTCTGCTTTCGGGATTCACTTCGGATATACCCAATCTGCTCATCGGCGTTAATCTCGGAGGGCTCGGCACACTGATTGCATCGATGGCAAGCCTTATTTCGTTTAAGCTCGTTATAAAAGAAAAAGTTTCAGCCGGCAAATACCTTGCTGTTTTCACTGCCATCAATCTCGTTTTTCTTGCATTAAATCTCATACTTTGGTTGATAATAAGATAAAATCATAAAAATCGATTGACAAAGACCTTTTAATTTGATAAAATAATTGAGCTTTGAAGCAAAGCTCAATATACGGAGAGTTGTCCGAGTGGTCGAAGGTGCAGCACTCGAAATGCTGTGTGGGGAAACTCACCTAGGGTTCGAATCCCTAACTCTCCGCCAGAAAAAAGAGATGCCGTTCAGGCATCTCTTTTCTGTATTTATGTGAAAGGAAGTGGCTGTTCTTTGCAGAACCTTACTCTCGACCAAATAATCAATGCCGATTTTAAAATGAGCAAAAGCAATCCTATTCTGAAACCCTTTCACGGCTCATTTGTTGTTGCCGACCCGTCGCTTCTCACACCTGACAACAGTCACGACGGCAAATGGCATATGTTTTTTCACACAACCTTCGGAATCTGGCATTTCTCAGGCAACGACGGAATATCGTTCGCCAAAGTGCAGAAGGTTGCAAACAGAGCAATGAGACCGAATATCAACCGCATCGGCGATAAATACTATTTGTTTTATGAAAGAACCCGCCCTCTGTTTTTCAACGCTTTGAATGTTGTGAATGCAGTTAAATGGAAATCCGAAATATATGTTATCGAAAGTGCCGATTTAAAGAGCTGGTCAAAGCCCAGACCTGTTATCACAAACACAAAGGATTATGAGAACAGCGACAGAGGAATGTCGATTTCAAACCCGTTTCTTCTGCAAGAAAACGGTATCAACCGCCTTTATTATTCCTGCGGGCTGACTTTCATCAAGGACTGCGGATTCTGCGAACCGACCTACATCAGCTATGCGGAAAGCAGCGAAATTGACTGCGGCTATGTTTCAGCGGAAAATCCGCTTATATCGCCCGACAAAAATGACCCGTATCTGAATCTTTGCAGCGGATGCCTTAAGGTTTACAAGCTAAGTGACGGATACATCGGAATTCAGAACGGGATTTACGAGAAAGACGGCAAAAGCCATTCGGCAATAATTCTTCTCACTTCGTCCGACGGATTGAAATTTGATTTTAATAAAATTCTGGTTGAACCGCAAACCGTTAACGGAAGCGATTGGATGAAACAGTTTGTTTATGCCAGCCATCTTGTCATACACAAAAACACCCTGCGCCTTTATTTCAACGCGAGAGATACATCGGATATGATCAAGGGCAGGGAATGCATAGGCTTTGCGGAAGCAGAGATATAATAAAAGACGCAGGCTTTTCGCCTGCGTCTTATTTTTTTGTTATCTGTTGTTGATAAGCTTTGTGAGCTCAACGGGGTCAACAATCTTACCGTCTTTATAAACGCGCATGTTGCCCGAAGCAATTTCGTCGATAAGGATAACTTCGTCGTTGTTATAGCCAAACTCAAACTTGATATCCCAAAGGTCAAGACCGATTGACTTGAGGTCATCAGCAACAATCTTTGTGATTGCAAGAGTCTGAGCCTTCATGCTTTCAAACATTTCGGGGCTCATGATGCCGAGAGCTGCAAGACCTTCACCTGTTACGAGGGGATCGCCGAGAGCGTCGTTTTTGAATGTGCATTCAACATAGCCGCCCTCAAGGACTGTGCCGTCTGCAATATATTCGCCGTATCTGCGAATGAAGCTGCCTGTTGCAACAAGGCGGCAGATAACTTCAAGACCGTGACCGAAAACCTTGCCGGGGAGAACTTCCATTGTTGCATCATCAAGGTTTGCGCTTACATAATGAGTTTTGATACCTGCATTCTTGAGAAGCTCAAAATAATGGATTGATGTCTGAAGGTTAGCCTTGCCGATGCCTTCAATGGTAAGACCTACGCTGTTTTCGCCGGGATCAAAAACGCCGTCCTTGCCTGTGCAGTCGTCCTTGAACTTAAGCATTACATTGCCGTTGTCAAGCGAATAAACGTCTTTTGTTTTGCCTTCGTAAATCTTTTTCATAGTGCAACACTCCTTTTATTTTAAAAACAACATTACTTTACCACAATTTTTTAAATTTGTATAGATTTTTCGACTAATTTTTTTCTCTGTTTTTCAATTTTTTTAGATGTTACAAAAATGAAACGCATTTAAGGTTTTGATATATAAAAAATCACAACAGCATTATTTTCTGCTGAGCTTCAGCGCAACATCAAGCTTATCCATAGCGCGCTCAAAAATCTCTGCCAGAACAACAGTTATCGCGAAGCACGCCGCGGCAAAAAGGAAGGGTCGGTCATTCACGCCGAAATGGCTGAGAATTATCATGGGGATTCTCTGGAGAATATATATGCCGAAAACTCTTTTGCCGAACCAACGCAGAATGCCGTTGTTAATGCTCACTCTCATAGAAATCAGGACAACGAGAACAGCAAAAACAAGCGCCATCGGGATGAATATCTTTCTGCTTTTATCATATATGGGGAAAAGATAATTCAGAAAAGCGAACGCACCCGCAGCCGCAGCCGTGCAGGCAAACCACCTGTCAAAGCTCGGCAGCAGAATTTTGTCAATATAAGGTTTTGCAAGCGCAAACCACATGCCGAGCGGATAGCACAGCAATGTATCATACCACCAATATTCGTTCTTTTTTAGAATAAACAAAACGACTACCGCGCCAACAGAAAGAACGGTTGTTATTGCCGTGCCGAGAACAACGCGCTTTTTAACAAATATAAACGAAACAAAGGTGATAAGATAAAGAATGATGATAACAAATATGAACCAAACACTGTTGCCGACAGCATCAAGACCGATGAATGAAAGCAGAAGTTTTTTTATCGGGTAATCTTTACCCAGTGCAAGACCGACAAGATAAAATATCAGAATCGCAATGTCATAATGAAGCAGAACTTTCAGCACTCTTTTGGTCGGTATGGTTTTAACATATCCCTCTTTTTTATTGATTCCGAGCAAAACACCGTAGCCCGAATAAAAGAGAAACATAACAACCATAAGCTGACCGAGAAACAGCATAAATTCCTGAAATGGCTCATGGAACGGATTGCCCTTCAGGTCAACATACTGCCTGACATGAGAAAGAACAACAATGATAACAAAGATGCCCTTTATCGCGCCTGTTTTTTGGGGCGACATATAGTCGTCAAAGCCCTTCCCGAAGCTGAATTTGATTTCGAGCAGGCACAACATTGCAAGAACAAAAATAAAGAATACCATAATTCCCTCCGCAAAGAATTAAAGAAACATACGATTATATCTGGGTTTTATATCAAGAGTTCCGTCGGAACGGAGCGTTGTTACCGTGACGCCCTCAACCCATTCGCTTTCGGGCTTATCGGTTTTATCGCCGAGATTATAAACCGCATATCCGCCGGGCAGGTTATAGACAAGATAAACGCCCTTATAGATTGCGCACCAGTCGTTAACATGGTCATGACCGCTGAAAACAGCCTGCGTACTGCCCTTTTCGAGAATTGCATCAAACATGCCGCTGTTATAGCCCGAGCTGCCGACACTTTCATACTGCTCTCCGTAAAGAATTTCGCACTCACCCGAAGGAACATACATGCCGTTTTCGTCAAGGCGGAAAGCGTGTGCATATTCCTGAAGCGGAATGTGCATATACATCAACGATTTAACTTCGCCGTATTTTTCGGCAAGTCTGTCAGTTTCGTTTTTATAGAAATCAATCTGTTCTTTTTTGAGGAAGTCATAGCCCGACATATCGGCGGGTATGTTATATTTTTTCCTGTCTCTGTCAAGAATATCACGACCCGAGTCGAAGAAAAACAAGGTTTTCAACAGCTTGCCGCCCTTGCCGAGTATATTGACCGTATAATTTCCGTAGCCGAAAAGCTCATCGGGTCCAAACTTACAAAGACAGTGGTCATAATCACAAAAGCTCTTCCAAAGCAGCCACTTGTAGAAGCCCCTGTCCTCTCTGGTTTCATGATTGCCGAAAACAGCAGTCCAATAAACGCCGATTTCTTCCATCATCTGAGCGAACTGAATCGCATCAATCTGCTGATATTTTGAGAGAATAACATCGCCGGTCAAAACAACAAGGTCGGGCTTCGTTTCCTTGATATGGCGCACAAAGTATTCTGTTGCCTTAGTATTGATTTCATGGTCAACATCAAAGTGAAAATCGGTACTTGAAAGGATAACAAAGTCATCATCCCTGATGTTTCCGTTTTCATCAACCTTAGCAATCGTTGTTGAATAATCGTTTTGAGAAATGATTTTGACATCTGTCGGAACTTTTTCGGGATTTGCCCTTGTACAGTAAAGCGATTTGGGCAGTTTACCACCGCTGATTTTATAAATTATTTTTGCCGCAGCAAGATGAACTCTCACCGCCGTCTGTCTGACAAAACCCCATGCATTATAAATCATAACATCACCTCGTTAGGTATATTATATTGTTTATGAAAGTTAAAGTCAATAAAAGTGATATTTTTTCTAAAATCAGGTTTCTGTCCGTTTTTTTGTACAGCTTATCGATTATAATTCAATCAAAGGTCAACAAACCGCAGTCATAAAACATGCCGAACAAGCATATGATTAATTGCAAACAAAATTTTTTGCGGTTTTGAGAGCGGGCAAAAAATTTTCGGTGTGTTTTGTGTTTCGCCTTAAATAGCACTTATTGTGGTCGGTTTGTTTGACACCGCATAGATATTGTGGTAAAATAGCAGCGTAAAAAAAGAATTGATAAAAAATTAAATTTTATCGAACATTTGTATTGACAAACGAATGTTCACCTGCTATAATAAACCTATAGAACAAATGTTTTTTGTTGTTCTTTAAAGGAGGATTTAAAATGGCTTTTGCGGAAATCATTAAAACAATATTTGAATTTGCGGCAGTTATTCTGCTTATCGTAGGCTTTATCAACGAAAAAAAGGTTGTTGCGTTCGAGGTCAAGCTCGCAAGAGCAATTAAAATCCATCTTCGCAACCGCAAGGCACGCAAAGCAAAAGAGGCTGCGGCGGCATATTCAAAAAAGGTTCAGACCAGAGACGCGGGCGCTCTTTATGTTGAAGACCCCGTTCTTAAGGTTGTTTCAAAAAAGAATTCGCATCAGGTTGCTTAAGACTGATTTTTCTTTCAAATTTTATTTCAAAAAAGGCAGAGTGCTCAACGCACCCTGCCTTTTGATTTTTATTTGGACTTTTCTGTTGCAAGGAATTTATAAACAATCGCTGCAAGTGCGCCGCCGATAAGGGGAGCAACGATAAACACCCATACATCTGCAAGCGCATCGCCGCCAACCAGAAGAGCGGGTCCAAAGCTTCTTGCGGGGTTGACCGATGTGCCGGTGAAAGAAATTCCGAGAATGTGAACAAGGGTAAGTGACAGACCGATAACGATGCCTGCAACCGCGCTGTTTTCAACCTTTGAGGTAACGCCGAGAATAGCGATAACAAAAACAAAGGTGAGAATGATTTCAATAACGATTGAAAGAGCAATGCTGTCATTATAAAGTGCGTTTGCGCCCAATCCGCTTTCCTTGCCGACAAAAGCCATAAGAACCGCTGCACCTGCGGTTGCGCCGAGGAACTGAGCAACAACATAGCCGATGAAGTCCTTGACATTCAGCTTGCCGCTGATGAGCATTGCGATTGAAACTGCGGGGTTAATGTGGCAGCCCGAAATGTTGCCGATTGAATAAGCCATTGCAACAATGACCAGACCAAAAGCAAGGGCTGTGAGAAGATAGCCTGTTCCGTTCTCAGCCGAGCAGCCCACAACAGCGGCTGTTCCACAAGCAAAAAGAACGAGAACGAAGGTGCCGATAAACTCGGCGATGTACTTTTTGATTGATTGCATTTCTGTTGCCTCCTTAAAATAAATGTTTATAGTATTGTATCAAGCACTTCACGAAAAAGCAATATATCCGCTTATTCTTTCCATGCCTTTATACACTCTTTATAGTGATTGCCCTTATGTTCAAAATCTCTGTAAACATTATAGCTTGAAGCCGCGGGCGACATAAGGCAGCTTTTTCCCTTGCGTGTGAACCTGAAGGCGGCATCAACGGCTTCTTCCATAGTCTGAGCAATGATAAGATTCTTTGTGCAGCCCCTTTCGAGAAGCGCGTTGCAGATATTAACTCCCGTATCGGGCATGCCGATGAGATTTTTCACCCTGCACTTTTCAAGATATTTTTCAAAGCCGACATAATCTATTCCCCTGTCCATACCGCCGAAAATCAGGGTGTCAACATCTTCAAGCGCCTCGATTGCACACTGAACGGCGTGGGGAATGGTCGCAATTGCATCGTTATAAAATTTTATGCCGTAATATTCACCGACAGGCTCCATTCTGTTTTCAATTCCCGAGAAATTTCTGACAGCCTCAAGAATATCACCGTTGCCGATACCCAGACACCTTGCAACCGTTGCCGCAACACAGACATTCTGTCTGTTGTGAATTCCTTTGAGACGTTCGTTTTCTGCGGCAGCCGCAATAATTGCTTCGTCTCCCCTTCCACCGTTTTTGCTGACCTTGATAACAGAAGGCACAGCCTTTGAAAAGTTGAAATATTCATCAAAATCCTGCTCGGCATTGCATATAAAATAGTCGCAGCCGGTCTGATGGCGGATGATATTCATCTTTGCCGCAACGTAGCCCGAAAAGCCGTTGTAATGGTCGAGATGCTCGGGATAAATATTTGTCATAACCGCAATATGAGGCGATGCGGTTGTGTATTCAAGCTGATGAGATGACATTTCGATAACCGCAATTTTTGCATCGCCGCTTTCAAGAGTATCCAGCACGGGGATACCCATATTGCCTATAAGGCAAACCTTTTCTCCCGCCTGCTTCACCATTTCATAAATCAAGGTTGAGGTTGTTGTTTTGCCCTTTGTGCCCGTTACTCCCACACAAACACACTTTGAAAAGCGCAAAAACAAATCTGTCTGGCAGGTAACTTCAACATCCTTGGGTACCATGACATCTCTGAAGGATATGCCGGGAGTCTTGATAACCGTGTCATATTTTTCAACGGCATCAAGATAGCCGCTGCCGCAATGCAGGGTAACATTCGGGTCATCAAGCTCAATTTCTCTCATATCGGCAATTCCTATTTGCTTATCGGGCAGATTGCGCCTGATAACATCATAGGTTGAACGACCCTCGCGGCCAAAGCCGAGAATGAGAACCTTGCGCTCTTTGAAATATTCAATCAACTGCTGAAACATATCTGTATATTCCTTTCACCGCGCGAAGCCACTCGCGGGTAATATCTTACAAAAATGAAATTACTTAAGATATTATATCAAATACTTACGCTTTAATCAAGAAAAACAAAAGAGTTTTTGTCATAAGAATATAAAAAAACAGGTCTGCGAAAACTCGCAGACCCGAAAAAAATGATTTTTTGATTAAAGACCGATGTACTCACCAAGCATATCTGTGATTGCTGCCCAGATGGGATTCCAAACGGGTGCGATAACAGTAAGAAGCTCGCCGAGGTAGTCAAGATTGATTGCTTTCATGTCAAAATTAACGATTGCGTTGAGGATTGTCATGATAAGCTCCTGAATTCCTGTGGTATCAATACTCATTTTTTAGTCCCCCTTTTGATATGTATGCGCAAATAATTTTGCGCTTATATTATAAACCAATACACAAATATTGTCAACACTCAAAAAATTAACAAACTGTTAAACACAGTATTTCTGATATCTGTCAATCATGGCAACATCCGCAACAAGCTCAAAATATAGCCCGTCAGCCCTGTATTCTTCAACATTTATAATGCTGTCCTTGCGGAGAACCGCCGCCGCGCCTCCATCGGAATAGGGAATAAGCATTTTTGCTTTAGCTCGCGTGGGCGGCAGAGCCTTTGAAATTGCATCAAGCAGCTCATCAAAACCGGTTTCTTCAAGGGCGGAAATCATAACCGCGCCATGCTCAAAAAGAAAATTATCCTTTGCTTCGGGTCTGTCACACTTGTTAAAAACGGTTATGACGGGCTTGCCCGCACACCCAAGCTCTTCAAGCAATTCCTTGGTTACCGTTATATGCTCGCCGCACTCGGGATCCGAAGCATCGCAGACATTCAGAATAACCTTTGCGCAGGCAGCTTCTTCAAGAGTCGACTTAAAGGCTTCAACAAGATGATGCGGCAGCCTGCGGATAAATCCGACTGTATCAATAAGCATAACCTTTCTGCCGTCGGGGAGAGTCAATGCTCTTGATGTCGGGTCAAGAGTTGCAAAAAGCTTATCCTGGGCAAGCACTCCCGCCTGCGTAAGAGCATTCATGAGCGTGGATTTGCCCGCGTTTGTATAGCCGACGATAACGACGGTTTCAATGCCGTCTTTTTCACGCCTTGCTCTTGCGAGAGTTCTTCTTTTTTCAAGAGCCTCGAATTCATCCTCGAGAGCTTTGATTCTGCGTCTGATATGGCGCTTATCGCTTTCAAGCTTGGTTTCGCCGGGGCCTCTTGTTCCGATGCCGCCGCCGAGCCTTGAGAGCTTTGTTCCCTGCCCCGTCAGCCTCGGCAGAGAATAACGAAGCTGAGCAAGCTCAACCTGAAGCTTGCCTTCGTTGCTCCTTGCTCTTTCGGCAAATATATCGAGAATAAGGGTTGTTCTGTCAATAACCCTGACCTTTGTTGATTTTTCAATGTTGCGAAGCTGTGCGGGTGAAAGCTCGCTGTCTGCAATAACCAAATCTATTTCGTTATTTTCGCAGAATTCCGCAAGTTCTTCAAGCCTGCCCGAGCCGAGAAACGCCGCAGAATCGGGTTTATCCCTTTTCTGCCACATTCTGCCGACAACCTCGGCGCCTGCGGTTTTGGCAAGCTCTTCAAGCTCATCGAGCGAAAGCTCGCAGTCATATTCGCCCGTGTCAACGGCTATAAGCACCGCCTTTTCGGGTTCTTGTTTGTTTTCGTAAAATTCCATAAATCCACCTTAAAGAGCCGCCGCATAAGCGGCGGCTCTTTCTGTCAGTTGAGTTTGATTGACTCCGCATCAATGATTGCACCTTCACCGTCATATGAAACGGTTACGCTGTCGCCCTTGTTGAGAATAACAACGGTTTCAGCCTTTGATGCTGCAATTGAGAAATAAGCTGCGTTTGAATCGAGCTTGATATAATAATAGCTTTCGCCGCCCATAACCGCTGTTCTGATGTCGGCGATTGTGCCGGTTGCGGTAAGAGTTTCCTTTGCAGGTTCATCGGAGGGCTTTGCCGAAGGGTCAACGACAGCATCGGGGTCGATATCAACCTTGATGCCGCTTTCTTCAAGTGCTGCAACATAGCTTGCAAGACACTTTGAAAGGTCTGTGCCGGTTGCACCCATCTTGTTGTTATTATACTGAGCAACATTAATGAGAGCATACTGCTGAACGATGTTGCTGTCATCCTTAAGAGAAAGGAAATAGGTGGGTTCTCCGCCGATATTGAGAAGAAGCGGGAAGGTTGCATCATAGCCAAGGTCCTTAACACGACCTTCTGCAGCCTGCTGAGCCGAATACTCGGTACCGCCCGTAACTCTGTAGTAAATAGCTTCCTTGGTTCTTTGATTAACAAGAACAAAGCCTGTGATTGACTGGTCGGAGGTTACGGAAGTAACGCCCGTATACATCCATACGTCGTCATCCTTGGCAATGTAGTTGTAGTTTGCGGTGGTTGTTATAACGTCTCTCTGACCGAGAATCGAGTTCCAGAAGCCGTTCTGATACTTGCCGTAGAAATTATACTGCTGAACGATAAGGTCTGAATCATAAATTCTGTCAAGCCACTGAAGCTCGGGGCTGTTTTTGATTTCATCAACGGTGTAGTATGCGCTTTCGCCGGTTGCACTGTCAGCCTTTACAACAACCGCACCGATTACATCAGTGCCGCCGAAAAGACCGATTGTCTTATCAAGGCGTGCACAAATCCAGTAGGGATTTCCTTCGTCATCGATTTCAAAGGTTGCATCTGCAAACATGAATGTGGGATATTCAAAGCGAAGATGACGCTTGAGGAGCTTGTTGAAATGCTCCGCAGGAGAATATCTGATGCTTTCTTCGGTTTCAACGAACTCGGTTGATTCGTTAGCCATGTCAATAACAACATAACCGGGGAAGCCATTTTTGGTGTTGGTAAACCACTTGATAATGTTTGCATACTGAAGCGGCGCAACTCTTACGGGGGTTTCATTATAGTTTATCTGAGTATACTCGGGATATACGGTAAACTGTGAAACATAGCCCTTTTCTTCGAGAACACCGAGAGCTCTTGTTGCAAGCTGTGCGGCAGCTTCTTCGTCAAGCTTGGGAATTGCACTGAAGCTTTCTGCGTTCTGTTCTTCGATTTCTTCGGAGAAATTAGAGTCTGTTCTGACATCAATAATCTGGCTATAGCTTGAAGCTCTGAAGAATTCGCTCGAAACGGCATAGCCTATGGCAACAACAACCACCAGAGCGGCGATGATTATGCCGGGAACGATTGCTCTTTTCTTAACGAAGGGGATGTATTCGGGTTTGCCCATAACATTGGCAAAAAGGCCGTTGAAAACAACATAGGAAGCGGCAACAAGCCCAAGGTAAAGATAGAAATCATATGCCTTGAAATTGATTGCAGGGAGCATCACATAGAATGCAACCGCAGCAAAAACAATAGTGCACAAAATGCTGAGAATAATTTTAAGCGGTGCTTTTTCGGGAGGAATAACTATTTCCTTTCTTCCTCCGTTATCTTTCTTTGAAAAATCAACCTTGATAGGATCCATTAGTTCATCTCCTTTTTATACTTATCATACAGTATAACCTATTTATTTAAATATTACAAGTCTTTTTTGTTAACAATGCAGTTTGACATATTATCAAAATATGTGGTATTATAATTTATGATGGAGAATTTCGCGTTTTCCTTTTCAGACAAGTTAAAGAATCAGAAAGAAAGAGGTGCATTTCACATGTTCCCCGATTACATCGATACCATATCTCCCATCATCGGCTGGGACGAAGAGGTCGGTCTTGCAATGCAGGCTGAGCTCAAAAGGCAGCGCAGAAATCTTGAACTTATCGCATCCGAAAACATCGTTTCTCCCGCCGTTATGGCAGCTATGGGCAGCGTTTTAACCAACAAATACGCCGAAGGTTACCCCGGCAAAAGATACTACGGCGGCTGCGAATGCGTTGATGTTGTTGAAACAATTGCAATTGAGCGCGCAAAGAAGCTTTTCGGCGCAGATGCGGCTAACGTGCAGCCTCACTCGGGCGCACAGGCAAATATGGCAGCCTATTCCGCCGTTCTTCAGCCGGGTGATATTGTTATGGGCATGAATCTTGCTCACGGCGGCCATCTGACCCACGGCTCACCCGTTAACGCGAGCGGCAAGCTTTATAAATTTGTGCCCTACGGAGTCGGCGATGACGGTTTTATCGACTATGACGAATTTGAAAAAACCGCAGGCGAAGTTAAACCCAAGCTCATCGTTGCCGGTGCTTCGGCATATCCGAGAACAATTGATTTTGAGCGCATCGGCAAAATTGCAAAAGCCGTCGGCGCATATTTTATGGTTGACATGGCTCACATTGCCGGTCTTGTTGCGGCAGGTCTTCATCCCTCACCCGTTCCCCATGCAGATATTGTAACCACAACAACTCACAAAACTCTCAGAGGTCCCAGAGGCGGTCTGATTCTCTGCAAAGAGGAGCTTGCTCCCGCTATTAACAAGGCTATATTCCCCGGCAATCAGGGCGGTCCGCTCATGCACGTTATTGCGGCAAAGGCAGTATGCTTCGGCGAAGCACTCAAGCCCGAATTCAAAGAATATCAGCAGCAGATAATTAAAAACTGCGCAGCTCTCGCAAACGGTCTCACCTCAAGAGGTGTTAACCTTGTTTCGGGCGGCACGGATAACCACCTTATCCTTGTTGACCTTCGCTCTCTCGGCATAACCGGCAAAGAGCTTGAGCACAGACTCGACGAGGTTTATATCACCGCAAACAAAAACGCAATTCCCAACGACCCCGAGAAACCGTTCGTTACAAGCGGTATCAGGCTTGGCACCGCCGCTGTTACATCGAGAGGTCTTGTTGAGGAAGATATGGACAAAATAGCAGAGTATATTTATCTTTGTGCAACCGATTTTGAAAACAGCGCAGAAAAAATCAAGGCAGGCGTAAACGAAATCTGCAAAAAATATCCCATTTACGAATAAGGAGATAATAACATGAAAGGTATTTTTACTGCACTTCTGACCCCTTTCAAGGATGATTGGTCAATCAATGAAGCCTCTCTCAAAAAGCTTGTTGAGTTTAACCTCGAAAAAGGCATTAACGGCTTTTATGTCGGCGGCAGCACAGGCGAAAGCATGGTTATGACAAACGAAGAACGCAAGGAAGTTTTCCGCATTGTCAAAGAAGCCGCAGGTGACAGAGTTCCTCTTATTGCCCATTGCGGAGCCATTTCAACAGATGCCGCAATTGACATGGCAAAAACAGCCGAAAGCCTCGGCTACAATGCCGTTTCAGCTGTTGCTCCGTTCTATTATTCCTTCCCCGCTCAGGCAATCAAACAATATTATACCGATATCGTTTCAAGCGTAAGCATCCCCATGGTTGTTTATAACTTCCCCGGCGGAAACGGCTTCACTTTCACAGCCGAATATGCCGCAGAGATGTTTGAGGATAAACGTTTCATTGGTATCAAGCATACCTCGGCTAACCTTTTTACGCTTCAGCAGTTCAAGCAGAAGATTGACGGTGTTACCGTATTCAACGGCTTCGACGAAATGTGTCTCGGCGGTCTCTCAATGGGTGCCGACGGCGCAATCGGCAGCACATACAACTTCATGGGCGACAAATTCCTGAGAATTTATGACGAATTCCATAACGGAAGCATTGCAAAGGCTCAGGAAATCCAGAATGAAGCCAACGTAATCATTACCGAAATGATTAAATACGGTGTTTTCCAGTGCGAAAAAGCAGTTCTTACACACATGGGCATCGACATGGGCGCATGCAGAAAGCCCTTCCTTCCCATCAGCAAGGAAGGCTGGGAAGCTATGAAAAAGGTTGCAGACAATCTTTAATATCAACAAAAATTCCCTGCATCAAACGATGCAGGGATGTTTTTTTAGAAATGTCCGCCTCTGATGGCAACAACAACACTATCTATCTTCATATAGACAAGACCAAGAAGCTCAACTGCTTTGTAAAGTGTGTTACGGATAAAGAAGCTTACGGGTCTGTTTTCAAAGCCCTTGGTTTTCTCGATTGTGATGCTGTCAAGAAGCTCACTGTTGTCGCCTCTGTATGTGTTGATTGCCATTGTTGTTTCGCTGAATTCAACTGTTGAATAGGTTGTTATGTCAGCATTTTCAAAGCCGTATGCCGTATAAGGCCAAAGATACATGTCATCCATGGAGCCCTGGTCACAGCATGCGTTTGTGTTAAGATAAATAATGCCGTTGGGGTCTTTATAGGTTTTTCCGCTCTCGGCTTTGCCGACAACGATGCCGTCGCTGATGAAATTGGAACGACCCTGCATGTGAGTATGACCCGTGAAAACTATATCAAGATCATACATCTCATAAATCGGCTGGAACACCGCGTTGAGAAGGATGTTTGTTTCGGGCTCAAGCATTGCAATTCCGGGAGCATAAAGTCCCTGGTGCATAACGCCGACTCTCCACTTTGCGTCGGGATTTGCTTCAACAGCTTCCGCCGCCATTGCCCTGTGATCTGCCGCAGAGCCCGAGCAAGCATCGAAAACAAGATAAAGCACGTCACCGTAACGGAACCAGAAATCTCTGTCAAGCCCTTCAAAGTATTTGCCGAAATACTCGTTGGGCATATATGTATAATAATTGTATGTCATGCCCTTCTTGTCATGGTTGCCGATTGCAAGCGCCAGAGGAAGGCTTCTTGTATATTCAGGCATGAGAAGTGTCTGCCACTCATCGGCAGCCTTGCCCGTTGAGGTGTTGTCGCCGGGCGAAAGCAAAAAGCTTGTATCAGGATGCTTTGTGAGCGCTTCGTCAAGCACGGACTGCCACGCATAGCCGACTCTTGACTGCTCCTCAGGGTTGTCTGTCGACTGACCGCCAATCTGAATGTCGCCGACAAGAAGCATTTTGAATTCATCAAAGCCCTTTGACTCATATTTTTTTGCATCGCTCCAACCGTTTTCGGTATACCACTGATAATAATAGGTTGTGTTTTCTTCGACGCCCTTCATTGTAACCCTGCAAACAAGCTGCTCGTCATTTTCGGCAGCAACGGTTTCGCCCTCAAAAATAACAGCATCGGTCATCGCCTTGTTTTTTGCAAGCTTAACCTTTGCCTGAGCCTTATCCTTTGCGGCGTGCCATGTGATATTGAGCTGAGTTTCATCTGCACCGACACAAAGAGTAGGCAGAGTGTTTTCATCACGCAAATCCTCGTAATGTCTGTTCCATTCTTCCTGTGTCATCGAATGATCATCAAATGCGCCCGCCGAAAGAAGCGAAGCCTGCACAAGCATGATAAGAGCCATTACAACAGCAAAAAACTTAATTGCTTTTTTCATTTTTATTGCCTCCTTAGTTCTTTTTTATTATAATATCACACTTTTTCACTCAGGTAAAGTTTTTATTTTATCTCTGTTTTCAAAACCTCAAAACTTGCCGCATCTATATAAACCAACACCTTATCACTTTCAAAAGTACACACCGCAAGATAAATATATCTCTGTCTGCCGCCCGCCTGCGCAAAACACGGCAAAACCTTTTCCAAAATAAGACCGTTTGTTAAAGCTCTGCTTAAATCGGGATTGCCGAATGCAAAATTCAAATCCGAATGGTGATTCTTGATGTATCCGAAGGAATTGAAGCCTGTTATTCCGCCGCTTGCAAGACAAACTGAAATTTCAACCGGTGCGGTTAAATTCAGAATTCCGTTCACCTTCGGAACAAAAGAAAAGCGGGCAGCAAATTCGCTTTGCTCTCCGCTGACTTTAACCATATCACGATATCCTTGTTTTCGCAGAAAATCTGAAGCTTTTTCCTCAGCATCTTCAAGCGAATAAATAGCTGCGGCGCAGGGCAAAGGATTTATAAGACGGCACAGAACACCGCCCGCCTTGCAAACATCAACTTCAATATCTCCGTATTTTAACGCATAAAACTCCGTTCCCTCGCGCTGATTTTCCGATATCCGCCATAAGACTTCCTTTATTCCGATTATTTCTTTTGCTTTTTTGCGCGCATTTTCGGGCGGTATTTTACGTTCTCCGCTCAAAAAAGTGCCCGTTTTTTCCCTTGCCGATGCAGATGAAACAAGCCCGAAAAGCTCAGCTTCGTTTCCGTTTGAATAATCAATGAAGTTCTCGAAATAAGGCAATTCTTCTTTTGAATACGGACTGCCGTATTCAGTCAGCGAATATCGACCGCCTATAACAGCAGCCGCCACATCGTTAAGATGGTAATAAATTTCCTCGGCATAGCCCGAAAGTCTGACAGCCGCTTCTCTCTCCTCTTTGCTGCCCGAAAACCTCTCTGCAAAACTGTGGATTCCGCCGAAAAACTCGCTCATATTCTCAACATTTGCGCTGTCAAACGCGTTCAGACAACCCACGGCGCCCATCGCGTTTGCTCTGACATGAGCCATGCTGTCTGCCGACGATTCCCCCGAAGAAACGGCAAGCACACGCAAACCGCTTGCCGCATCGCGCGCATATGCGCAAAGCGATGTCAGGTTCGTAAGACGTACCTTGCCTAAAACTTCCTCATATTCTGCCTTCGCCCTTTGCGAAAAATAACCCGATGCCGCTAAAACAACCGAAATCGCCACAAGATAGGATACCGTTCTGATAAATTTTCTTCTTTTAACCGACAAAAAATCACCCTGCCTTCACTAAAAAGTGTTGCAGGGTGATTAATTTTTATACTTGGAAAAATTTATTTAACAAGCAGTGACTCGCCTGTCATCTGAGCGGGCTGCTCGATGCCCATAATATCAAGCATTGTGGGAGCGATATCGCAGAGCTTGCCGCCGTTTTCCTTCAGCTTGCAGTCGTGACCGACAACAACGAAGGGAACGGGATTTGTTGTGTGAGCGGTGAAGGGTGAACCGTCAGGCTCATACATCTTGTCTGCATTGCCGTGGTCAGCAGTGATAAGCATAACGCCGCCCTTTGCAGCAACAGCATCGCAAATCTTGCCGACGCAGGTATCGACAGCTTCAACCGCTGCAACAGCCGCTTCAAACACGCCTGTGTGACCAACCATGTCGCAGTTTGCGTAGTTGAGAACAATTGCGTCATACATATCTGCTTCGATTTTCTCAAGAAGAGTATCGGTAACGATATATGCGCTCATTTCGGGCTGCATATCATAGGTTGCAACATTGGGAGAATCGATAAGGATTCTGTCCTCACCCTCATAAACGGTTTCTTCGCCGCCGTTGAGGAAGAATGTAACGTGTGCATACTTTGTGAATTCGGCAATTCTGAGCTGCTTCATACCCTGCTTGCTGAAAACTTCACCGATAGGCATATCAATTCTCTGAGGCTTATAAGCAACCTCAACATTAGGCATTTCTGCCTCATACTGAGTCATGCAGACATAGTAAAGGTCAAGCTTCTTATCTCTTACAAATCCGTCAAATGCGGGGTCAACAAAAGCTCTTGTGATTTCTCTTGCTCTGTCAGGACGGAAGTTGAAGAAAATAACGCTGTCGCCGTCTTTAACAGCTTCAGCCTTTTCGCTTACGCAGGGAACAATGAATTCATCGGTGATACCGTCTGCATATGACTTTTCAGCCATTTCGCAAGCGCAGGTAAACTTAGGACCTTCGAGCTTTGTCATTGCAACATAAGTTTTTTCAACTCTGTCGAACTTTCTTTCTCTGTCCATTGCATAATATCTGCCTTCAACGGTTGCAATTTCCCCGACACCGATTTCGGCACACTTTTTATAAAGCTCTGCAAGGAAGTCTTTGCCCGATGTGGGAGAAACATCTCTGCCGTCCATGAGACAATGGATGAACACCTTTTCAAGTCCGTTACGCTTTGCAAGCTCAAGAAGTCCGTAAAGGTGAGTGTTGTGGCTGTCAACACCGCCGTCGGAAAGAAGACCCATAAGATGAAGGGCGGAATTATTCTTTTTGCAGTTTTCCATTGCGCCGACAAGAGCTTCGTTTTCAAAGAAATCGCCGTCATTGATTGACTTTGTGATTCTTGTAAGCTCCTGATAAACAACTCTGCCTGCGCCGATGTTGGTGTGGCCAACCTCGCTGTTACCCATCTGACCGTCGGGCAGACCGACGTCCATGCCCGATGCGCCGATATATGTCATGGGGTTTTCAGCCATTATCTTATCAAGGTTCGGAGTTTTTGCCGCAGCGATTGCATTGCCGTAATCGCTGTCGTTTCTGCCGAATCCGTCCATTATGCAAAGAAGAACGGGTTTTTTGCTCATAATAAACATTCCTTTCGGTTTTGATGTGTAGGGAACACTCTTGAGTGTTCCGCATTCAATCGGAAGGGGCAAGACCGTTGGCTACGGTAATGCGGGGGTCGGAAACCGACCCCCGATGCTGTTATAATTATTTTGAAGCTGCTGCAACGATAGCTGCAAACTTTTCTGC
>JAZNSX010000027.1:0-2853 GCA_045591425.1 Acutalibacteraceae bacterium | reverse complement strand
TAATAACTTTGCACTTTTCGCAAATTTTCTTGACAGAAGGTCTGACTTTCATATTAGAATACCTCCTTGAACTTACTTAGAACGCCATGTTATGCGGCCCTTGGTGAGGTCGTATGGCGACATTTCGACCGTCACTTTATCACCGGGAAGAATCTTGATATAGTTCATACGAAGCTTGCCGGAAATGTGAGCCAATATTCTGTGTCCGTTTTCCAACTCAACCTGGAAGGTTGCGTTGGGTAATGATTCTACTACCGTACCTTCAATCTCGATCATGTCCTGCTTAGACATAATAACCTCCTAAGTGTTGCCGTTAATTTCTGCATTTAATCGCGCAAGAGCCTTTTTCAAAGCTCTGTTGGTGCTCATTTCAGCTTCCGTAACGGAAGCACCGATGCACTCAACATGGCGAATATTCTTGCTTTTCGGTCTATCAATGGGTCGTTCTTTTCCGTCGCAGACGGTCACTCGGTTTTCGCTTGCCTGCATAACCGCAAGAAGCTTATCCTTATCTCTGCCTGCCAACGATCTTATTACCGTTCCTTTTTCAAGCATTTCTCTCACCTTAAATCTGAGTGAGAATCACGGGACCGTTTGAAGTAATAGCTACCGTGTGCTCAAAATGGGCGGAAAGCGAGCCGTCTCTTGTTTTGATAGTCCATCCGTCAGGCAACTGCCTGATTCCTGCACCGCCCATATTTATCATGGGCTCAATGGCAATGGTCATGCCCGGTAGCAGGCGCACACCGCGTCCGGGTGTGCCGAAATTCGGTACGCTGGGGTCTTCATGCATCTGCTTTCCGACTCCGTGGCCCGTGAATTCACGAACCACCGAAAAGCCTCTTTCCTCACAATACCTTTGGATTGTTGAGCCGATGTCTCCGAGTCTGCCGCCTGCGACAGCCGCCTTGATGCCTTCGTAAAGGCTCTCGCGGGTTGCGTCGCACAGCCGCTGAGCTTCGGGCGAAATATCGCCCGCCGCAAAAGTGGCGGCATTATCGCCGACATAGCCGTTGAAGGTTGCGCCGACATCGATGCTGACAATATCGCCCGCTTTGATGATGCGCTTTTTGCTCGGAATGCCGTGAATAACCTCATCGTTTATGGAAATGCATGTGGCAGCAGGGTATCCGTTATAACCCTTGAAGGTGGGGATTGCTCCGCTCTTCGTTATAAAGTTATGGGCGATACGGTTAATCTCCTCGGTTGTTACACCGGGCTCAACCGCCGCACCCGCTGCCTTTAATGCTCCTGCAGCGATAACACATGCCTCTTTCATAAGGCTGAGTTCTCTTGTTGTTTTGAGCACTATCATGCTAATCCTCCGTTAAGCGCAGACCCGAAGGTCTGCCAAGGGCTTATTAATCAAGGAAGCCCTTATAGTGACGCATCATCATCTGGCTCTCGAGCTGCTTAACTGTTTCAAGTGCAACACCAACGAGAATGATGATTGATGTACCGCCGAGTGAAACGTTCATTGATGCGCCTTCCTGCCACATGTTGAGGAAGAAGGTTGAAATCTGCGAAAAGAGAATCGGAAGGAGAGCAACAACGCTCAGAAGAAGAGCACCGAGAAGTGTCATTCTGTTAATAACCTTGCCGATATATCTCGATGTGGGCTCGCCGGGACGAATGCCGGGGATTGAGCCGCCGTTATCGCGGATATTCTTGGACATTTCAATGGGGTTGTACTGAATGCTTGCATAGAAATATGCGAAAGCAATGATGAATACGAAATAAATGATTGCGTATGCCCAGTGTTCAGCGGTAAAAATCTTAAAGAAGGTGTTCCAGCCGCTGTTCTCTTCAATCTTGGATGCAACAAACATCTGGATTGTGGGAGGAAGTGAAAGAATTGAGGAAGCGAAGATAACGGGCATAACGCCTGACATATTAACCTTTACGGGAATATGTGTGCTCTGGCCGCCATACATCTTTCTGCCGACAACTCTCTTGGCATACTGAACGGGAATTCTTCTCTCTGCGTTATCCATCCAAACGATGAATGCAATCATGAGAATGAGAAGAACTGCAACAAAGGGAGCGAGGAAGTAGTAGGGACCGCCTCTCCAGAAGTAGCCGCCTGCATCCTTGCCGAAAAGTGTTGCTATAAGAGTGGGGATTCTTGAAACGATACCGGCAAAGAGGATAATTGAAATACCGTTGCCGATACCCTTTTCGTTAATGCGTTCACCGAGCCACATGATAAGTGCGGTACCTGCGGTGAAGCAAAGGATGATAACGAATGCTGCGAAAACTGATGCAAAGCCCTTGCCCTGAGCGCTTTCTACAAGGTAACCCTGTGCGCGAAGATAGAAGTAGTAAGCAGTACTCTGGAGAACACCGAGAGCGATTGTTACGAAGCGAGTGATGGAAGCAATCTTCTTGCGGCCTTCCTCGCCTTCCTTCTGAAGTCTTTCAAGGGCGGGAATTGCAACTGCGAGCAGCTGCATGATAATCGAGCTGTTGATATAGGGTGTGATTGACATAGCGAAAATTGTTCCGTATGTGAATGCATCACCGGTCATCATAGCAAGATAGTTCATGAATGTGCCTGCATTGGGGTCGGAAATGATTCCGGCCTCGCCAATGTTAGTGAAAGGAACAGGGATTGCTGAACCGATTCTGAAAATCAGAACGATAAGAGCTGTGAACAGCATCTTTTTTCTCAGGTCAGCGATTTTCCATGCATTAACGATTGTCTGAAGCACGTTAGATCACCTCTGCCTTTCCTCCGGCAGCTTCGATCTTTGATTTAGCGCTATCTGAAAAAGCATTTGCCTGAACGGTGAGCTTCTTCGAAATTTCGCCATTACCCAAAATCTTTACGCCGTCCAAAGTCTTCTTAACGAT